>CAZLWV010000013.1:3614-77973 GCA_964563135.1 uncultured Planctomycetaceae bacterium
GGTGTAATCGGGTCCCATCATCGACGCTCCGTGGCGTGCGCGGCGGCCTTCGTGCCTTGCCGCTCAGGGTTCACGGCATCGTGCTGGCCCTGGACGACGTAGTTGTTGATGGCGTCCTTGAGGTAGGGGCCTTCGTCCGCGTAGTCGAGGTGAAGGCGAGCGTGGTTGGTTGAGTTCTCGGTGAAAAGCAGTGGGGCCTCGCCTTCGCAGTAGAGATAGTAGGCGCCCAGGACGGGATGCACAGCGGTGATCGTACTGGTGCCCGCCGGTCCGTCGATCTGTTTCGCCAGCGGCTTCTCGGCACGCCTGGTTATCCACGGCGCCCAGTCGTTGCGGAACCAGAGGGTCGGCAGCACGTGCAGTTCGGCCTCCTCCGCTCCGCGGTTGCAGGCTGTGATCTGGATCAGAATGTCCTCCGGCGACGCCTTGGCATACTCGACGAACACGTCGAAGTAGCGGTCGTCCTTGAAAACGCCCGTATCGAGAAGCTCGTATTCGAATTCGTTGCGGCCGCGTCGCCGGTTGGTCTCGACCAGGTCTGCATAGGGGAAAGTTGCCTGTGGGTACTTGTAGAGAAACTTCATGTACGAGTGGGTCGGCGTGCTGTCGAGGTAGAAGTAGTACTCCTTGACGTCCTCGCCGTGGTTGCCTTCACTGTTCGTGAGCCCGAAGAGCCGCTCCTTGAGGATCGGGTCCTTGCCGTTCCACAGGGCCAGCGCAAAGCAGAGCCGCTGCTTGTCGTCGGAGATCCCCGCCAGGCCGTCCTCGCCCCAGCGGTAGGCACGCGAGCGGGCCTGATCGTGGGTGAAGAAGTTCCAGGCATCCCCGTTCTCGCTATAATCCTCGCGCACGGTGCCCCACTGGCGTTCGCTCAGGTAGGGTCCCCACTTCTTCCAGGGAGCCCTTTGCTCCCTCGCTTCGTCGAGTCGGATCTGTTCCGCGGTCATAACACACCTGCACTTCTTTCAAAAAGGTAGCCGCAACAAATCCTTGTAGTGTCCGGGGACCGGTTCGAGATCCGTCTCCGCCGTCGGATCAAATGGTTGGCGACGGTCCCAGGCGTCGTCGTCGGAGGAAATCGTCCAGAAGTTGCCCTCGGGATCCTGGACGATCCACTGCCGGCGGGACCGGTCCACAAAAAGGGCTCCCCCTCGCTTCCCTGGCGTCGTCATGGCTCATTCCTTTCAATTGAATTCTTCCTGGAATCGTAGGTGGTCGACGGTACTTGTGGCATCCCCCGTTAAGGTCAACAGTCATTGTCGCCGCTCGCAACTTCCATCGGACCTGACTTCACAGGCACCAGGCCACCCCATGCCGCTGCCAGCAAGGCCAATACGATCGTCTGAAAGACGCCAAAAGCCAAGGCGGCGGTCACGGTGGGCGTGCCGGGAAAACTGCTTGTGGCGATCACCAGGCTTACACCCACGTTCCGAACGGAAGTCGTGATCGCCATGGCCCTGCGGTTGCCGCCACCAGGCATGCCCAGCAACCATCCCGCCGCCAAGGCGGCTAGAACGAGGGCAAGCATTCCGGCGTAGCCTTGCGGCCGGATGGCCGTCAGCATCCCGAATCGGACAGCGACGATCAGGCCGATCATCGACAGGTTGAGGACTGTGCTCACCATGCGAGCCGGCTTCAGCAGTCTGGCGGCGAGACTCGGGCGCTGCCCGCGTATCGTCAGCCCGATGAACAAGGGCAGGAGTTGGGTGACGAGCAACGTGGCGATCATCTTTCCCGCGTCGACGGAAAGCGAGCCGTTCCTCACCACCAACGGCAGCAGGAAGTCCAGGAGAAGCGGAGCCAGCAGCGCGGACGATGCGGCCAGAACGACCATCAGCCCGACGGAGACGGCCACATTTCCTTTGGCGATGGCCGTGAACGGCGGAGCGTACGGGGCTCCGGGGCAAACGGCGGCGATGAGGAATCCGGCGGCGATCATTCCGTCGGGACGGTACAGCATCAACAAGCCCAGGGCGGCCGCCGGCACGCAAAGGTAGTTTGCGAGGGCAGCTTGGAAGAGCAGACGCCGGTTTTTGAGGACGCCGGCAAGGTCGGTGAACGTCACACCCAGGCCGATCGCGACCATCATTTCGAAGAGAGTGACCGTAACAACGACGTTGATCAGGTTGTCGATGGACAAGGATGCGTCTCCCGCAGCCGAGCGAGATTATTGACGATCGGCCCCGAGGCCGAGAACCGGTATTGGAAAGGCCTGCCGGACGGCGTCTAAATAGACTTGCACGATTCCAAGAGATGCAGACTCCGCCGCCACCCTTCGGGAGGCGGCTTCAAGGAGATGGCCCATTCTGGGAATCACGCAACCCGATTTAGCTAGTCGGACAGAGTTTTCTCCAATCGCAGGCGTTCGACCGCACCCGCCTGCGCCGTGACGGCAACTCCGATCGGCTTCACTTCCACGGTGACTTTGAGGATCTTGCCCGTGAAGACGTTGTCGCGTTCCTTGTAGTCGTTCGTAACCGGCGTGGCGTCATCCACTCCGACGCCCGCTGTCTCGTCGGCCGAGAAGATCATCGCTTGCGTGCGTCCGATCCGGCCGCTGGCGACCCTTTCGCCGTTGACGAGGAGCGTGGCAGTTCCGCCCTTGCCGACCCCACCGCCGTCATAATCGAAGTTCATGCGGATGGTGGCCTTGCCGGGCGGCAGCGTATTCGGTGCCCCCACTTTGTATTCCTCAAGCCCGAGGAAGTTGTAGCAATACGCCGGCCTGCCATCCTTGAGATACAGGCTCCATCCGCCGAAGCGGCCGCCTTGGGCCAGAATAACGCCCTTCCCGCCGCCATCCGGAATCTCCACATTTGCCGTGATGGAGAGCGACCGGTTCTTGATGTTGATGAAGACGTTCTCGCTCATCGAATCCATGCCTGCGGAGAGTGTGAGCGAAGTGCGGCCTTCCATCAGGTCGGGCCGGCCTGCCAGGGCGGCGTTGACACGCTCGACGCTGCGGTCGTCGATGGGCAGCACACGATGCTTGATCGCCTCCGTGATGAATACGGCCTGCATTTCCTTGAGTTTTGCCGGGTTGGCCGCGGCCTGGTCGTTCGTTAGGCTGAAGTCCTTGGTCGTGTCGTAGAGTTCCCACTTGTCTTCCTGCAGCTTCGAGCGGGGCTCTGCCTCCCACGGTGCCTTGTGAACGGTGCCGGCAAACCAACCGTCGTGATAGATGGCGCGATTGCCGAAGATCTCGAAATACTGGGTCTTGTGGGTGCTCTTCGTGTCCGGTTGGTCGAAGGTGTACACCATGCTCACGCCTTCGATCGGCGACTGGACGGTGCCGTTGACGCTCTTGGGCTCGGGGAGGCTGGCGGCTTCGAGGATTGTGGGAGCCACGTCAATGACATGGTGCCACTGCGAGCGCACCTGGTTGGCGGCCTTAATGCGTCTTGGCCATGAGACGATCAGGCCATTGCGGGAGCCGCCGTAGTTGGAGGCAATTTGCTTGGTCCACATGAACGGCGTGTCGCCCGCGACGGCCCAGCCCGCGGCCATGTGCGGATAGGTCGTCGGCCCGCCCCAGTCGTCGTAGTGTTTGAGCATGTCCTCGACCGTCTCCTGCACCCCGTTGAAATACGTCATCTCGCTGAACATGCCGTTCATGCCGCCCTCGGCGCTGGTGCCGTTGTCGCCAAGGATGTAGAAGATCAGCGTGTCGTCAAACTGGCCGATCTCGCGGACGGCATCGAACAACCGGCCGATCTCGTGGTCGCAGTATTCCCCAAAGCCGGCATAGACTTCCATCTGGCGGGCGAAGAGATTCTGCTCGTCAGGGGTCAACTTGTCCCAGTCTTTGATAGCCGCCGGCTTGTTCGCCAGCTTCGTGCCCGGCGGCACCACGCCCAGCGAGATCTGCCGCGCGAGCGTTTCTTCGCGCAGCTTGTCCCAACCTTCGGCGAACCTGCCCGTGTATTTGGCAATCCACTCCTTGGGCACATGATGGGGCGCATGGGTGGCGCCCGGTGCGAAATAGATCAAGAAGGGCCTTTCCGGCGTGAGCGCCTTCTGGAACTTCATCCAGGCGACGGCTTGGTCGGTCATGTCGGTCATGAAGTTGTAGCCCGGATAGTGGGGCGTAGGGATTCGGGTCATCCCGTCGTAGAGTGTTGGATTCCACTGGTCGGTCTCGCCGCCGAAGAAACCGTAGAACTTGTCGAAGCCTGAACGCGTCGGCCAGCGGTCCGTCGGCCCGGAGACGCTGACTTCCCACGGCGCCGTCTCGTGGTTTTTGCCGAAGAAGGCGGTGCTGTAACCGTTCAACCGCAGCATCTCGGCGAGCGGGGCGACGTTGTTTGGCCGCTGGCCCGTGTTGCCCGGGAACGCCGTGGCGGTTTCGGTGATGCCGCCCATGTTGTTCATGTGGTGGTTGCGGCCGGAAAGCAGGGCCGTCCGTGTCGGCGAGCAGACCGCGGTGGTGTGGAACTGGTTGTAGCGTAGCCCCCCTTTGGCGAGGCGTTCAGCCGTCGGCATGTGCACCGGTCCGCCGAAGGCGCTCGGCATGCCGAAGCCCATGTCGTCCACGAGGACGATCAGCACGTTGGGTGCCCCCGCTGGGGCTTTGACTTCGAAACGCGGCGGCGGTGTGGCATTCCGGGCATCGAGTTCGGTCTCGTGCGGGTAGTTCGGCTCGGGGATTGGGAGCATCGTTCGATCCAACGTGGTCTGCGCTCCCGCCTGAGCGGCCATGACGCAGACGACGACCAAGAGAGCCGTCAGCCTGAAGAGCGTCATGGGCTTCTCTTGGTAAGTCTGATTCCTGTCGTCACGTTTCATACGTATCGCCTTGCCGATTGACGGACTCTTTTCAGTTTGAGCGATCGGTCCTATGCCGGTATGGCCAGGAATATGTAAGCCGAAGTTCTTCATTGCGGTGAATGCCGTCCCCGGGCGAGCACCATCACAGCGCCGCCCTGGTGTGGCGCACACGTGAATCCCGGGGCCTGATCTGTGGATATCTGAGAGAACAAAGGACGTGTTTCGACATCATGTACCGATACGCATTTCGATCAATGTCACGTCGTCGTCGAGTCGGATCGCGTTGGAATACTTGAGCAACTCCTCTTCGAGGGCTTTGGGCTCAATGGCTATGGCAGGATAACCAAGATTCTTGACGATGCCGATCAACCCGTCGATCCCCAGCATTTCGCCTTGAGCGTTGTGAACCTCGAAGACGCCGTCGCTGAACAAGAGGACGCTGTCTCCCTGGCGAATCTCGACCGCAGCTTCCTCATACACGCCGTCTTCCATCACGCCAAACGGCATCCCCGGCAACTCGATCTGCTCGACCTGGCCACCGGATCGGAAGATCACCGCCGGCGGGCTTCCGGCCGCGGTGAAACGGAGGGTTCTGCCTGCCAGATCCACGACGCCGCAGATTGCGGTGGCGAACGATTCGTCCTTCACCACCTTGCTCAACTCGTTGTTGACGGTTTCAGCAAATTCAGCCGGACGGGACAGCATTTGGAAGAACCGGCCCCACAGCGAGCTGAGGTGCATCGTGTGCAATGCGGCGGCAACCCCGTGACCCATCGCATCCGCGAGCAGAAAACCATAACGATCGGAATCAAGGGCACGGATCGCAAAATAGTCGCCGCCGACGATATCGTGGGGAGTATAAATGGCCGAGAACCGGATCCGTGGATCCTGGGGGAACTCCTGCTCGAGCGAGAGTGTCTGGATCCGTTTTGCCCGCTCCAGATCGGCAAGGGTTGCGGAAACATCGCGAAAATTCTCCACGCCGCCGACGATCGTACCCTGGGCGTCGCGGATCGGGGCCACGGAGACCTGCATCGGCACCCGGCTCCCGTCTTTCGCCTTGGCGAACACGATGAGGGGAACACCGCTGGAGACGCCGGTGATCATCGAACGGTGGAGCGGGCAGAACTCCTCGCCGCAGAGTCGATGGCCGTCCTTGTCGATGTGGCAGAGCACGTCGTCCAGGCACCGACGGCCGATCACATCTTCTCGGCTCCAGCCCGTGATCCTTTCGGCCGCTTTGCTCCAATAGACAATTCTCCGGTCCGTGTCGCAGACGTAGATCCCGTCGCTGAGGGAATCGAGGATTACGCTGGATGCTGTCAGGAGGTCTTGGGATGACATTATCGATTCTCGCTAGTCTGTTCTTGCACTGAGCACCTCGACCATGAATTCGATCCCGCGGACCTGGTCAATGGTGCTGAAATCAACCTGCGGAGGCTCGACGGACATCTCGATGTAGGGGAGCAGCCTCCGGAAACGTTCGGAGCGGAGATGGCTCTCGACCTCTTCCTCGTTATCCCACTGGACGAGATAGGTGAGGACGTTGGCGTCGTCCGCGTCCTGAAGGATCCGGCAGGACCGGCAACCTCTGGTTACCTCGGTCGGCCCCTTCAGGCAAAGCAGGACCTCCAGAATCTCTTCGCGTTTCCTCGGGGGGGCCACTATGCGAAAGGAGGCTTGTATCATGCGATCTTCACTCTTCCATCTCCGCCCCAGCTTTCGGACATACTCGCCCGGACATGGTTTTGGCAGAACGACCAAGAATCGCATACCGCTCAGAGCAAGGCGCATACCGTTGCCTGGAATGCCCCTGAGAGCGTGCCTTAAGTGGCTAGATTCTCAGCACTTGCGAGCCCGGGGGGGCGGGACGGACTCCAGCCCGTCCGGCGTCGCAGCACCCAAAATATTGGAGATTCCTACGAAATATTGGAGACTTGCCTGATCCGCCTGATGGTGGGTCGTTTTGCGGATCAGTGCCGGGACTTTGCCTCACGTTTGATGCCCAGCTTCGCCATCCGTGCCTCGAGCGTGGTTGGTTTGATGCCGAGGATCTCGGCGGCTCCTTGCATGCCTCGAATCCGCCAGCCGGTATCCTCAAGGACGTGAAGAATGTGTGCTCGCTCGATCTCTTTCAAGGTCGTTCGAGACGCCGTCGCGGCTTGTGCGGGGGCAGGCATTTCCAGCCGCAAGACGTCGTTCGAACTGAGAATCATGGCCCGCTCGATGACGTTGCTGAGTTCGCGTACGTTTCCCGGCCAGGAATAGCGCTGCAACTGTTCGAGAGTTTTCCGCGGGATGCTCTTGATGGTCTTGCCCATCCGCCGACCGAACACCTCGACCAACGCCCAGACGAGCGGCGGGATATCGTCACGGCGTTCGCGGAGTGGAGGCACCTGGATGGGAAAGACATTCAGACGGTGATAGAGGTCGGCCCGGAACGTGCCCTCTTCGACCGCTTGCTTGAGATCCCGGTTCGTTGCCGCGATGATCCGCACATCGACCGACATGGTCTTGGGACTTCCCAGGCGTTCGAACCGGCCATCCTGGAGGACTCGCAGCAGTTTTGCCTGCAACTCAACGGGAAACTCGCCGACTTCGTCCAGAAACAGGGTGGAGTCGTCGGCAATCACAAACCGCCCAACCTGCGCCGACGCAGCCCCAGTATAGGCGCCTGCCTCTCTGCCAAACAGTTCACTCTCGATCAAAGTGGCAGGCAGCGATGCGCAATTGACAATGACCATCGGGCGGTCTTTGCGGCTGCTCAACTCGTGGATCGTCTGGGCCAGCAACTCCTTGCCGGTCCCCGTTTCCCCGAGCAGGAGGACTGGTGCGTCGGTGCTGGCCACACGTTCGGCCTCGGAAAGCACTTTCTTGAGGGCATCGCTCTGGCCGATGATCCGGCCGTGGTGGTGCTTCAGAACGACTTGCTCGCGGAGATAGAGATTTTCCTGTTCGAGACGGGATCGGAGGGCCTCGTTTTCGGCCAATGCGGCACGCAGCGACTCCTCGGATCGTCTGCGCAAGAGGGCACTGGCAAACACCTCCCCGATCATTTGAAGGCGGAGGATTATGTCCGCCGGCCACTGGCAGTACTCTTCCAGAAAAGCGAAAGTGAGGGCACCAAGAACCTCGCCCCCCGCCTTGAGCGGTATGGCGATAGTCGACTTGATGCCGTGGAGAGTACAGTGACTTCTTTCCGCTTCTGCCTCCGGTGGAAGGTCCTCCGGCAACCGCCTCAAGAAGACGGGCTTCGCGGAACGAAACTGCCCAATGTACCACGGGAGCCGCTCGTATGGAGAAGATCCGAGGGGGAACGGTTCGCAGTTGGGGACGGTACAGCAGTGTGTCACGGAGATCTGCCGTTTGCCGTTGGCGAATTCGACGACACTGCTTCGGTCGTTTCCGAAGAACTCTACGAGCACCTTCAGACTGCCGTCGATTTTCTCGTCAAGTCGTTCAGACGGTGCGTTGACAAAAGCGGCAGAGAGATCGGCCAGCAGCTTCTCAAACCGCAGGCGTTCCTCCGTCGCTGCCTCGGCCCGTTTGCGATCGGTGATGTCTACGGACACGCCCAAGATCCTCGCCTGGGCTGCACTGCCAGCCGGATGATACCGGCCCCGAGCTGCAATCCAGCGCAGGGCGCCATCGGGAAGAACCACGCGGTACTCGCCCACGTAATCGGCGCGGCCTTGGACGGCACATCGTACGGCCCGGTCCACCCTTTCCCGATCTTGCGGGTGGATTCGCTCGATGACGTTCTCATACCGAATCGCAGCATCCGGCGCGAACGCGAACATCCGCCGCCAATCCTCCGTGGCCCAGATTTCGTTGCGCGAAACGTCCCACATCCAGACCCCCATGCCCGCCGCCGCCGTGGCGAGGCTCAGACGCTCCTCGCTCTCCCACAGAGCTTGATCCGATCGTTTCCGGGCGATGGCATTGGCGAATATCTGTGCCACCAGTTGAAGCCGCTTGACGAGTGCGTCCGGCCAGGGCCGTTCTTTCTGCGTGTCGTTGAACGACAAGGCACCGACGAGTGGCCCTCCTCCTGCCGAGAGCGGGATCGTCAACGTGGTCTTGATACCGAAATGACGCCAGACTTCCCGGTCCCGGGCCGCCTCGGGCGGGAGTTCCTCCATGGATGAAACCGCGACTACTTTGCCGGCCCGCAGTTGCTGGAGGCACCAGGGAAAATACTCCTCGGCATCCATCGGCTCAGGAGGAGGAGGCCCTTCCACCGATCGATAGAGGTGGCTGAGCGTAAGGAATCCCGGGGAATCGGCGGACCACTGCCAAAGCGCCGACAAGTCCAGCCCGAGGCACTGGCAGACGCGGTGCTGGGCGTCTTGAATCTCCTGGTCAATCTTGTTCGCGGGCAGGTTGATGAACTTCAGCGAAAGACCGGCAATGAGCGCCTCGAAGCCCAAGGGTGCTTCGAGTTCGTCGGGCATGCCATCGGGCTCCTCCCAGGCCTGTCTGAACTCGACAAGATCGGGATCCGTTGCGTCGTCGGCCACGTTCCGCGTTGTGGTTTTCTCGTTCAATCAGTCCCCCCCGGACTGTCAGGCCGGTGATACGGTTTGCCTGCGGGCAGGCAAACCTGAAGCCACTCCCGGCGGAGGGAGTGAGTTGCCAAGCACCCGTTATCGTACCGCCCGGCAGACAGACTTAGAACGAGGAAGGCGACGGAATCTCCAAAATACTGGAGGCGATGTCTGCCGCACCTCAGCCGTTCTTTCGAACCCCAGACTCCACAAGATCTTATTTGAGCGGCAGATAACCTCTCCGGCCTTCGGTCCGTACGATTTGGCACATTCCTTGCAGTCTGTCGGATGCCGCACGGTCCAGATCGTGCTGGATTGGAGGCGATTGGTTCCCAGTATGGGATTCAGCAGAAGCCGGTCATCTTGTCGAAGAACACAACTCTGCAGGAGGGGATGAATATGAGCAGCACTATTTCCAAGCCGCTGGCAGGCAATGTGGGAGGTTGGACGCTGACAGCAGTATCGGCCACCTTGATCTTTGCCATTTCCGCACAAGCTGCGGAGCCGAGGCCTGATGGCAATCCGGAGGAGGATGCCATTCGGGCTGCCGTGCAGTCTTACGTTGCGGCGTTCAACCAAGGGGACGCCAAGGCCCTGGCGGCTCTCTGGTCGCCGGAAGCCGTTTATGCCAACCCTCTTACCGGCCAGCAAGTGATCGGCCGCGGGGAAATCGAGAAGCAATTCGCTGCGATCTTCGCCGAGGGGAAAGGGGCCAGACTGGAGGCGGATACTCATGCCGTCCAGTTTGTCTCGCCGAACGTTGCCATCGAAGAGGGAACGGCAAAGGTCATTCGTCCGGATCAAGAACCCGAACAGTCCGAATACTCGGCCGTCTACGTGAAACGCGACAGCCAGTGGTTGCTGGACCGGGTGACGGAGGAAGACATACCCTCAGTCCCGTCGCAGTACGAACACCTCAAGGAGCTGGAATGGATGATCGGCACGTGGCTGGATCAGGACCAGCAGGACCGCATTGAAACGACCTGCCAGTGGACGAAGAACCGGAATTTCATCACTCGCTCCTTTGCGGTCTCGGTGGGCGATCGGATTGAAATGGCCGGCATGCAGATTGTCGGCTGGGATCCGGCCGCCAGGCAGATCCGATCCTGGGTTTTCGACTCCGACAGTGCCTTCGGCGAAGGAGTCTGGAGCAGAAAGGAGAATCGCTGGTTCATCCAATCCACGGGCGTTCTGCCCGACGGCAGCAAATCCTCGTCGACCAACGTCATGACCCTCCTTGACGAGAACACGTTCACCTGGCAGTCAGTCAATCGCGTGGCGGGCGGCGAGGTCCTGCCAAACGTGGACGAAGTGGTCGTGGTTCGCCAGGCTGCGGCAGAGTGAATTAGCAGATCGATACCAGCCGCCCGAGGATTTCCAGGCAGACGACTTACTCGATCCGAGGTGAAATCATGAAAAGGCTCTCTCTTCTGTTGGCCGTTCTCGCTGCCATCTGTCTCTTGAATGCCGGCGACCTGCTGGCCCGTGGAGGCGGCCGCGGCGGTGGCGGCGGTATGTCGCGCGGCGG
Organism: uncultured Planctomycetaceae bacterium; assembly: GCA_964563135.1. Taxonomy (GTDB): domain Bacteria; phylum Planctomycetota; class Planctomycetia; order Pirellulales; family Thermoguttaceae; genus JAAYAY01. The sequence continues at coordinate 14,457 of CAZLWV010000013.1, forward strand.
TGGCGGGGCGAGTATGTCTCGGCCGTCGGCGGGCCACACGCCATCCGTCAGCCGGCCGAGCCCTCGTCCGTCAACACCGAGCGCATCGCGTCCCAGTGCGTCTCGTCCGAGTGGCGGGACGGGGCCAGGCTCCGGCGCACGAGCCAGCACGGGGGCACGCCCTGGCGCCGGCCCGGGCCCCGGCACGGCGACACGGCCCGGTGGCACGCCTCCGGGCAGGTCTCGTCCGAGCGGCGGCGCCGGACCAGGTGCCGGAACGCGCCCAAGCACCGGCGCAGGCCCCGGCATCGGCGCGGGTCCGACTGCCGGGGCACGACCAGGCGCCGGTGTTGCCACGCGACCGTCAGCCGGCCAGTTGCAGAACTTCCTCGACCTGCCCTCCGGGGGCGCAGCCCGTCCGAGCACCCTTCCCTCGACGCGACCGGGCAACGTGGCCGGCGCTCTGGCGGGCGGTGCACCTGGTGGTGCGGCCGCCGACTTCCTGCGAGATTCCGGCGCCCGCCCCGGCACCCTGTCGGCCACCGGCCAACAACCCGGCGTTGCCGTACGACCCGGCCTTGGCCAGCGTCCCGGCATTGGAGACCGTCCGATCGCGGGCCAGCTTCCGGCGGATCGTCCATTGGCCTCGAATCGGCCCGACCGGATCGAAAACCGCCAGCAGTGGCAGCAGAATCGCGTCCAACGGCGCGACGAAGTGCGCAATCAAGTGCAGGAGAACCATCCACGGTTGGATTTCTGGTCGGATCATCCCGGCTGGGCAAGTTGGCGCATCACGCGCCCCTATCGCTGGGCCACGTGGGCCGCGGTTACCGGATGGGTTGCCTTCGGCTGGAGCGAGCCCTACCCTTATAGCTACGGCGAAAGCGTGTACTACGAGGACAATTCCGTTTACTACGGCGATCAAGCCGCGGCCACCGTCGATGAGTACGCACAGCAAGCGGAAGCGATTGCTGCCAGTGCTCCGGCGCTTGCGCCGGACAAGGCCGAGTGGATGCCGCTCGGCGTGTTCGCCCTGACGCCCGACGGCCAGGCCTCGGGCCCGGATCCCACCTTGTTTCTGCAACTGGCGATCAGTAAAGAAGGGATCATCAGCGGGACCTTCAGCAACGCTGCTATCAACAGCACGCAGACCATCGAGGGCATGGCGGATAAGGCCAGTCAGCGCGTGGCCTGGAATGCGGTCGGCAAGAGCTGGCCGATCATGGAGACCGGCATTGTCAATCTGACCGCAGACTCGGCACCGGCCCTGGTCCATTTTGCAGACGGCCAGACGCAACAATGGCTGATGGTGCGGTTGGAGGAGCCCCAGACCACAACCCCTTAAGAGACGAGCAGAGGCCCCGCGAGTCAGAAGAATCCTTGCATCAGCGATTCGTCCGCATCGGCTCCACGAAGCCGACGCTGACGAACCTTCGACGGAACAGTCTTGCAGGCTCGCAGCACCCTTTTTCCGCCGTGTCGAACCGGCCGGCTCACCTGTCTTGCTGGAGAACAACATCATGTGCCGAAAGAATGCTTTGCTCCTCGCGACGCCCGTCGTTTTGCTGGCAATTGTCGCGGCCTTCATGCCAACTCAGGCAGCCGAGCAGCCGGCCCGTTTCGGCCCACTGCTCAGCCGGGTCCCGGCCGGCGCGAACACGCTCGTCATGTTTGACGTCAAGGCCATCCGAAGCAGCCTGTTTGTGGTCAACACGCCGGCATCGGAAAAGAACATCCGAGCCCAGGTGAGCCGCTATGTGTTTGGCGGCAAGGAGCTTGACCGGGCGGTGCTTGCCGCCGATCTCAACGCGAGCACAATTAGGCCGAATTGGGAGGCGGTCGTTGTCGAAACCAATGTCGATGTCACGGCGGCCGACGTGGCTCAACGTCAGAATGGCCGGGTCGAACAGCTCGGCAGCATGCAGGCCGCCTGGCTCCCAATGAATGTCTATGTCGTTCCCTTCACCTCACGCCTGGTCGGAATGCGGTTTCCCGCCGATCGCCGATTCGCCACCAACTGGGCCAATCATCCGGCTCTTCCGGACGCCAACGCCCTTTCCCCCTACTTGCGCGAAGCGGCAGCGTATCCCGAAACGGTCGGCACCGAGATCATTATGGCCCTCGACCTGGAGAACGCGGTGGACCCCGGCGCCGTCCGCCAGAACCTGGAGGATACCCACGCGATCAAGGGAAAGGACGTCGACCTGGACCGGCTCGCCCAGGTCCTGGCGAGCATACGGGGGGTAACGCTCGGAATCCGGGTCACCACCAACGTGTCCGGCAGCCTGCGGATCGACTTCAAGGAAGACATCACGATGACGGCCGACTATGCCAAATCGTTGATCCTTGAAAAACTGGCCAGGTTTGGAGCCTCGATCGACGAATTCTACGACTGGGACGTGCGTGTGACCCCAAACACCCTCTTTCTGAGCGGCACACTTTCTGCCAAAGGTCTGCGCCGCATTCTCACCTTGGTGGAGCCGCCCGCTCCCGAACTTGCCGCTTCCGGCGATTCGAGCGCCGGTGCGGGCACGCCGGGAGCGTCGAGCACCGCCGCCGGCACGCCCGGTACTTCGAGCACCGCTGGTAATACCGCCGCAGTCAAGGCCAGTCCCCAGAAGACGTTCGACTATTTCAAGGAATTGGAAATCCTCGTCGACGATGTGAAGAATCCGAATCCCAAGAGCGTGGTCGGCACGGGCGAAGTGGCGGTCTGGATGGATCGCTATGCCAGGAAGATCGACCGGTTGCCGATCCTTGGTGTGGATGAGCAGCTCGTCGACTTCTCGGCCACGATCGCCCAGGCAATTCGCGACATGGCGGTCCAGTATCGTGGGGTGGGCATCGAGGCCAGCAAGTACTCGAACAATGCCGGCCGAGAGGGAGGATTCTCCAGCGAAGGTTATGCCTATGGCTACGGAGGCTACTGGGGCGGATACGAGGGAGGAGCCTGGGAATTTCCCCAGAAGACGCTGGCCGCCAGCACGGTCGCTAAACGCGTCGGCCGGGCCAACGTTTCCGGAAACCGGGCCGACCTCTGGCGCCAGATCGACGACGACATGTCCAAGGCTCGCCGGGACCTGACCAAACGCTACCAGATCGAGTTCTGAACGGGCGTTGCTGTCGATGTCGCGGGACTCTGGCAGGTATTGATGGGATCGCTGTCAGCGCTGGATTTCGTCAGGGCTGGATGGGCGTGCGTTTCCGTTCCCGGCGGTCGGCGAACCATTGGATGACGTAGTAGAAGACGGGGGTCAGGAAGATCCCGAAGGCCGTTACTCCGAGCATGCCGCTGAAGACGGCGACGCCCAGAGTGCGCCGCATCTCGGCGCCCGCTCCGCTGGAAAGCATGAGGGGAACCACGCCGAGGATGAAGGCGAACGAAGTCATCATGATCGGCCGCAACCGCAGACGGCAAGCGGCAATGGTGGCGTCGTAGCGGGGCATGCCCGATTCCCGCTTGGCCTTGGCGAATTCAACGATCAGGATCGCGTTCTTGCTGGCCAACCCCACGAGAACGATGAAGGCAATCTGCGTGAAGATGTTGATATCCATCTTGGCGATGGCCACGCCGGTCACGGCGCACAGGATGCACATCGGAACGACGAGAATCACGGCCAGCGGCAGAGACCAGCTTTCGTACTGCCCCGCCAGGACCAGGAACACCAGGAGCACGGCCCCACCAAAGACAAACAGCGTGGTGCTGCCGGCGAGGATCTGCAGATAGGTGACCTCGGTCCATTCGAACCCCATGGTCGATGGCAGGCTCTGTTTGGCAAGGCGTTCCATGATGGTGATCATATCCCCCGTACTGACGCCGGGCGCGGTGGCGCCGTTGATCGACGCTGCCGGATACAGGTTGTAGCGATTGATCACAAAGGGACCGCTCGCGTCTTCAACGCTGAGCAGAGTTCCGATGGGGACCATCTGGCCCCGGCGGTTGCGCACGTGCAGGCGGCGAACGTCGTTGCGATCCATACGGAAGCGGGTATCTGCCTGGACATTCACCTGCCACGTGCGGCCAAACAAGTTGAAGTCGTTGACATACAGCCCTCCCATGTTGGCCTGGAGTGCGTCGTATACCTCGTCCAGGGAAACGTCCATCGCCCCGCACTTGGTGCGGTTCACGTCGACAAACAACTGGGGCGCATTGGCCCGGAACACGCTGACCAGTCCCACCAATTCGGGCTCGGAGTTGCCCAGGGAGATCAGGTTGTCCGTCTGAGCCTGAAGCGTATCGACGCCCACGCCCGCACGGTCTTCGATCATGATCTTGAAGCCCCCGGCGGTTCCGAGCCCTCGGATGGGCGGAGCTCCAAGAACCGTGACCTTGGCTTCGCTGACCTGCTGCGAGAGCTGGTTGCGGAGGGAGGCGATGATCTTGTCGGCACTCAGGCCGGCGGCGAGCCGTTCCTCGAACGGATCCAGAATGATGAACATCGTTCCCAGATGGGATCCGTTGGCCTGCAAGACGAACGACATTCCCGCGATGCGGATCGTATGGCCGATCCCCGGCGTCGAACGCATGATTTTGTCGACGTGTTCCATGGCCTTCTCTGTCCGTTCCAGCGAGGCGGAGTCGGGCAACTGGACGACCGCGTACATGTAACCCTGGTCCTGGTTCGGGATGAAGCCGGTGGGAACCCGGTGGAACGTCCAATTGGTCAGATAGAGCAGTCCGGCATAGACGACAAGTACTAGCACGCTGACTCGCAGTAGCCGCCCCACCGCGCGGGTGTAGACGGAAGTGGAGAACGCGAAAGTCATGTTGAAGAGCTTGAAGAACCAGCCGAACGAGAAATGGAGGAGCCTTGCCAGCGGATCGAGCTGCGTGTGACGAGGCTTCAGCAGGATGGCGCACAAGGCGGGGCTGAGCGTGAGCGAGTTGAAGGCCGAGAGGACCGTGGAAACAGCGATCGTCAAGGCGAACTGGCGGAAGAACAATCCGGTGATTCCCGAGACGAAGATGCAGGGAACGAACACGCAGGTGAGCACCAGGCCGATGGCGATCAGCGCGCCGGAGACCTCCTCCATGGCCTTGTGCGCGGCCGCCAGCGGCGAGAGTCCCTGCTCGATGTGGTGTTCGGCGGCCTCGACCACGACGATCGCGTCGTCAACCACAATGCCGATGGCCAGCACCAGCCCGAACAGGGAAAGCATATTCAAACTGAAGCCCATCACGGCCATGGCGGCAAAGGTGCCGATAATCGCCACGGGCACGGCGACCAGCGGGATCAGCGCCGAACGCCAGTTCTGCAGGAACACGAGCACGACGACCGCTACCAGGATCACCGCGTCGCGCAACGTCTTGAAGACCTCGCGGATCGACTCGCGGATATAGGGGGTGGTGTCGTAAACGATGCGGTACTCGACGCCTTGCGGGAATCGTTCGGCGAGTTCCTTCATTCTCGCCTTGACGCGATCCGACGTCTCGAGCGCGTTGGAGCCCGGAAGTTGAAACACCCCGATACCCGCGGAGGGCATGCCGTCCATGCGCGTGGTAGCGTCGGCGCTTTTCGCGCCCAATTCGACCCGCGCGACGTCGTGGAGCCGCACGAGTTTTCCCTGGCCGTCGGTCTTGACAATGATATTGGCGAACTGCTCCGGATCTTCAAGCCGTCCCAGGGTGGTCATCGTGTACTGAAAATCGATCCCCGGGGCCGCGGGCTGCTGCCCGACCTGGCCCGCCGCGACCTGAACGTTCTGCTCGCGGAGGGAACGCACGACGTCGCCCACGGTCATGTTTCGCGACGCCAATTGATCCGGGTCGAGCCAGATCCGCATGCTGTAGGCTTGCTGCCCAAATACCATGGCTTCGCCGACTCCGTCGAGCCTGGCTAATTCGTCGCGGACGAAGATCGTGGCGTAATTGTTGAGATAGAGCTGATTGTAGGTTTGGCTGGGTGAGACGAGGTTGACCATCAACATCAGGTCGGGAGATCGCTTCGTGGTGGTCACGCCTACCGCCCTGACCACGTCCGGCAAGGTGGGCGCCGCCAATGCGACGCGATTCTGGACGAGGACCTGGGCCAGATTGAGGTCGGTTCCCACCTTGAAGGTCACCATGAGGCTGTAGGAGCCGTCGTTGCTGCACTGGGACGACATGTAGAGCATGTCTTCCACGCCGTTCACCTGTTGCTCGATCGGGGCGGCAACCGTGTCGGCAACGACCTTGGCGCTGGCGCCGGGATAGGTGCACGTGACCCGCACCGTTGGGGGCGTGATCTCTGGATACTGCGAAACCGGCAACCGGAACACTGCTGCCAGCCCAAGCAGAGTAATGATGATCGAAGGCACGGAGGCCAGGATCGGACGATCGATAAAGAACCGCGAAAACATCAGCCGCTACCTCTTGACGCCCCATTCGAACCGGTCTCTTGTCTCCGCTGGATCGGCGACGTTCTTATGGGGCACGGCCGCCCGCTCCTGGATCGACCCCCTGGCTGGCCTCCGCAGAAGCGGCAACGTTCACGGCAAGCGTCCCGCCCGCCAGAGGTTTCGGACTCACGGTCGATCCACTCTGGGCTCGTTGCAGACCTTCGACGATGATCCGATCCTCCGGGCCAATGCCCGATCGGATTTCGCGAAGTCCGTCGTGGAGCGATCCCAACTCCACAGAACGACGCACGACAACGTTCTTCCCGTCAACCGCCAGCAAGAATTTCGTCTTCAGGTCCGTGCCGATCGCCCGGTCCGGCACGAGCAAGGCCGGGCGGGGCGGGCCGAACGGGATCCGCACTCGCACGTAGAGTCCGGGAGAAAGGCAGGCGTTGGGGTCCTCGAACACTCCCCGGGCCTGGATGGTACCCGTTTCCCGGTTGACCTTGTTGTCGACGAAGTCCAGTTTGCCGACGTGAGGAAACCCGGCTTCGTTGTCCAGACCGATCTCCACAGGCACGTCGAGCTTTTCGATCTGGTTCAGGAGCGACTTCCCTTCGGCCTGCCAGAGCGAGCCCAGGTATTTCAACAAGACCGGTTCCTCAATGTCGAAATAGGCGTAGACCGGCTTGGTGGTGACAACCGTCGTGAGAACCATGGCCTCGTCCAACCCGGGCTGGACGAGATTGCCCTCGGTAATCCGTCTTCTGCCGACGCGACCATCGATGGGGGAGACGACCTTCGTGAACTCCAGGTTCAATTCGGCATTGCGCAAGTTGGCCTCGGCCGATTGGATCGACGCCTTGGCAACTGCCAGTTGCGCCACATTGTCTTCGTATTCGTCCTCGCTCACCGCTCCGGACGGACGCAACCGCTCCGTGCGGGCGAGATCCGTTTCGGCCCTCACGAGGGTGGCCTGCAATCGGGCCAAATCGCCGCGTGCCTGATCCAACGCGGCCTGGTAGGGACGTGGATCGATCTCAAACAGCACGTCGCCCTGCTTGACCTCCTGTCCGTCCTCGAAATTCACTTTGACGATGTAGCCGGTGACCCGGGCACGGATTTCCACTTCTCCAACCGGCGCCGTCTGGCCCGGAAACTCGAAGTAGTCGGTCACGTTTTTCAGCGTCGGATGGGTCACTTCAACCTCCGGCGGCGGGAGGGCCGGAGCTTTGAGCGGAGTGGCACTGGACATTCCACACCCGCTCAGGAGGACGACACCGCCCAGGAGCATGCCGGCAGCCGTCATCCAGCGACCGGGGGAGCAAACAGCAGGTTTCATTTCTGGCACGAAACGGTCTCCGTAGCATGCAGAATTAGAGTCACGGTCCGCGATACCAGCCGGCTGCGAATCACGGTCTAGTTCGCTCCCTGCCACCGGGTGCCTGGCGAGGAGGGGCAGCAAGGCCTCCTTGGAGTGGTCGGCCGCACCAGTTCTCAAAGCGCAAACGGAGCGACGCAACGGAAATCATCCCACGAAACGCCAAGCTACTCATCCTAATGACCGGCCAGTCAGTATTCAATGCACGCAATCCGGCTTTCCCCGCGGCAATGAAAGTCGACGAAAGTCGTTTTCCTTTACGGGGCCACCGTATCAACGAACTCTGCGAGATACGCGTCGCCGGTTGCTGTAATGAACCCTTTTCGGAGAATATCCACCTTGCCCAGTCTTATCAAATTTGGTGGCTGGCACCTTCTGTACTATCGTTCTGCCGCCGCTATGGGGTATCATAGCTCCCCGTTGCAGACCTGTCGTATGGGATGCCGCCCTGGACTTGAGGGGGAGCCAGCTGATGAGCCGCGGTGAGTTGGAGGAGAAACTCGAGGGATTCCAGAGAGATCTTGAAGGGCTCCGGCACGAGATCGGTAAGGCGATCGTGGGGCAGCGAGAGGCTATCGACGGGGTTTTGACGGCCCTAATCGTGGGCGGGCACGTGCTGCTCGAAGGACTGCCCGGCACGGGCAAGACGGCCCTGGCCCAGACGCTGGCGGAAGCCGTGGATGTGTCGTTTCAGCGGATCCAGTGCACGCCGGATCTGATGTCGGCCGACATCATCGGCACGTATGTGATCATGGAGACTCCCGAAGGGCGGCGAACATTCGAGTTTCAGCGAGGGCCGCTGTTTTCGAATATCGTGCTGGCGGACCAGATCAACCGTGCCATGCCGAAGACTCAGTCGGCCCTGCTGGAGGCGATGGACGACACGACGGTCACGGTGTCGACCGAGAGGTTCAGCCTGCCGCTGCCCTACTTCGTGATCGCCACACAGAATCCGCTGGAGATGGAGGGAACCTTCCCGCTGCCGGAGGCTCAACTGGACCGGTTTCTGCTCAAACGGACGATGGGTCGGCCGAGCCCGGAGGAGATGGAGGCGGTGCTGGATCGGACGACAGGGGCGGCGGCGGTGGCGATCCAGCCGGTGGTGGATGGGCCGAGGATTCTGGAGATGGGGGAACTGGTGCGGCAGGTCAGGGTGGGGTCTGAAGTGCGGCGGCAGGCGATCCGGCTGGTGGCAGCAACCGATCCGCGCGGCACGGGGGCACCCGAAGAAGTCCAGCGGTACGCGGCCCATGGAGCGGGCGTCCGCGGGGCCCAGGCATTGATCCTGGCCGCCAAGATGAAGGCGTTGGCGTCTGGCCGGATCGAGGTGGCCGCGGCTGACATCCGCGACGTATGCGGCATGACGCTGAAGCACCGGATCGTGCTGAATTTCGAGGGGCAGGCGGAGGGAATCGCGACCGACGGGCTGGTGGAGAAGGTTGTTTCGCGGACGGCGGGGATCGGGGGATGACCCGGCAAGACCCTGGTTGCGGGGCCCCCGGCGATGGACTTGAATGCTTTTCAAGCGGAGAAAGCGCAGGCCGGGTGAGGCAGAGATGCTGGCTGAGGGCGTGAGTGTGCTGGTGCATTTCTATTATGCTCGCATTTGGTTTCTGAGCGATGAACAGGCGGAAGCAGTTTGAGGATCTGGAGGACCTGGAAGGGCTGGCGGCAGCTGCGCGAGGATGGCCGCGAGGGTTGTTGCAGGAGCCGGCGGCGAGCTTGCCGGTTGGCGGCACGGAACCGACCGGGTACCGCGACTACTCGCCGGGAGACGACTACCGCCACGTGGACTGGAATGTGTGCGCCCGTCACGACGAATTGCGGGTGCGACTTTTTGCAGGGCGACGGGACTGGCATGTACGGATCCTGCTGGACCACTCGGCAAGCATGGGGCTTGGTTTGTCTCGACCGCGGTTCGAGGCCGCCCGCCGGATTGCCGCGGCGGCCGGCTACGTGGCACTCGACCAGGGGGCCGAGGTGGCGATCCTGCCGTTCTCCGACCGGCTCGAGGGACGCATCGGACCGGTGCGGGGGAAGGGGCGTGCAGGGGTATTGTTGCGGCAACTGGGGTCTCTTGCGGCGCCCGGCGGAGCAACGGAGTTTCGCCGCAGCGTGGAGACCTTTGTGCGGCTGGAGCCGGCGGCTCGGGTGGTCGTGGTGGTCAGCGACCTGTGCGACCGCGGGTCCTTCCGGTATGGGATGGATGTTCTGCGGTTGGCCGGCCACCGGCCGCGAGTGATCCACCTGGTCGATCCGGAAGAAGACCGTGCTCTGAGCCGCGGCGACCTGGAATTGGTCGATGCGGAGAGCGGGCGAACCTGGCAGGCGACGCTCAGCCAGTCGCAGATTCGGCGCTATCAGGAGCTCGCCCGGGAAGACCGGGAGCGGCCCCGACATTACTGCAGGAAGTACCGTGTGCCGTACGTATCGGCGGACGTGGCCGCGCTCGGACGATGCGAACTTGGAAGAATCCTGGCTTTGAGAACCTCTTCGCCGTGACAAGTCTTGCGCTGATCCTCCTGCGACCTTCGACACTTCTTTGGGCCCTGCTGGCCGGAGCGGTGGTGGTTTTCTACATGCGAGCGATTCGGCCGCTGCGGGTGGTGATCGCGCGTCCGTATCTGTGGCAGGAGGTTTTGGGAGAAACGCGATCGGCGGCGGGGGCATGGCGCCGCCGGCGGGCGATCTCTCTGACATTCCACGTGGGTGTTGTGATTCTTCTGTCGCTGGCAGCGGCCGAACCGTGTCTGCGGCGGCCGCGAACCGTGGTGCTGGTCGTTGATAATTCACCGAGCATGGAGGCCGTGGAGCAAGGGAGCGACCGGTTGGCGAGGGCGAAACGATTGGCGGTGGAGTGTCTGGAGACGCTCGAGCCCGGCGAGTTTGCAGCGGTTGTCACCACGGCCGGCCGACCGGTTGTCGTTTGTGCGGCGGAATCGGATTTCCAGCGGGTGGCCGACGCGATCGGCAGGATTCGGACGGCCAACCTGCCGTCACGGGTGGTCGAGGCGGCGGATGTCGCCTCGGGTCTGGCAGCCACCGGCACTGAGACGGAAGTGCATGTCTTCAGCGACGGCTGCTTTGACGGAGCCGAGAACACCGACCTGGGATCCCGGGTCACGATTCATCCAGTGGGATCGGCGGCGGAAAACGCGGGGATCACAAGACTGGCCGTGCGACGGTACCCGGAGGATGCGAGGCGGTTTCAGTTGATCGCGGAGGTGACGAATCCGAGCGATACGGCCCTGGCCACTTCTCTGCAGGTGATTCTCGGCGGCAAGCCAATTCACCAGACGGAGTGCAAGGTGGATGCGGGCGCGACGGCGACCGTCATGGCTGAACTGGAATCCGAGGCGGGAGGCCCGGTTGAAGCCGCGATCGGCGGGGAAGACGCGGTTGCCAGCGACAATCGGCTGGCCACGAGCCTGCCGGACGGGGCGAGGGGCGGCGAGGCGGCGACTGCGCCTTGGCCCGAGAGCCGGGTGGCCGGCCAGCAGGCATGCCGGACACAGAGTCCTGAGGCATGGTGCGGCGAGCCCCAGCTGGCGGGAAGACCTGGGATGATGCCGCTGTGGCGCTGGCTGGTGCTGGCAGCCATCGTGCTGCTGGCGATGGAATGGGGCCTGTATCAGCGGCGGTGGATGGAATGATGGAGGCAAGAATCGAAACTCGAAGTCCAGCGATGGGCCGGTCCAAAACCGCCAGAGAGGCCGCCTGCGCCGCGAGGATTGCCGTCAGCGCAGCGGTCAAGGGACCTGGGGGGGTGATTTGTGATGGCTGAGTTGTGGGAGAGTATCTGGCTTGCCAGGCCGGAGTGGCTGGCGGCATGGGTGCTGGTGCCGCTGCTTGCGGTCATGGTGCGAGGGAGCCTGGTCCGCGAATCGACCTCGAAACGGATCGCAACTCTTCTGCTGCGCTCGCTCGCACTTACGCTGCTGATCCTGGCCTTGTGCGAACCGGTGGTAGAACACCCGGGGAAGGCTCCGTGGACTGCGCTGCTCGTGGACCGAAGTGCAAGCATTGATGCAGCCGGCGAGGCTGCCGCGAAGGCGCTGGTAGCTGACATGGTTGCCCGCTCGACTGCCGATCGTGCGGTGGTGATCCCGTTTGCCGCAACTGCCGGCCGTCCGTGCGAGGGGAAATGGCCGGAAGCGGCGGGACTCGATCCGACGGGAACGGACCTGGCAACGGCCCTGGCGGATGTCTCGTCGATTGACAGGCCAGGCGGGCCAGCGAGAGTTGTGGTGCTCAGCGACGGGAACGCCACGGTGCCAGGGGACGCGGTCTCCTGGGCCGCCTCCCTGCAGGTGCCCGTCGACACGACCGCGTTGGCGGCTCGACGAGGCGACGACGCATGGATCGAATCGGTCACGATCGCATCGGAGGTGCGTGCCGGCGATCCGGCCGGTATGGAGGTCGTGGCAGCATCCAACCGCGCAGGCAAGGCAGTCGTTCGCGTGCTCGCCGGAAATGAGGAGGTTGGCCGCAAGGAGGTCGATCTGCCAGCCGGGCGGGTGACGGTTCCTTTTGAATTGGAGTCCGGCGACGGTCCCGGCAGAACCTACCGGGTCGAACTGGAGGCTGCATCTGACGGCCAGAAGGCCAACAACTGGACCGAGGTCGCCGTGTGGCCCGGGGGCCGTGGCCGAGCGCTGCTGGCGGGGCGGGAAACGGACCGTCTGGCACCTCTGGCGGCAGTCTTCGACCAGAACGGGTTGGAAGTAGAAACGACCTTAGTGGAACGTTTTCCCCAGGACCTGGAAGGGCTTTCGCGATTCGACCTGGTGGTGCTCGCGGATGTGCCGGCGGATGCATTTGCCGTTGGGCCGCTTGAGGCCATTGAGTCATATGTCCGCCAGCGGGCCGGAGGGCTCGTGGTGTTCGGGGGTCAGGATTCGCTGACGGCGGGCGGCTACCGCAGAACGGCGCTCGAGCGGGTGCTGCCAGTCACGTGCGAGTTCGACTCGCAGGCCAAGCGGCCTTCGCTTGCCCTGGTGCTGGCGATCGACCAGTCGGGGTCGATGGAGGAGGGCAACGCCATCGGGCTGGCCAAGACGGCCCTGCGGCAGACGGTTCAGATGCTCGACGCCCAGGATCAGCTTGGCGTGATTGCGTTTCAGGATACGACCCAATGGATCGTGCCGCTGCAGCCATGCGGCAACCCGGAGAAGGTGCTTGACGAGATCGAGTCGCTCACCGCCGGAGGCGGCACGAACATGCATCCGGCCATTGTCAAGGCACACCTGGCATTGCACGAGGCCTATGCCGATCTGAAGCACATCATCGTGCTCACCGACGGCATCTCGTATCCGGGCGATTTCGACAATCTGGCACGGGAGATCATGGCTTCGGGGATCACGATTTCGACCGTGGCGGTCGGAGCCGAGGCGGCCGAACCTTTGCTCCAGTCGATCGCCGAGCTTGGAGGGGGTGATTACCATCACTGCACGAGTGCAGCCGAGGTGCCGGAGATTTTTGTGAGGGAAACGGCCAAGGCCGCCAGAATGGGGATCCGGGAAGAGCCGGTTATGATCGACGTCAGTCCGGCGTTTGCAGCCCGTGCCTCCCTTTCCGGAGAGAAGCCGCCGGCGCTGCTGGGCTACGTGCAGACGAAGGCCAGGACTGGGGCGCAGGTTGAGATGAAGCTGGAGACGGGCGATCCGCTGGTGGCGTGGTGGCAGGCGGGCCGCGGCCGTGCGGCCGTGTTTACCTCGGATCTGCGGGGGGAGTGGACGCGGCCGTGGCAGAGTTGGCCTGGGCAGGAAGCCGTGTGGGGAGCGCTGGCCCGCCTGGTCGTTCGACCGGCCGGCAGCGACGGCTACCGGCTGGTGTGCAAGCGAACCGACAGAACAACGCTCGTGACCTTGGATGCCGTGCCGCATCTGGGGCGGTTCGAGAACGATGGTGAAGTGGCGGTCGAGGTGACTGGTCCTGACAGAGTGAAGGAGTCTGTGCCAATGCCGCGGGTCGCGCCGGGACAGTATTCGGTCGAGGTGGCGACGCCGGACGCTGGCGTATACGTTTTTCGCGCAACGTGCCGTGTGGGAGAGACCGCCGTGTTTTCGGGGCGGTGTTCGGCGTGTCCGGTGTATGCAAGTGAGTGGGTGCCGCGCGAGACGAACGAGACGCTGCTGCGGAAGATGGCCGCGGTGACAGGTGGGAAGTTCCATCCACGGGCCGCGGAAGTGGTGGCGGGTGAGGGAGCGGCATCGACGAGGAGGTCGAGGGTATGGATGTACCTCGTGCTGGCGGCGGCGGTGGTGATGGTGGGGGAGTTGGCGCTGCGGAGGCTATGCCAGCCTGGCTCTCCAGAGCCGAGACTTGTGAAAGAGTAGTTGTTCTGCGCAGCGAGATTTCGATCGGGCGGCTTGCCTGCGTCGCTGCAATGGGAGATCGATTGATGACTCAGACTCGGCTCGGGAGAACCAAGCTACTGGTCTCGGTTGGGGAAAGCCAGGCTACCGATCTCGGCTCGGGAGAGCCAAGACTTGTGAAAGAGTAGTTGTTCTGCGCAGCGAGATCTCGATCGGCTGGCTTGCCTGCGTCGTTGCGATGGGAGATCAATTGATGACTCAGACTCGGCTCTGGAGAGCCAAGCTACTGATCTCGGCTCGGGAGAGCCGAGACTTGTGAAAGAGTAGTTGTTCTGCGCAGCGAGATTTCGATCGGGCGGCTTGCCTGCGTCGCTGCAATGGGAGATCGATTGATGACTCAGACTCGGCTCGGGAGAACCAAGCTACTGGTCTCGGTTGGGGAAAGCCAGGCTACCGATCTCGGCTCGGGAGAGCCAAGCTACGGGGGAGGACCGGAGCGGGGTGCAAATGCATCGAGCCATACGGCGACGTGGCAAGTGTAGTCAGCTGCTTGAAGCCCAGCCTTCTGCGGATTCTGCGCGATGTAGCGCCGAAAGATCAGCAGTTCTTCGCGATCACGAACAATTCGATCGTAGGCCTCTTGCTGCCAGAAACTCGCACGATCCGTTTGAATTTCTGTTGGCTGTTCTGCCTTGTTTCGATCACAAAGCCACTGGTGAATTCGTCGTGAGGTCCACTTCTTGATGGATTCGAGCAGTTCTTCCAGCTCCCAGCCAGCCAATGGGGTTATTATGGCATGGGTGTGATTAGGCATGATCACGAAATCACCCATCCACAAACGATCGCCGTGAAAGAACGATAGGGAATCTGCAAGAATCTTTCGTGGTTCAGGATAACGCAGGAGACAACTGCCGTGGCAGCGATCCAATTCATCATGAAACATACGGGCTTGCTACCGTTCAAAGGCACGGCGTGCCGCCGCGGGAATTCGTTGATAGCCATCGGCCCAACGTTGCGGGACCGTAGTCGACCACTGCGGATCCAGGTTGTGGGCCTGGAACCAGCGGTAGCGGAGATCTTGCCATTCAGCCAGCACATTTGCTGGGACTGAATCTGCTTGTCGAAAGGTTACGAAATAAGTCGCCCCGTGTTGACGCCAATGAGGAAGATGGCGGAAGTAAACCCGGACGTCTTTTTCCGGGTCGACCGGCCGAAACGCAGGTTCGTTTGGCATCGTGTCCGTCATTTGTCTTTCCAGCGTCGAGACGAATGGGCAAATGAGCGTTCAGTTGTGCGAGATTCCGATCGGCTGCTTGCGCGGTTCGTTGCAGTGGGAGATCGATTGATGATTCGGACTCGGCTCTGGAGAGCCAAGCTACGGGGAGGTAGCGGCCCAGCGGATGGATTGCTCGAGGAAGCGACGGTAGGAGGGATTGGCGTAGGCTTTGCCATCGTGGCCGAGCATGCAGTGGACGATGCGGCTCTTGCCGTAGGTCTTCGTCCAGGCAAGCTCGGGGTTGTTCCAGGGATGGTCCGTCTTGAGGAGAATATGGGCCTGGGGATCGACCCAGAACTTGCCATAGGCCTCGTCGTCGATCTCAAAGTTGTCGACACCCTGGGTGATGGGGTGCTGCTTGTCGACGACGGCTACCTTGAGATGTTCGTCGTGTTGCCAGCGAGTCTGCTTCCAGGGCGTGCCGTCGAGTTCGGTATCCTGGAGGATGAACCGGCCGCCGATGATCTTGCGGAATTCGTCCCAGGTCCAATGAGCGCCCAGGTTGTGGTGCATGGAGACCAGGCCGATTCCGGTTTCTTTGAGCAGTTTGACGAAGGCCTGTTGCTGCTCCGGCGACATGGCGGGACTACACATGTCGTACATGACGATGCAGTCGTAGTCCTTTTCCAGACCCGGCTTGAGGAGGCCGGCATCGTCGGGCATCTTGGCCTTGGTGTACTGGATCCCCTTCATCGAGTCGAACATCTGGTAGAACGGTTCGACCTCGAAGTCGTGGCCGCCGGTGGTCAGCAGGATGCGGACCTTGGCGGGTTTCTCGGCGTCGGCGGCAAAGAGAGGGGATGCACATGCGGCGAGCAGTGCAAGGACGGCGAGCGAGGTGAGGAAGCGTTTCATTGGGGATCTCCTGGGAAGGCGGGCCTTTGTACCTAATCGTTTATCACGAAGAATCCGGAAATCGTTCCGAACCGAGTACAGTCAAACAACTGGCCGACGGATTGTGCAATAGAGGCGGCACTCAGGGATGAGGTTGCGAGTACGGGCAGAAGCACCGTGCCGAACATGGTCCGAACTGCTCTCATCGAAACGTTCCTTGAACGGTGGCCACCGACACCTCCAGACCGGCCCCCTCGACTCTTCAGAGACCGGTCGTGGGTGTGAGCGATCATGGTAACAGTGCAGGCCGTCCGAAGCAAATCGGACGGCCCTTTTCGGGAACGGGCAGGTCGGCGTGGTCGGCCACCTCTGCTATTTGGGAGGGGGTCCGCCGGGCGTGTCTGTTACGGATGCGAGAGCTCGCTTGGCTTGCTGCTGCACGGCTCCGTACTTTGAGTTCCATGATCCCGAGGCGAGTGTCTGGAGCAGATCGCGGGCTTCCGATCCACGGCCGGATTCGATGCGGGCACGGGCGCGGTTCCAAAGGATCTCGGCATTGGTCGGATCGGCTTTGAAGGCGAGCCCGTAGGCGCGGTCGGCCAGTTCGTATTGACCTTGCTGATGGAAGTTGCTGGCGAGGTCCGACCAGTTGATTGGGGGCTGGTCCGCGGTGGCCAGGGGCGAGGTGACGTAGTCCCAGGCAAGGTCGACGGCCCCCAAGCGGGCCAGGGCGGCACCGGCGAGGCGGCATGGTTCGGCGGGCTGGGGATCCAGGGAACGCCAGCGGTCGGCCGAAGCGACGATCCGCGAGATTCGGCCGGCCTGAAAGTCTGGATCGGAGGAGGGACCGCTCTGGGCGGCCTGGTCGAAGAGACCCAGGAGTCTGCCATAGTCCGTACGGATCAAGTTGAGGTTGACTTCTTCGGGAAGCCGATCGAACTGGAGGGCGAGGGCCCGGTCGAGGCACTCGGCGGCGCGGGCGGGCCGGCCTTGCTCTTCGGCCATCAGGCCCGCAAAACGCCACAGGGTCGGGGCGTCTTTGAAGGGATCGGTTTCGAGAAGCGCGCCGAGCATGGCTTCGGCTCTGGGCCGCTGGCCGATCTGCCAGAGGTAGCTCACGGCAGCAAGAGTCTCTGGTCCGGGACCTTGTGCTGCCGTGGAGGCGGTCACGGAGGCAAAGATCCGTTCGGCGTGGTCCTTGGCGCCGAGTTGGTGGAGGGAAAAGGCAACCGACAGGGCTTGAGGTCCGACAAGATGTGCCACGGACTCGTTGGTGATCCGATCGACGATTGCCTGCCAGGCGTCTGGCTCTTCGTTACCTGGAAAGAAGGTGGCTTTGGTTTCCGGAGAGAGTCGCGGGACGATACGGGCATCGAGCATGTCGTCGATCAGGGCACGGAAGAGATCTCGTCCGCGGCCGGTCTTCTCCGTTTCGGCCACCGATTCGGCGTGGAGGAGACGTAGTGGGAAGGCTGCCGGCCCGAATTGGCGAAGCGACGGGGCCACCTTGTCGCCGATGCGAGCCAAGGGCTCTTTGCCTCCATACTGGGCCACGGCGGCCAGGGCGCTGACGGCAAAGGCGGCGGAGGGAGCCTGGTTCACGAACTGGGCGGTCTGCCGCTCGAGTTCGGCGAGCTGGTCGGCGGACAGCTTCTGGCCGACGAGTTGCTGCCAGTCGAGCCAGAGATCGTGAAGCTGGGCGAGACGGCTGGGGAAGGCGTCGGCAGAGCCGCCGAGGGGGCCGACCTTCTCCTTGCCCAACTGCGATTCCTGCAAGGCCGTCACGTAGTGGGTGATCAGTTCGTCGGGAGTCGACTGGAGGGGGACGAAGAGGTGGCGGACTCCGTAGGGATCGTCGTCCGGTTTGGCATCCCATTTCACGCCGGCAGCCAGCAGGAGGGTATAGAAACCGGGGCGGCGGTCCCCCTTGGCCAGGAAGCACCAACCGATGGTGGAGAGGATCTTTTCGTTCCCGGCGGCCGTTTCGGCGGCCAGCACGGCCAGGGCATCCTCGGTGCTCCAATTCTTGTGGGCCCCGTCGTCCGTAAGGCCACGGGCGGCTAGTACGTGCTCCCGAGTGCGCCAAGGCAACGGCAGAACGACCAGCGACGGATCGGGCCGGAGGTCCGGAGCCTCGCAGGGCTCGGTCACGATCGTGCGATTGAGACATTCCTTCCCGTCGGCGTCGAGGAGTCGGAGTGTGCCGCTGGAATCGTAGGTTTCGCGGAGAAGGACTTGGTGCGAGTCGGATCGCACAAGTTGCCGCTCGGCAAGACGCCCGTCGCCGGCGAAGACCAGACGCAGCTCGATGCGGACGGTGGGCTTCGCTTCGTCCTGGTTCGATTCGTCCGAGGGATGAGGAACCACTGCGACCGTACGATCGTCGACGACGGCGACGTCCGCCCCGCGGGCCAGCTGGTCGGCAGCAGGCAGCAGCCAGGGGACGCGGGCCTGCGGGAGGTTTTGATAGAAACGGCTGTTGAGACGCTGTGCTCCCACGCCGAGTTCGGGATAGAGGTGCCAGAGGTGCTCGCCGTCAGAAAGAACCGTTTCCTTCAGGCCCAGTGACGTCTCGAAATCAACGCGGAAACGTCCTTGCCCGTCGAAGGCAACGTCGGTCTTGAGACCCTCGTTCTGTTTCGCGGTCAACCGCTGCCAGCCTCCGCGGCGCGACCGGTCGATCAACTGCCGGGCACGGGGGTCGATCCGGCCGGTCCGGGGCTTGTCGGCGATTCCGGCCTCGGCATCCAGAACGGCCAGCACATCGGCCATCGTCGTGTGCATTGCGGGGGCGTAGACGAGGAGATCGTCGACTTTGGGAGAGCGGAAGTGCAAGGATCGGTTGAAGCTGACGAACCGCTCGGCGTACTGGGGAGGCAGGATGAGGAGGCAATCGTCGGTGACGACATAGGTTAAGTTCACCTGGCCGAGGATCAGCCGCAACGCAGAGCGGAGGGAGACACCGGAAAGCCGAATAGTAACCTTTGCCCGCGGGCTGATGCCTGCCTCTTGCAGATAGCCGGTGGCAAGGCGGATGTCGATGTGGTGGTAATTGCCCCAGAACTCGACGACATCGCTGAGCGGCTGATCGGCAAAGTCGGCGGTTGTCTTCTCGTCGAGGGCGACCCGGACATCCTTTTTGGCGAGGATGGAGCCGCTCGGATCCATCAATCGATAGCGATCGTCGCGGCGAGCGGTCAGTTCTGCCCAGACCTCGGCGGGTGGATAGATGAGCGGCTCGTCGGGAAATGGTATGTGCGAGAGCCCCGTGTTGTAGAGGGCATCTACAAGGTCGAGCTGTCTCTTGATCTGCCCGTTCAATGACAACCCCCCGGAAGAAGAACTGTAGCTTTCGGATAACATGCTTGGACCCAATCCGGGGATTCCTTCGCCACCGATCTCTTGAACGGGCATGATCAGATCGGCTACGGGATAGACCTTGGTTGACAAGGCCATGTCAAGAGAGGGTTGCATGAAGTCTGTGGAGGGGCCGGACATCGTATCCCACGACTCGGGTTGAACCGTTGCCATAGTCAAGTCGATCAGGCTGTAGGAGTCGGCCATCTCGATGCCCTGGCTTCCATATAGGGGCAGACCTTGATCGAGCGTGAACGCATCCCCCTCGCTGGTCCAGACGCGCATGCGCGAGTCCGCCGAGGACGCCACTGGGTAGGACATGCCAAGCGTCACACTTCCATCCCAATCGACGTCCAATGAGTTCCGGCTCCAACTGACATCAGACTCGTCCCAGAGGATTCCCAGCCGTTCCTCTTCCTCCTCCTGGATGATGATGCGTGGCGTGACCATCATCATGAGGCTCTGCGTCTCCCGCCCAATTGCAGGGGCGCCAAAGAGCCTATTCACATAGGGCAGTGTGCCTAACATCGGTACAGCATCCGACGTGCCCGCTACCACCCGCCCCCGCACTTGAAACGGACGCTCTGTTTCTGCTGAGTATCCCCAGCGGTACAGACTCCGATTTCGCGGGTAGCCAGGCCGGCTGACCTGCCAAACGGTATACGGCGTACCTCGCCGACCTCGAACGACGATCGTCTTGAGAACGTCGTCGACGCCGGGTCTCCCCTCACGGATTTCCTCCCGGCATTCCGACTCGGATCTCAAGGGCTCGTGGACGACTTCGATCGTCTCCGGACAAGGGTACATCGCCCAGTGGTCCTTGCGGCCGCGGTCGACGTGGTACTCGTTGTACATCTCCTCGTTTTCGAGGACCAGAAGCGAGGTGAAGGGGGACATGACGTACATGGCCATGCTGAGGTTGACGATCTCGTCGTGGTGGGCCAGCGCGTCTTCGGCGACCAGGCGGTCGATCTCGAGTTTGGACCAGGTCCGGGGGAGATAGTCGGCCTCTTTGGCGATGTCCTTGACGGGGAGTCGCTTGGAATAGGGCTTCCCGTCCACCAGTCCAGTGACCTCGACGAACTTGGGCAGTTCGTTGCCGACGTCGAGTCGGACGACAGAGAACAGCTCTTCCCCTTGGCAAACGACGTCGCTCATGTTGAGAAACTGGAGTCTTTCGCGGTCGTCGACGACGCGCACGTTCGTCAGCCGCGGCGCATTGAGCCGGGAGGCAAGCTCGATCGCCCGCCAGGTGACCGGCTCGTTGGGGTTGATCTGCGCGACGTATCCGCCGGAGTTGCCGGCGAGCCGCTTCATGAGGGCTCGATTCCAGCGGTTGCCGACAGCCACGCCCACGTAGGCAGTTTCCTTGGGCAGCAGACGGACGAGGGCCTCGGGATCGTTTTGGCCCAGTTTCGGGTAGCCGGAGCCCAGGTGGACAAGACACGGCTGCTCGACGGTTCCAGCCACCTCGGCCGCAGCCGTGAAGGCCTTTTCGAGATCGAGGGCGCCCACGAGCTGCGTCTTTTCGAGGAACTCGGCGGCCCGCTCCACGTTCTTTGGCTGGACGGCCAGGGGTTTGTCGGCCAGGGCGCGGATTTGGCTCGTGGCGGCCAGGAGCGTGAAGGTGTCGTCGTGCTCGGCGTTTTCGAGGAGGGTCTTGATCACGTCGAGCTGGACCCGGGCCAGCACGGGGTCGCGATCGGCCGAGGCCTCGTACAAAAATACCCAATCGCGCCGTGTCTTCGCGCCACCGCCTGGCTGGAAGGGATACCGGAGGGCAAGATAACGGCCGCTTTCGTGCTCAGCCGAAACGAAGCGGGGCCCGGGCTGGCTGCCGTCACTTTGCGACGGACGCCGGGTTTGAAGTCGCAGGAGTCGGCTTCCCAGCGGCAATCGCGGGAGTTCTTCGCGCGGACATGGCACGACCAGTGACCCACCCCGGTCATGCTGTGTCCGCCGGGGAAGCGATACTCCACGCGATCGCCGAGCCGATCGAGGCGCTGGGTGTAGCTCAAGATGATCCGCTTTTCCTGGCGTCCTTCCAGGGGGAAGACCCGCATGCGGAAGGTGCTGCCGTCGATCCACTCCAGCAGGGCGGGGTCCTTTTGTTTGCTGACGATCGACTCGAAGGTTCTTCGGGCGTGCTCGCGCTCGGCCATGCCCCCTTCCATGAGCTTGCCGCCCACGTACATAGCCAACCGGGAGAGCGAGGCGTCGGGGGGGAGCGGGAAGTAGAACGTGCCCTCGAGCCGCGATGTCTCCTGGTTAAAGTAGGTCTGGTCGATGGTGGTTCGGGCGAAGCCGTCCTCGATGTGGACATCGACGTGGTAGCGCCGCATGGTGAGGCTGGCTTCCTGGCCGTCGGGGCGTTTGGCCACGAGGGCTCCCCCCTTGTAGTTGCTGGCCGGGACGAGGGGCGACTCATAGGCCGTCACCAGGTCGCGGGTCCAGCCGATCAGGTGAAAGGCCTGGCCGATGGGAACTGGAGTGTCTTTCGCGTTTGCGGCGAGTTGCTGGCCGGCCTCGACGGGCTCTTTAAGGCCGCTGACCTGGACCTTGCCCTGAGTGACAGCCACCGAGGTGCCGTCGCTACCGGCGCGGACGTTGAACCTGGTGCCCAAGGAAACGATTTCGCGATCGGGGGTGGCGACCACGAAGTGGTTGCTCTCATGGCTGCCCGCAGGGTCGGGTTCGGCCGTGGGTTCTTCGCCGTGCCGCGGCGACACTTCCAGATAGATTTCACCCTGGTCGAGGGCGATACGGCGGGCGGACTGGAGGGCGAGCTTCGTGTTGCTGTTGAGGTAGAGAGCCGAACCGTCGGGCAGCTCGACCCGGCGGCGCTCGGCGGGGCCGGTCTGGAGGGAATGGCCGATGGCCAATTGCGGAGCCTTGGTGCCATCGGCATGGGGACGAGGTGTGAGGGGGCTTTTTACCGCCCAGTTCCTCGCAGGGGTCAGGGTATGAGAGACGAGCCGCTGCGGTGTCGGCTGTGGCGACGAGTCGTGGCCGGCGATCTGGCGCGGTGTGCTCTTGTCCGCCCGCTGCACAGTGGAGAGGACGTGGCCCAGGGCGGCTCCCAAGGTGAGAAGGACTGTGGCGGCGACCGCCCAGGTGATCGCCCGCTGCGCTGGGTGAGTGCGGCGGTCGACGAGCTGGTTTCGTCGATGCGCAGCCTCGGCCATCATCGCCCGAGTCACGCGCTCGGTGAAGGCTGAGTCCGGTTGTTCGGGGCGGTAGGAATTGACGAGGAGACGCTGGACGTTGGTTTCGCCGACGTTTTCGGGTTCATCGCGGTCAGGTTGAGGAGTATTCTCGCTCATGGCTGGAAACCCATGGTTGGAGGACAGACAAGGGCGTGCAAATGCACGTCAGAGTGACCGGACGGTCTGGCAAGGGGGCAATGGAATGGAGGATTGCTTGGATGTTCAGAGTCCCGCCCGGCAGGCAGGACCCACTTTGATCACGCTTCGCCGAGTGCGGCAAAGGTGGCGCGGAAGGCTTTTCTGGCTCGGGTGAGCTGGCTTTCGACGGCTTTTTCGGACATCCGCCAGGCGGCGGCGATATCTCTTATGCTCTTGCCGGCTACGTATTTCGCTTCGAGGGCTTCGCGGTATTTGGCCGGCAACTGGGCCATGGTGGCGTTGACCATGTCGCGAGTTTCTTCACGATCGAGCACATCGGAGGCGATGGGTTCGGACTCGATACGTGAGTAGATGGTGCGGAGATCTTCGTCGAGTCTGTCCCAGAGTGTCTGGAAGTTGAGGGCCTCTCCTTCGTTTCCCAGCGCGCGGCGAATCTCGTTTCGCGCCAGGCCGGTCAGCCAGCTCAAGATGTTTCCCTTGGCACGTGCCGGATCGTACTTCTCCAAGTCGCGGATGGCCCTGATGAGCGTTTCCTGGACCACTTCCTCGGTCAGATGGGAATTGGCGCCGAGCCGGTGGAAGCAGAATCGGTAGAGCGGTCCGATCGTTGCCGCAGCCAGGGCTTCGACGGCCAGCTGCTCCCCGCGGAGTGCCCGGCGATGCCAGCGCTGGTCAAAGTATTCGGGCAAGGCAGCAGCTCCGTGGGGTTGTCAGAACGCGAGGAACTTGTGGCTCAGCGTGATTCCGCTCCGACCAACAGCTTACCTGCTTATGTCAGGAATTGGGCGAGATCCTTCGGCGGCGAGCAGCGGAAAAGGTGGAATCCACTGGCCGTACTCTCCAGGTTCCGGGTTTCTGCCGGACTGGCTCAGGCTTCGAGTCTTCATGGTCGCCGGTGGAGCAAACCCGACAATCGCCAGATCCGGCAGAGTCTTGTCGGGATACAGATTCTCCCCTTGTTTGCCGATGAAAGATGATGAGGCGTTCTCTCAAGGCGTTTCAGGCTGCGCGCACAATGATCCAACCCCTTCTGCTGCAAGCATTTGCGAGCACACCCGTGCGAACAGACGCCCTCCAAAGGGTGTCGTCGTCCGGCGTGTGCGCCAATTGCGGCCAGACGGCGTGCCAGTGTGCATCGATGGCCGAGGTGGCTGGTTCCAGCCAGCCGGTCGACCAGTTGGAACTGTCCGCCGAGGGCCTGGCAGCCGCGGAGGCGGAAAAGGACTCCGTGGTTGAGCCCGCGACATCAGGCGACAAGGCGCACGAGGCCGACTCGGCTGCGGCTTCGCAGGGGCCTCCTGAAGGAACAGGGAGCGAGGCAAACCAGAGGGGTCCGGCGGGGAAGGTCGGCCAGTCAGAAACCGAGCTGACAGGCGAGGAACAGGCGGAACTCAGAGAACTGGCGAGCGCCGACCGAGAGGTTCGCGCCCACGAACAGGCCCACATGGCGACCGCGGGCCCCTATGCTCGGGGCGGACCGTCTTACCAGTATGAAGAGGGGCCCGACGGACGGCAATACGCGGTCGGCGGCGAGGTAGGCATCGACTCGTCGCCGGTGGCCGGCGATCCCGAGGCCAGCATCGACAAGGCCCAACAGGTTCGCGCGGCGGCGCTGGCTCCGGCGACACCTTCCGGCCAGGATATGCGGGTTGCGGCCGCTGCCGCACAGATGGCGGCCCAGGCCCGACTTGAGCTGGCCCAACAGAAGCGAGCTCAAGAGTCTGCGGCGGCCTCCTACGGAGCCTCGAGCGGAATGGACGCGATGGGGACGCTGCTGGACCTGGTGGCCTGAACAGACTGGCACGATTCCAGGAGATCCAGGCTCCGCCACCTTTCGGGAAGCGGCCTGAAGGAGGTGACCCATTCCGGGAATCGCGCCACTCGATTGGCAGTGGCTGGGCCGCCAGCCAGTACTAGCCGCTGGACCACAAGCCATCCAGAGATTTTGGCCTTTGAAGAAGCACGGTCTTTTGGACGGATGGGGGGTGTCGGGAATCTGTGCCGGAAGGGCATGGGATTCATGGCAAGGCACGCGCCCTGGCGCCGATTTCGGATGAGAGGGCCGTGCTGTCGGCACGTTGCCGCAACCGTTTCAGCCAAACATTCGGAGAGCGCTTGCGATGAGAAAGAGCATGTCACTGGCAGTGCTTGTCCTGGCCGTAGCGGCAACCGCAGGATCGGCCCGTGAACCGGTTGCCACGGCAAAGGTTTACCTGCCACGGAAGGCCGTGGTGGATGGGTATCTTCGAGCGGAACAAGCCCGGCTGCACGCGATCGATCGGCAACGGCAGGCCATCGACCTGATGACGTGGTATGGTACGTACGCACCGCGGTATTACGAGGTTCCGCCCAGCTATCTTGCTGGACGCGGCCAATGGCGGTATGAGCGAAAACTTGCCAGGAGCCCGTACGCGGTGGCGTTTCCCAGCGCGCCCGGCTATGCGTATCCGGGAGGAGGGAGGGTCGTACCCATGCTTCCCTATCTCGACCCGAGTCCGCCGCCGGTCGAACAACCCCTTGGACACAGGAAGACCTGGACGGGACCGAACGGCTACGTGTACGAGCCGCTCTACGCGTCGGACTTGACCAGCAACGAGGGGACGGATTCCTTGGGGGAGGCTGCAGAGACGGCCGCACCCGCGCCGGTTCCCGCCGGTGCGGAGACGATTCCCACTCCGCCCTCGCTGCCGGAGGCGATTCCGACGCCGAGACCCGAATAGGGGGCTCGCGTGCCGAAGAGCACGTTTTCCGGCCCAGTCAGAATCGGCCGGTCAAGGCGGCTCGTGGTGGTTGAGCAAGGGCTTTGAACGGAGTGGGGAAAGACGCCCGCAGACTCCTGGCAGGCAGATGGGCTTCCCGCAATCGGCGCGACAACCCGGGGTTGGCTTGGACGGATCTCAACCGCTCGCCCCGCGAGCTGTCTGGACCTGGATGCGGGAGGGCTTGCTGACACATCAACGCAAGTACATGAATGCGTTGGAGTACAGCGGAAGGTGGCGGTAGTAGACTTCGAGCATGTAGATCGAAAGACAAGTCACGTAGAGCCGGCCGCCGTAGTCGCCCCATGCATCGTCGATCGGCTTGTGGGGGTCCCAGCTCCCTTTTTCCGGGCCTTTCTGCACCTGGGCCTTGGGAACCTCCTGGCACATGACCTTGTTCCACTTCTGCCAGGACTCGCCTTCCATGTGGTGCATGACCTGGGCGGCGTAGTACCAGTAGTAGACGTCGCGATCCTTGGTGTAGCTCAGTTGGTTCTCGGGCTCCAGCAGCCACTCGACGCCCCCGAGAAGGGCCGGATTATTGCGTTTCCAGCCCAGGTACTGGCGGCAGAGAAGCCCTTCTGCGGTCATGGCTCGGGTCGGATCGTTGCCCATTTCGTAGGGATAGCGGCTGCCGCCTTTCTGGCCCATCTTGTCGAGATAACCGCGGATATTATCCAGTGTCTTGGCGGGTACCTCGAGGCCAGCCATGCGAGCGCTCTGGAGCCCCATGAGGATCCAGCCGGTCACCGACATGTCGCTCCGGGTGTAGGGATTGTACTTCCAGCCGCCGGGAGGGGCCTGGGTTTTCACGCAGTAGTCGACGGCCTTTTCGGCGGGTTCCTTGTAGGCGGCGCGGAGATCCGGATCGGTGGTCATGGCGTAGAGTTCGCAGATGGCAATTGTGGCCTGCCCGTGAGTGTAGAAACGGTGCTCGTAATTGCCCTCGCGGAAGAAACAGCCGTCACCGTCCTGCTGCTTGAGGAGATAGTACCAGCCGCGTTTGACGACGTCTTTGAAGTCGCCCTTCTCAACCGTGTTGCCGTCTCCCTGAAATGCGAGGAGAGCCATCGCGGTGGCCGCCTCGCGGTTCTCGCTGCGGGCACCGTCTTCGTAGGGGCCAATGAGGCTCCAGGAACCGTCCTTCTGCTGGTTTCGGGCGAGCCACTTGAGGCCGTCCACCACAGCGGCTTCCGTCAGTTTGTTGCCGCCATAGAGGGCCAGAAGGGCTCCCTTGGAGCCCGGATCGCGGCCGGTGAGCAGGTGGCCGATATTGGCCGAAACGGCGTCGCTGGCCATGGTTGTGCCGGTCATCATGGCGGCAGGGTCGATGGGCATGGGAGCCGACTCAGGATCGAGGGATGGCAGATCGCCCAAGGCGATCTCCGGCTTCTCGACTTTCTCCAGATCGGTGCCGGCAATTGGCGAATCGTATATGAGCTGGTCGCCAAGCCTGTCTGAATCGGCGAAGCTCGCCTCGAGGTCAACCTGGTTGCGGAGGACCTGCGGGAGGAGGAGAATTGCCAAAACGATCATCACGACCGTATGGACCAGGGCACTGATGAGCCAAGGCGGAGCGTTCTTCAGCGCGATCTCCGCGACGCCTTCCTGAGGTTCCCCCGGCGACGGCTCCTCGACCGGTTTGGCAGGAACGGCCCCCACGGCTGGGCGCGGCGCCTGCTGCTGGTGGAGGGGGCGGATTATCGGTTGGCCGGCAGACGGAGCAGGTGTCGGCCGAGCTGTTGGAATGGAGAGGCCTTGCAGGCCCGCCTGCGTCGCATCACCACCCATTTTAGCGGGTTCAGAAGGGGCCACGATGCTGCCTCTTGGCTGGAGTGGATGCAAGTGTCCCTGGTTGGCGATTCACGATGTTATGTGTGCGGCAGTGGTTCAGCACCGCCCGAAGGAAGGGAAGAGACGAGAAATGCTGAAACGCCGCTCAGCCGGGATTATAGCAGTCCCACTTCAAATCTACCAGGAACGTGCATGGTGCACAACGAAAAAGTCGTTGCCGTGCAAGGCTTTGCGGCAGACGTTTGCAGTGGATTGCAGGGCTGTAGGGATGGTAAGGCAGCAGGGGGAAGGCGGTTGGAGAAGGAAAATCTGTGATGTGGGCCTCGACGCCGGCCGAAAAGATGTTAGATTGAAGGACTTCCGTCGGAGGGCCCGCGAAGCTGGTCCGTCGCGGAAACCATGACGCGGGGTGGAGCAGCCCGGTAGCTCGCGAGGCTCATAACCTCGAGGTCGCAGGTTCGAATCCTGTCCCCGCCACTAATGATTCCTGCCACGATTCGCCGGAATCAGCCGAAGTAAGCCGAACCCCAAGTGAACCTTGGGGTTCTGTCGTTTCTTGGCGGACTTCGGCGGACACTGGCTGCGCCGGATTCTGCGCTGTTTCAGGGAAATCGTCAGTCAACTGCGCCGGATTCTGCACCGCCTTTTGGAAGTCGGATTCCGTCACTTGCAGGCAGTGTTTCAGGGCAATCCGCGGGCTGTTGCCCAGCCAGTCGGCCGCAACGTGCACCGGATGGGCCGCCGCAAGCTCCGTTTCCCTGGAAGACCGCAGGTTGCGGGGGGGACTGGCCAGAGAGGCGGCAAAGGGGCAGGGCGAAGCCGCCGGGCTGGGCTGTTACCAATCGCCCAGGTATTCCAGACGGTCGCGGAGCGCCTCGGCCGAGAGCGTGCCGGCCAAGTGGAGAGTGCGCCGCAGCAAGTCGCCGATGGGGCGTTGGCTCGATACGACGATTCCCGCATGACGCCGGCCTTGCCCGATCCAGGTCGCGTGCAAGGCCGCGAAGTGCGCTACGTTGAACGTCAGCAGTACGCGGCCTTGGCTGGCCGCATAGAGAAGCTGCGATTCGTCCGATTCGCCCCGCCGGCCGAGTTCGGGTGTACTGACGGCATCCAGGCCAGCTTTCCGCAGGGCGGGAGCGACGGCCGCGCAGACGTCTTCGTCGGTGAGAAGTCGCGGGGCACTCATGGGGCCGCGGGGCCGCCGGCGTGCCGGGCCTTGACCGCCGTCTCATCGTCGGTCGCCACGTCGGCCTCGATTTCGTCCAGGTGGTCGTAGGCGAAGGCCAAGGCGTCGTGAACGTCGGCCGGCTTCAGCGCGGGATACTGCTGGAGGATCTCTTCGACGCCCATCCCCTGCCGGTAGCAACTCAGGATTGCCACGACCCGAATACGGGTCCCCACGACCACCGGTTGTCCGCCACAGCGGGTAGGGTCTTGCTCGATGTTGCGATAGTCCAGCTTGGGCATGGCACGGATTCCATAAGGTCGCACGGGGCAGTGGAATAGCCCTTTCGCCCATTCTACCACATGACGCTCTCCCAGTCGATTCCAGCCAAGGCGTCCGCCACCACCCGCGCAGGCCGAGGGGCCCGATTTCCCGAGGGATTAGCGCAGGTTCTGGAACAATCTTGGCCAGACTTCCAGTCCCGCCCGTTTCACTCGTGAGCCGGATTCTGTCACTTGCAGATCGTGCTAGAGGGCAATCGGCGGGCTGTTGCCGAGCGCGGGCGGCCTCAGCTTCGTCGCTTGCCGGTCAGGAGTCTGCACCAGGCCCTGCCGTCCTGCCCTCACTCCGCGGCGGCGGCGGTCACGGACTCGATGAGCAGGCCGAACGGGTCAGCTTCCACTGCGGCACTCTGCACGTGCAAGTAGCTGATCCCGTTGCGAGTCGGGAAGACGCGGGGAAGATCGTGCCAGGCGCTCTGGCCAATGCGGAAACGAGCCTGGTCTTCGTCCCAGCGGATCTCGAGGCTAGCCCAAGCGTCAGGCTCCAGGCAGGGGACATCGTTGATGCATCCCTTGGCGTCGAGCCGCAACACGTGTTGTGCGAAATGAGACACCACCGGGTCTACCGGGTTGAACCAGCGGTCAACGAGGCATATCTGCGAACCTTGTGAATCCTTGGGCATCCGCAGACGCAACTTGAGGCTGCCAGATTGCCAGGAGGGGAAATTCCATACAGCCCCTTCCGGCTCGGCGACGAGCCGCGGGTCGGGGTGACGAGCCACCTGGAGTACTTCGCGAGGCAGTCCGTCCGGGTGAGGAACCAAGGATGCGCCGGGGCGGCGATTGTAGGCGCAGTGCCCGCTCACGCCACGGAAGTTCCCGGCCACGCTCTTCAGATACTGCTGCACGGACCAGCCGCCGAGCCCGAAGGCGAAATTCTCTTCCCGGCGGTCTTCCAGCAGCCAGTCGGGATCGAAGATGATCAGCCGGCGGCAGAGGGCATGCTGGCCGAACGCGAGCAGGATCTTCCCCTCGGGCAGTTCCACGGCCTGCGACTGATGAATACTCTTGTCGAGAGAGTCGGCGTTGCCGCCCGAGGTACGAAAATCGCCGTCGTTGCGGCGATCGTTGAGGTACAGTTCGCGAAACCCGCGCCATGTCTTGCCGTCATCGGCCGAGATGGCGGCGTGGATCACATCGCGATTGGTGAAGAAATCTTCGCTGCGCCCCTCGCGCTCCGATGCATTCAGCCCGGGCTGCGTATCGTGGTCCAATTCAGGAAGGGGCGACGAGTTGTTCCAGACCAGCAGCAGGCGCCCGTCGCTCATGCCGAACAGCAGCGGCATGGTGATCGTGGCATAGAACCGGGATGCGGCGGGCGGGGTCCACGAGTCGCCGCCATCGGCAGAAAACGATTCGTAATGGCAGTCCTGGGAGGTGCGGATCAGCATCCACAGCCGGCCGTCGGAGAATTCCACCACGGTCGGCTCACAACCATAGTTCTGCCAGCGAACGCCCTTGTGGGGCCACTCGACGCGGTGGGGAGGGGGGCTGGGCAGAAGCACCTCACGCCAGGTTGCACCGTCGTCGTCGGAGAGCAGGACCCCCGGCTGGGTCGGGCCGTTGATGCTGCATTGGATGGGCTGGACCCAGCGGTGCCGCCCGCGCAGCGGCAGAGGCAAGCGAGCCAGAAACCCTGCGTGGCGGCCGGCGAGACTCGGCGTGAACGGACCTTGAGGCCCCTGGATGGAACGAACTGCAACCAGCCCGACCCCTTCGACCGATTGAAGAACGGGCCATGCCGGCTCACCATGGCTGGGACGATTCGCCTTGCACAGAACCGTAAGGAAATCGCCCGACCACGGACTGCGCACCATGGCGCCGGCCGTCGCATCTTCCACAGGCACTTCTCGCCAACTCAGACCGCAGTCAACGCTGGAGAGGTAGATGGGCTGGCTGGCATCGCCTTTGTTGCCGGTGCCATGCCGGAAACCGTAATGCCGGATCTCGCCATCGGGCATCACCATCAGGCCGCGGCACGCGTTCTCCGGCGGGACGCCGACCACCTGCGGGGCATGAATTCGCCGCAGGGCCTCGAGGATTGCCGGATCCGTCTCCGCCAACACGACCGAGTGGAAACTGATGGCCCAGAACAGGGCCGTGATGATCCATTTCATGACAGTCACCTCTTCACGAATCATGGAAAGCAACCATGGATGAGATTCGCGACTTTCGCCTGCAACCACGGCCAGGGGCGATGGCCGGGGGTTGGTGCGGGGCAGTTCGACCGGAGTTGTGCCGGGGGTTCTGACGCGGATCATAGCAAATTGGACGCGGGTACAGGTGCCGGTGGCGATGGAGGCATCGAAGCAGCAAACGGCAATCCGCCCTTCATCAGCGTCTGGCGCGTTGAGACGCACCCTGACCGGCCGAGGAATCTCGCGGAAAGCCCGAACCGTTGACTACTTCTGTTCCGCCACCTGGAGTGGGCCGATGCGAAGGTTTTCGAGAGGCGGGAGGGCCGGGAACGCTGCGTGAGGCTCCGCCTGGTACCAGAAAGCCACGGAGGCAATGTCGTCTTCGAGCGGCAGATATCGCCCCGATTTGTCCTGCATCCAGCCAAGAGCCTGGATCGTAACCCGCAGGTCCTTCCGGAAGCGAACGGGATCGACCAGGTGCCAGCGGTAGAGGCCAAAACGCTGCCCGGGCAGATAGGCCACATCGGGTGGAAGGACCTGCGCCAATCCCGAATGGGGCGTACTGAAGGGCTGGTAGAGTTTCTTCTCGCGGTTCTCGAAGTTGTAGGACCCGCAGAAGTAGTCTTCGGTGCCGGTGCCGCAGATGGTAGGAAACTCCTGGTCGCCGTCGAGGTAGAACTTGATCTCCCCCTCGCCCCACCAGCCGGGGCTGCGGACCTCCCAGGCCATGTAGGTGCCCACATAGTGTCCGCTGCCTTGCACGCCGTCGAGGATCGTGTAGACGGTCTTCGCCGGCAGTTTGGGAACCCGCCGGAACTGGGCGTGGAAGTAGGCGGCGTCTTCGGGCACCTCGGTGAGGGTGTAGTTGATCTGGTAGTAGATGGTCATCTGGCTGTCGTCGAGGTTCTCCAGGGTGACCTTGGCGCTTTTGCGGAAGGGCATCGACCAGTAGCAGTTGAACGCGCTGCCCGGATTGACGCAGACGGGTAGGGAGTTGATCTGGCAGTATTTTCCCCAGCCGCAGGCAAAGAAGTCGCCCATGGGAACTTCGACGGACGGTTTCTGCTCGCCGTCCCAGTAGAAGCGGAGAATGAAGGAGCGGGTTTTGTCGATCGGGGCAGGAGTCATCCAGATCTGCTGGATCGCCCCGGGACCAGTGATCTCGCCGAGGGTGAAGGTGGACCTGGCGGGGATCCGGGTGTAGGGTGAGACTTTCCATCCCCGACCGAGGTCGCGAGCGGCATTGAGGGCGGGACCGTCGATCGACATCCCCCCTTTACCTTTCTCGCCCGTGAAGTTCTCCGGGCTGATCGAACGCGACTCGGCATTGGAAAGGCGGCTGAGGTTGCCGAGATTCAGGTCGAGCCCATCAAAGGCGGACGGAGTTGACTGGGCGAACACGGCCGAATCAAGGGCGAGGAGGCCGAGAAGGGCAGCCGGCATGAGGAAGAAGTTGGCTGCAGCGCGCATGGGATTCTCCTTCAGTAGCGGACCGGAATGCAGAAGGGCTGGGGTCGATTTCCGCCTATGCTACCGTCTCCGGTGACAAATACAAGCGGATGGACGAATCGTCTGCATGCCAGAGTGGCCGTTTTCTTGACAGTCGTGGAGTGGACAGGTCAAATCACGGCAGGCCGGTGGGAGCGGCAGTGGACGACCGCGGCAGGGGCTGCCGGGAAGACGGGCAGGGGCCGATCGGGCCGCTCCGTGAAGCATCAGCCCACGGAAGCCGCTGACGAGCCGCCGATGGCGCCTGCCGGTGTCCGCGGGAGGCCCCCACGCCTGGTCAGAGGTTCTGAGGCGTCCAAATAGACTTGCACGATTCCAAGAGATCCGGCCCTCCGCCGCCACCCTTCGGGAGGCGGCTTCAAGGAGATGGCCCATTCTGGGAATCACGCAACCCGATTTAGCGAAGACGCAGGTTGTAAGGGCTGGGAACGACGCGCTGCGTGGTTGGGCATTGTTCTCCAGTCGCCTCGAGTAGCGGAAGGCTGAATTTGGGGCAGTCGAGACCCGCATCGGGCGAACCTGGGATGTAGATTTTCAACGGAACTCAGGGAGACCTGCAGGGTGGGGGTGGCCTGGTGCCCCTCAGCACGTTGGAGAACGGTCGATGAACGAATGGGTGCGAGCCGAAGGATCACTGGATCCTCCCGGCTGCTCGTGGGTCGAAAACGAGAAGGCATGGAATTTCGTGCTTTACTCCCGATCGGCCAGCAGCGTGACACTTCTTCTTTACGGCCGCCGCGACGTGGTCACCCCGCTGCTGGAATACCCGCTGGATCCGCGGCGGAACAAATCGGGGCCGATCTGGCATTGCCGGATTCCGCGAGCGAAGGTGCCCGGCGCCAAGTACTACGCGTATCGCGTCTCCGGCCCGGTCGTCGAGGGGCAGGGCTTTCACGCGTTCGATGCGGAGAAGATTCTCCTGGACCCGTATGCCATGGCCGTCTATTTTCCCGACACGTTTGACCGGGAGGCGGCTCGCCGGCCTGGACCGAACGACGGGAAGGCGCCGTTGGGCGTGATCGATCCGGACCGGGAGTTCGACTGGGAAGGCGACCGCTACGTGCAGCACGGTCACGACCTGGTGATTTACGAGATGCATGTGAAGGGACTCACCGAGCATGCCAGTTCGGGCGTTACCAAGACGAAGCGCGGGACCTACGCGGGGGTGATCGAGAAGATCCCGCACCTTGTGGAACTGGGGATCACGGCGGTCGAGCTGATGCCGGTTTACCAGTTCGATCCCCAGGAGAAGAATTACTGGGGCTACATGCCGCTGAACTTCTTCTCGCCCCACAGCGACTACTCGGCGTCGGCCCGGTCACGGCATCAGCGGAACGAATTCCGCCAGATGGTCAAGGAGCTTCATCGGGCGGGGATCGAGGTCATACTCGACGTGGTCTACAATCACACCTGCGAAGGCGACCAGCGGGGGCCGACCTACAGCTACCGCGGCATCGACAACGACTTCTACTACATGGGGTCGCGCCACCCGCATTTTCCCTATGCGAACCTGAGCGGGTGCGGCAACACACTCGACGCTTCAAGCGTGGCCGTCCAGAAACTGATCGTCGACAGCCTCCGCTACTGGCGCGAAGAGATGCACATCGACGGATTCCGTTTCGACCTGGCGTCGATATTCGCCATGAAGTCCAACGGGCAGCTCGATACGGAGCACCCACCCCTGTTCGGCCAGATCATTTCCAACAAGGGCCTGCGGCACACGCGGTTGATCGCCGAACCGTGGGATGCTGCCGGAACCTACCAGCTTGGCCAATCCTTCCCGGGTTGGATGTGGATGCAATGGAACGCCAAGTACCGCGACACGATCCAGCAATTCGTCCGCGGTGACTACGGTATCGTGGCAGAACTGATGACCCGCCTCTACGGCAGTTGTGACCTCTTTCCGGACGATCGCTACCACTCGTGCCGGCCCTGGCAGTCGATCAACTATGTGACCTCACACGACGGATCGACGCTCTACGACCTGGTGTCCTACGAGCAGAAGAACAACTGGGCCAACGGCCACGAGAACACAGACGGCTGGAGCGAATACAAGTGGAATTGCGGCCACGAGGGAGACGTGGACGTGCCGCGCGAGGTGGTCCAGCTCCGGAAACGGCAGGTGAAGAACCTGTTCTGCCTACTCATGCTCTCCAACGGAATACCCATGTTCCGCATGGGAGACGAGTTTCTGCAGACCCAGGGGGGCAACAACAACGCCTACAACCAGGACAACGAGACGAGCTGGCTGGACTGGCGGCGGCTGGAGGAACACCGCGACGTTTTCCGTTTTGCCAAGGAAATGATCGCCTTCCGCAAAGCCACGCGGAGCATCGCGAGATCGGCCTTCTGGCGCGACGACGTCCGCTGGTACGGAACCAGCCTGTCGGCCGATCTGACGGCCGGTTCGCGTGTGCTGGCCTTTTCGCTGGCGGGGGCGTCGACGAACTCCGATGATCTCTACGTGATGATCAATGCCCACCGAAAGCCGCTCGCGTTCGGGATCCACGAGGGGAGCTTGGGACAGTGGCGATTGGCGATTGACACCGCGCTGGCCTCGCCCGACGATATCCGCGCTCCCAATGCACGGCCGTTGGTGAACGCTCCGACATATGAGGTCCAGGGCAATGCGGTGGTGGTGCTGGTCAGGCCGCGATCCTGGTAGGTCGCCGGGCCGCCGAGCCGAATGCCTGGCGTGGACCAGGAGCACCTGGTACCGAAGGCGTGCTTGACTGCGGAATCAGCCTCCGATCCGTGCAAGGATCGACTCGTTGTCTCGCTCGGCCGCGGGTGAGATTCCATGGTGGGGCATTCGGTTGACCGCCGGTTCGACACCATGCGGGGTACCAGGCCGCACGGCATCCCATGTTGTCGATCGTCTCGGCAAGTCCCCTCCGATCCTCCACGATCACTTCCCATCCTTCCTCGAATTGGCCCGCGAGCTGCGGCTACTTGGCTTCGTTTCAAGAACCGGGTATCCTACAACTCTCACGCGAGCCACTTCGGCCTTTGGCGGCACTCTCCACCAGGAGGATTCATAGTCATGAGGACCAAGAAGAGCGAGCTGCTCACACTTCGGGACCGGCTGTCCCAGTTGACGTATGTGGAAGCGTGCAAATTACTTGGGCCCGATGGACAGCAGCTGATCCAGCAGGGTTCTACCTACGAGACCGAGGATTTCGTCCGGGATATCTATCTTGGCGACGATCTTTTCCGCTTCAATATCCGCGATGCAGGCTGGGGGGACGGTGCGCAGCCCATCGTGACGATCACGCTGATGGCGGAGGAGCCGCAGCGGCTGCGTTTCAACTGCACGCACTGCCCGGGGGTGTGCGAGCACATCGGGGCGGCGGTCTCCTTGATTCTGGAGGAGAAGTCGGCCCTGGGGCTGGCCACTCTGCCGCCGGACCAACTCCCCATGGAGAGTCTCAGCGAGGAACAACTCGTCGCCCAGGCGCTTGCCGAACGGCAGGAGCGGGCCCGGGAGGAGACCTTCCGGGTCCACTCGCGGAATGCCCGACAGCCGTGGACGGATTACCTGATCACCAGCGCCACTTCGGGGAAGACCTACCGCCTGGCTCTCCGCGGGGAGGAGCGGGGCGAGTCGTATTGCAGTTGCCCTGATTTCCGCACCAACACGCTGGGCACCTGCAAGCACATCATGTACGCCCTCGATCGGGTGAGGAAGCGATTCTCCGCGGCCGAGCGGAAGCGCAAGTTTCGGCAGAACGAGGGTTGCGTGCACCTGCTGTATGGCGAAGAGTTGACACTTCACCTGCGATTGCCGGACAAGGCCGACGAGGAAACCATCAAGATCGCAGGCCGGGCCGCGGAGGGACCGATCGAGGATGTGGGCGACCTGGTGCGGCGAGTGCGCCGCCTGCAGCAGGCCGGATGCGAAGTGACCGTTTACCCGGATGCCGAGGAGTTCATCAACCGGCGGTTGTTCCAACAACGAATCGCTGAGCAGATGGACGAAATCCGCAAGACCCCGGCCAAGCACCCTTTGAGAACGAGCCTGCTGAAGACGCCGCTCCTGCCGTATCAGCTCGACGGCATCGCCTTCGCCGTGAAGGCCGGCCGGGCGATCCTGGCAGACGACATGGGGCTCGGCAAGACGATCCAAGGGGTTGGGGTCGCCGAGATGCTCGCCCGTGAGGCCCAGATCGAACGTGTGCCCAACATCGCTCAAGTCGCAGTGGCGTAATGAAATCCGCCGATTCACGGACCGCCAGGTGCAGTTGATCGTCGGCCGGGCGAGCGAACGGGCAGCGCAGTACTCACGCGACTGTTTCTTCACCGTGTGCAACTACGAGCAGGTCCTGCGGGACATCCTTTCTATCGAGCGTGCCCGTTGGGATCTTATCATTCTTGACGAAGGGCAGCGGATCAAGAACTGGGAGTCGAAGACCGCGAGGGTCATCAAGGGGCTCAAGTCCCCCTTTGCACTGGTGCTGTCGGGAACGCCGCTGGAGAACCGCCTGGACGACCTGTTCTCAGTGGTCCAGTTCATCGACGACCGGCGTCTGACGCCGGCATTTCGGTTCTTCAATCGGCATCGCGTCGTCAATGAGAAGGGGAAGGTGCTCGGCTACAAGAATCTCGACGAGTTGCGGGATCGACTGCGGCCGATCCTCCTGCGGCGTACCCGGGAAGCGGTTCTCGACGAATTGCCCCCCCGGACGACCGAGATCCTGCGGATTCCGCCGACGGGCGAACAGGTCGAACTGCACCAGACGCACATGCGAATCGTATCGCATATCGTGCGCAAGCGTTACATCACCGAGATGGACCTGTTGCGGCTGCAGAAGGCGCTGCTCATGTGCCGCATGAGCGCCAACAGCACGTATCTCGTCGACAAGCAAGAGCCCTCCTACTCGTCGAAGCTCGAACATCTGGAAGAGCTGATCGACAACCTGTTCGAGGAAGCCGACCGCAAGGCTGTCCTGTTCTCGGAATGGACGACCATGCTCGACCTGATCGAGCCGATTCTGCAGAAGCGCAAGCTCGAATACGTCCGCCTGGACGGGTCCGTGCCGCAGAAGAAACGCCAGGAACTGATCCATCGTTTCCAACACAACGAATCCTGCCGGCTGTTCATCACGACGAACGCCGGTTCGACCGGCTTGAACCTGCAGTCGGCCAATACGGTGATCAACGTGGATCTCCCGTGGAACCCGGCCGTTCTCGAACAACGGATCTCCCGTGCCCATCGCATGGGCCAACGCAATCCCGTGCAAGTGTACCTTCTGGTAACGGAAGAGACTCTGGAAGAGAAGCTGCTCAGTACGCTATCGGCCAAGAAGGACCTGGCACTGGCCGTTCTCGACGCCGACTCGGACGTCTCGGAAGTCGACATGGTCAGCGGCATGGAAGAGCTCCGGCGGCGTCTGGAAGTACTGCTGGGGGCCAAGCCCGAAGCCCCCGTGGATGAGACCAGCAAGGAGCGGTCGAAGCAGGACGCCGAAGCGGCGGCGCAGCGTCAGGCCCGGGTGGCCGAGGCGGGAGGCGAGCTGCTGGGGGCAGCCTTCAAGTTCCTGGGGGAGTTGGTGGCGGAATCGCCGCAGTCGCAGCCTGTGCCGGAGGGGCTCGTCACGCAGGTGCGGGAAGGGCTCGAGCAGTGCGTGCAGGTGGATGAGTCAGGCAAGCATCGGCTGACCGTCGCGTTTCCCGACGCCAAGGCCGTCGAGCATCTGGCAGATGTGCTCGCCCGTTTTCTGGTGGCAGGGAAGAGCGGCCAGTAGCCCGGTCCGGCCCACCGGTGATACCGGCAGCGATCCGCCAGGACATGGTTACGGCAGGCAGTTGCTTTTCGCTCCCCGAAGAGGCGCGGGTTTGCGGAGCGAGAAACGGCACTCGTTCACTCCCCCCGCCCGTGTGCCCGTCTCGAAGGAGCCGCGGCAGCCGGAATCGCAATAGAAGTGGACGGAATAGGGACTTCCTCCGGCGATTTGGACCATTAGAATAGACCCAGGTTGTGTGATGTTCTCAGGAACAGAAGGAGCGAGTAGACCGCAGGATCTTTGGAGCGACGGAGATTGCTCTTCCATGTTGGGAGGTGAAGTCAGATGTTCGCCACTCTGATAGCGTTTCTGAGTTCCTGGGTCGGCATCTTTGTCATCCTGGCCGTCGCGGCGGTGGCCTGGCTCCTTCTGAAGGCCATGGCGGATCTTGTCGCCTGGTTTCGGGACGAGATTCTCGACGATCCGGTGCGGCGTAGTCGCCGAGTTCGAGGGCAACGCAATCGGCAACAGCGGGTCAACCACTGCCAGCTTGCAGCGGGAGACCCAGACAACGGCCGTGAAGCAAAACGGCAAGCCGACCGGAAAGCCGGCGGTTGAGTTGCCGCTGGATCTCGCCCTGGCATGCTGACATCCCCACCATTCTGAAGAAGGCGGGTGGATCGTGCCTGTGCTGGCGTTTCGGGTGTGTCAAGATGCAGCCTACCGGGCAGCACTCGGCCGCGTTGCGGCTACAGCGGGGGTATCGTCCTGGCAAACAACGCGGAATCCAACGTTGTAGACCTTCTGATAGGATTGGTAAGCCAGGCGGAAAGTGGCCGTGCAGCGGTTTGGGCAGTCGTACCAGGATCCTCCACGCACCACCTTCGGGCCAGGCGGATCGTCGTCCAAGTCTTCACACGGATAGGGGCGATAGGTCGTGCGGGTCCATTCGGCCACGTTGCCATGCATGTCGTGGAGCCCCCATGCGTTGGGGAGGTAACGGCCTGGCGCAACGGAGAGCAATGCACCATCATCAGACCTTGGGTCGCGGGGGATCCAGTCGTCGTAACGAGTGGGGTTCGCCAACGGCGTGTCGACCGTGTACGGATCGCTGGCAAACAGCCGCATACTGGCGTCGGCCATATTCGCGTGCCGGGAGAAATCGGAGTCCAGTGTCCCGTAATTGAGGGGCAGGTCGGATCCGGCCCGGCAGGCGTATTCCCACTGCACCTCGCTTGGCAGGGAGACGGACATCCCGGTTCTTTCGGAAAGCCATCGGCAGAAGGCAGACGCACGGTTGTAACTGACCCGAACCGCCGGCTGCTCCGGGAGATTCATCGGATAGCCGTGGATACCGAACTGGTACGCATTCTTCGACTCGACGCGGCTGTCGTGGCCGGGATCGAAGAGTGCGAATTGGGCGTTGGTGATTTCGAAGCGCCCCATCCAGAAGGGACGTTCGATGGAGACGACCCGCCGTGGTCGTTCGTCCGGTGCTCCGTCGCGGCTGCCCATGATGAACTGCCCTGCGGGGATCAGGACCATATTGAGGTCGAGTCCAACTGCCAGAGGAAGCGTTCGCGTGGTGGCAGGGCCCGCGGCAGCCTGGCGGCGTCGGGCTTCGGCAGCGTCGAAGGGCCAACCGTCACAAGCAGGTTCCGGGGCTGCTTCCAGGGCGGATCGAGACGGAACAACCGCCTCGACACGTGCCGCGGGAAACTCGGGTACCGCCTCCGGGTCGTCGTCGTAACCGCCGTAGCCATTGAGCACTCGACGTGTTCCAGCTCCCGGTGGTTCCACGGCAGCACTGGCCGAGAAGCTGCTGGTCGACGTAGAAGTCGACCGGGCGGGGATCAGCCGCGGCATAGCGGACGCTGATGCGATAGGCACCATCGACGGGCAGCTCCACGTCGTACTGGATGCTGACGGGGCTCTGACCTCCAAAGGCAACCATGGGGCCGCCGTCGGCATACTGCTGCGGGTCGGCGAATGTCCTGGCATTCCCCCGATCAAAGGCATAGCCCGGGAGCTCGATGACGCAGGGCGAGCAGTCTTCCGCCTTTGGCTCCGCCGCCAAAACCGGGATGCCCAGGCACGAGAGCGCTGCCACCCACACTCCTATGCCGCGTCCCAAGATCAACATGGCGAGTGCTCCGTGTACGATCTGCCGAGTACCCGACTTTCAGTGGAGTATATTCGGTGCGGGGTGACGGGACAACACTGCAGGCAACATGGCTACTTTCCCCCGATGCTCTGGAGTGATTCTCGAGTCTCGTCGAACATCTTCCGCACCATGGCCACGCGGGCAGAATGGGTCAGATCGCCGGCGGTCAACCGTTCGGCCTCCTCCAGGCCGGCCCGCATCGCTGCGACGACCTCCGGTGTCAACACCTTGGACCCGATGACCTTCAGTCCACCGACCCCCTGGAGTCCGTAGGAAGCGCAGCCATTCCAGGCTTGCATGGATTGCTCCATGGTCATGTAGCAGCTCCTCACGGGCGCGGCGGCGGGACCGTAGAACTTCTCAAAGTAATCGTCCAGGAGGGCGTCCACATCGAGATCGGCGTTCCAGCAGAGCTTGGCGGCCACGTAGTAGTTGAGCCCGAGGCGATACCAGAGATCGTCGCTGAGCTGTGTGTAGAATCCCTCTACGCCGTGGTCGCGGTAGTACGGAATATCGGTGCGCATCGTATGCACGAGCGGCCAGGGCAGATTGGCCCGTGCCATGCCGCCGATGGAG
Organism: uncultured Planctomycetaceae bacterium; assembly: GCA_964563135.1. Classification (GTDB taxonomy): domain Bacteria; phylum Planctomycetota; class Planctomycetia; order Pirellulales; family Thermoguttaceae; genus JAAYAY01. The sequence goes on from CAZLWV010000013.1 coordinate 55,453, forward strand.
TAGTACTCGTAGACGAACAAGTGCGGCGAGAGTTCGAGCCACCGGTCGAGGATTCGACAGAATTCCTGATTGGGCTGGAACTCATCGCGGGGTTCGTAGGTTGTGCCGGCCCGGCACCCGTCGCTGCCCAGGGGGTGGTTGTGGCAGAAGTAGAGGTGGCAGAGCTGGAAGAAGAGATTCTTCTCAGGGCGGTAGTCTGCATCGAGAGGAGGCCTGGCGTACATGGCGTAGGCCCCCACCTTGATGAGTACCTGGGGGTGCTTTGCGGCGACGAGCCTGGCAACTTCGTTGTTGAAGATCGCTAGACGCCGGGAGTACTTGGCGAACCAGTCGCGATCAGGTTCGTCCAGGGCCGTGCACTGCTGGCACTCGCAGAAACCGCCCCCGTCGTTGGGTGAAAGGGTGATGATCTCGATACCCGGTTCGGCGTCGAGCACGGCGATGAGGTTCCTGCCGACCTCGCGGACCACGTCGGGGTTGGAGGTGCAGAGCTGATTGCCGTGGCTGCGGCTGTCGGTCACGGTGCGTTTGCCGCCCACCAGCGCAAAATACTCGGGGTGTTCGGCATGGTACTTCTCGGGAGGTATGAGTTCGATGAAAGTGTGGAAGTGCCACTTCCACTTGATGCCGACGCTTTTATCGCCCGCGGTCACATAGGCGTTCATGCGCTGCCGCAGGGACCACTGGCCGTTGCCGACCCAGCGGACGCGGAACGACGGCTTGTAGGTGAGGTTGATCTGACCTACTTCGAGCGTCTCACGTCGGGGCACGTACTGGCCGAGTTGGCCGGGCATGAACCAGCGGACATCGAAGTAGCGTTCGACGAGTTCGTAAACGCCGAAGAGTGTGCCCAGGTCGTTGCGACCGACCACGACCAGCCCATTGGGGATCGATCGGAGTGTGAAACCGTCCCGTCCGGCTGTTTCTTCGTCGAGCGAGATACCCAGATTCTTGGACTTCTGCGTGTTGCCCAGCAGAATGCAGTAGACGGCATCGTTCTGTTGCGACTCCTCCAGGACAGGGAGCTTCACCCCGGAGATCTTCTCGAAGACAGCCTGAAGCTCAGATGCTGCAAACTGCTCCAGATAGGCCGGGCGGTCGGGGACGATGATTTGCGCCCGCGTTTGGCCCTCAGCCGCGATGGTGGTGAAGGGTTCGCTGGCCGGTTGGTAGAGCGCGCCGGGGGCTATTGGACCGAACAGCAGAACAGCCAGAACGGTCAACGAGAGCAGTCGCATTTGCCGATCCTCCTGGTGGGTGAACTGGACAAGCTGGCGAACTGGACACAAGGCTAGCGGGATCAGGGCACAAATGCAAATGGCCAGCCGCGCTGCGGGGGCCGGCCCGGGCGCGGGAGGTGGACGGCTTCTGTGCGGGAGGAGTGAACGGCGAGTGCGAACGGGCCACGTTACGGGGCCCACGCAAACCGGACGGCACATGGAACGCGCCTGCTGCCCTGGCGGACGGCATGGTGGGTCACACACCGGATGGCGTCTTGATGCCGGCGCTGCGTTTCTCGACTTGTCCCGTTCGCGCGTCGGGTTTCAGATGGTCACGCCCTTACTTCCGGTCCACCGTGACGACGGCATGGAGGCCGTCCTGGAGGAACGTGAGGGCCATGGTGAGGCCGCCAAACTGGTCCAGAAGCCTGCCCATCGGACTGGCGGCGGCAGGGGCGATGCCCTGCCGCGGCGACATGGCCGAACCATGCTGGCTGCAGACGACCTGCCGGCCGTCGGGCGAGAGTTCGTACCTGCCGCCGTCGGGGCAGAAGAAGTGAACGGCATGGGCCGCGTCGGCCTGGTGGAGGACTGTCGCAGCGTCGGCGCCGCCGGCCGAAGCGGTCGCCTTGGCCACCGACGAAAGGGGGCCAAGATTGTTGAGGCAGGCCTCGCGGCTCGATTCGGCCCAGCCGAGTTGGAAGGTAGAGAGCACTTCGTTCCAGTTCTGGGGACGGATCCGCAGCATGGCGTGCGCCGCCGGTCCCGGGTCGCGCTTCTGGGCCTTGTGCTCCGCGTCCACCGACTGGAGGGTCTGGAAATCCTCGAGTATGAACTTTTTGCTGGCCACGCAGACCATGTTGCCGACCCGGGCAAAGAACATCCGCCATTTGACCGGCCCGAAAGCAATCGTGAAACAGCGAATCTGCTCGTCGGAGTCGCCGAGCGGCACGCGGTAGAAATCCTGTTCCAGGCCGAACCAGCCGCCCCGGTCCTCTGCCCGGGCAATCTCCGCAAGATAGACGTCGAGGCGTTTTAGGGTTCGGTCGACCAGATCGGCGTCGCGGACAGGAAGCGAAATGTAGACCGGCGCGTTGAGCGACGCGATCAGGTAGCTGACCCACAGCATTCCGTCGTCAAAGCCGCCCCGCCCGCCGCGAAAGCTGCGCACGATCTCACCCAGGGATTCCGTCAGGTTGAAGTCGAAGGTTGGCGAAGCGTCGTAGACATGGAACCCGATCTGATTGCCCAGCCCGTCCTGGATGCATTGCCAGAACAGTTGCAGATCCTCCTGCGACAGTTCGATCGCATGGTTGCCGAAGTGGGGCAGGATCGGTTGCCTGGGCTTCTCGCCGGGGCCGAGTTCCGGCTTCTTGAATCGAGTGGCAACCGTGAAGATATTCCGTTTCGGCACGGGGAGGGAATCGAGCGGTTCCGGTTCCCCGCTGAGTACTTGGGCAAGCCCCGAGTAGATCGAGTTGTCGATCAGCGGCAGGATGATCGTTTCGGCGCGGTAGTGATGCGGCGCCACCTGAACTCGAATCGCGATAGGATCGAAGAACCGCCGCCAGTACTGGCTATACTGCTGCACGAAGCGGCGGTATTGTTCGGCCTCGGCGGGCGTGACGGCCTCGACGGCCGTCTCGCAGCAGGGTACGAGGGACATAGCATGTCCATGAAGTGAACAGACGCCGGTCAGCCCGTCGGCGGTCAGCTCGTAGCGGCCGCCATCAGGGCAGCGGTATTTGCCGGCGCCAAACTCGCCGGGAGCGCATTTGGCCTCAGCCAGCTCGGCAAGCGACCTGGGCAAACGGCCCTTCTGCGTCTGGAACAGGAGCGAGCCGTGGCCAATCATCCGCAGATGGTTGTAGCACAGCATGCGCCGCTGCGAGGTCAGCTTCAACTGCGGCCCAACCATGCGGCGGATGAACGGATCGGAGAGGTAGATGAAGCCGTCCTCTTCCTTGGCCCCCAGCGGCATGAGGGTGCGGATGTACTTGAGCTCAGTCGACTCGCCGAGCCGCCTGACGGGCTTGCCGTCCAGTTTTTCGCCGAGAACCGCCGCAATCACCCGCTCCAAGGCCACCTTGGAGTTGCTGCGGATGTGCAGGTCCGGCCTGGGATAGGCCGAGAACACGCACACGCTTCGGTCCGGCGTGGCAACATGGACGTAGTCGACCCCAAGCACCTTGCCCCTGGTGCGAGTCGCCTCGGCAGTCGATTTCTCGGCGGCGTCGAGGAAGCTGTCCATGCGGACACGGAAGACTTCGGGCTGTTTGACGGCGAACAGGACGGTCGTGTCGGTGCCGGCACGAAAATAGAGATCGCTCCCGGTCATCGCCACCGAGTCGACGACCATGTCGTAGAACGGGCGAGTGAGCGGATCGGTCTGGATGGCCAGTTGCGCTTTGAGCCGAGAACTGGTCAGAGCCGTCGTGGCATTGCCGAGCGTCTGGGCAAACATGTGGGCACCCCAGCGGTCGCCCAACTCGGCCACTTGCAGGAGTTTCTCGATCGATTCGAATCGCACGAAGTATTGATCTTCCGGTACGGCCATGGCGAGGCTGGAAATCTCGGGCCGTTTTCCTGCAACGTTCTGGGCCGCCAACATCTCGCCCCAGGGGTGACTCTTGACGGTGGGTCCCTCGAGGGTGGAGATCTTGACGGACTGTTTCTCTGGTCTGCCCATCTCGCCCAGGAGGCCTGCGTTGTCGCTGAGCATCGTATCCAACTGGAGGGTCTCCTGGATCGCATGGGCAGCCGAGAAGAGGGAGAACAGATCCACTCGGCGTTCTGGACCTCGCTGGGGCCGGTTCAGATTGTGGATCTGGCTCGCCACCTCGTCTTGCTTGCCCTGGTTTTGAGCGAGCTGCAGTGCAACGTACTGGAGATACGTATCCTGCGGGTAGAGACTCAGTTCCCGACGGGCTTCCTCCAGGGTCCACGGCCTAGCCACCGAGTTCGGTTCCGGAGCCCCGGCCCAGCTCAACTCCGCCATCGCGAAAACAGCACACCCCGCAAGAACTCCGAGAAGAGACCGGATCATGATATCGTCTCCCGAATCTAGACCGTTTAGGGGGCGACTGAGGGATTACTGCCGCTCTTGGCCGCCGATTGTCAGGCTCGATTCCGCGGGAATTATAACGCGACCCCCACCACAGAAACGGCAGAAGACCGGGAGCCACGTGTTCGCAGGGGCGGTTCGTGGGCCTCGGACAGCGAGACGACTCTGCAAAGGACCAGGGTTTCCATGGCAGCAGCAGGGAACTCTCAATCCTGAAATCCCTTGATATCCCCCTTGTCGGTAGTCAGCACGGTGGCAGGGCCGGAGGGGGTGCTGACGATCTCCATGTGCGTGGGGCGGCCGGCCACCTGGCCGATCCGGGAAGGTGCTCCTCGCGGATCGAGGGCAATCACAGACCCGTCGTCGCAACCGACGACGACTCGCGCGGGTTTGGAGCCCGTCGGGACAATGTATCGCAGCGAGAGGGGTGGGCTGGGCAGACGGGTCGACCACATCTTGACGCAGCGATGATTGAGGCAGACGACCAGGCCTTCGGAAAGGCCCACCACGATTTCTTTCTTCCCATCGCCGTCGAGGTCGCCGATGTCCATGTCCCGCATCCGAGACCGCGGGGTGCTGCTGATTGCCGGGCCAAACTGGGCGTTGGCGAGGCTGTCTCCTTCACGCGAGTAGACCGTCACCCGGTTCCACGTTCCGTTGACCGCGGTGGCCACTTCCGGCTTGCCATCCCCGTCGAGGTCTTGCTGCAGCAGAGCTGTGCGATTCTGGGCAGACCAGCCACCCACGTAGGAATGCCCTGCGGGAACACCGTCGTAGCCGTGACCGGAGACGGCCAGCGATCGGCTGTCGACCACGGCGAGCGAGTCGCTACCGTTTGGCCAGAGAGAGACGAGGAGGTTCCTGGTATCGCCATGCCCGTCGACAAGGAGGAACTTGCGTCCCGGTCCCCAGAACACGGGGGTGCGTTTCACAAGGCTGCCGGTCTCGTCGAGGATTTCCAGCGTGCAGGCACTGCCGACAAAACAGCGGACCTGGCCGCCATCGAACGGGCCGGTGTAGAGCCCGTGGATGCCTTCGTGTCCGGGCGCCGACTTGAACCAGTAGGTCTTGGCCGCTTCGTAGACAGCAGGATCCATCTGGGAGACAAAGGTCCAGCGGCGTTCTCCGTCGGTATCGAACGCAATCACCTTTTCGTCGACACAGCCAGCCAGAAGAAGCCTCGGTGTCTGCCACCAGTGGAGCACGCGGACAGGGCCGTCGGTTTCCAGTCGGCCCAGAGGCGTGCCGTCGAGCTTCAGCCGGTGGATCGTCGTGCCGGCAGCGACCGCCAGTTGGGCGCCGCCGGGCGAGTCGAACCAGACCATATCGGCCACAGCGCCGCCGATCTGGCCGGCGAGCGTAATGCGGGCATCGACGGCAGGAAGCTCTGCCGGCCGCGTGGAAGCCGCAAGCCGATCTTTGCGCTGTGCCTGGCCAGTTGCCAGCATCCGCCGAAGTGAGTCGGACAGCGCCGCGAGCAGGTCGCCGGCCGGAAATGCACCGCCAAGCACGTGCCGACCCTCGGGAAAGAAAACGTTGACCGATCGGCCTGTCGACTGTACCGCAACGGGTTGGCCGCCCAGGCGGAGTCTTTCGGGTTCGGCAATGGCAAGACCCAGGGTCGTCGGTTGCGAGATCACGAGATTGACGGTCCCCGTTGTGAAGTCCCAGTCGATGTCAACTGGCTTGTCGCTCGACACGAGCGCGCGGTCGATTCCGGCACCGGTCAATGCATGTCCGAAGAGATGGTCATCGGCAAGCACGGCGAGCGCTGCGACCGTCTGGTCCTGACGCCCAGCAACGGCCAGGGCCGGTTGAGGCAGGGCGAGGGCGGCTGCATGGTCGCTCAGACGGATACAGGCTCGCGGGACGGAGACACCGGTGGCGGCCGGCGTCATGAGGTAGAAGGCCAGCCGGTGACCGCCTGTCTTGGCGGCGCCCTCCCACTTCATGGTGACGACGCCGCGTCCCTCAGCCTGTTCGACGTCGCCGGATCGCACCTCGGCGTCCGGCGCTCGAAGCACCTGCTGATTCGAATCCCAGCGGCCGGCTGGCACCTGCCAGGTGGTCGATACCGACATGTTCTGACTATCGGCCCGGAACGTCAGATCGTCGACCACAAGGGCATAGCGGCCGGTGCGTTGTGCGAGCATACGGCGCCAGTTGCAGAAGGCAGCGTGGGGCACCTCTCCAACGGCCACTGCCGTGGGGCCAACCACGTCGGCGTGGAGGAGTGCCGCATCCATGGCGACGGACGGTTCCACCATGCCATCGGCACTGGTGAGAACCTGATTGTGATAGCCCTCCAGAACGACCCTTCCGTCGAGCCGCAATTCGAGGATGTCGAAGGTGTGGTAGGGGTTGCGCGAGGCGCCGTTGAAACCGTCCAGAAGAATGTAGTCACCGGAACCGTCCGGGGTACTTCGAAAACTGGCGAAGTAGAAGGACCGTTCCGGCGGTATGCCGCTCCCACGGGCGGCCCAGGCAGGATCCGGAAGCCGGTTGATATTCCACAGCCCCACCAGGTCGGTCGGCTGGCAAGGAACGATCGTGCCGGCGGGCCAGAAGGACTGGCCAAGGCGGAAGACCTTCGTGTCGACGCCCGTTCGATCACGGTAAGTGGCCCAACGCCCGTCACCGGTCAGGTAGGCTGCCTTGTTGAGCATGCCCACGGAGGCCGAGTTGAGGGCCCAGTCGTGGTCGCGTCCAGAGATCAACGCCTCCTGGCCGCGCAGGAGTTGTTGGAGCACACCGTTCTCGAGCGGTTTGCGGTCGCCGGTGAGAGTCATGTAGGTCAGGATGGGCGCGATAGCGGTGCAATACCAGAAGAGGTTGTCGTTCTCGCCGGCCACCCAGGCATGGTCGTGCAGGGAGCCGAAGGCAAGTTGGCCACCCCGGATACACTGCGCCCAGACGGGGTGTGGATAGTGCTTGTCGAAATACCGGCCGAGGCAGTAGAGGGAGATCGCCGACCACTGCCCATGGCGAGTACCGACGCTCGAGCGGGGTTCGGCAAGGCTGTAAACACCTTCGTCCTTGCGATGGTTGAGCTGACGGGCGAAGGCATTGGTGATCTTGAGACGCTCCTCGTCGGAAAAGACGGGACTCTCTTCAATCAGATCCCAGAAGAGAATCGCCATGTGGGCATTGTAATGGTAGAAGCCGGCCAGCGGATCGTGCTTGTTCTCGATTCGTTCGCCGTCGATCTCCTCAATCTCCCGGATCGCCTGCTGGTCGGGGAACGAAAGCCTAACGACCTCTCGGGCGCAAGCCTCGTTTCCGGTCATGTAGTACATGGCCATGTGCTTGCTGATGCTGCACCAACCGAAATAGCCGATCGATCCGTAGCCCCGCGATGCCTCCCAGGTTTCAAAACTCCTGATGTCGCTGGGAGGATCGATCCCCTTTCCAAGTTGCGTCGCCATCGTCCAGCCGATCGACAATTGGCCATTCTCACAGGGCACCGCAGCGAGGACGGCAGCCAGTTTGTCGGCCCCGCTGGCGACCCCCAGCGGATCGCTGCCGCCAACGATCACCACGGAGTTGCCATTGCCGTAGGGGTTGTGGACCGTGCGGAGCGCGTAGCCTTCGGGGCCCGGATACTTGAGGTCCACCAGGCAGTAGTAGTGATCGTAAAGCTGGTTGATCACCTTGTTGGTGGACCGGTTGCCCAGCACGATGAGGTTCTGCTGCAACGGTATGCCAGCCTCGGGTGAATCATCGGCAAGCACGGGGAGCTGCACCCCGGCCCGCTCCTGGATGACCTGCTGGATCCTCGCGGCGGCCGTCCGGTACGAGGCATCCGAGGGAGGGGTAACGATGGCCGCACAGGCCCTCCCGTCGCGCACCAGCGGGATCTGAAGGCAGAGATCGCCGAGTTGGTCGTACTGAGGAGGAACCGGTTCGGGGGGCGGTGGAGGAGGAGCCGGCACGCCGCCGGTGAGCTGGACATCGGTGAGGAGTACCCGGGGAGTTGGCTCCCGATGGCAATAGAGATAGATGGTGCACCGATCCGTCGCAGGCGGAGCGGTGCCGGTGACAGAAACCTCCGAGTATTCGTGCGTCGACTCCGCTCTCAAACCGGTCTGCACGTAACGGTTCGAAGGCAGAAACCTCAACTGCAGGTAGGCCCCCGCGGTAGAGGCTCCCTGGACACCACGGACCTTCACGGCGACCTGGTAGGTTTGGCCACCCTCCACCGGTACCGTCTGGGTGATGCCGATCTCGGCGGTCTGGTCATTGTCGGCGATCAGCAGCGAGGTGCGGCCCTGGTCGTCTCTGACAAGTTCAAGCTTCTGCTGCTGGCCACCGCTGCCGTATCTGAACCAGCCCAGAGGAACGCCGCGATCGTCGGCGCCGTCGCCGAAGGATGGATTCTGCAATTTGACAGGGTAGGGCTCGCCGGACCAGACCGGCGCCACCATTCCGGCCAGGAGCAGCACCGCAGCCAGGGGGACTCGCCGTCGGCATCCGATGGCGACGCCAGCGGAGTCCATGCACGAGCGCGATGGAGGGAAGCCCGGGTTTTTGCGGTCTCCCACCGGGGGGCCACAAGCATCGTCGATGCCGACATCACTGGAGCCGATCCCAAGGCTCCTGCCGCCGCCAGTGGCTTCCGCCCATGGGAAACCTCCCCGGCGGTTCTGGGATAGATCTTCACTCATGAGACTCTTCCCCAATTTGGGCCGGCGATCGCTCTTTCAGCCAGCGAGTCAGAAACGCGATTCCGGTTTCGACTCTCGGTTCGTGTCCAGCTTCGTGGAGATCCATTTCGATCCGATCGGCAATGCCGAGTTTCTCGTAGTGCACCCGAGCGGCCTCGAATTCTTCTACGACCTGGGGCCAGTAGGCAATCCCGTCCAGCTTGCCGGTCTGGATCAGTAGTGGCCGGGGGCAAATCAGGCTGACGACGTCGGAATCAGAGAATTCCGTCAGCCAGCCCTGGAAGAACGCATGATCCTCGTCGGTTTCCAGAAAACAACTGTATCGGGGGTCGGGCACCGCCATCTTGTTGCGGCGGTGATTGAACCAGGCGGCCACCACGCCAACCTTGATTCTCGGCTCCAAGGGCAGCCAGAACATGGTGGCCGTTCCACCGAGCGACACGCCCCACATGCCGATCCGTTCGGCATCGATCTTGGGGTCCTTCACGACTTCGTCCAGAAGCCGCTGCATACGGACCAGTTCGATCCCCGGCAAGCTTGTGCCGGCCAACCGGCAGAGCCGCTCGATCCGATTGCGGCGCTCGACGCTGCGCAGATTCATCGGAGCGAGGACGGCAAACCCAGCGTCGACCAGGGCTTCCGCGTATCGCTTGTAGTGGTTCCCTTCATCGAGCACGCCGAAAGTGCGCTCGGGATGGCTGCCAATTCCATGCTGGGCGATGACGAGCGGCACCGGACTGGCGGGACTCGCGCCGCCGGGCAGAACCAGGAGCCCTTCAGCCGTCACGCCACCCAGGGGGAGTGTCAACCACTGGGCGTTGCGTTGGCCCAGGAGCGAGTGCGGCCGCCGCTGGAGATCGCCACTCTTGGTCAGTTCGAGCGGCCTGACGACTTCTTCCTGCCAGCGCCGCCGGTGGGGCTCGACGCTCTTGAGAAATGCCTCAACACTCGAGTAGTCGCGGTTCCACGACCGCTCTGCACGGGCGGGATAGTCGTCTACAAGCCACTTCCGCAGGTAGCTCTCGAGCTGGCTGGCATATTCACCGGTCCGCTGCTCCTCGAAGGCTTTCCCATCGTCGCTCGCCGGTTGCTGGGCGCTGGCAACACCAGGCCCTTGCCCGGCAAGTGCGGCAAGCCCTGCGAACACAACAAGCCGGGACGCGGCCTTCCGAATCGTCACCCATCGTTCCACCAGCATGACCATACCCTCTCTCTGGATGTGCTCATCGGACGTCTGAGAGAGTCATCCTAGCAGGTCGCAGTACCGGAAACGAGACTCGGCAGCCAAGGTCGGCACTCGGAGCTCGGAGTCTACCGACCTTGGCGACAGGATATCGAGGGGCCCGCCGTCGCTCGGGCCGGGCCGCCCGCCCCGGAGTCTGGGGGTCGACCCTCGACTATGGCAGATCGTCGAGAAACCGGATGAGCCGGTCGTAGAATTCCGGCGGCTGGGGGTCGTTGTGATCACCCCCTTCGATGACCAGGAACTGTTTTGGCTCGTTGGCTGCCTGGTGGAGGCGGCGGCCGATTTCGAAAGGGACAATCCGGTCCGCGTCGCCGTGGCTCTGGAGCAACGGTCCCCGGTAGGCCCCGATCTTCGCCATGGAATCGAATCGTGTGCGAAGGAACCGCCCGACGGGCAACCAGGGATAATGGACGGCGGCCAGGTCAGGCATCGACGTGAAGGTGCTTTCGAGAACCAGCGCCCGCGCACCGTCGCAAGCCAGGTCGACCGAAACAGCGCCGCCGAGAGAACGTCCCATGAGGACCATTCCCCGAGGGTCGATCCCTTCACGACCGGCCAGCCATGCCCGGGCCGAACGGGCATCGTCGAGAATGCCTTTTTCGTTGGGGCGGCCTTCGCTTCGGCCATATCCCCGGTAATCGTAGAGCATGATCGAGGCGCCAACCACATGACTGAGAACGCGGGCAGTCTCCGCACGATCGCTGAGGTTGCCGGCATTGCCGTGGCTGAAAAGAATCACGGCTCGCGGATCGTCATGGCGGATATACCAGCCGTGGAGCCGGGTCCCGTCGGCAGACGTGAACGCCACGTCTTCGAACTTAAGATCCCGCGGATGCCACTGGCCGACCGGATAGCGAGAAGGGAAGAAGATGAACGATTCTTCCAGAATCATGGAGGGCATCTCCGCCATGGGCCGCGCTGCCCGTGACGATTTGCTGCGATCACCTCGATGGGAGGGGCCCCGACAAGAGCTGGCCGGTATCGACAAGATAGCAACGACCTCGCCCCTCCGACCGATGGGGAGGCGAGGCCGCTGCTTGTCCCACTCGGCAGTGAGGTGTACGGGCTATTTCGCGTTGAACTGGTAGTTGGGATTTCGAACGTCGAAATCGGCGTCGGTGAATCCGTTGTTCAGTTTCAGATCGACATAGGTGTATTCTTCGAGAAGCTGCGGAGCGCCGCCTTCCTTCTCGGGCCAACCATAGGATTCGTACCGGATCGGCACATTGAGCTCATCATCGACGTAGATGCGGGCCACGTGAAAGCGGAAGTTGCTGCGAGGCTTCGGATGGACGACCTGGAGGCACGTGCAGACGCGATCGTCGATCTTGGCGCCGGGATAGAACTTCACTTCGCACTCGCCGTACTTGATGTCCTGCTCGCCCACCTGGATGAGGCGGCGAACGAGAGTCACCAGGCCGATCTCGGTGATCGGATAGCGGTTGTCCTTCATCGCGATCTGGCCGGTCGGATCGAGCGGAACCGTGCCAAACATCTTCTGGATGCCGACCCCGTGGGCCATCATCTTGCCGTCATTGGCATCCTCGCGATAGATCACCTCCTGCCCTTTCTTGCCGTCGGGCGAGAGGAAGTACATGTAGACGCTGAACGGCCGATGGCGGATCTTGACGAACATGATTTCGTAGTCGCCTAGCTTGCCGTCGATCCGCTCACGTTTGACCATCCGCGCCTGATAGTCCTGGATACGTTCCAGGTCGTCGATGCCGTCGTAGGCCCAACGGAGACACGGCATGAGGGGATGCTCGTCCGGGCTGCGCTGGCCGAGAATCTGCCGCGCGCGGTCAGCCGTGGCGGGCACCGAACGCTCTGCTACCTGGTACTCAGGTTTTTGCTGGGAAGCCTGGGCCGTGTTCTGCGCCAAGTTAAGGCCGCCGCGCGCGTCTGGGGCCGATTGACCCTGATAGTCCTGTGCGATCGCAATGGGCACGATCGTGGCAACGCCAAGGAGCGCAGAGAAGACAGGCGATTTGCTGAATCTGCAGAAGACGGGCGACATCAAATACACTCCCTTGCCGATTGGGTCAGAACGCCACGCCGCGGGATCCACGAGACCTGAGTGGCGTTCGGGGTCCTCCTTGACACACTCTCACTCCGTTTGCCGCCGATCGCTCCGGCGCAGAAGAAACCGGCTGGTTCCGGTGCGGGAAATGCCCGGCTCCAACCTTTCTGCTCAATCCGGTGGCAACAAAGTGCAGAAAACCGGTGTGGACTGTTTCAGTCCTCTTGGTCGTTATCGCGTAATACGTCCGGCAGAATTACAATGTTTCGTGCAACCAGACACTTTTGCCTAACCGGTCGACTGTTTCGCGATCGACTATCTTTCAGTAACCGCCGCATTTTACCCAAATTCGTTCCTCGCGGGGAGTCCAATTCGTGCAGTTTGACCAGATGAAGATTCAAATCGTTGTTTCCGCAGGATTCCAACAGAACACCTATGTCGTCTGGCGCCCTGGGCGGGAGGACTGCCTGGTAATCGACCCCGGACTGGAACCGGAGAAGATCCTCGATCTCCTCGAATCCGGTAGACTCACCCCGGCGGCGATTCTGAACACCCACGGGCACAGCGACCATATCGGCGGGAATGAGGCCCTCAAGAACAGATGGCCCGATTGTCCGCTGGTGATTGGCGAAAACGAGGTGGCAAAGCTGTCGGACCCGAGACAGAACCTGTCGCTCATGTTCGGAGCCCACCTGATAAGCCCCCCTGCCGATCAGACCGTGGCGGACGGAGACATCTATTCGGCGGCAGGATTCGACCTGGCCGTCTGGGCAATTCCCGGCCATTCGGCAGGTCACATTGTGCTGGCCGTCGAGGGGCAGACGCCGGGTGTGGTCTTCGTGGGAGACGTGATCTTTCGCGGATCGATCGGGCGGACCGACTTCCCCGACGGCAATTTCGAGCAGTTGGCTGCCGGGATCAAGAACCGGTTGTTCATTCTGCCGGACGACACGGTTCTTCTTTCCGGACACGGTCCGGCAACGACGGTCGGAAAGGAGCGACGGACGAATCCTTTCGTGGGGGAACGGGCCGCGGGCCCCGCCGAAGAATGGATCGGGGAATGACGGGTGGGTTGAAACGGCGGCTTTTGCCCGGCACTGCGAGACGATCTGCCGACAAAGGCGGCTGCGGAGGCTGCAGCGCTGGGTAGCGCACGCGTCGGGCCGACGACGGCTCAAATGGGGAGTGCGGCCGTCCCATGGCCCGTGCCGGGCACAACGGCGGGCAGTTCGAGCGTGAACCGGCAGCCTCGCCCCGGCTGGGACGCGGCGGAGATCCTCCCGCCGTGCTCGTTGACGATCTTCTGGCTCACCGGGAGGCCCAGGCCGGTACCACGCCCTTTCTTGGACGAGACAAAGGGGCGAAACAGAGTGGCCATTTCGTCGGGCGGAATTCCAGGCCCATCGTCGGTGACGACCACGCGGATCTTCGCATCCTCGACAGAGTAGGCCGTGGACACCGTCACCTTGCCGGCCTGCTCGGCGTCGGCAGCCGCGTCGATGGCATTGGTCACGACGTTGAGAATGGCGCGATGGATCCCATCGGGATCGAAGACGAGGGTGGGAATGCCGGATCCCAGGGTCCACGCCAGTTCGACGTCGAGATCGGCGGCTCGGGACTGCATCAGTTCCATCACGTCGCTGACGACCCGGTTGATGTCGGCCGGCTGAAGGTCGGGTTCGCGTTCCTTGCTGAAGGTGAGCATATCGAGCACGAGCGTGGAGATCTTGTTCTGGTTCTTCTCGACGATCGTCCAGCCTTTGCGGACCACCGATTCGTCGTGCTCAGACAGTCCCATCTCGATCAGATAGCTGCCGCCGCGGATTCCCTGGAGAATATTCTTGATGTGGTGGGAAAGGGTCGCAATGGTCTGACCGACGGCAGCCAGGCGTTCCGCCTGGACCATGGCCGAGTAGTAACGCGTGTCTTCGACCGCCAGGGCCGCCTGGTGGGCGATAGCGACCATGAGTTTGAGGTGGTCCTCGTTGAAACGGTTCGTCATTCCCTTGAGGGCCAGTTCCTGCGGCCGCGTCGAGGTGTCGATATAGATCACCCCGACGATGTCGTAGCGCCCCTGCATGGGAACGCAGAGGGCCTCACGGATCCCCATGCGAACGATGCTCGCCGCGGGATTCCAGCGGTCGTCCTGCTGGGCGTCGCTCGTAAGAACACCCTCTCCCTTCTCCATGACATAATCGAGGATCGTCTTGCTGATCGTCATTCGCTCGCCGTCGCGAACGCCCCGGCGAGTTCGCCGCACCTTCGGCTGGAGATCTCCGGTTTCGACGTCGGTGAGCATCACGCAACCGCGGTCGGCGTCGATCGATTCGAAGATCAGCTCAAGGATGCGGTGAAGGAGCTTGTCGATGTCGAGGGTTTGGCTGACCGCCAAGGCGGCACGATACATAACCTGCAGATTGCTGCGGGCACGGGCCAGCCAGGCGCTTTGTTCCACCTCGGGAGAGAGCTCAAAGAAATGGCTGCTCTCCTCCGGGGTCACGGAGTGGATGATGTGGGACTGGTCGCCGAAGGCCTTGTCGGAGGAGATGGCGATCTCATCGCTGAGGTCGATTTCCGTCGCCCCCGGCGGCTGTGTGAAAAGCATCAGGGTGCGGCCGATCTGCAGGTGATCCCCGCTCTCCAGGCGATGGGCCTCGATCGGACGGCCGTTGACGAAGGTCCCGTTCGAACTGTTCAAATCACTGACGGTATACACGTCGCCGGCGGCGTAGATCTGGGCGTGGCGGCGCGAGACCTCCGTATCGTGGAGCTGAATGTCATTCGAAGCATCCCGCCCGAGGGAGGTAGTGCCTTCCCCGCACTCGAATCGGGATCCTTGATCGTTTCCGCGAATAACAAACAGAGATGGCACGTAAACGACTCCTGCCGATCCACCATCGACCCGGCCCAGCGCTCGCCCCCTGCACGGGCCTGGCGGCTGCCGAGTCAGGCAGATTCCCGTACCTTCCGGTCCAACCTCCCGAGAATTTCTTCGATTTTACGGATCAACGGGCCGTAGTGATAGGGTTTGGAGACGATTTCGCTCCTGGGGTTCGACGGGGCAACCCGCAGGGATCCCAGAAGGAGCATCTGGGGTTCCTCGGGGGCGGAACTGTCGGCAAACCTTGAACAGAGCGTCTCGGCTGCGGAGTTGTCCAGTTCCAGATCGAGGACGATCAGATCCGGCTGGCGGGATCGTGCCATGGCGGCCCCGCGGCCCGCGCGGGAGGCGGAGAACGCACGGATCCCTCGCCGCTCGAGGGCAGTCTCCAGCACGGTGCGAGTCTCTTCAGAACGATCAACGATCAAGACGCTGGGTGAGGCGTGCACGGACAGGAACCTCCGCTGACTGGCTTTGCGGCCGCATGGGAGCCGGGACTCTGGTGCCCCGGCGGAAGGAAAGCGGGGATGACAATAGCGAGCGGGCCGGATCCTGTCAAAGGCACTTCTGCTGCCGCCCGGCGGGGGAACTGGTGCGGATGCGGGCCCAGTTTCGGCACGGGAAACTTCCCATCCGCGGCACCATCCCGGAGAAAACAGCGAACTGTTGTGCCGCGGCATTCGTAGAGACGCAATGGCCCGTCCAGAATGGGCCAATTCCGCTTGCGTAAGCCGTTTTTTGGGGGATTCACGGTCCCGCCTCACGCAATGACCCGGTTTCTCACGCCGACAGGGGGACGATTATTCCGACGCAACTCGTTTTTGGATAATGAGTTATTGTGCCGCTGGCCGATCCACGAATATCTGGCCTTTACCGAAGCGGGCTTTGAGGGCAGAATACCGCCACGTAAGGTGAGCCCTTGTGATCGGCCGACACATCCGTCGGCGCGCCGCTAATCGGCAGCGGTCGCTGGGTCAAGGACGACCTTTTTTTCAGCAAGGAGTGCTAAAGTGAAGACGACCCGTTTCTTGGTGGCAGCGTTGGGCTTGCTGGCAGGTATGGCCGCATCGGCATTCGCCCAGACTCATCCCATGGCGCAGCCGGCGGCCCAAGCCGTCCGACCGCAGATCGCCGTGATCGACATCGGCCGTGTGTTCAAAGAACACCCCCGCTTCATCGACGAGATGGCTCGGCTCAAGACACGAGTCGAGGCGGAAGACGCCAAGATGAAAGCCCGCGCTGATCGTCTCCAGACGATGGCCGAGGAACTCAAGAGCCTGGAGGAACGGTCGCAGGGATACAAGGAGAAGGAAAAGCTCATCGCCAGCGAGCGGGCGCAGATGCAGATCGACATCCAGGTGCAGCGCAAGGAATTCCTGCAGCAGGAAGCGGCGATCTACCGGGAGATCTACCAGGGGGTCAAGGCCGAGGTTGCCAACTATGCATCGCAGATGGGCCTGGCAGCCGTGATCCGCTACGCCAGCCAACCGCCGGAGGCCGACCCCGATCAGCCGAACATGGTGCTCGCCGAGATCCAGAAAGACGTGGTCTGGTTCGCTCCTCAACTGGACATCACCAATGTGATCCTGGATAGCCTGAAGGCGCGGAGCAATCCCACGTCGCTCACCACCCGCCCGGGCATTCCGCCCTACGCACCGCAGAACACCACACCGGGCGGGTACCGCCGCTAGGCGGTAGCTCCCGCTTCGGACGGGCTGCCCCAGGTCGGATCTGCCGGGCATGGATGCACGGCACGCCCTGGCTGGCAGAGGCAACTCGCACGGTCATGGATGGCGCGCTCGATTGATGTTCACTCCCCGGAAGCAACGCACTCTGGCCTGGACCGCGGTGGTTGAAGGCTTCGGCTACTGGAGCAGCCGCGACGTTCGACTCGAATTCCGGCCCGCGCCGGCGGGAACGGGGATCGTCTTCGTTCGCAGGGACCTGGACGGTCTTCCCCGGATTCCGGCCGATGTGGCCCACCGCGTCGAGGTTCCCCGCCGCACCACCCTTCAGTGCGGCGAGGCGAGGGTCGACATGGTCGAGCACGTGATGGCCGCGCTGGCCGGCATGCAGATCGACAATTGCGAGGTGTGGACTAGCGCGCCCGAGATGCCGGGGTGCGACGGGTCGAGCGAGCCATTCATCGCCGCCCTGCGCAAGGCCGGAGCGATCACTCAGGCGGCCGACCGCCCCATGTGCCTGATCGACCGGGTGATCCATCTGGACAGCGACCAGAGCTGGGTCGAAGCCCGGCCTCCCGTCGGTTGCCGCCAGGCGATCAAGTATCACCTGGATTATGGCCGGCAGTCGCCCATCGCCCCGCAGGACTACCAGCTCGCCGTGTCGCCGGAGACATTCCGCACGGAACTCTCGTCCGCACGCACCTTCCTGCTCCAGGAAGAGGCTGAGTGGCTCCGCTCGCAGGGGCTCGGACATCGAGCAACGTGTGCCGACCTGCTCGTGTTCGGTCCGAACGGACCGATCGACAACCAACTCCGCTTTCCGGACGAATGCGTCCGCCACAAGCTTCTCGACATGGTGGGCGATTTGGCCCTGGCCGGTTGCGACCTGGTCGGGCATTTTGTGGCCTACCGAAGCGGGCACAGTCTGAATGCCGAACTCGTTCGCACGATTCAGGCCGAGTGCGCGGTTGCACTCGAACATCGGCGTTGTGCATGAGCGGACGAGCCGCGAGCCCCCCTCCGGCCCGCTCGAACATGCAGCCCCAGGACGACAACGAAAGCCAGGAGAGGGAGACCGCCGGGTACCCCCGGGGCATGGTCACTTCCCCATTACCTAGCAGGAGTCGGTTATGGCTATTCAAGTGGCGGACCACGTGTCCATCGATCCGCGAGCCGAAATTGGCGACGGCGTCTCCATCGGGCCGTTCTGCTCCATCGGGCCGAACGTCAAGATAGCCGGCGGCACACAATTGCTCGGCGGCGTGACCCTGATGGGCCACGTTCAACTCGGCGAGAACAACCGGATCTATCCGGGCTGCGTCATAGGCGGCGAACCGCAGGACATCTCCTATGGCGGCACCGATACGAGGGTTCTCATCGGCGACAACAACATCATCCGCGAATCGGTGACGATCAATCGCGGCTCCGAGAAAGAGGATGGCGTCACCCGGATCGGCGACAACAACTTCCTCATGGCCTGCAGCCACGTGGCCCACGACTGCCAGGTCGGAAACCACGTGATCATCACCAACAGCGTGCTGCTCGGCGGCCACGTGCACGTTCACGACCGCGCGATTCTCTCGGGTAACGTGGCGGTCCACCACTATGCCACGATCGGAAGCTATGCCTTCGTGGGCGGACTGAGCGCCGTGCGCTGCGACGTTCCCCCGTACGTGCTCGTCGAAGGCCACCCGGCCCGACCTCGATGCATCAATATTGTGGCCCTGAAACGCAACAACTTCAGCCAGGAGGAGATCGAGGCCCTCTCGGAGGCCTACCGACTTCTCTACCGGGCCAAGGTGGGCCTGGAAAACGCCCGTGAAATCCTCAACGGGCGGGACGGGCTCAACTATCATGTGAACCGACTCCTGGACTTCGTCGAACGCCAGCAGGGCGGGGCCCACGGCCGCGGACGAGAGCGGAGGAAAGCGGCGTGAGACCTTTACGATTGGCCGTGATCGGTGCCGGTCGGCTCGGCAGATTCCACGCCCAGAAAGCCGCCGCGCGGGAAGACGTGGCCCTCATCGGAGTCGCCGACCCGCTGGCAACGCAGCGTCAGAGCGTGGCAGCCGAATGCGGCTGCCACGCCGTGGCGGACTATCGCAGCCTCTTCGGCGAGATCGACGGGGCAATCGTGGCTGCGCCCACCTGCCTGCACCATGAAATCGGGCTCGACCTGCTGAGCAACGGGATCCACGTGCTGCTGGAAAAACCGCTGGCCCCCACCGCGACCGATGCCCAGGATCTCGTCGAAGCCGCCAGGGCCAACCGTCTGGTGCTTCAGGTCGGCCACGTGGAGCGCTTCAATCCGGCCTTCACGGGCTCGGCGGCCCACCTGCGGGATGCCAAGTACATCGAAGCCGTCCGCGCCAGCGGATTCACCTTCCGCAGTACCGACGTGGGAGTGGTTCTGGATCTGATGATCCACGACATCGACCTGGCTATCTGCCTGGTGCGGAGCCCGGTGCGCCATGTTCACGCGGTTGGACTATCGGTGCTCGGCGGCCACGAGGACGTGGCCAGCGCACGAGTGGAGTTCGAGAACGGAGCCGTCGCGTCGCTCAGCGCGTCGCGAGTCAGCCATGATCCCGTTCGACGTATGAGCGTGTGGACGGACCGCGCGTATGCTGCGATTGATTTCGCCTCGCGAACCACCTCGCTCGTCCGGCCAAGCGAAACGATTCTGGGCCGCCAGTTCGACGTCGGCCGCTTGTCGGCCGAGGAGATCGACTACTACCGGGAGCACCTCTTCGAAGAGCATCTGCCGCGGGAAACGCTGCAGTCAGAACCGATCGACGCCCTGGCGGCCGAACTCGACGATTTCGTCGAAAGCCTCCGCATGCCGCGGCAGCCACGAGTCACCGGCGAACACGGCGCCCTGGCGGTCGAGCTGGCCGAACGGATCCTGTCCGAAATCGAAGCCCACTCGTGGACTGGTGCCAACCAGCCGGCTGCCCCCCATACGGTCCGCACGCCAGGCATTATCCCGGGTCCCCACTGGCACATGTCGCCGTCGCGAGTGCGCATGGAACGCAAGGAAGCGGGGTAAGGATCGCACGGCTACCCCTCCAGCGGCACGGGTGGTCGGGCCGCCGGCGAGAACAGATTCTCACCAGCCAAGTTGGACGCCGGGACAGGATTGGGATCTGTTGCGACCCCTCCATGGAGGCCGCCCTCTGGGCCGACCCTGCCTGTGGCGACAGGTCCGGAAGTCCTCTCCACAGGGCCTGGCACACCTGAGGCCGGGGTCTCTCATTTCGCCCAAGTGAGAGCCTCTCACTCGCCCTCCTGGCACGAAGACCCTCGGCCCGCGCGGATGCGACCGCGGGCCAGAACACGGCCTGGCAGATCGCCTTGTTTGCCAGCAATCCCCTCTTTATCCACATACCCAAGAGAAGTCCGGTTGTGTGAATAGCCGCAATCACCAAGAAAATCCCGCGTCTGGAACTACACGGACTTGTGGGTCCACGCTGGTGCCGGTACAGTGATGACAAACTAGGACTTCCTCAACGCCACGCGAGCAGCGCAGATCCTCCTGGGGGGGATGCAGAGGCTTTCTGGCCTCTGGCGATCCGTCCCTGATGATATTTGCTCGCTGTTTTTTTGTGGCGATGTCGCCAAAGCGTCGTTCTGTCCGTTTCGCCGCCGGTTGCGGGTTCAACCGCGGTTGGGGGGATGGAACGGCTCTCGTTTCCAACCGACCGAGAAAGGCTCCAGCCGAGGCTGGAGGCAACTCCGGATGCAAATCACCGAATCCGCCGCTCAACGGTTGCGTACCGCCGTCCTGGAAGAGATCGAGGAGACGGGCAAGTGTTTCCGGATTGCCATGTCGGAAAAAGGCGCCGACCTGGTGATCGATGAGCATCGAGAGGACGATATCGCATTCGAGTACGAGGGCACCCTCGTGCTGGTGCTCGACGTGATTGCGGCGGAAGCCGTGGGCGACCTGATTCTCGACTACGACGACAAAAAATCGGAACTTGTGTTCTGCCGGGAGGATGAATACGAGTCGATCGAGGAGATCGACACGTCGGGCGGCCATCGCGAAGAATGAGTCTCTCAGCGTCCTGAGGATCGTCGAATCAACAACTGTCGCATTGTTGCCTTCTGCTCAGCGAAAGGATCGCCACTTTCGCGGTGCGAAAGGCAACAGTCATTTGCGCGGCGATCCCAAGTGCTTGTCGGCAAAATTCAGATACTGCTGCCAGTCATACTCCGTGACGGCATGCTTGCCTTGCCGCAGGTGGTAGCCGATCCGGCTGGTGATGGGCTGTTCGATCCCCGGCATCTCGTCGGCTGCCATGCCGTCGGTTCCGAGGAGGCGGTAGACGGGGTCAGCGCCTTTGGCGGAGAGGAATTCCCCTTTGGGATCAGCCCACAGGTCCTCCGAGGCACTGGCCACGTAGACGGGGCGCGGTGCCGCCAGGGCAATCAACATGTGCTGATCGACGGGGAGTTCGCCCACCCGGTCGTCATAGGCCACGAAGTTATCGCAGAACCAGTGCGGAAAAACCGTGTTGATCCGCTTGACCGTCTCGCCGAACTCGCGGCGACTCAAGGCAGCCCCGCCGCACCCGGAGTTGTTCGAGATGACCAGGGCGAAACGCTGGTCCGTCGCCCCGGCCCAGAGGGCCGTCTTTCCAAGACGCGAATGGCCGATGACTGCCACTCGCTTCGAATCGACATCCTTGTCGGTTTCCAGGTAGTCCAGCCCGCGGCTGAGCCCCCAGGCCCAGGCGGCAATTGATCCCCACTGGTCCGCTGCAGGTTTTGTCTGACCGTCCCTGTAAAAGAGCGGATGGACGCCATTCTGAAACCCGTCATCGAAATCGGGATCGATATCGCCATAGTAGATGGTGGCAACGCCATAGCCGCGTCCGAGAATCAGAGAGAGAGGCCAGGATCCCGAATCCGTGCCGCGGGATTCTTCCGTCGCGCGATGGTCGACGATCGCGCTACCGGGCCGACTTCGCATCCAGGCCTGCGAGAGCGTGATGTTCGGGTCTGAATGGATGGTATGGTTGCCGCCGAAGTTGAGTCCGAGAAAGACAGGAACTGGCTTGCCGGCGTCGGCAGGCAGGTAGAGAAGCAGATCCAGGGGCAGTGTCTTGTCCCCCTGGCCGATCGTGATCCTCACCTCTTTGCGGATCGCCGTGCCCTTGAGCGCATCCGGCGCCACGGACCGCACATCGAAGTCCAGGCGTTCCGGCTTTCCCGGGGCCCGGCCATAGACGTGTTCCTCGAACAACGCCAGGATTTCGCCGCGGCGGCGACTGGTCCACGCAGCAGCGTCGGCCACCGGCATGCCGTCGCTGCAGACAAGCGGGTCCGGAAGGGTATAGCTTGGAACACGGCTCTCGTCGTAATTGGCTTCCCACTTCTGAGCGCAAGCTATTCCGACATAGAACGCTGCCATTGCCAATCCCAGGAATGCACCTCGCCAGATCGTTGCCATGATCGAGTCCTCCCGAAACGGTGCCAGGAACCTGTCCCAGAACCACCGATCAACGAAAAGGCCCTCCGCGCGGCAGGACCGATTCGGCAGCAATTCCGGGATCGGCTCGAAATCTCGCCGTGAAC
The DNA here is from genome assembly GCA_964563135.1 of uncultured Planctomycetaceae bacterium. Lineage (GTDB taxonomy): Bacteria > Planctomycetota > Planctomycetia > Pirellulales > Thermoguttaceae > JAAYAY01. Next base: position 77,813 of record CAZLWV010000013.1, read on the forward strand.
CGATGTCAGACGACAGCGAGAAGTCTAGCACACGAAAGAACCGGTGTCACGCACGCCAGTCCAGTCCGCAGGAGAACTGCGAAGTACGGATGTGGCAAGAAGAGCAGCAGGCACTCTCTGAAAGGGCGCGTGCGGGAAATAGGGGTTTCTGGCACTTCTGC
>CAZLWV010000014.1:0-520 GCA_964563135.1 uncultured Planctomycetaceae bacterium
GCCGAAGGGCACCGCGCCTGCAATGAACGCATTGATTCGCTTCCTCCAAGAACGTCCCGTGGATTCTCCCTGGGCACATGAAGGCGTATTGAGCCTGCCTGGCACTCAAGCATTCGACGCCAACGATCGACTCGTCGCAAGACCCGATTTTGAACGGCTGGACCGTTGGCTGGCCCTGTGGCCTCACGCCAGACAGTATTTCGTGTACCTGGCGCGTACTACGGGAACCGGGCTTTCCGGGGCCGACATGGACACCGAGCGGTTCCGGCGCCGACTGGCTGCGTGGACACGGGCATTTGCCGAACACGTTCGCTCGCGCGGATTGAAGCCCAGTCAGTTCTATTTCCTAGTGGTCGACGAGCCCACGCAGCCCCTGCAGTGCCGGACGATCGTCGCCTGGCACAAGGCTTTCCAAGGCGTCGTCGACCGCCCCACCTTGTGGGTCACGTTTTTCGCCCCGCCCGATCCCGAGTTCTTCCAGCAGATGCTGGCCACCTGCGACATGCTCTGCCCTCACATC
>CAZLWV010000014.1:673-14954 GCA_964563135.1 uncultured Planctomycetaceae bacterium
GGCTATGCTATCGCCATGGAGCTCGCGGTTGCATCTTCTGGGCGTTCGGCGACGTCGGCCATGCTCCGTCGTCATGGAACGACTACATGGTCGATGGGCGCCAGTACGTGCCGCAGTATTTCGAGGCGGACCGCATGACTGACTCCAAACAGATGCAGGCCATCGTCGAGGGCGTGCAGGACCACGAGTATCTCTGCCTGCTGGCCGACCGTCTCACAAACTTGGAACGACAGGGCCCAAATGACTCGCGTGTGGCCGCAGCCGAGAAACTGCTGAAGCTCGCTGTCGAGGAAGTGACCGGCGGGCTTCGTCTGGCCGATCTCTATTGGAGCAAACCCAAAGACCGCTCGGTTGCCGATCGAGTGCGTGTCGAGATCCTCGAGATGCTGACCGCGCTGTCGCCGGCGGCCGCACAGAAGCCAGCCAATCACCCTCAACGTTAACGATCACCTCGCTGCCGCTCCGTGGAGCACGTCTCATTGGAGGCTGAATGAAAATCCCCGCCCGCATGACCGTTCTTGGCTCTCTCGCCGCGCTCCTGAATCTAGCCGCAGACGCTGCGTGCGAATCGATCGAATGGCCGATGGACCACGCACGTGAGATTGTCAGCCGGGTGAATTTTGAACCCGGGCAAGTGGATGGCGGATGTATAGCCGGGCAAGTGTCCTGGGATCCCTACGTGATGCTCCGTACGCCAGCGCAGGCGATCGACGCCGGCAAGTATACGTGGCTCGCGGTGCGGATGTACTCTTCGGAGAAGGCCGACCTGCTGGACATCTACTATGAAAGCCCAGACAAGCGCTGGTGCTTGGGCGGAAAACTGCCCATCCTCAAGGGCTGGGCCACGTATCGGATGGACCTCACCAAGAACCGTTGGCGCGAGACGCGGACCGGCGAATCGAGCAAGCAATGGGGCGGACCGACGAAGCGCGTTCGGTCGCTTCGCATCGATCCGGGAAACCAAGCCGATCGCTGGGTGGCCATCGATTTCGTGCGTCTTGAGGAACCGCGGCCTGGACTCAGTGAAGGCGTCATACCCGAACCGCGGGGAGAGGCGCGGCTCAAACGGCTGAGCGTTCCCAGCACGGTCGAGGCGGGCCGGCCGATCACTGCCGTTGCCGAACTTGAGGCGATCACGCCGAATACTCCGACCTCAGCTTCCATCTTTGTGCGACTGCGGCGCGGCAAAACGCTGCTGCGGTTGGTCGAGCAGCCCATCCCGGCAGGTCAGCAGCAAGTTGAGATTCGCGTCGAACTGCCCACGTCGGCCTACTGGTATCCGGGGCCGACGACCGTCGAGATCGGTTCATGCGAACTTGAACTGCGGCCGGGCAATGCCGCGCCCACCGCTGATTGCCAAGTGGAGAATCCTCGAGTCGGGTCGGTCAGGCCGCCGGTCACCGAGCTAAGGCCGTTGGGCGGCGACGCAGCCATCTTGGTGAACGGCAAGCCGCTAGCCGGTTACGCTTATCTCGCTGCCGGCGGGCTGCACCTGGACTATCATCGCGAGGTGGCCCGCGCAGGAGTCCATCTCTATTGCGACTGGTTCGGCACCTCGCGCCACAGCGACATGGGGCACGTCGCTCCCGATCGCTACGATTATGCTGAATTCGACCGCTACTTCGCGGCCATTCTCGACGTGGACCCCCAGGCCTATTTCATTCCCCATGTAGGCATCACGGGGCCGCGCTGGTGGCAAGAAGCGCATCCGGAGGAAATGTGCCGCTTCGAGAACGGCAAGCTAGGGCCTACCTCGTTTGCTTCCGAACGGTGGCGACGGGAGATGGGCGAAGACTTGCGCCGGCTCATTGCCTACCTGCAGCGAGCCCCCTATGCGGATCGCATCCTGGGCTACATGTTCTACAACGGCTACACGGCCGAGTGGCAGATGTGGGGCACCTGGCAGGAGTCGCGCGACGACTACAGCCCGCCCGCCTTGCGAGCGTTCCGCGCGTTTCTCGCCCGCCGCTACCAGACCGACGACCAGCTCCGTGCCGCCTGGCAGGATCCGCAGACCTCGCTCGGAACCGCCGAGATGCCTTCGTGGCAGAAACGTCGGCCGGACGGCCCCCAGGTGCTCCGCCAGCCGCAGACCGAACGCCAGGCGATCGACTTCTACCAGTTCATCGCCGACATGGATGCGGATGCCGTGCTCCACATGGCCCATATCGTTCGCGAAGCCAGCGAAGGCCAGGCCCTAGTGGGAACCTACTATGCCTATCTCACCGCCCACGGAATCAACCAGCAGGACTCGGGACACCTGGCCGCCCGCCGCGTGTTCGATTCGCCCGACATCGACTTTCTCATGAGCCCGCCCAACTACTGGTACCGCAAGCCGGGCGAAGCGGCCACGTTCATGTCGGCCACCGATTCCTTCCGCCTGCGGGGCAAGCTGTGGCTCGATGAATCAGACCATCGTACCCATCTGACCGAACCAGGTGCGGGCTACGGCCGGGCCGACAATCTGGACGAGACCCTGGGCGTGTTCTGGCGCGAATTCGCTGAAACGCTCACCAAACGGGCGGCCGTGAGCTGGTTCGATATGGAAGGCGGCTGGTTCTCCGATCCCGAGATATTGGCCGCTCTGGGCCAGGCCCAGCAGATCGCCCAGAAAGCTTTGGCGGAGCGCAAGCCGTTTGCCCCTCAGATCGGTGTCTTTGTCGATCCCGAGAGCTTCTACTGGATGCGTCCCACCATGGCCAACTCGGCCTTGGACCTGTACCAGGTCGCAACCATGCCGCAGTCGGGCGCCCCCTGGGATTTCTGCCTGCTCGACGATATCGGCGTTCCCGACTACAAGCTCTACGTGTTTCTCAACGCCTTCTACGTGGATCCGGCCCGGCGCGAGGCGATCCAGGCCAAACTAGCCCGCAATGGTGCCACCGCCCTGTTCCTCTATGCCCCGGGCGTTCTGGGCCCCGAAGGCTTCTCGCTCGCCGGCATCGAGGCCCTCACCGGTATTCGTATCGCCTGCGACGATCGCGAAGGTCGCCCCCAGATCCTGCTGGAAGCCGGCGATCCGCTGGCCGAGGGCCTTGTCGCGCAATCACCGTTCGGCGACAAGCAGCTCACGGTGGCCCCGCTGTTCTATGCCGATGATCCGGAGGCCCGCATCGCCGGCCGGCTCGTCGAAAGCCAGCGTCCGGGGCTCGTCGTCAAGAAGGTCGCCGGCTGGACCAGCATCTACTCCGCCGCCATGCCGCTCGGGCCCGGCCTGATGCGGAACATTGCCCGAGCGGCCGGTGTCCATGTGTGGATCGAAACCGACGACGCCCTCTACACCGACGGACAGTATGCAGGTATTCACGCCGCCACCGAGGGCGAAAAAACCTTGCACCTTCCCGGCCAGTTCGACGTCGTCGACGCCCTCACTGGAAAGCGCCTGGCGGCAAGTGCCCGCCAGGTGAGCTTGCCCATGCGGCGAGCCCAGACGGTTCTGCTGAAACTCGAGAAGCGGGAGCAACCCGTACCCCGGGATGCAATCTCCGGCCTGCCATGTCTGACCCCATCGTCTCTCTGAACCGCGGACTGGTTTCTGCCCGGCGGGCGCAGCGGATTTCGCGTCCCCGGGGCAACACCACCCCTGCGGCGGAATCGTGGTCTGCGTGGTTCAAACGGCAGGTGAGCGAATGACCGCCGGCCAGTCCCTTCGTGTTGTGTTGCTGACGCCCCCCGGTCGTGGAGCGGTGGCGACGCTGCGCGCCGAGGGACCGGGGACCTGCGCACGAGTCGACTCCTTGTTCGAGGCCGTTTCACACTCTTGCGTGGCCGGTCTGTCTTGCGACCGTCTTGCCTGCGGGCGTTTTCGGCTGGGGGAGGGGGTTTACGATGAGGTGATCGTCCGCCGAGTTGCCGAAGAGACCGTCGACATCCATTGCCACGGCGGGCCGGCCGTCGTGGAACGGCTCATCCAGGCACTGATTGCCGAGGGGGGTGAGCGGATCTCGCCTGAAAGCTGGCTGCAGACCTCCTGCTCCAGCCGCATCGCGGCCAGCGCTCACAGCGCCCTGGCAAACGCCACCACGCTCCGCGGCGCAGCGATCCTGCTCGATCAGTGCCAGGGTGCACTCGACCGGACCATACAGGAAATCATCGCCTGGCTCGATCGCGGCGAGGTGCAGCCGGCGGCCAAGGCAATCCAGAGTCTGCTCGCAGTTGCGCCCTGCGGCTGTCACTTGGCAAGGCCCTGGCGAGTGGTCCTCGCCGGGCGGCCCAATGTGGGAAAGAGCAGCCTGATCAATGCCCTGCTCGGCTACCGCCGCTCTATCGTCCACCAGACACCTGGGACGACTCGCGACCTCGTGACGGCCAGGACCGCCCTGGATGGCTGGCCGGTCGAATTGTGCGATACGGCGGGGCTGCGAGCGGCCGAGCAGGAAATCGAACGGCAAGGAATCGGACTGGCCCAGCGGCGGCTTGAATCGGCCTCGCTGGTGCTGCTCGTCTTTGATGCAACCATCCCCTGGTCGGAGGCGGATATCGAGCTCGTGGATCGATTTCCCGAGGCGCTGCTTGTCTTCAACAAGCTCGATCTGGTTCGAGAACCGTCCGAAGGCCGCCCCGCCGGACAATGGGTCAGCGCCCTCGGCGCACAGGGTATCGACGAACTGATCGCCAGAATCTCGGCGCGTCTGGTTCCTTGCCCGCCCCAGCCCGGTCAGGCAGTGCCCTTCCTCGAGCCGCAGGCGTCAGCACTCCTGGCTGCAGCGGGGGCGATCGAGAGCGGCGACCTCCGCGGGGCATCGGCGCAGCTTGCAGGTCTGGTGTCGTTCCAGTAGGACCCAAGTCAGGCCTGCCACCTGCAGCGGTGCTGCCATTGCTAGCGGCGGACGCTGGACAACTGACCGCAAAGCGCCGGGTCTCTCCCTCGGCGGCAGGGCCCCCTTGCGTACTCGGGGCTGAGCAACGTGGCGACTACGGCGAAATTCCGGCATCGGCCGCCAAAAAGTCGCCAAAACCGTATGGACTCGATCGAGCCAATACGACTAAACTACGCCGCCCAAGGATGGGTGATTACGTATCTTGAAAGGCTCGAGCGTCGTTTCAGGAGGGAACACGCAATGTTTACCCGGTTGGTTTCTCCTTGGTTGGTCCTCTTGGCCGTCGCTGGCTTGCTCGCCGCTTCGGCAGCCGTCGGCGCAGACGATCCTGGGACCGCATCCGACGGGAACTCTTCGATCACCACCATCCGCACGATCGATCCGGAGACGTCGATTCCCGAGGCGCCTGCAAAACTCCAGTCGGCCTCCCCAACCCTGGCCGATCCGCCGAGCCCGACTGCGGCGGAGGCGGCAGGCCCCGCGCCGGCAGAACCGGCACCTGCGGATCCCGCCGCGGCGGAGCCTGCTCCCCAGGTTGCTCCGATCGGTCAGACCCCGATTCCCGCCGCACTGCAGGCCGAGGCCGCCAAACCGGCCGCTGCCGGGCAGAAAACCCCTGCGGTCGCAGAACCAACGCCTGATCCCACGCTGCAGATCGTTGAGGAAAAACCGTCTGCCGATCCACCGGCAGCCGACGCACGGCAGCAACTGGACGCCGTTCCCGATGCGGCGGTCGATGGGAAAGTGGATATTCAGACGGCGAGTTTTAAGGGCGTGACACCCGGTGAAACCACGCTGGCCAAGCTGCAGGAATCGTGGGGGAGCCCCAAGCAAATAGCTTCACAGAACAGCCAACCCGTTTACCTCTACACGATCGATCCGTTCGACCGCATCGAGGTCACCGTCGCCAACGACATCGTCACCTCGATCATCGTGCGGCTGCAGCAGCCGGTGCCTGCCAAGCCCCTTGCGGAGCAACTGATGCTCGCCCAGATTCGCCCGGTGCTCGTCTCCAACGAGCTGGGAGAGATCCTGGGGCAATCCTATCCGGAACGAGGGGTCCTGTTCTCCTTCGAGCCGGCTGGCCAGCCGAGCAAGGCGACGATGAAAGTCGTCGACATCATTCTCGAACCGGTCAATGCCGAATCGTTTGTCCTCCGGGCCGAAACGTATCTCGATACGCACCTGACGCTGTGTGCCAACGACTTGAAGACGGCAATCGACCTGCAGCCGGATCTGGCACGGGCCCACTGGCTGCAGGCTCGCGTGGCCGCATCGCTGGGCGACACCGAAACTGCCCTGGCTGCCAGCGCGCAGGCGATCCGCCTCGATCCGGCCAATCCCCAGTTCCTGGTAACGCGCGGCCAGATCCTCGGCCAGGCCAACCAGTTCACGGAGGCCGTTCGCGAGGTCGAAGCCGCCGTGGCCAACGCCGACAACCGGCCCCACGTCAAGGCCCGCGCCCTGTGCCTCCTCGGCGACCTGATCAGTTCGGAACCGGATCCTGACTACAGCAAGGCGCTCAAGAGCCACATGGCCGCCATTTCCGAAGCCGATCCGCTCGTGGCCAGCCCCCATCCGGCCATCCGTCTGGCCGCCATGGAAGTCATCGTCGACGCCCACCTGGGAGCCGCCCACGACATTGCCTGGGGCGATCGGGAAAACAAGAAAGTGGTCGTCGATACCTGGCTGGGACGCGCCTCCGCTTTTGCCGAGGGAATGATCGAAGCGGAAAGCGCCGGTCCCGCGCTTCGGTTCCGCGTCGCCACCCGTGCTCTGGCCGCCTGCGTAGGAGCCCGGGGCGAAATCGATCCCACCACGTGGGCTGAGAACGCCGTCGCCTCCGGCCAGAAAATGATCGAGTCCGCCGAAGATCCGTCCCAGAAGAAGGGAATTGCCTGGGATCTCGGATTGGCGCTCTACGACGCCGTCCAGATCTACCAGATGCGCGACGAGCAACAACTGGCTCTCAAAACCGGTCAGACCGCCATCGGGCTGCTCGAACAGGGCAGGGTAGAAAAGCTCCAACCGGCCGATGCCCACCTGCTGGCCCGGCTCTACTTCCGCCTCGGCACCATCCATGCCGTCAGCAAGTCGAATCACCAGGATGCCGTCGGCTGGTTCGACAAGGCCCTCCCCCTCTTCCAGCAGGCCACCGACAACGTGGCTCCTCATGAGGTGGCCCGGCTCGGAGAGAGCCTCGTGAGCATGGGCGTTTCTTACTGGGAAAGCGGAAATCGCGACCGCGGCCTCGAACTGACCGAGACGGGTGTGAAACTGATCGAGGCGGCCGTGGATGGCCAATTCGTCCAGCGGTCGGTCCTCGAAGTCCCGTACAGCAATCTGGCAACCATGCACCGCCAGCTCGGCCAGATCGACAAGGCGGAGAAATATCTGCGTTTGGCCTCCGAGCGGCAGGGCTCGATGCGATAGCCGCGCAGAAGGCTGGCGGCCCTGCCCCCCTGGGCCGTTGACCTTCAGAGATCGTGCAGTTGTTCACGGAGACTTGCGACCACCGGGTGCAGGCCACCGGTGGCCGAGCGGCAGCTCGCATCGGCTGGCGGCCCTGCCGCCAGTCTGGAAGATCGTCAAGTCTTCTGCCGTCGGATAAGATGGCAAGAGAGAGCCCGATCCAGCGAAGTGTATTGTGGGGGCCGGCATGCCCGACAGATTGCGGCCGGGCCGTGCCTCCTGTTTCCGGATGATGAGGCCCCCTCCTGGTGCCCTGTCACAGCTGAGAATTGGGATCGAGGCTACGGAACGACTGGGCGATTGCCGCATGATTCTGCGCCACTGATCCCAGAATCAGGCTGTGACAACGCACTGGTCCGTCTTGAATTTCGATGTTCACCCTGCCGGCTTGCACGAAGAACGACTTCGTGGCCGCCAGCATGAGACCGAACTTCAAGCTGGGCTGGAACTTCCACCCTTCCGGCCGGTGCCTGCCTTTGCCACGACCGGCTCCGCTTGCCTTTCGCCTGCAACCTGCCGCCAATTGGAGCCCCCCGTGCTGGCACGCCTGCTTCTTCTGTTCACGCTGTTCCCCCTCGTTGAACTGGTGTTGCTGGTCGCCTTGGCCCAGCGCACAAGCCTCTTGTTCACCCTCGCAGTGATCGTTGTCACCGGCGTGGCCGGCGCGTGGCTCGCACGCAAACAAGGGACCCAATGCCTGCGGCGAATTCAAGCGGAACTGTCGAAAGGCCATATGCCGGGCGATTCTCTCGTCGACGGGCTGATGATCCTCGTGGCAGGCGTCTTGTTGATCACTCCCGGTGTGCTGAGCGACCTGGTCGGCATCTCCCTTCTCATACCCCCAATCCGAACGGCTTTCAAACGCCTCGTAATGGCTCGGTTCAAGCACCGGATCGTCGTCTCCGGCTTTGTGTCAACCTCCCGAACCGGACCGGCCTGGGAGGATCCGATTGACGTGGAACACCGTCCTGCCGACCGTTCCTGAGGCCGCTGGCGACCGAGGCACAGAGCGCCTTTGGCCGGCTGGTCGTAAGTATTCTTGAAGGAACGACTTATCCCCTGCGAAAAGCACCTGAAAAACTCGTTTTCTTCACTCGTCGCCGGGCGGCAAATCCGCTAAAATACGGGCTTGGATTCCTGGCCTTGGCCTGGCTTTACTCGACCCTCACGGTACGGCGTCTGGTGACGAGCGGAGTGATCGAAATTCCCTTGATCGGAACCCCTCTGGAGAGTGGTGAATCCCCCTCATTCTCCGCGGTGGCTCCCTTTGCGCTTCCCCGGTTCGTCGCCGGCCCCGAAAACCATCTGGTCGACGTGGCCGTGACCGCCGTGCTTGAAGAGTCCGCAGACGCCTATAGCCCGTTGGTCCTCTACGGGCCGTCAGGTTCCGGAAAGACGCACCTGTCAGGCGGGTTGTTCCGGGCATGGAAAAGCCTTCACCCGCGGAAGTCGGCCCTCCTGGTGACCGCGGCAGACTTCGCCCGCGAGTATCGCGAGGCGGTGGAAACGAGAACTGAAGACCAGTTCCACGCTCCCTACACGCGTCTGCAGCTCCTGGTTCTGGAAGATCTGGATGAATTGGGCGGCCGCTCGTCTGCCCAGCAGGCGCTCCTGGTTCTGCTCGACCAGTTGCTGGCCAGGCAGACCTGGATCGTCGTCACCTCGCACTCGGCCCCTGCCCGCATGAGCGGCATCGACGAAGCCTTGCAGGCCCGGTTGGCCTCCGGCCTGACCATTCACCTGGCGTTGCCGAGCGTGGAAACCCGACGGGCGATCCTCGATCGCGTGGCCCGCCTGCGAGGACTGGCCGTTGATGACTGCGTCCTTGAGGCCCTTGCAGAAGGACTCACTCTACCCGTTCCCGAGCTGGTCGGCACGTTGGTCCAGTTGGAGGGAGAAGCCCGCTTGCAGGCCGAACCGATCAGCCTCTCGGCGGCCAGGCGGCTACTGGCCCAGCGGCGCGATACGCGACGCCCGACCGTATCGCAGATTGCCAAGGCCACCGCTCGGCATTTCGGCATGACTGTGGCGGATATCCGCGGCCCTTCGAGGCGGCGGGGAATCGTCGCGGCACGCAATGTAGCCATGTACCTGGCTCGAAACCTGACCCAAACGACTCTCGATCGAATTGGGATGTATTTCGGCAATCGCGACCACGCCACCGTGGCACACGGTTGCCAGAGAGTGGAAGAACATTTGCACGCGGAACTCGTAGTCCGCGATGCTATCGCCGAGCTGGAGGCAAAACTCCTCCTGCGCGGGTGAATGGCCTTGCATAATTCCGACAGCAGCAGCCTTCGTGCTCCCCCCTTGGCCGGCACCGGGGCCGGCGAGTGAACTGCTCCCGCAGCCGTGCAGGGCCGGCGCCTGGCGGGGAATAACTTGTTGATGGTGCATTGATGGGCGAATGGAAAACTGCGGTTGCCAACATCCGACCTGCGATCCTCGAAAAAACGATCGGTCGTCGACATGCCACCAACAACCGCTCGACATCCGGGTGACAGGTTTTCCACACCTCGAAAGCGGAAACTTGCAGACGAAAACTCCGGGCACCACAAGAGATGCGTTCCAGACCAGAGAAGGATCGACAGAAAAACGGCTCTTTTTCCTGCTGCTGATAGTTAGAAATACAAAGAAAGAAAGACTGGGAGCCATTGCAGAATGTTGACGGTCGATCGTCTGGTCCGTCGGCCGCACCTTGGAGTCAACTGGCAAGAAGAACCGGGATCTCTGAAGGATAGATGAAAACATGAAAGTTGTCTGTGAACGCGAAAGACTTCTCCACGCTTTCCAAATCGCCGCGGGCGTGGCTTCCACCCGTACTCCGAAACCCATCCTCGAGAATATCAAGCTCGAGGCCACCCAGACCGTGGCGACCGTCATGGCCACGGATCTGGAGATTGGGATCCGCATCGACGTGACGGGACTGGATGTCCAGGCGGGCGGGAGCGTCGTTCTTCCCATCAAACGGGCCGGGAGCATCCTGCGGGAATCGTCGGACGCGAAACTCACGATCGAGAGCGACGGCAGCAAGACGTTGATCTACGGGGAACGGAGCGAGTTCCAGTTGCCCACGCAGAACCCCGACGAATTCCCGCCCGTGCCTCCGTTCGCCGAACACGCCTACCACGAAGTCTCGGCCCGGCTGTACCGCGAGCTCATCCGCCGCACCGTTTTCGCCACCGACACCGAGAGCAGCCATTACGCCCTCGGCGGGATCCTTCTGGAGCTCACGGCCGATCGCATCGTCGGTGTGGGAACCGATGGCCGCCGGCTCGCCATGCAGGACGGACCTGCCGAGGCCGTCAACGGCCACAAGACGACCGACAGCACCGTCATCCCCAGCAAGGCCGTCCGGCTCATGGAACGGGCCATCGCCGACAACGAAGAGAAGATTCAACTGGCCGTCCGGGAGAACAGCGTGGTTCTGCGCAGCCACCAGACCACCATCTTCTCGCGGCTGGTTGAAGGCCGGTATCCGCGCTGGCGCGACGTGTTTCCCAACCGCAACGACATGGTGAAGATCGAGATGAACGTCGGCCCGTTCCTCACCGCGGTCCGCCAGGCGGCGATCGTGACCAGCGACGAACGCCGCGGCATCGATTTCAATTTCGGCGAGGGAAAACTCGTGCTCATCGGCCACGGCGCCGAGCACGGCGAGGCGGAGGTCGAGCTTCCGATTGGATACGACGGCCAGAAAGTGCCCGTGAAGCTCGATCCCCGCTACGTGGTGGAGTTTCTCCAGGTGCTCGACCCGGCCGGGACCATCACGCTCCACGTGCGCGATTCGCAGAGCGCCATCGTGTGCGATACGAGCGACAGCTATTCCTACGTGATCATGCCGCTGTTCCGCGACTAGGGTGTCCTGGAGAGGCCGGCTCCGCCCGCATTGTGCGGGCCCGAGCATCATCGAGGCTGCGAGAAGAACATGGCAAAAGGCCCCGAACCTATCGGAGAGATTCTGGCCCAGTTGATGGCCCGCCGCGGATTCGCCCGGGTCCTCAGCGCTGAGGCTTTCGACTCCGCGTGGCGCGCGGCGGCGGGCGAAACGCTCGCCGCGTTCACCCGTCCGGGCGCCGTGAGACGCGGCAAGCTGGAGGTGACGGTTGCCAATTCCACGCTGGTTCAAGAATTATCGTTTCAAAAATCCCGGTTGCTGAAAAGCCTGGCCGAACTGCTGCCCGACGAGAAGATCGAGGATCTTCGCTTCCGGGTCGGGTCGGTCAGGTAAGACCGGCAGAGAAGATGGTGGGGCGCGGCGGATTGCGGGAAACACCCAGCACATGTTTCCCGGCATTCGACTGCGTCCATGATGACAACTTTACCGAGTGAACGAAAATGTCTGACGATCTCAATAAGAATGATCATGCCGGCGACGACGTGTCGCAGTTCCAGAAACTGAATGGAAAGGTCGAGAGCGAATATGGGGCCGAACAGCTCGAACACCTGAGCGACCTGGAGCACGTTCGCGGCCGGCCGAGCATGTACATCGGCGATACCACGATCCGCGGTCTGCACCACCTCGTGTACGAGGTCGTCGACAACTCGATCGACGAAGCCATGGCCGGCCATGCCACCGAAATCAATGTGAAGATCAACAACGACGGCTCGGTCACCGTGGAAGACAACGGCCGCGGGATCCCCGTCGAGGTCCATCCGGACCTGGGATTCTCCACCCTCCAGGGCGTGATGACGGTCCTCAAGTTCGGCGGCAAGTTCAGCAAGGGTGCCTACCAGACTTCGGGCGGTCTTCATGGTGTCGGTGTCACTGTCGTCAACTTCCTCTCGGAGTGGTGCGAGGTCGAAGTGCGCCGCGGCGGGCACGTCTACCAGCAGGAGTACGAACGCGGCATCCCTACCAGCGAGGTCCAGCGGATCGGGATCAGCGACCGGGTGGGCACCAAGACCACCTTCAAACCCGACCCGCAGATCTTCCCGGTCACCAAGTTCACCTACGCCACGCTCCACAAGCGCCTCCAGGAACTGGCGTTCCTGAACCAGGGTGTCAGGATCGTGTTTTACGACGAACGCTCCGATGAGGGCGAAACATTCCAGTATAAGGACGGCATCCGCGAGTTCGTGCGGTTTCTCAACAGGGCAAGCGAACCGGCCCATCCGGAAATCATCTCGATCGTCGGACAGTTCGAAAACGTCGGTCTGGAGATCGCGTTGCAGTACTCCAGCGAGTACACGGAGAACGTGCACTCCTACGTCAACAACATCTGCACGATCGAAGGGGGAACCCACGTCTCGGGCTTCCGGGCGGCAATCACCCGGACGCTCAACAACTACGGCAAGAAGGAAAACCTGTTCAAGCAGATCGTTCCCAGCGGCGACGACTTCCGCGAAGGGCTGACCGCCGTGATCTCGCTGCGCGTGCCTGAGCCGCAGTTCGAAGGCCAGACGAAAACCAAGCTTGGCAACGGCGAGATCGAGGGGATCGTCAACTCGGTGGTTGGAGAAATCCTGGGCAACTTCCTGGAGGAAAACCCGAAGACGGCGAAAGTCATCGTGCAAAAGGGGCTCCTGGCGGCTGAGGCCCGCGAGAGCGCCCGCAAGGCGCGCCTGCTCGTTCGCGAACGCAAGGGCGCACTCAACTCCGGAGGCATGCCCGGAAAACTGCGCGACTGCTCCAGCCGCGATGTCGAACGCTGCGAATTGTATCTAGTGGAAGGGGATTCGGCCGGCGGAAGCGCCGAGGGAGGACGGCTGCGGGAATACCAGGCGATTCTCCCCTTGCGAGGCAAGATCATCAATGCCTTCAAGGCCCGCGAAGACAAGGTCCTCCAGAGCGAAGAGGTCAAGAGCATGATCGCCGCCGTGGGCGCCGGATTCGGCGGCGAAATGGACCTGTCCAAGCGGCGCTACAACAAGATCATCATCATGACCGACGCCGACGTGGACGGATCCCATATCCGCACGCTCTTGCTGACCTTCTTCTACCGGCAGATGTACGACCTCCTCAAGGCAGGACATGTGTTCGTGGCCCAGCCGCCGCTGTTCCGGGTCAAGCAGAAGAGCAAGACCTACTATGTCCAGACGGAAGAGGAGATGAAGGCCCAACTCCTGGAACTCGGGTTGGCCGACGCTGAATTCCAGCCCGGCGACGGGCGGGTGATCCAGGGAGAGGAAATGAACCGCCTTTGCCAGACCCTGGCCGCACTCGAAGAATCCCTCTACGCCCTGGAACGCCGCGGGATCAGTCTGCGGGCCCATGCCAGGCTCCAGGATCCGATCACGGGCCGCCTGCCGGTCTTCCATGTCTTCCTCGGACGCGAGGAGCGCTGGTTCACCAGCCGGCCCGAACTGGAAGAATTCCTCTCGAGCCATGAGAAAGCCGCCGGAAAGGAACTGAAACTCAGCCCCGAATCGAAGCTGAAGGCCCTGGACGGCGCGGCGCACGAAAATGATCAGCCCGATGACCAGGTTTCAGCCGTCATGGAACTGAGCATCGTCGAGTTCCACGAGGTCCGCTCGATCAACAACCAGCTCGCCCAACTCCGCCAGATGGGATTCGAGATCGATAGCCTCATTCCCCAGCAACGCACCGGTATCGAGGAGCCGCGCTATATCCTCCGCCGCGGCGACTCGACCAACGGGCTGAATGACCTTCGCGGGCTGCTCACCGCCATCCGCTCCGCCGGCGAAAAAGGCCTCCAGATCACCCGGTTCAAAGGCCTGGGCGAAATGAACGCCGAGGAGTTGCGTGATACGACGCTGGCGCCGGAAAACCGCACCCTTCTGCGGGTGACCCTCGAAGACGCCTCCGCGGCCGACGCCAACCTCCGCCGCACCTTCTACCGGCACGCCGCGAGCATCAACCACGTGCGGGCGTTCCGGCGCATCTACCCGAGGCGGACCGAGACCAGCTTCTGACGCGGTCCGCGCTCAGGCGGGAGGCCGGCGCAGCACCGCGACGCTGTGGGAGCCGAGGTTGACCATCCCGTCCGGCGTCACGGTGACCCCACCGCACGCGCGGACCAGCGCGC
>CAZLWV010000014.1:14964-77906 GCA_964563135.1 uncultured Planctomycetaceae bacterium
CCCTTCTGCGGGTGACCCTCGAAGACGCCTCCGCGGCCGACGACCTGTTCCGCATCCTCATGGGCGACAAGGTGGAACCACGCCGCGAGTTCATCGAAAAACACGCCCTCGAGGCGAGAAATCTCGACGTCTGAGCCCGCGCTCCCGTCCCGCTCGCCCGTGTGCTCACGGCCCGCTCAGCAGCGAGAGCAGTTCCCGGTGCGCCGGCCGGAACTGCTCCACGCCGCACCTGTCTCCCTTCTCCTGGCAATTAGGGAAGTCGCGGCGAACGTGATTCAACCGCGGTACCCACACATCTGCGCCCCTTGCCAGCTCCTTCGTCGCACGTGTATCGATGGTCCCCAGCTTGGGGGCATACTTGCGCACGAGCCCCGCCAGCGCCGGATTGCCGGCAGTGTTTCCCTCGGCTAGCCCCGACGGCCTGGAATCCGTCGTCCAGCCCGCGCCTCCTGCCGTCTGCTTGCTCCGGCGCCGGCCGGACTGTATCGTGTTGTACGTTGAGTCCGTTTCCTGCAAGCCAAGAGCCGCAAACTACCGGGAAGACGATGAACAGGACCTTCTTTGGACTGCTGTGTCTGTTATTGTTCCAGGCCCCGCTGGATTCGGCCGAGCTGGCCAGAGATGGCGCCGCCAGGTGGAAAATCGTTCTGCCCGACGAGCCGACAGCCGTCGAGAAGACCGCCGCCAGGGAGCTTGCAGAACACCTGAAGCTCGTTACCGGCGCCGACTTCCCCACGATTGCCGAGAAAGAGGCTCCCGCCCAAGGCAAGGATCTGATCTTCGTCGGCAACACGGCCAAGGCGCCGCAGAAGGATTACCGGTTCGACGAGATCCTGATCCGCATGCAGGACGGCAACCTCTTGCTGGCCGGGCATGAAAAGCGGGGATGTCTCTACGCGGTCTACTCCTTTCTCCAGGATGTGGTCGGCGTTCGCTGGTGGGCGCCCGACGAGAGCTTCATCCCGAAGAAACCCACACTCCTGGTGGCCGACGATCTCAACATCTCCTATGCGCCCCAGCTCATCTCCCGGGAGATGTACCATCGCAAGGCCCAGCCGACCGTCTTCTCGGCCCGTATGAAGGGAAACGGCTCCCTGACCGAAGAGTATGGCGGTGCGGTGCGGATCGTCAACTTCGTGCATTCCTTCTACAAATACCTTCCGCCCGAAAAGTACTTCGAAGCCCACCCCGACTGGTATTCCGAACTCGACGGCAAACGGGTGCACGAGCGAGCCCAGCTCTGCCTGACCAACGAGGAGATGACGGCGGAACTGATCAAGAACGTGCTGGAGACGCTGCGGAAGAACCCCGGCGCGAAGATGATCGACGTCTCCCAGAACGACTGGTATGGGTTCTGCACCTGCGCCATGTGCAAGGCGGTCGACGACGCCGAGGAGAGCCACGCGGGGACACTCGTTCTGATGCTCAACCGGGTGGCCGAGGCGGTCGAGAAGGAGTTTCCCGACGTTCTGGTGGAATCGCTCGCCTATCAGTACACCCGCAAGCCGCCGAAAACGATCAAGCCTCGCGACAACGTTCTGATTCGGCTTTGCACGATCGAGTGTTCCTATATCCAGCCGCTCGACGGCGAGCAGAACGCGAAGTTCGCCCTGGACATGGAAGGCTGGAGCAAACTGGCCAAGTACCTGTTTATCTGGGACTACACGACCAACTACAACGACTACCTCGGCCCCCACCCCAACCTGCGAGTGCTCGCGCCGAACGTCCGCTACTTCGTCAAGCACGGGGCCATCGGCCTGTTCGAGGAAGGGGAAGGCGACGACTTCTGCGAACTGAAGAACTGGCTGCTGATGCGGGTGATGTGGGAGCCGGATCTCGACGCCGAGAAACTCATCGACGAATTCCTGCGCGGCTATTACGGCGAAGAGGTCGCCCCGCTCCTCCACCAGTACTGGGATGTGCTCATCGCCCAGGCTGAAAAGGAGAAGATCTACCTGGGCTGCTTTGGCATGAACTCGGCGAAGTGGATCGACCTGGCCACTCTCAACCAGGTCACCGAGATCATGAACAAGGCGGTCGAGACCGCCACGCAAACCTATGGTGCCCAGTCCGACGAGTTGCGGCGCTTGCGAAAATCGAAGATGGGGATCGATCACGTGTGGCTGACCCGCTACTACCCGCTCCGCTGCGAGTCGCGCGAGAAGAAGGTGCCGTTCCTGGGTCCCAAAGACCCGGTGCAGGCGGCGGAGGAGTTTGCGGAGAACTGCAAGCAGTTCAAGACGAGCGCCGTGGCCATCTCGCAAGAGGGGAAACTCGATCTGTACCTCGACGGATTGAGGGCGGGGTTCATCGCGCAAAAAAATCCGCCGGAACTCTGCAAGGGGCTCCCGGAAGACGGGTGGATCGTGCTGGACGCCCTGTCGTTCAACAACTACAACGATGCGGCCACGATTATCGACGACCCGCAAGGCTGGAATGGCAAGAGCGTCCGCATGGGAACCAAGGTCGACTGGAATACGAGCTACACCCCGCCGGTTCGCGGGAAGTATCGCATTGCTGCCTCGCTACGGTGCGAGGGAACCATCAAGGAAGGCAAGCTCGGCTCCTGGGGTGTCTACGACGTCGCGGGTAAAAAATCGCTCCAGACGATGGTCCTCAACGCGAAGGATTTTGCCACCCAGGACGGTTCGTTCGACAAGAAGTTCCGCTGGATCGACCTGGGCGTGGTCGATTTCGTGCCGGGGGCATATTTCTGGTTTGCCCACGGGCACAGTCCCGAGCTGGACGCGATCTTCGTCGACCGAGTGGTGCTGATCGGGCCGGAGTAGGTGCCAAGATCATGAGCGGAACCAAGGTACAAAGGCGGAGGACGGGTTTCACCATGAATCGCCGTGAATTCCTTGTTCACACAGGCCACACCAGCGCGCTGGCTCTTTGCGCGTCGTCCGGTTTGGCCGCGTCGTCGATTCTTGGCCAGGAGAAGGCCCCACCACAACCAGCCAGCGGGCCCTTGCGAGTTTCGCCGAAAAACCCCCGGTATTTCTGCGATGCGGCCGGCCGGGAACTGCTGCTGGTCGGTTCGCACACCTGGAACAGCCTGGTCGACATGGGGCGCAGCGACCCGCCGGAGCCGTTCGACTTCGACGCCTACCTCGATTTCCTCGACCGCTATGGGCACAACTTCATCCGCCTCTGGGCCTGGGATTCGACCCGCTGGGATACCCGGGCCAACGGCCGGCTGGGCAAGGACTTCATCCATCATGCCGCCCCCCTGCCCTGGGCGCGCACCGGTGCCGGGGTGGCGATCGACGGCAAGCCCCGGTTCGATCTGGCGCAGTTCAACCCCGCCTATTTCGAACGCTTGCGGACGAGGGTGAGTGCGGCGGGCCGACGGGGCATTTATGTCTCCGTCATGCTTTTCGAAGGCTGGGGCATGTTCCACGGCAACCGCCGCCGCGGCACCATGGACGCCTGGGCCTGGCGCAGCCACCCCTTCCACCCCGACAACAATGCCAACGGCATCGATGCCAAGGAGAAGGTACACAGCCTGGCCAATCCGTCCGTCAACGAACTTCAGGCAGCCTACATCCGCAAGGTCGTCGACACGGTCAACGATCTGGATAACGTGCTCTACGAGGTGATCAACGAAGGGGGCGAACCCAAGTGGGACTGGTGGGTCGTCGAAACGGTGCGCAGGCACCAGAAGGACAAGCCCCGGCAGCATCCCATTGGAATTACCGGCCATGGCTCGGAGAAGCTCGAGAGCATGCTGGCCAGCCCGGCCGACTGGATCTCGCCCGGGCGCCAGGATGGATTCGGCGACGACCCGCCCGCGTGGGATGGCAAGAAAGTCAGCCTCCTCGACACGGATCACGTCTGGGGCGTGGGGGGCAATGGGGCGTGGGTCTGGAAGAGCCTCCTGCGGGGCCACAACCCGCTGTTCATGGACCCCTACGACGGAACCGTGCTCGGCAAGCCGTTCGATCCGCAATGGGAGCCGATCCGGCTGGGCCTGGGCCACGCCCGGCGCCTGGCCGACCGGTTGGACCTGGCAGCGATGGCTCCGCACGACGAGCTCGCGTCCACAAAGTATTGCCTGGCCAATCCCGGAAAGGCCTACGTGGTGTACGTCCCGGCTGGCGCGATAGCCAGAGTCTCGCTCGGCGATGCGCCCGGCCGCTTCGCCCTCCAATGGATCGATCCCTCGAGCGGGAAAACGACTGCCGGGCAGCCGATCGACGGCGGTGGGGACCGGGAGTTCAAGACGCCGCTGGATGGCGATGCGGTACTATACCTCAATCACCTTGAGTGACACGCATCATGGAATGGTGCGCGGAATACTCGGCCTGTTCGGGGACGCATAGCCTATCGCGATCTCAAGTCAACAAGGCTCAACGGTCTATTGCTGCCGGTGGATGGTTTCCGACGGCGGATTGTCTCCGAGCCAACCTTCGCGTTCAAGTACACTCCACGCCGCACGAATGTGCTCTGCTGGAAACACCTTCTTGCGGCTGTTCCAAGCGTGCGTTCTTTCGATTGCCTTACAGCAGAACCAAGTTCTTCCGCGCGTCTGCTCCGCGTTTCAGCAATTATCGGTCAACGATCTTCTCTGCCCCCCATGCAAGCCTCTGGCATGTCAAGCATATTCTCGCGTTCTGCAATTCGGGCGGTGATACTCGCCGCCGTGCTGGCAGCCGGTGTGCCGGGTGTTGCCGGTTCGCAGCCCGACGACTACTTCCCTCCGCCCGAATCGGCCGGTGGCTGGCGAAAGCTGGAGAGCCGCCAGGATATCCAGCGCGTCGCCGCAGTGGATTCTGTGAAGCTGGACAGCCTGAAGGAATGGCTCCTCAAGAGCGACAACCGCGACTTTGCCGCCGTGGTGATTCGTCGAGGCTACATCGTGCTTGAAGTCGAGCGGGGTAACAGCGCCAAGACAGACGATCGTCGAGTCGCGTCGGTTTCGAAGGCCGTGTGTGCGACCGTGCTGGGGATTGCCGCCGAGAGGAGCCGGCAGGGACTTACGCCCAAAAACATGACGTTCGACGATCCGGCGTTCGACTTCATCCCCCAGGCGCAGCCGCTGAGCGATCCTCGCAAGGCGCAGATCACGGTGAGGCAGCTCCTGAACCACACGTCGGGAATCACGCCGGAAGCAACCGGGGCTAGAAATCAGGGACCGTGGCAACACGTGCTCGGCCACGACGGCGACCCCCTGACCGCCCAACTCGCCTTCGACCCGGGCACGAAATGCGGCTACTCGTCGTTCGCGTTCTACCATGCCTCGCTGGTTTGCGAGAATGTGACGGGCGTGCCGTACGATCAGTTCGCCGTCGAGACGCTGTTCAAACCGATCGGTGTGGAGCATTGGACCTTCGAATATTTCGACGGCGGTGGCCCTGACGGCCAGTCGCGATACGGGCGCCATCCGTCGCACGGTCTCGGCATGCCGGCCCGCGATCTGGCAAGGATTGGGTATTGCCTCCTCCGCGAGGGGCGGTGGCGGGAGAAGCAGGTGGTGCCAGAATGGTTTGTGGACGAAACGGCAGCGCCGACCCACAACGTGAAAGAACCGGAGCTGCGGTTCGACCGGGCCGCGGAATCGTTTTCGCACGGCTGGGAGTTGCCGGCGCGGTTGACCGATGGACGGGGCAAGGGCATTCCGCCGGACGCCCGTTTCAAGCCGGGTTCCGGCGGGCAGTTGCTGGCCTTTGTCCCCAGCCTGGATCTGGTGATCACCCGCCAGACCGGCGGTAGCGGGAACTGGGACTACGAAGAGTATCTGCGGTTGGCATGTGACGCGGTGGAGAAGGATGCTCAGCCCGATCCTTCCTGGCGAACCTTGCCGTTGGTCAGCGAGGGAGCCATCGATTCCTGCTGGAAACATCTATGGGGAGGAGGCTTCTCCGTCATGAAGGACGGCAGTCTGCGAACCGACTGCAGTGACGCAGGGATGGGCCTGCTGCTCTTTACGAAAGAACGATTTGGGGATTGCCAGATCCGCGTTGTCTACCGTAGCGAGGACGCCAAATCGAATGCGGGGGTCTACGTACGAATCGATGATGGAATCCTCGACCGGGCCAGTGATCCGCTTCCTCTCCGGGAGCGGGACTCGAAAGAGAAACTGACGAAGGAGACGCTGGAGCGGATCGAGAGATCGTCGGAGCGGGAACGAGAAGCCTGGTATCCGGTGCATCACGGATATGAAGTCCAGATCTGCGACACCGGTGACGAATATCACCGGACCGGGGCGGTCTATTCGCTGGCCCCGGCCGCTCCCGCGCCGGAGAAGACGCCCGCCGAATGGAAGACGATGATCATCACTCTCAAGGGAAACCTTATACTGGTCGATGTGGATGGGAAACGGCTCACGACCTTTGATCCCGACAGCCCGACGGTGCCGCCGCGAAAACGCTGGTCGGAACCTCGACGGGAGCCAAAAAGGCCCCTCGCGGGATTCATCGGCCTTCAGAATCACGATCCTGGCGATGTGGTGTACTACAAGGAAGTCAGTGTCAGACCGCTGGGCAACGTGAAGGAGTCACCAGAACCTCAATCCAACTAACGACCCGAGCAAACTCATCGCGCCGCCGATGGCCGCGGACGAGGCGGCTACAAGCCTGCGGGCGGGCTTGGCGTATACCAGAACGTCTTCCAGTACGCCTGGTCCATGGCGAACGGATCGACCGACGCGTTGAAGTCGTGGTCCACCGGCAGCACGCCGTAGCGGATCATTTCGCGGACGTAATCGCGGCGGGGAACGAACTGGACGGGGCAGTCCCGGCCGTTGTTGGGGCTGGGATTGATCATGCAGAAACGGTTGTTTTCCTCGAGAATGTGCCTCCGGCCGCGGGCCACGGCCGCCACGATCGCCCGGTAATCCGGATCGTTCTTGTCCTTGAACACCGGCTCGCCCGATCTCGCCTCGCACACCCCCAGCCCGCCGGCCGCCTTGGCCAGCGGCGCGCGGGCCGCCTTCGACAACTCTGGATACGACAGGTTGTAGATCAGGTGCCGATTGAACCGCCCACCGTCTTCGGACATCGTGTGGGCGACGTACCGGTTCTTCTGGAATTCATCCGGCGGATAGTAACGGGCGTAGAAATGGGCCGGGAGCTTGTACGTGCCGATCTGTTTCTCCGCCTCGGTCGGCGCATGGCACCGGTCGCAGCGGCGGTTCATCACCTCTACCATCGCCTGGGTCTCCGGCCAGTCCTTGTCGTTGCGAACGTTCGCGCTGAGCTCGTAGAAGCCGATCGTGCCGTGGCTGTTGACCGCATACGTTCCCGCGTGGTTGGCGCCGGCGTCGAGCCAGTGGCGAATGATCTTCTGTTCGCTTTCCGGCATGTTGACATCGCCGTGGTGTTCTTCGATTAGTTTCAGCAGGCGGCTGGAGCCGGTACCGATCTGGTAGGGTTCAAAATTGCTCTTGCTGTGCTCGGCATAGGGCAAAATAATCCGGTTGTCGCCGAAAAGCTGCCGCCAGGACATCTGGATATAGCCGATCGGGTAGAGCGGTCCCCAGTGGCCGGAGATATTGAAACCGCCCTCCTCGCGATCGTGGTTGTGGCACTGGAGGCAGTGCTTGTCCAGAATCGGCTGAATGTCGCGGAGATAATCGAAGATTTCGGGCACGCCCGTTACCGGCTCGGGATCGACGGGGCGAGTGCTCATGACCCGCAGCAACTTGTCGCGATCGTCGGCGCCGGGCGCTTCGGTCCGCTGTTCGTGGCAGCCGACGCAGGTGGTCGTTTCACCCGGCATGACCGATGTGAAGGAGTGCATGCGTTTGACGCAGTGTCCTTTCTCGTCCATGGCGAGGAACAGGAAGCTGCGCAGGGCGGGCAGCCTGAAACAGGCGATCCCCTCTTCCGAGACCGGGACGGAACCGATCAGCCGCTCGACGGAGAACGTGCCGCCGGCCGACATCTCGGACATGGCACCGGCGTAGTTGATCGGTTTGGGCAACACCTCGTAGACGAGCAGGTTCTTGACCGTACCCGGGGCGACGTTCTTCATTTTGCGGCCCCGGTAGATATTGGCCAGGGCCAGGGTGCCATAGGCGGCCGAGGGTACGGTCTGGTCGGCGATCACCGGTTCCCGGTGGCGCGCTATCACCGGCCGCGGTTCGCCGATCCAGTATCCGGCCTTGGCCAGTTCTTCCGGCAACTGGTAGAGCACCTCCGTCTCGCCCTGGCTGTTCATCAGTTCGATTGCCGCCTTGTTGGCCACCAGGAAGTGGCTCTCGCTGAAGGCCCAGGGATCGCAATGGATGTTGGACTTGCTGATGTACTGAACCCCCTGAGGGTCGTCCGGGCCGAGTCGCGGATCGACCAGCGCGATTCTGCCGTAATGCTCCCGCATGCCATGGCCGGGCGACCAGGTCACGACGAGTTTCGGGCTGTGCGGGACCGGCTTGGGAGCCAGGATCGTGCCCGTGTTGATCTGGTTGCCGTAGAGGACCATCTGGCGGGTGCCGTCGGGATTCATCGACCAGAGGTGATGGTAGCCCATGTGGAAGCGGTCCACATATTCCCATCGCATGTAGGCGACCTGGCCATTGGCGAGAACCCAGGGGGTGTTGTCCTGCTCGATATTGGCCGACAGCATGCGGATGTTGCTCCCGTCGGCGCTGCACTTGTAGAGCGTGCCTACCTGCGTCATCCAGCATTGCACGTAGCGGTTGGCCCGGGTGGAGCAGAAAATGATCTGGCCGTCCGGAAGATACGTCGGTTCGAAATCGTCCCATCCGGGCGGCGAGTACTTCTGGTAGTCGTCCATCCCGGCCGAGACATCCTCTCCCTTGCCGGTGAGTTGCACCAGGCCGGTGCCGTCGAGGTTGATTTCATACAGGCTGTAATGCCGCTTTCCTTTCGGCAGATAGGCAAAGACAAGCTTCCTGGCATCGTAGTGAATCTGCGGATCGCGGATGTTGCCTTCAGGATCCGCAAAAGCGGTTCGGACCTGCCGGGTCTTCACGTTATAGATGCACAGTTTGCCCCCGGAATTCATCGGAAACGTCGTCCGGCACTGGTCCGTCGAGTAGTAGGCAATGCTGGCGTACCAGTGGCCGTCGATGCTGGGTTTGCGAACGGCAAACAGGATCTCTTCGGGCATGCCGGCCTGGAGGAAAGAGCCGAGCATCGACGGCCGCTTGGCGGCCGGTTTCGGCTCGGGCGTCTGGGCCAGAGAGGAGGAGGTGAGGAACAGCAAGGCGGACAAGCCTGCAACCGGGGCCACGCTCGTGCGCACGGGAAACCGAAGCAGATTGGCGAGTCCGGCGCAGAGGTTGCAGCACAAGACTTTGAAACACATCATTCTGTCTCCGGCAGGAAACACTGGTTCGTCGTGTCGCCGGCACTTGCCTCATCCCGAGAGACGGCGGCGCGCGGGAACACGGCCGTATTGTAGCATGCCTCCCCGGCGAGGGGGAAACAAGTCCGGAGCGGGTAGCCCCGACAGTTTGTCTATCGGGGGGCCGAAGGCCCAAGAGGCCAAGGTCCAACATGGTTCATCGCCAGGTTGGACATGCTCTGGCTGGTCGCCGAGCTACTCTCACAGGTCTGGACCAGGGGCGGGCGTCCCCTGTTGAACAGTCCCCGAATCCTCCAACTGGCCCTCTCTCAACTTCGATATTGTCCAAACGCCCCTCGTGTTAACCCAACGTTTGTAGAACACGTCTGCAACCTGTCTCGCGCAGGATGCTATCCTGTCCTGCGGCCAGACAGTTGAATCTGTGCCCGTCCTATGTCGACTACGGCTTCAACAAGTACTCCTCGACGAACTTCACGGCCTTCTCCGTGACTTCGGGTCGGGCGCCTGCGACGCTGTGATTCGCTCCCTCGATGACGACCAGCTCCGTCTTGACGCCAGCGCTCTTCAGCTGCTCGTGAAGGCTGCGCGCGTGCTCGATCGGCACGGTCACGTCGGCGTCGCCGTGGACTTGCATGATCGGCGGATCCTCCGGACTGACGAAACTGATCGGCGAAACGTCCTTCTTCGCCTTGGCGTCCATCTGCTCGGCGGGCGCTGCCGGCTCGTAGCCCAGCAATTGCCGGTAGGCCGGATGCAAGTGCTCGATCTTGCTCAGGAGCGACCAGTCGGTGGGGCCGGCAAAACTGACGGCACACGCCACGCGCGACGACTCCCGCTGAACGGGATCGTTTGAGTTGGGGTTCGCTGCGTCGTCGTGCAAGGCAACCCACAAGGTCAAATGCCCCCCTGCTGATCCGCCGGTGACCCCGATTCGCTTGGGATCGATGTTCCACTTCGCGGCGTTGTATCGAACGAACTGAATGGCCCGGACACAGTCGTTCACCTGAGCCGGATGCGGCGCAACGTCGGAAAAGCGGTACTCGACTGCCACCACGGAAAAGCGTCCTTCCCGCACACCACTGATGAGCCAGCCCGGGACACCCTTCTTGGATCCGCCCCGCCATCCTCCACCGTGGATGAAGACCATAGCCGGCATCGGCTTGTCCGATGCAGCCAGGTAGACGTCGAGTTTCTGGGCCGCGTGGTCGTCGCCATAGGCGATGTCTCGGTCAGAGGCAAGCGGGGCCAGCTCGCCGGCCGTCACCCAGGATGCGGCAGAGGCAAACAAACATGCTGCCAGGACAAGACGCAAGGAGGTGCCTTGTGGTACTCTCATCGGCTTTCCTTTCAGAGGTGGGGTCTCTCGGACGTCAGGCTCAGGCTCGCATTGTACAACTGCACTATCCGAGTATCCATCACGCGTGTCTCTTCACGAGGAAGAGCCGCTTCGCACCCAGGGGGGCCGTAAGAATGTACCTCCGCCGAAGGGTCTTCCATAGACTTTTTTGGTTGTTCAGATTGTAGGTTGACAAACGACTAAGTCGAGACAATCGGCAATTATCCGCCGATGACAGATTCAGAGTCTCCTCAAAGGACCAGCCAGCGGGAACGATCGCCTGCCGAGTGATTTCGTGCCTGTTGCCACGTCGCTTCGTGGCCACCGTGATCTCAAGGAGTCGATGAATCATGCCTATTCGTAGTTTGACTTGTGCCTTTGTGGTGTTCTGCCTCGTTGGCGGACTGTACGCTGACGATGCCATGGACGCCGCTACTGTCTATGACCCCGACGTTGAACTTGCGTGTTTGGCAAACGGCGGCGGATCGGGGTGCTTTGCGGGTTGCGGCGAGTTTTTCGGCTGGCGAAGAGCATGTCCGAATGATTGCGGGCAGGCATGTAGTTGCCGGCCGTTCAACGTCGAAGGGTGGGTCGATGCAGGATTTCTTCTCAATGGCAATGAACCTGCAAGCGGATTCCACGGCCCCTACAACCAGACCGATCGCCACGAGGGAGGTCTCAACCAGGCTTACCTGGTTTTCGAGCGGCCCCTGGCCGATGGGCCCTGCATGAGTCTGGGCGGACGGGTTGATCTGCTGTACGGGACCGATGCCTTTCTCGCCGAGTCAAAGGGCTTTGAGAGAGGCCCGGACGGCTCGACGAAATGGAACGGAGATCACTATGGTCTGGCGATCCCACAAGCCTATGGAGAGATCGGCAACGATCAGCTTTCGTTCAAGCTTGGCCACTTCTACACGATCGTGGGCTATGAAGGTGTGCCGGCCGTCAACAACTTCTTCTACAGCAAGAGCCTGTCCTACATGTTCGCCGGTCCCTTCACGCAGTGGGGCGGCCTGGCAACCTGGAAGGCAAACGACGTGCTCTCATTCGACGCAGGACTGGTCAACGGTTGGGATTCCCTGGACCGGGTTACGGATCGGGCGACCTTCCTGGGCCGCGTTTCGTTGGGAAGTGACCAGGACCCGATCTGGACCTCTTTTTCCATCATCACGGGTGACGAACTGAACGCCGCGGCAGACGCGTCGAACAGCCGCACTCGCTACAGCCTGATCGTGGGTACGAACCTTACCTGCAGGCTCCAGTATGTTTTCCATCACTGGTACGGAGTGCAGGATGACTTTCTCGCGGCGGCCACCTCGGCTGAGTGGTACGGGATCGACCAATACCTGTATTACGAGCTGACCCAGACCGTCAAGGTCGGCGGCCGTTTCGAGTGGTTTCGCGACGACGACGGCGTCCGCCTGGGACTCAGCCGCCCGTCGAACCCGAACAAGGGCCCTTACGTCGGCGACATGTACTCGCTCAGTCTCGGTGTGAACTGGAAACCGTACTGCAACGTGATCTTGCGTCCCGAAGTACGTTGGGATTGGTTTGAAGGAACGGGCCTGCCGTTTGACGACGGCGCCGACGACCAGCAGTTCCTCGTGGGTATGGATGCAATCTTGCGATTCTAGAGTTACCCTGTCGCAGGAGAGATTCGCATCGTGTCCTGCGACAGTCGTGAATTCTCCAGCTCACAGGATCGCCCGACCAGCGGCTGTCCAGTCTTTCCTGGGAGACATCACCACCGAGCGTGATGGCAACCATGAAGCTGAGGCGGTCATTTGTCGGGCGATCCTTGTTGACAGTCGTCCAGTCCGGTGGCCGGCACCCTTGACGGGGACCGGCAGGAGCATTTCGCCGATGGTTGTGGCGGAGGGCTTCTCGCAGCGGAGAGTGCCCGTGTTCGTGGCTGCCGTGAAGGTTTCCTTCTGCGGCGGCGAGCAGAGTGCCAGTGGCTCGGCAGTCGACACGTGCGCTGCCAGCGCGATTTGCGTCGCCCGATAGCCGCATTCTGCCGCACTGCCGGCCATGATTCTTGATCGGCCCTTCGCTCCTGGTTGTGTGGTCGGGTCACAACTCTCGATGCCCCATCGTTCTGGAGCATGTCGGCGATACTTGACGGGCAACTGCCGAAATGCTCGAATCCAAATGGCCTCGCGTGATTCCCGAAAATATTCGCGGCAAGCGTGCAGAGACTCAATGGATCGGGCGGATGCTACGCACGGCATGGACGCAATCAAACGCGGGGCAGGCCCACGCGGCTATCTTCATGACGGCGATTCATGCATGAATTGCATGAGGACATTCCTATTGTGAAGATTGGTGGTGAGCATGGCAGCCGACTCCATACATGATGCCCTTGGGGCATAACTCGCATTGTCAAAGAGGAGGTCAGGCATGAACGAGATACTCGTTGGTAAGGGCGCACAGCCCGTCCATTTGCTCGCCAAGTATGGCAACCGCCATGGCCTGATTGCGGGTGCCACGGGGACCGGCAAGAGCATTTCGCTGATGGTCTTGGCGGAGGGTTTCTCGCGTCGCGGCGTGCCCGTGTTCGTGGCCGACGTGAAAGGGGATATTGCCGGACTGTCGCTCCCTGGCACTCCCAACGAGAAGATCCAGCAGCGGGTCGCGCAGATCGGCATCGAGGACTACACTCCCGACGCCAGTCCTGTAATATTCTGGGATGTCTACGGCAAGGCCGGCCATCCAGTGCGCACAACCGTCAGCGAGATCGGACCAAACCTGCTCGGCCGGATGCTGGGTCTTAACGACATCCAGGAGGGGACCCTCGAGATCGCCTTCAAATTGGCGGACGACCAGGGCCTGCTGCTTCTCGACCTCGACGATCTGCGGGCCCTGCTCGGGTATGTGGCGGAGAACCGCAAAGACATCTCGACGGACTACGGTCTGGTCAGCACGCAGACTGTGGCCGCCATCCAGCGAGGTCTGCTGTCGCTGGAGCGCGAAGCCGGGGATGCCCTGTTCGGCGAGCCGGCCCTCGAACTGGCCGACCTCATGCGCACGGACCTCAACGGGCGCGGCATCATCAGCATCCTTGCCGCCGACCAACTGATCTTGAAACCCCATCTGTATTCGAGCTTTCTGCTGTGGCTCCTGTCGGAGTTGTTCGAAAACCTGCCCGAGGTGGGAGACCTCGAGCAGCCCAAGATGGTGTTCTTCTTCGACGAGGCCCACCTGCTGTTCGACGACGCTCCGGCGGCGCTGCAACAGAAGGTGGAACAGGTGGTGCGGATTATTCGATCCAAGGGCGTGGGAGTCTACTTCTGCTCGCAGTTCCCAGACGATGTCCCGAACGAGATCCTCGGTCAGCTTGGCAGCCGCATCCAGCACGCGCTGCGCGCCTACACGCCGCGCGACCAGAAGGCGGTGCGCACCGCTGCGGAAACCTTTGTCCCCAACCCCACGATCGACGTTGCCAAGGTGATCTCCCAACTGGGTGTCGGCGAGGCCCTCGTATCCACCCTCCAGGACAAGGGCGTGCCGATGCCGGTGGAGCGCACGCTCATCTGCCCACCACGCTGCCGGATGGGGGCGATCACAGCGGAAGAACGGGCGGCCGTGCGGGCGCGCAGCCCGGTCGGGGGCAAGTACGACGCGTGTGTCAACCGCGAGTCGGCCTACGAGATCCTGAGCCGGCGGACCGTATCGTCCGCTCCGACTACCGCGTCATCAGGCAAAACGCCGTCGGGCAAAGCCCCGGCGGAGAAACCAGGCGAAGGTGGCGCAACGTTGGGTAACTTGCTGTGGGGCACCAAGCGCCGCCAGGGCATGGTGGAGACCATGGCCAAACAGGCGGCACGCACCGTGGGCAGCCAGATTGGCGGGCAGATCCTGCGCGGCTTGCTGGGCGGAATTTTCGGCGGCTCGCGACGCCGCTGAGTGGAGCATCTTACGGAAAACACCAAATGTCCGTTGACATACGATGAAAGTATCGTACGATAATATTGTCGTACGATGGTTTTGTCGTATGTTCCTTTTCTTGGGGGGGAGTTGAGCGGTGGCTAAGCAGGTAGCTCCTGAGAACGTGGTGGGAAGAGACAGACTGATCGCCCAGATCTGGAAGGCGATTGATCGAGGCTCCGTCGTCTTCACGGCCGAACGCCGTATCGGAAAGACCAGTGCCATTCTATATCCATCGCGTCGTCACTCGCATGGCAATCTGCGAGGACGTTGTTACTCCCGCAACGGTCGAAGCGGAAATCCGGCGACATCTCACGAGCGATTCAGACCCGTGGGAAATGGAACACTTTCGCGAGCGGCTCAAGATCTACTACGGCGGACAGCTCACCGATGCAGACGGAAGAGACGTCGCCGCTGCATCGGTTGCCAGAGCTCTTCTCGACGATCTTGCGGTCGCAGTAGAGCCCCAGTCCATCGACCAGTGTCATGCCGGCTTGAAGTCCAGGATGAGGTTCGAGAACAGGGATGACGTGCTTGAACTGCTGAAATCGCTAGCGAGGGATCACTACCTCATTCGGGACGACGCCGGAAGGTATCGATTCCGGTTCCCGTTGGTTCAGAAGTGGTGGCGTCTTGCTCAGGGACTGAACGGATGATGCAAAAGCGATCCATCTCGGCCTACACACCCAGCAATACCGATGCGGAAACCCGGGAGCGTATCTTCGTCCAGCGCCATCAACTGCTGCATAAAACGGTCGGTTGGTGCGAGGAGAGCATGCTGACGGGCAACAAGCACCACGTGCTCTTCATCGGACCTCGCGGCTGCGGAAAGACCCACCTGGTGTCGATGGTCCACGACCGGGTTAGCAGGAACCTAGAGTTGGCCGACAAGATGCGAGTCGCCTGGCTGGGTGAAGACACGGTCTTCACCGGCTTGATCGACCTGGCCCTGGAAATCGCCGACGAGTTGGCGAAAGAGTATCCGAGCGAGTTCGAGTGTGACTATCGGGCCAACGCACGATCTCTATCTTCGAACGATGCAGCGGAGCAGATCCTGGGCGAGATCGTCAGGCGACTCGGCGACAAGTCGATTCTCCTCGTCATGGAGAATCTCGACCGTGCCATGCGCGGATTGGGCGATACCGGCCAAAAGAAGTGGCGAGCCTTTCTTCAGGAACAGGGGCGGGTAGCGACCGTCGCAACGTCCCAGCAGTTATTCGAGGACGTATCCAGTCGCAGTGCCGCGTTCTACGGCTTCTTTGAGATCATTCATCTGGAACCTCTCTCGGTGGAAGATGCCCGAGAACTGATGGAAAGAATAGCCCTTGAGAACGACAAACAGGATCTGGTGGAGTTTCTGAAAACGCCCGAAGGCCGCTACCGCGTTCGCGCACTCCATCACTTGGCCGGCGGAAATCACCGCATGTACGTCTTGCTGTCGGAGTTCCTCACCAAGGAATCCCTCGACCAACTGGTGGCCTGCTTCGAGGAACTCGCCGACGAGTTGACGCCGTATTTCCAGGAGCGACTCGGCTCGCTCTCCCCGCAGCAAGCGAGGATTGTCCAGTCCTTGTGCAGTGGCGACGGTGCCATGACCGTCAAGGAAATCGCGGAAGACACGTTCATCGCCGAAAGGAACGCCTCCCGGCAACTGGGCGAACTCAAACAGAGAGGGTATGTTGCCTCAGAAAAGCGCGGGAAAGAAGCCTTCTACGATATGACCGAGGCCTTAATGCGGCTGTGCCTTGACGTCAGGAAACGACGGGGCAAACCGATCAGGCTGGTGGCCGCTTTCTTGCGTGCGTGGTACTCTGCCGAGCAGAAAGGCTTGTCCTTGTCCAAGCGTGGCGACATTCATGCCAAACTTGGTGACTCCGACAAAGCGATTGCCGACTGCTCCGCCGTGATCGAGATGGTCGGAATATCGTCTTCCATACGTACATGCGCACTGTTTTCCCTGGCAGAAGTGATGATGCCCATGAGGTCACTCGACGAATCCATCGAGAGTCTCCAGCGTGCCTTTCAGGATGGCGATCCGGAGACAAGTGAATATGGCGGGGACCCAAAAGCGATCATCGAGAACATCCTTCGCCGAGAACATCCGTCATGGCCTGAATTCATCGAAAAGCTCATCCCCGTCTATGCGCAATACGGCAAACTGAATTCGCTCGGCAGCGGTCTGACAGAATCAATCACCACGCTCGACAAAGGCAGCTACTCGGAGGATCAGCTCGATCTCTGGAATTCCAGTTGGCAGAAGTTCGGCGGTAAGTACGAGGAACTCTCCATCCCGATTGCCGCGTTGGATGCTGCAGTCCAAACCATCAAGTCCGATAGCGACCGCCCCCTCTTCAAACTGCCCCTGGAAATCCGCAACCTCGTTCGCCCGCTTCTTAAGAATACACTGTCGCTCTCTTGAGCCCACCCGAGTCTTCCGTCACACTCATCCCGCCTGCCGTCACCGCTTCACGTTCTGCGGCAAGCACGGCCCCATGAAGATCATGGGTCTCCCTGGCCGAGCCGATCCAGTCAGGCCGTACCTCCCTGGGCAGCAAGGGCTATGGAAGTCCATGAGTCTGACGCAAGGGCTCTCCATCCTGTATGATTCTGGTTGGGAAACCTTCGATTCCGGGTACCTCGATCCGTGCCACCGCTGAATTCCACACCGCTGCTTGCCGTCGACATCGGAAACAACCGCGTGAAGATCGGTTCGTTTTCCGCCGTTTCGCAGTCGGGTATTCCCGAACCGGAAGAAACCTGGGTTGTTCCCGGCGAGACTCCCTCCCTGGCATCCGTCTGTGCCCGCTCAGCACCGTCCGGCGAGACACTCAACTGGTGGATCGGCAGTGTCAACCGCCCGACCACCTCCCGGCTCCTCGACTGGCTCGGCCGTCATCGTCCCGGCGACGCGATCACGCTGCTGGCCTCAGGCGACGTCCCCTTGGAAATCGAACTGCCCCGCCCCGACATGGTCGGGATCGATCGTCTGCTCGCGGCCGTCGCCGCCAACCGCATCCGCCGGGCCGATCACCCGGCCGTGATCGTCGACCTTGGCACGGCGATCACGGTCGACCTGGTCTCCTCCAGCGGTGCCTTCCAGGGCGGCGCGATCCTCCCCGGCACCGAGATGTCTGCCCGGGCACTGCACGACTACACCGACCTCCTGCCGCAAATCGAGATGTCGGAACTCATCGACCCCCCACCGCCGCTGGGCAAGGCCACCGATCTGGCCATGCGATCGGGCCTCTACTGGGGCACTGTCGGCGCCGTGCGGGAGCTCGCCTCCCGCATGGTCCCTTCCGGCTCCGCCGAGCCGGAACTGTTCGTCACCGGGGGCGCCGGTCCCATGGTTGCCCGCCTCGTCAGCGCCTCCGCCCGTCACATACCCCACCTCACCCTGGCGGGCATCGCGCTGACCGCCGCCTGCCAGCCATAAGCCCGATCCGCCGTCCCCCGGTTGCCTCGGAACGTGGACTCCCCGCTGCAGCCGGCCTGGCACTCTTCCCCAAACCCTGCCCTCAGGGGAAACAGGATCGAGTCGCAACCGGCCAGGACCCGGGCTCCCACCTACCCCCTCTCCGGATGGCCCGAAGGCTTCTTGGTTTGCCTTTCCCGCCCCCCACCCCCTATAAATGACATAGATGTCTGCATGGAAAGAACCTGTGGCCACCCGACGGGAGACCGCAAAGCAGCCGGGCTTCCCCCCGTTGCCCTCGTGCACTGACCGTGCAGGCGTCAGTAAGATGTGGTGATCCTCTCCCTCGCCTCCCTCCGCGGAGCCCTCCCATGCTGAGCAAGCCCCACCTGGCGGCCCTCGTGGTCTTCCTGGCGATTGCCGTTTTGTGCCCCCCGGCACCTGCCTGCAACACGCCTGTCTACCGCTACGCCATGTACAACTGGCAGACGTCTCCCTACATCGTGTTCTACTTCTACGAGGGCCAGATCCCCGAGGCCGACCAGGCGGTCCACAAGAGTCTCGCGAAACTGGCGGAAGAGTTCCCGCTCCAGGCCAACGTGCGGCTGGAGCCGATCGCCGTCTCCGATACGGCGAAGATGGAAACCCTCCCGCAGTTCGTCATCGACGCCTGGAAAGCCCACGAGAACGGCAAGACGCCCGCCTATGTCATCTTCTCGCCGACTCGTGCCCACATCTATTCCGGCTCGCTCGATGCCCAGTCTGTGGAAAAACTGGTCCATTCGCCCGCCCGCCAAACCCTCGGCGAGCTGCTCGCAGAGGGCAATGCGGCCGTCATGATCCTCCTGACCTGCCCGAACGAAGCCGAGAACAAAAGGGCCGAAGAGGCCCTGGCCGGACTCTGCAAGACGGCCGAGGCAGGAGAGATCCCCGTCGAACTACAGTTGCCCCCCATGGGACTTCCCGGACAGTCGGAAGGTGACGAGCAGGCCTCCGCCGCCGACTCTGCGGATGCCAGGAAGCTGGGGATTGCCGTGCTCAAGGTCAATCGCAACGATCCGGCCGAAGAGTTCTTCGTTCGCATGCTCATGGCCATCGAAGACGACCTCAAAGACTACGCCGACCAGCCGATGATCTTTGCCGGCTACGGCCGTGGCCGGGCCCTGGAACCCTACATTGGCAAAGGCATCACCAGCGAAAACCTGGTCAATGTGGTCGCGTTCCTGGCCGGTGCCTGCTCTTGCCTGGTCAAGGAACAGAACCCCGGCGCCGATCTGCTCGTGAAGTGGGACTGGGAGAAGACGGCTGACAAGATGGCCGAAAACGATCCCTCCCTGAATTACGATTCCTCAGGGTCCCCGTCGTATGCCGAATTCCCGGTCGAACCGGCCGCTGCCGCCGGCGCTTCGTCGGCGGATGCGGCCAGCGGCGACGTCCGAACGCCGCAACCGGCCGCCTCTGAGGTGGTCCTGGCGGCATCTGCGGAAAAAGACCCTTCCTCCGCAATGGCCGCCGCGCCCTCCCCGTCCGAAGCGTCGATCGAGGCAAATGGCGAGCCCCTCAGCGGCGCCCCGGCGGTTGCCCAAGCCATCCCGGCTTCGTCATCCGACAACTCCCCCTTGCAGAGCACGGCGGCCCCAGCCGGTTCGTTCTTCGGCCGGCGGATGGCCACCTACGCCATAGGTTTCGGCGCGATTGCCGTGGGTGTCGTCCTGGCAGGCCTTGCGCTGGTGATGCGGCGATCGTGAATGCAAAGCAGTAACCCGCACTCCACTGGCCGCCGGCACAGGTTTCTGAGGTGAATGGCCCGGCTCAACCGGCCGGTCCGGCATCGCGGAACCATTGCCGGGGCAGTCACCACCGCGCCGCGCCCCATACCCGCGCATAGAGTGTTGTGCGCGGGCCTTTCGCCCGCGACCTTCGCCCGCGACTCTCCCCCGCCTTCTTCGCTTCCTCGGTGCCCTCAGCCCTTCGAACTTGTGCGGCCTTCCACGTTCCCCTCGCGAAATGCCGAGGCCATGGCCATCGGTACCTCCGCCTCGGCCAACACGACCAAGGCGCGATTCTTGGCCACCTCCGCCTTCATCTCCTGCTCGCGGGCCATCGCCTGGGCTCGCCGCTCCTCGGCCTTCGCCCGGGCCACCCGGGTATCGGCCTCCGCCTGGTCGGCCTGAAGACGAGCGCCGATGTTCTGACCTACGTCGATGTCGGCAATGTCGATCGAAACAATCTGAAAGGCCGTTTGCGCGTCCAACCCACGCTGGAGCACGGCCCGCGATATGCTGTCCGGATTCTCCATCACCTCCAAATGCCTCTCCGCAGATCCGATCGCTGTGATGATCCCTTCGCCCACACGGGCGATGATCGTGTCTTCGGTCGCCCCGCCGATCAATCGCTCCAGGTTCGTACGCACAGTTACCCGAGCGCGAACCTTCAACTCCACACCGTTTTTTGCAATCGCGCTGAGCGTCGACTTCCCCTTGCTCGTGTCGGGGCAGTCGATCACCTTCGGATTCACGCTCGTCTGCACGGCGTCCAGCACGTCGCGGCCGGCCAGGTCGATCGCCGCCGCCTGGTCGAAATCCAGCGGAATATCGGCCCGGTGGGCCGCGATGATCGCACGGATTACCTTCGGCACGCTGCCCCCAGCCAGGTAATGAGCCTCCAGCCGGCGGGTCGTCACCCCCGTCTCCCGCTCGCTCCCGATCCCCGCCTGCATGGCCATGATCTTGCCCTGCACGATCACCCGGGCATCGACCTGCCGGAAACTCATCGCGATCAGGCTCAGCAGGCTCACGTTGGCGTTCGACATGTAGGCCTGGAACCAGATCGATCCGTACTTGGCAATGATGAAGATCATCAGCACCGTGAACATCAGACCGACTACGATGCCCACGACCATCGGGAGCCCGTGCTCCGTCAGAACATTCTCTTGTGCCAGCAGAATCGGCAGATTGGCAAACATCAGCATGGCGGTCTCCCAGGAACCCTACGCAATGCACCACCCACGGCCGTACTCACGCTGCCGCGAGGGTCTTGGGCCAACAGCTCTCGCAGTCGAGAGCCTTTTGCACAACACTTTCCAGCCGGCAAGGGCAGGCACCCCCGGCCATTTCGACATCGGCTCTAACATAACGGGTTGCACGGATAAGGGAATAGTGTTGGGGAACAAAACATGCCTGGTCCCCTCCCACGGCGGGGCAAACCGCTTCCGATCCTCCTCCGGCAAACCTCCCTGGTATTTCGCTGATCTGCGGCCGCTCTTGTGGACGATCTGAGCCAATCCCGCCCGATTCGGCACTTCTCCACCACCAAGGGTGAAATGCTGGCAAGAAACGGTGGCAAGAACGGAAAAGGGGGATCGGCAGGTGGGATGGCCGTTCTCCCCGGCCATTCTTGCAGGGCCAACATCCTGCGGATCGCTGTCCAGACTCGCCAACCCGGAATCTGCTATACTTCCAACGTCCTCAACATACTGATCGGAAACCGCGATTTGCCCGACACCGTCGATATGCCCCGCCCCGAACTGGCACATCTCGAACTCCTGGCCGAAATCGACACGCTCACGCGGACGCTCCAGCGATGGGCCGATTCAGCTCCGGAGTGTGAGGAAGCCAGGATCTCCAGCGCTCTGGTCCGCCAGCTTGTCGATCGGGCCGCCACCGCCCGGGTGCGTCTCGAAGCTCCGCTCATCGTCGCCACCCTGGGGGGCACCGGAACCGGCAAGAGCGCCCTGGTCAACGCCCTGGTAGGACGCGAACTGGTTGCCTCCGGCCGCCAGCGGCCCACCACTCAGCGTCCGAGCCTGATCTGCCGCCCCGATCTCACCCCGGAACTGCTGGGCATCGACCCCGGCAGCGTCGACCTCGTGCACGACGATTCCCCCGCCCTGGCCGACCTGATCCTGATCGACTGCCCCGACCCCGACACAAGCGAAAATGCGGAAGCGGCGGAAACCAATCTTGCGCGCCTCCGGCGAGTCCTGCCCCACTGCGATGTCCTCCTGATCACCGCCACGCAGCAGAAATACCGCTCGGCCCGCGTCGCCGCGGAACTGGCCGCCGCAGCCCCCGGGGCCCGGCTGGTCTTTGTGCAGACCCATGCCGATGCCGACGAAGACATCCGCAACGACTGGCGAGGCGCCCTGGGTGAGCACTACGAAACGGGGCACATCTATCGAATCGACTCCCTCTCCGCACTCTCCGACGCCCAGCACGGCATTGCCCCGCGCGGCGAATTCGGCCGCCTGGTCGATCTTCTCACCGGCGAACTGGCCGGCACCGCCTCCAGCCGCATCCGACGCGCGAATCTTCTCGACCTGATCGACGATACCCTCGCCCGTTGCCAGCAGCGGCTCGACCTCTGGCCGCCTTCCGTCCAGCGTCTGGCGGAGGCCATCCAGCAGCAGCGGGGCCGCCTCGGGGCCAGGCTGGCCCAGCGGATGGAAGGCGAACTGTTGGCTGCCCGGCGAGGCTGGGAGATGCGGCTGGTGGGCCGCGTGGCCTCGCGCTGGGGATTCAGCCCCTTTTCCTTGGTCCTGCGGATCTTCCAGGGGCTCGGCTCGCTTGTCTCCGGCGCCCTGCTTTTCCGCGTGCGTTCGACCGCCCAGTTGGCCCTTTGGGGGGCCATGGAAGGAGCCAGAAACTGGCAGCGATACCGCACCCAACGCCGTGCCGAACAGAGTGCAAGTCGTGCTCTGAGCGACCTCTGGACCGAGGAGGAACTGCGCGAAGCGGTCCTCGTGCTCGACGGCTACGCGATCGAGGCCGGGATCGACCGCCTTCCCAAAGACACCCCCGCCCTGGCAGCCAATGCCATCCAAGCCGG
Organism: uncultured Planctomycetaceae bacterium; assembly: GCA_964563135.1. Classification (GTDB taxonomy): domain Bacteria; phylum Planctomycetota; class Planctomycetia; order Pirellulales; family Thermoguttaceae; genus JAAYAY01. The sequence goes on from CAZLWV010000014.1 coordinate 37,743, forward strand.
ACAGCAATTCGCCGCCCAGGCCACCGCCCAGCTCGACGCCCTGGTCGATCGGGTGGCCGATCGGCACGCCGGCTGGCTGACCCGCTGGAGCTACGAAATCCTCTTCAGCGCCATGCTCGTTCTCGTGCTCGTTCGCCCCGCCAAAAACTTCTTCTACGATTCCTGGGTCGCTCCCCAGGCGGTCCCCGTCCTGGGACTCGATTTCTACCTGGTCTCCGCCTTCTGGCTCCTGGTGTGGGCCATGCTCCTCCTCTGGCGTTTCACCGGCCGCCTGCGGCGAGGACTCAAGCGCGAGATCCGCCGGCTGGTGGCCCAGTGGCGCGATGCCACCCCCGCAACCGGCCTGTTCGACTCGCTCCAGTCCCAGTGCGATCGGGCGCGCCTGTTCCACCGCGACCTGGCCGACCTGCGCCAGACAGTGGGCCGCCTCCGCGTCCGCCTCGACCTGCCCGACCTGGGCCGCCGGCGCTGACGCGTCCCGACTCAGTCCTCCAGCTCCACGTTCCAGTACGCCTCGCTGATGAACTTCGCCCAACTCTCGACCCGCACGTCCTGAACAGCGAAAAGCGGGCTCCAGCGGGGCGCTTTGGGCTTGCGCCGCAGCCGCATGTTGGCCTCGGCCGGCGTGCGGTTCGCCTTCCGGCGATTGCACTCGGCACAGGCCAGCACGCAGTTTTCCCACCTCGATACCCCGCCGCGCGACCGTGGAATGACGTGGTCGATCGTCAACGAGTCGCTCTCGGGCTTCTTGCCGCAGTACTGGCACGCCCAGTGATCCCGGCGAAACAGATTCCGGCGGCTGAAAGTCACCGTGGTCCGCGGCCCCCGATCGCATTCCACCAACGTGATCACCTCCGGTGCACGCAGCCGCATCCGCACCGCCTGGACGAAGTCTTCCCCGTCGCGGGGCCGCAGCGCCGCCCAGTCATCCCAGGTGTACGTCTGATAATCGCTGGGATCGACGACTCGCGCCGTCTCGTTCCAAAGAAGCACCAACGCCCGTGCCACCGTCGCCACTCGAATCGGCTGCCAGTAGCGGTTCAGAACCAGAGTCGGACGTTGAAGAATAGGTGACACAACACGAGCCCTCCCAACAATGACGCGCACCTCTCGCGCCACGAGTTATCGACGATTTCTGTTTCCCGTGTGCCTGCTCGTCCCACACGCGGCCGTTCACCGATGGCTCTATGAATGAGTCTAACGGGTCTTCCCGGATTTGTCACATGATGCCCGCCAATTGGGTGGTGTGCATGCGGCGAGGGGCCTGCTCCCAAGCGCCAGACGCTCGATTATCCCGTCAGGTGACAAGCGGACGGCCTGTCCGCCGGGGGCCAGAGGCGCGCCGTACGGGCAAAGACGCACGGTCTGCCTCGCGCACCTTACGGCACGCCCCGGGCCGCTCCTCGCACAACCCTCATGGCCGTCACGAACCGGACTGTGCTTTGACCCTCCAAAGGGTGTGACCTATAGATAGATATGGAACGTCCCGATCTCGGACGCCCCTGCCGTGGATTGCGACCAGTTCGCGGCCCCAGATACACACCATCTTTCGATCCTGCCCGTTTCGGCGAACATGGACGAAGCGCCTTCTCCCACAATCGACTCCCCAAGCCTCGGCGAGCAACTGGCCCGCAGGCTGTCCGAACAGCGGCAGCGTGCCGAGTCGTTTCTGGCCGTACACCGCGAGGAACTCGTCGACGCTCAGTCGCGCCTGCGCCAGCAGCTTCAAACGATTGCCGACCAGCTCGCCCGCAACGAACAGGAGATCGCCAGCGCCCGGGCACGGCTGGACCAGAGGACGGAGGAACTCCGCAAGCAGAGCGAGGAACTGGCCAACGGCAGGGCCGAACTCGACGCGCGCAGCGAGAGCTGGAAGACAGCCCATCAGGAAGCGATCGAGCACTACCAGTCGCTGCTGGAGCAGCTCCGGACCGAGCGAACCGACCTGGACGCTCGCTGCCGCGATCTCCAGCAGCAGCAGGGCCGGCTGGAACAAGCCCAGCGAGATCTCCGCACCGAGTCCCAGCAGACCTCCCACGAGCGCCAGGAACTGGAGACCGAACGAGAGTCTCTGGCCCAGTTGCGTGGGCGACTCGAAACCCGCACCGCCGAACTCGACGATCTGGACCGGTCCCTGGCCGAGAAACGGCTGCAGACGGACATCCAACGCCGAAAAATCGCGGAGGAACTGCGGGCCCAGCGAGCAGCCCAACTCAAGGAAATCCAGCGGCAGCGGGCGGAACTCGAAAGTCACGATGCCGGCGAAACCGGGCGGCTCCAGCGGCAGCTCGAAGGCGTTGAGCAGCAGCGGGATTCTCTCCAGGCGGAACTGGAGAAACTCAGCCAGCAGCACCGGGACCAGACCTCCAGGCTCGCCGAACACGATCGCGTGGTCGACGACCTCCAGGCCCGGCTCGCCGACGCCGCGTCCCGCCTTGAGGCCCACGGCGCGGAACTCGAAACGTCCCGCAGCCGCCAGATCGATCTTGCCGGGCAACTCGAGGAGGCCCGCCAGAAGGAAGCCGAGGCCGTTTCCCAAATCGAGACTCTGCGGTCCCGCCACGCGGAATTGCTTCCCCAACGCGATGCGCTGAGTGCCCGGGTTGCCGAACTGGAGCACCAGATCCAGGTTGCCACCGAACACCAGGCCCCGCTGCTCCAGCAGATCGAAGCGTCCTCGCGACGCCAGGCTGAACTCTCGGCCGAACTCGACGAGGCCCGAAGCCAGGCCGGCCAGTGGGAAACGCAGCTCACCGCGTCCCGCCAGCGCCAGGCGGAACTGGCCAAGGAGCTCGAAACGCTCCGCGGCGAGGCCGCCGAACGATCCGCCCAGCTCGAGGCCGCTCGGGAAACCGAAAACGCCCTCCGCCAGAATGCCGCCGCCGCCAGCGCCCGGCTGGTGGATCTGGCCGCTAAGCTGGAAACGTCGGAGCAGGTCGAGGCGGAAACACGGGCGCGACTGGACGCCCTCAGCCAGCAGCACGAGCAGCTCAAGGCCCGGCTCGACGAGACCTATCGCCGCGAGACGGAACTGAACGACCAGATCGTGTCGCTCCGGCGACGTTGCGACGACCTCGAGGCGGCTCCGGCCGGTTCCGATGGGGCCGTTGAGTCGGCCCAGTTCGAGGCCGTGCGGACCGAACGCGATCGGTTGGCCGCCGAACTCGACGAACTCCGCAGCCACGCGAGCCGGCTCGAACAACGCCTTGAATCATCCGGCAGCGAAAGCGGCGACGACTCGGAGGTCCGCCGCCTCTACGAAATGGCCATGGACGACGTCCGCGAGATGAAGAAGCAAATCTCCGACCTCCAGCAGGAGCTCGAACAGGCCAGAAAGTCGGGCGGAAAATCGTCCGGGCAGGCCGTCGACAGCGGCCCTCTCGACTGGGAAACCCAAAAGGCGCGGATTCTGGCTGCCCTCGAGAGCGAGGATGGAGGTGGAGACGATCCGCAAGCCCAGGAGGAACGCCTCAAGATCCAGCAGGTCATCCAGAAGACCGACAGCATCGTGGCCGACAAGGAGGCCGAGATCCAGGAACTGCAGCGGCTCCTGCAAAACCAGAGCAACAGCCTCGGGTCGGTGGCCGTCGGTGCCGCAGCCCTTGGAGAGATGTTCGACAAGGACGAGATCATTCGCGAGGAACGGGAGAATCTCAAGCAGCTCCAGCAGCAGTGGGAAGAGAAACTCCGCAAGGCCGAAATCGACCTGTCGGTCGAACGTGCCAAGATCGCTCGCGAACGAGCCGAACTGGAAGAACGCCTCCGCGCCGCCGGTGGACGCGTCGACGCGTCGGACGACGGTGAACGCTCGGGCAAAGCCGGCGGCCGCTGGCTGGCCCGGTTGGGTCTCAAGGATGAGAATGGGTAAGCGCAGGCACCCGTCCCTGTTCACCCCGCGGGCCAACATCGACTCAGCCCTGCATGGATCGCAAGAAGAAGGCAACCGCTGGGAAAGCGGTTTCTGGGGAAGGAGCGCACCGGAGTGTTCCGCAATCAACAACCAGACCAACAGTCGCGGCGCGGAATACGGCACTGCCTTCAGACATCTTTTCGCGGGGCCGGAAGCGGCGCTGCATCCTTACCCGCCGAAGCCGGTGAAGAAATCGTCGACCGCCGCCTGCTTGGCCAGCAGGAGGCTTGAGGGTTCGTCGGGCGCCGCCCACCGGTAGTAGCCGAAATAGTACTCCCAGTTGGTGCTCCAGTCTTCCTGGGCGCTGCCCTCTCCGTACTGGCGGGCGTAATCCGCCTCGCTCGTCGACTCATCGTACAGCCTCGCAAAGCCGTTCCAGCCCGCGTTTCCTTCCAGGGTGGAATCCCAGCAGTGGCCGAACTCGTGGACGATCGTTGCCTTGAACTGCTCGTCCGTGAGCGTGCTCTTCACGTAGATCTCCCGCTGGTATCCGTCAAAGTAGTTCAAACCGGCCGTCGACGCCCCGAGACTGATCGACTGGGCCAAGTAGAGATAGACCGGACTTGACGAGAGCGAGTCGGCCAGGATCCGGGCGCTGCCGGCGGCCGCCTGCATCTGCGCCAGGGCCTGATCGCATTTCTCGATGATCGCATCGGTCCAGTTGGCCGGAGTTCCCGTGTAGGTACCCACCGCGTCGACAAACACCAGTTCCGCGTCCAGACCATCCACGTCGCTGGCCGTGTCGTCGCCGTGAACCAGGAACCGATCGCTCCCGAGGCCGCCAGTGAGGGAGTCGACCTCGGTGCCGCCGCCGAACATCCCGTCGTTGCCCGCCTCGCCGAAAATCTGCTCGGCGCCGTCTCCCCCGTAAAGGGTATCGGCTCCCTCGCCGCCAAATAGCCGGTCGTCGCCGGCCTGGCCGAGCAACGTGTCGTCGTCTTCGTTCCCCTGAATCACATCGTTGCCATCGCCGCCGGCGAGCTCGTCCGTGCCCGGTCCGCCGTAGACTCCGTCGTTTCCTTGACCCCCGTCCATCACGTCGTCGCCACGCCCGCCGAACAGCCGATCGAGACCTCCTTCTCCAAAGACAGCGTCGTTCTCGCCTCCGCCATAGAGTGCGTCATCCCCATCGCCCCCATAGATCGTGTCATCCGCGTTGTGTCCGAAAACCAGGTCGCTCCCGGCACCGCCGTGGAGCAAGTCGTAACCGGTCTGGCCGTACACTAGATCCGCCCCCGTCCCGGCGTCCACCGTGTCGTCGCCGGCGCCACCGTAGATCACGTCGTCGCCCGCCTCACCGTAGATCAGATCGAAACCGGCCTGCCCCTTGAGCAGGTCGTTGCCGTCTCCACCGTAAATGGTGTCGTTGCCTCCGCCGGCCTGGACCACGTCCCGGCTGCCGTATCCATAGATCAGGTCGTTGTCGTTCCCACCGAAGATGCGATCGTAGGCCGCCCCGCCGATGAGTGTATCCTCGCCGGCGTTTCCGAGGATCACCGAAAAGATTCCGGCATCGTTCCGGAAGTAGTCGTCGCCCTCCTCCAAGCGGCATACGATTTTGCGAATCGACGCCGCCTCGAAGTGGTAGGATGTCCCCTCGTCGGATCCGTCGGCGGCGTCCGAGATGGTTACCGACACCATCGCGACTCCCTCCTCCAGGTAGCTTCCTGCCACAACGCGATCGGCGCCGCTGGTCCCATAGATTCGCAGAACGTCCAGTTCCACCGCCGGAGCGACCGAAAGCAGTTCGCGCCGCTCCAACGATTCCACCTGCAGTTGACACTCGCCCGACGATTTCGACCTGGTGCTGGCTCGCAACGACATGGATGCTCAGACGGAGTAAGAGAGGGCCTGCTGCGTCCTGCCACCGGGGCGGGGACCACTTCAAACCTAGAATGCGTCCTGGCCGGGGGCAAAAGCCTCCAGCAACCGCTGCGATTCGGCCGGCACGGCCTTGTTGCGTCTCGGAAACACGCCTTGAGCACTCGGCGCCAGACAACGCCCCGGCACCGCATGGGGGGGCGGCAACCCCTGTCGCCGGAACAAAACACGCCCGGTACGCTCAACCAACCGCGGTGGTCTTCCGGCAACAGCCCCTCCAGCCCCTACAATCGCTGCGAAGCTGCCGCCCTGGAGCCGCAGTCCTGCGCGGGCTGCGTTCTGTACGCGCTCTGAGGAGTTTTGGAGGGGAGGGCAAGCTATTCCGATCAGGGAAAGCTTGCAACCACTTTGGAGGCATGAGAGAATGCAGGTTACGGCACTATTGGGCCGTTTCCCTTGCTCATCTCTGCAGGCTTACGCCGATCCAAGGAGCTCCACGAAAATGAGACAGTTCGCGTACTTTCTTGCCGTCTGGTTGCTGCTTTCGCTTGCAGCTCCGAGCGTCTGGGCTGCCGAGGAGCCTGCCAAAGAGGCCGCCAAGAAGCCGGCCGCCCAGAAGAAGGCCGACTCCAAGCCGAAGGCCCCAGCCGCCCAGAAGGCTCCCAAGAAGGAGGAGACCAGCCAGGAGGCAGAGCCCGCCAAGCCTGCCGAAACGGAGCCGGCTGGGAAACCCGAGGCCAAGCCCGCCGAGACGAAGCCCGAAGCCAAACCCGAGACCCCCAAGCCGGCAACCTGCACCGTCAAGGCCGACATGCTCAAGATCGATCTGGAACTCGAGGGCGTCTTCGTGGCCCAGGCCATGACCGGAGTGGAGCTTCGCCCCGAGATCTGGTCGAACTTCAAAGTCATCAAGGCGGTCGAGCATGGCGAGCAGGTCGAAAAGGGCGACACCCTGGTCGAGTTCGAGACCGACAAGATCGATGAGGCGATTGCCGACCAGGAAATGGCCCAGGAGTTGGCCGAACTCTCCCTGAAGCAGGCCGAACTGGGGCTGAAGCTTCTCGAGACCACCACTCCCATCGACCTGAAAATGATCGAACGGCAGAAGAAGATGACCGCCGAGGACCTGGAGCGGTTCCTGAAGATCGACGTGGAACTGACCAAGAAAAGCGCCCAGAGCAGCCTCAGGTCGTCCGAGCAGTCGCTCGAGTACCAGATGGAAGAACTCGAGCAGCTTGAGAAGATGTACAAGGCCGACGACCTGACCGAAGAGACGGAGGAGATCATTCTCAAGCGGCAGCGCAACGCCGTGGAACGGGCGAAGTTCTATCTCGAACTGGCCAAGAACAGCTACGACGAGACCGTCAACGTCTTTCTGCCTCGCGATAAGGAAAGCATGCAGGTTTCGGCGGAGTTGCACCAGCTCACCATGGATCGGATGAAGGCCACCCTTCCCATCGACCTGGAACGCGAGCAGATCGGCCTCCAGAAGCTGCGCATGCAGCAGAAACGCGACCTGGAATCGTTTGCCAAACTCAAGGAAGATCGCAAACTGATGACGATTACGGCCCCGGCTTCCGGCATCGTCTACTACGGCAAGTGCGTGCGCGGCAAGTGGAGCGGCGCGTCGAGCGTGGCCGAGAAGCTCCTGCCCGGCGCCGTTGCCTCGTCCGGTCCGCTGATGACCATCGTGGGCTCGCGACCGATGGAGATCCTCGCCACGGTTTCCGAATCGGACCTCCACTGGGTCAAGAAAGGAATGAAGGCCACAGTGAAGCCCACGGCCCTGCCCGACGTGCGGACCACCGCGACGATCGCCGAGATCGATCAGATCCTCGGGGTCGACAACAACTACTCGGCCAGGTTCCGGGTGGTGCTGGCGGACGACACGGATCTGATCATGCCGGGTATGAAGTGCAAGGTCAAACTGGTCCCCTATCTGAAGAAGCGAACGCTCCTGGTCCCGGCCAAGGCCGTCAAGGCCGACAAGCTCGACGACACCCGCAACTACGTCCAACTCGTGGGCGACAACGGAAAGCCGGTCCGACAGGAAGTGACGATCGGCAAGAAGAAGGACGAAATGGTCGAGATTCTCGACGGCCTGGCCAAAGGCGACAAGATCCTCGCCGAGTATCCGAACGACAAGGATTGAGTGTCGCATGAATGACTCCCCAGCGAGCTGCCGTCGCCGCCTGCTGGCAGCGATAGGCCTGTGGATCGGCCTCGCGGCCGCCGCCATCGGTGCGGACGAGACGCCCAAGGTGTCTCCTCTGGCAACCGAAGGTCCCAAGCCGAAGCCCGTTGCGCCCGTCGCCGGCGACGCCATCGAAGCCTCGATCAATCGGGGGCTCGAGTTTCTCGTCAGACGCCAGAACCCGGGCGGCTCCTGGGGCTCGGCCCGCAACACGAAGGGCCTGAACATCTACGCCCCCGTCCCCGGCGCCCACCACGCGTTCCGCGCCGCCGTCACGGCCATGTGCATCTCGGCGATCATCGATTCCGGAACCAGCGATCCGGCCGCGCTGGCCGCCCTTGAAAAAGGCGAGGCCTGGCTGCTGGAGTACCTGCCGCACGTCCGCCGCGCCGACCCCGAGGCGATCTACAATTCCTGGTGCCACGCCTACGCGATTGAGGCCCTCGTCCGCATGCACGGCCGGCTCCCCGACGACAAGAAACGCCAGGCCCGGATCGTCGAGCTGATCGAGAGCCAGGTCGACCTTCTTTCGCGCTATGAGTGCGTCGACGGAGGATGGTGCTACTACGACCTCGACTACCACACCAAACAGCCCGGCGGATCTTCCATCAGCTTCGTCACCGCCACCGTGCTCGTCGCCTTCCACCAGGCCCGCACGATCGGCGTGGAGATCCCCGAGCGGTTGATCGCGCGTGGAATGGATTCCATCCGCCGGCAGCGCAACCCCGATTTCGCCTACTGCTACGGCGAGTACCTCAAGTATCGCCCCCGCTACGACATCAACCGTCCCGGCGGGAGCCTCGGCCGTTCCCAGGCCTGCAATATCGCCATGCGCTACTGGGGCGACGAGCTGGTCACCGACGAGATCCTGAGCAACTGGCTCGACCGCCTGTTCGCCAGGAATCTCTGGCTCGATATCGGGCGCAAACGGCCGATCCCCCATGAGTCCTGGTTCGCCGTGGCCGGCTACTTCTATTACTACGGCCACTACTACGCCGCGCTCTGCATCCAGCAGCTCCCCGCCGAGCAGCAAGGGCCCCACATGGACCAGCTTGCCACGATCCTGCTGGCCCATCAGGAGAGCGACGGTTGCTGGTGGGACTACCCCTTCTACGACTACCACCAGCAGTACGGAACCGCTTTCGCGGTTATGACACTTGCGCGATGCCGGAAGGCGGAGGCCAGGTAGGTGTAGCCCCTGAAACCGAGGCCGGTTTCGCCGTGTCCCCTTCCTGGACGATGCGGAGATTCGCCTCCACCACCTCTTCCACGGAGATCCTGCACATTTGCCGGTGTATCTCGTCCGTCGAGATACGCCATCGCGGGCGCGGCTGAGGCGGGGCCTGCAGAATCGTGTTGTGCACTCCCATCGGGGCCCATTTCGCGGGGCACTGGCACAGTTCAGAACTGAACAGGGCCACCACCGGAGTTCCCTGCACGCTCGCCAGATGCATCGGACCGGTGTTCGAGACCGTCAGCACATCGACCATCGACAAGGCGGCGCAGAGCTCGCCCAGGTTGAAGTCGCGGTAGAAAGCCACGCGGTCGACCAGCCCCACCGGCATCCCCTCCTCCAACTGGCCCAGGAGGCCCTCTTCACCCGGTCCGCCGGTCACCATCACGCTCCCGCGGGCGGCCAGCTTCACGATCAGGTGAAGATACCGCTCGGGCGGCCAGTTCCAGGCGCTGTGGTAGTTGCCGGGATGGACGCCGAACAGGGGCCGGTCGGGCCCCAGATCCTCCTGGACCCGCGCACCGATTCTCGCCACCGTTGCGGCATCCGGCACCAGCCGAGGTGCGGATAACTGGATTGAGGGGTCCGATCGCAGCCTGCGCAGGAATGCCAGGGCGAATTCCGATTCGTGGACGGGAGGATGGCTCCGCCGCAACGTCACGTGGCGGTTGCCCAGCAGCCGTCCGGCAAGGCGGCGCGACCAGGTAACCCGAATCGGAATTCCGGCCAGCCAGACGGCCAGATAAGTGCGCGTGCCGGGATTGATCACCACCGCCGCATCAAACCGTTCGCTGCGAAGCCGTCGTGCCAGCTCCCAGGCCGAAGAGCCGCGATCGTCGGCCAGCACCCGATCCATGTGCGGGCTGCCGTGCAGAAGAGGCTGCGTCCGCTGGCCGGCCAGTACGGTGATGTGGCTGGAAGGAAATGCCTTGCGGGCATACTCGAGCGCCGGCAGAGTGAGCACCAGATCGCCCACGCGGTCGTTGCGAACGATCAGCAGCCGGGACGGTTCAGGAACTGATTTCATAACACACTCAACAAGATGGCAGTTCACGGCCTTTTTCCGCCGGGCCACCGGCTGGTTCAGGCGGCCCTGAGCGGAGACTGGCGGCTCTTGGGAAAGTCTCCAGCGTAGCGGCGGCACGTCTCGATCAGTTGCGAGCAGCTCAGTCTCCACGTCGGCGCGGTAAACTCAGCGGCCGGGCGCACGTCGGGCACGTGGCCGAGTCTCTCGCAACGTGCAATCAATTCGGCCAGGGCTTCCGGAGAAGACAGGCCGAAGTAGGCACAAAACTCGCCCCCAACCTCCCGGTGAATGGCGGTGTCGCTGGCCAGCACCGGTTTGCCGTGTTGCAGGGCCTCCACGATCGGCAGACCGAACCCTTCCACGATCGAAGGATACACCAGCGCTCGAGACTCCCGGTAGCAGTAGTCCAGCTCGGTGTCGTTCAGGTCCGCACAGTAGAACAGTCGCCGCCCCGATTCGGCATGGTTCAACAGGCGCCGGTGCAGTTCCGGCATGCCCTTCGTGAAGCTGCCCACCAGGCAGAGACGCACGTCAAAACCCCGATTCCAGAGCCTTTCGAAGGCATCCACCAGCAGCGGTTGGTTCTTCCGCCGATCCAGGGCGCCCACCATCAGATACGTGTTGCCCCGCTCGAAAATGCTCTGAACCCAGGGACGCACGGCGCCGCCGGCACGAGCCGGAATATCAGCGCCCAGCATGAACCAGTGCAACCGCTCCTCCGGCCACGCCGCTTCCGGATGCGACTGGTGCAGATGACTCCGCAGCTCGTCCCTCACGGTGGCGGAGATAGCCAGGAAGAAGTCCGAATGGTCAGCGGCTCGCTGCAGCCAGCGGCCGAAACGCTCCGCGTGGCGAGGGCCTGCAAACTCCGGATGGGTCAGGGGAATCAGATCGTAAACCACCGTGCCCACCCGTGCGCCGTTGCGGCGGGCCTTCTCCACGCTCCTCCAGAATGCCTCGGGGCAGCGCCACCAGGGATCCAGGATCACGACCACGTCGCCCGCGCCAGGACGAATGTGCGGACGAACACAAGAATCCCACAGGCGGCGCGATGCCGCGGCGATCTGGCGAGGCAGCTTCCGGACTCCGCCTCGCCCCGGCGGCGGAAACAGCAGACGGCGCAGGCCGGAAGTTCGGCCATGCGTTGCCTCCGTCCGACTTCCCGACCTGGTACCGTCAAACGCGGCCCGGCAGGCATCTTGCGGCCACCGGGCCTCGGTCCAGCCTCCGCAAGCGTATACGAGCGGCAGAACCGTGCCGCCCTGCTCCGAGACGACGTCCGGTCCATGATGGACGATGCTGCGCACCACTCGCGGAATCCCTCGCGTCAGGTCGGTCTCCGCGGTGGGCGTACACTCAAACAGGATTCTGAAAGGAGCTTCGGCAGGCAAGGCAGGTACGCTCATCAGGGGCTTCGGTTGCCAGTCAACAGCGGTGAACTGTAACAGATGGCCAGCGGTCCCAAGAAGCCCATTTTCTTCGACTGGCGAAGATGGGTAGAATGCGGCGTGCCGAAGACAATTCCGAGACTCTCACCGCTGCCGTCACGTGATGCCGAACCCCGGGTTACCGAGAGTCCCGTTGGAGCCGTCCGTGACAATAGATGTCTGACCCGACCTGCTGAATCTGCGGATCGGCAAACGTGAATGCCTGCGGCATCTCGTCGACCCCTTCGCCCGCGATCGGGCTGCGGGCTGCCGTGCCGCCGATCACCTTGGGGGCAATGAAAACGTGTGCCTCATCGATTTCTCCCGCGTCGAGCAGGCAGCCCGCCAATTGCCCCCCGCCTTCCACCAGAACATTGGTCATCTGCCGGTTTCCCAGTTCCTGCAGCAACTGCTCCAGACGCCCGTCCCGTGTTTCGGCCTTGCATACCAGCACCTCGCAGCCCGCACTGGTCAGGCGGCGGCGCTCGGAGGCCGGCGCCTCGGTACCGACCGCCACCAACACGGGCACCTCACGGGCGGTCCGTACCAGTTGGGAATCGCTCGACAGGGTGGCACGGGTATCGACGACAATCCGTACCGCCGTTCGGGGGCCGGGCGGACGAGCCGTGAGCAAGGGATCGTCGAGCCGGGCCGTCAGCCGGCCGATCATGATCGCGTCGACCCGCCCGCGAAGCTTGTGCACGATGTCGCGCGACTGCTTGTTCGAAATCCAGCGGCTGAAGCCGGTTTTCGTGGCCGTCTTGCCGTCGAGCGTCATCGCCCATTTGGCGATGATCCAGGGACGCTTTGCCAACTGAAGGGTAAGATACGGGGCGTTGAGCCGCTGCGCGGCGGGTTCCAGCAGTCCCATCTCGACCGACACGCCGGCGTCTCTCAACTCGGCGATCCCGCCACCGTCGACCTTCGGAAAAGGATCGCGCTGGGCCACGACCACGCGGGCGATCCTCGCCTCGAGAATGGCCTTCGTGCAAGGAGGAGTCTTGCCCTGATGGCAGCAAGGCTCCAGCGTGACATACATCGTGGCTCCCTCGGCCCGGCGCCCCGCCAGTTTGAGTGCCTCGATCTCCGCATGCGGCCCGCCGAACTGCCGATGCCACCCCTCGCCGATGATCTCGGCCCCCTGAACGATCACGCACCCTACCATTGGATTGGGTTCAACGAACCCCTCGCCGTGGGCGGCCAACTCCAGCGCCCGCTGCATGTGCCAGACATCGAGATCATACTGATCCATCAACCGACTCCTTGAACCCTGCACGCCAGGCGGGCCGTCTTCCGAGAATCGTGCGTGTCGGGGCCGCCCCGCCAAGCCTATTATCGGCGAATTCTCGTCCGCCAACTAGCCGACTCGGCCACGAACTGCTGCCTGTGAAATGACCTGCCGCTTCGCCGGCTCGATCGGCGAGAGGTCACACCTCGTGGACTTCCGAAACCTCGTAGCGGCTGGCGACGTGAATGGGAAGGCGATCGCCAAGAATCCGGCGATGGCAGGCAATCGCCAACGCCGGGGTGTTGTTCTCCTGGGAGAGGTGGCCCAGGCAGAGCCAGCGGAGCCGGCCGTTGGTCGACACGGAAACCAGCGTGGCGGCCTCCTCGTTGGACAGGTGTCCGCCGGGGCCGCGGATCCGCCGCTTGAGCTCCGCCGGATACCATCCCGAGGCCAGCATCCGCGGGTCATAGTTGCTCTCCAGCAGCATTGCGTCCAGCGAGCCCAGCAGTTCCGGTAGCCCCCGAAAGATGTGCCCCAGGTCGGTCAGAATGCCCAGCCGCTGCTCTCCGTCGTCCACGACGAATGCCACTCCATCAACCCCGTCGTGGGGTGTGGGAATGGTCTCGACCGTCACGTGCCCGAACCGCAGCGTTGACCCGGCGTTGAAATACTCGATCTGCTGGAGCTTGCCCAGCGAACTCCGCCTTCCAGCCTGGAGCAGCGTCCGGGGCGTCACGTAGACCGGGAGCCCGAACTTCCGCTGAAAAACTCCCAGCGACTTGCAGTGGTCCGAGTGGTCGTGGGAGATGATCACCGCCTGGACGCCGCGAATGTCCCGCCCGTGCCTGGCCAGCCGCGTCTCGGCCTGAATGCCGCTGATACCGGCGTCCAGCAGCAGACGCACATCCCCCGATTCTACGTAGATGCAGTTTCCGTTACTGCCGGATTGAAGCGAGATCGTGCGCATCGCTGCATTCTAGCGGAAGCCCCTGGGAGCGCGAAGCTGATCATCAGAAGCCGCCTCCCGGCCAGATGGCCGGATGGCCATCCTCGCGGGGAGCACCATCATGACGGGCTCGATGATCTTGGCCTGCCATTCTCAGAAACCTGCTCGAGATTGGACCCGCCGTGGTGGAGGAGCATTGCCGGCGCCCGCAGAGTCCATGCGCGACGACGCCCGCCGCAAGCCCGGCTTTCTGTGGCCTCCCCCGCCGCTCGGCCGCAAGCATCCTCCATGCCGACACCAACAGGTTATCGGCGCCCGATCGACAGCAGTTCCTCGAGCCTGTCTTGCGCCGCGCCGGCCGTGGCGGAACTGGCCCGGGCCTGCGTGAGCGATTCATGGAGTGAGATCAGGCTGTCGCCGATCTCCGCGCTCATCGATTGCACGGCTGGACTCTCGGAATCCGAAGAAGGTCTGTCGCCCGACGAGTTGGCCGAGAAGAACTCGACCGGTGAGGTATAGAGCGGTTGGGCGAGACTCTGAGCGGCCACGGCCAGTTGCTGGTGGGCTGCCGTCATCCCGGCCAGCGCCGACTGAAATGCCGTTGAGCGAATGACCATGGTCTCGCCCTCCTCCTCAATCTCAAGTATAGATCACAATCTGCCCGGAAGACGCTGAAATAGTGAAGCAGATACACCAGTCCCGCACCCGCTTCCCGCCGGCCGGGGCAAGGGAGCCCTTTCCTTGCATACCGCCGACCGCTCGATTACTATCACAGTATCCCCTGCCCAGTGCGGCGAACCTCGAAGATCGCGGGCTCTTTCCCAGGCACTCGCCACCAGCGGGAGCCCGGTTCCCAGGCAAGGCAACGCACCGGATTGTTCCCCGATCGATTGCGGAACCAGTAGAAGAAGGAAATCCCATGTATCTCAGTGCCATCGTGCTGGTAGCAGCAACCACGATCCTGGCCGAAGAAACCAAGGAAACATCGCCCCCCTTCCAGGTCAAAGTGCTGAGCTTCAACATCCGCTACGGCACCGCCAACGACGGCGACAACGCCTGGCCCCACCGGCAGGAGATGGTTTGCGATGTGATCCGCAGTGAAGCAGCCGACTTCTGCGGGCTCCAGGAAGCGCTCCGATTCCAGATCGATGCGATTCGCCAGCATGTCCCGGAGTACGCGGAGCACGGTTGCGGCCGGACCGACGGCAAGACGGAAGGCGAATACTCGGTCATCCTCTTCCGGAAAGACCGCTGGCAGTTCGATCGCGGCCAGACCGTCTGGCTCTCCGACACCCCCACCCAGCCGGGCTCCAAAACCTGGGGCAACGACATCCCGCGGATTGTTACCTGGGGCCGGTTTGTCGAGAAAACGACCGGACGGGCGATCTTCGTGCTCAACACCCATTTCGATCACCGTTCCCAGCCCTCGCGGGAAAAGAGCGCCGAGTTCACTGCCAGGCTCATCGCCAAGTCTGTCGGCGATGCCCCGCTGGTCCTCACCGGCGATTTCAATGCCGGCGAGCAGAATCCGGCCATCCAGCGGCTCAAGCAGCATGTGGGAGAAGACGCCGTCGGCCTGGTCGATTCCTTCCGCGCCGTCCATCCCGACGAAAAGACCGTCGGCACCTTCAACGCTTTCGAAGGCCGCACCGACGGCGACAAGATCGACTACATCTTCACCTCGCGTGCCGCCCGAGTCGTGTCGGCCGACATCCTTCGTACCAGCCGCGATTCTCGCTACCCTTCGGACCATTTCCCGATCAATGCGGTCCTCGAGTTCCCCTCGAAGTAACGGCGAGAATGGCAACCGGGATTCCGCAGCGCCAGCGCCATCTCTGCCCCGGACCGCCACTGCCCCGGTCGCTCCGGCAGCCTGCCCTCAGGGCCCCATCCGCGACGCCGCAATCCCTCCATCGATCTCCGCCAGCCTCTCGACAACTTCCCCCATCGTGGCCCGCCGGGTCGCGTCGCGAGCAAGCATGGCCAGGAGCAGGTCCTGATAGGGTTTCTCCACCTGGAAAGCCAGCTCCGGACCGAGGTCCCGGTTCTGCAGCACCTGCAGCGTCTCCACGATCGACTGCTCGGCGAGGGCCGGCCGGCCGCTGAACAACTCGAAGAACAGGAGCCCGAGCGAGTAGACGTCGCTTGCCAGGGTGGCCGGCAGGGCGCTGGCCTGCTCGGGCGACATGTAGGCGGGAGTCCCCCGGATTGTGGACCTCGCCCCCGGAGCCACGAAATCGACGGTCGCGTCCAGCCTTTCCGTCTCCGCTCCGGGCCCCGCCTTCCCGCCCGCCGCGTCCTTCGCCTGGCCGCCATCCCCGGCGCGGCTAGCCGCCGTGGCCAGCCCGAAATCAACGATCTTGGCCACGCCCCGGCCGGTTACGATCACGTTGGCCGGCTTGAGATCGCCGTGAACGATCCCGCACTCGTGCGCGTCGGCCAGCCCGGCCGCAATCTGCCGGGCAAGTGCCAGGGCGCTTCCTTGCTCGAGTCCCTTCTCGATCAACTGGGAAAGCGGAACCCCGTCGAGGTATTCCATGGCGATCAGGGGCAGCCCGTCTTCTTCGTCCACCGAGTAAATGGTGCACACGTTCGGCGAGGCAAGGCGGGCGGCGGCCCTCGCCTCGGCCAGAACAGTCTGGCGGGACTCGAACACGTTTCGCTTGAGCACCTTCAACGCCACCATCCGCTCCAGCCGCAGGTCCCAGGCGGCAAACACGCTGCCGAACGACCCCGAACCGACTGCTCGGCGGATCCGGTAACGGCCCACGCTCCGACCGGGTCGAAGGGCCGTTTCCGGATTGAGATTGCCGTCGGCCGAAGTCCAGTTGGCCGGGCACAACCCGCCCGACTGCAGGGCATCGAGCACCCGCAAGACCACATCAGGCCGCCGCCCGACGCTCAGGTTGTGCTTGACCGAATACTGCAGAATCCCCTGGGGATCGACGAGAAACAGCCCCCGCGCGGAGATCTCCTTCTCTTCGACCCACACTCCATACGCCCGTGCGACCTGGCCGCCGGTGTCGGAGGCCAGCGGAAACCGCAACCGTCCCAGCCCGCCTTCGCTCGGCGGCGTGTTCAGCCACTCACGATGCAGTTCGATCGTGTCGACGCTGATGCCCAGCAGTTCGCACTTCCGGGCCACAAAATCGGCAAGCTGGGCACTGAACGCCGTCAGCTCGGTCGGGCAGACAAACGAGAAATCCCGCGGGTAGAAGATGAGGGCCAGCCAGCGCCCCGCAAATCCCCGGAGCGTGGCCCGCCCGACATCCGTGTGCTCGGCACTCACACAAGGAAGCGAAAACCCTGGCGCCGGTCTTCCAACTTCGCACACAGACATCTCTTCAGCTACTTCTCCAGCCTCTTGGCCGCCTTCTTGACCAGCGCCGATGCCTGCTTCGCGTCCCCTTCGTCATCAAACCCCATGATCGCCGAGAATTGCTCGCCGATCACCTGGGCCACCAGGAATGTGATGTTGATGCCCGCCTCCCCAACAGCTTGGGCGATGGCGTGCCCCAGTCCGGGCTTGTTGTCCCCCTGCACCACGATCGCCGCAATGCCGGCCGCCTTCAGCCCGGCCTTGCCCGCCGCCGCCATCGACTTCTTGCCCGAGACGGGGCAGACCTCGATAATGGCCGTGTCGCCGGCACCGTGGTAGTGGTAGCCCATCACGACCTGCAGATCGGCCCCCGCTTCCGCCAACGGGGCGAGCACCCCGCTCAGCACTGCTGGCTTGTTCGCGACCTGAGTCCGCCACAAAGTGACCTTCTTGATGGAAACAGCCATGGCACACCTCGCTTGACTGGAGTTGGTGAGGATATTGTCAACACGAACCGACTCGTAACGGAACGGACGTATCGCAAAAGCCTTTGGCCGAGACGATCCCCAGGGGCCGCGCTCCTGCTCCCACCCGCCTGCCGCGGTCGGTCGTGCCGCATCCTGATCCCTGCAGCAGGGATCGATGGACCGACCAATTACGATCATCCCGGCGGAAAGGCTTCCGCTATTCTCCCGGACGCCGGCTGCGCTGGCCCAAAGGGCGCCGTCAGGATAGAGCGATCATGCGTCGAAAGTCAAGTACTTGCCGATGCTCTGCCTTCGGAGGAACAGGGACCGCGGCATATGCAGAACTTCATCGATTGCGTCCGCAGCCGGAAACGGGAAGACCTTCACGCCGAGATCCTCGAAGGGCATCCGTCCGCCCTGCTGGTCCACCTGGGCAATATCTCCTACCGGCTTGGCGAAGATCTGCCCTTCAACCGGCTGGCGCAGGCCCGTGATCCACAAGACTCTGCCCATCGCCCAGGCGGAAGCGGCCCACGCGATCCTCCAGCGCCGGGACAACATCGGCAAAGTCGTGCTGGCGGTCAAGAGGAATGGACTATGACCAGTCGCCTGGCCGATTCGTCGAACCTCCAAGTCGTTCGTCCCTGACGGGCCGCCGTTTGCGGTTTTCCGGTCGACGAAGAACCGGTCTGGCGGTGGACGCGGTCTGCCGGTGATGTCTGCTCCATGCTGCGCAGCCATCGCCGTCTCCAGCATGGTCATCGATGTACCATAATGGGTGGTGTTATCTCTTCGCCAGGCCCGAAACAAACGGCCGGTGCAGGGGTTCCATCACCAGTGTGGCTCTTCTCGGCGGTGGAGGCAGTCATGGATAGCACAGTTTCTCGAGCAGACTCTCCTCCGAGAGGCCTGGTCGTTCTTGGCTTTGCGCTCGTTCTTGCCTGCCTGCCCGGCAAGACCATGGCCCAGGGGCCCCTCCCCGCCTACGAGAAGAAGGCCAGTTGGGCGGAAACCCTGGTTGCCTGGCGCGAGCAGACAGTCCAGCGACCAGACTTGTTTTCACCCCCACGTACTTTCGGGCCCGCAAACATTGCCCGTTTCCGGTCTCCTCCCCATCCGCTCGTCGCCCTTTGGCAGCGCCTGCAGCAGGATTTTCCCCTGGAATGCGACTGGATGCTACAGGACCTGGCTGCCTGCGGCTACCCCTCAAGCAACCCAACGCGGCCCGATCACTACCCCCTCCGCTGGCTCGGTCCCGCGGCCGACGCCGATCTGGAGAAGTCGCTCACTGTTCGCGTCGTTGAGGAATTGGGTGCCCGGGGCGAGAAGACCCGGTCCGAACTGGACCGCCTCGTCCAGACCGGCACCCCCTCGCATACCCGGCCCTGGCTGGAACTCTACGCCGCCGCCTGCCGCATGCGCCGCGAAGAACGCCTGCGCTCGCTGGCCGCAAAATGCCCGGCCTTCATCTTCACAAAACACTTCAACATGGGCGGCTCGCATTACACCTTCACCGAGGGGCTCTCCGACGCCCAGTCGGAACGTCACTTCGATCCCGGCTCTGCCCTGTGCCTGCTGGAGCTGACCGATAATGGACCCGTCGTGCGGCCCCTGCTGGAGGACCCGACCGGCGTCATCCGCGATCCGGATGTGTCCTGCGATGGCAATCGCGTCCTGTTCGCCTGGAAGAAGTCCGACCGGCTCGACGACTACCACCTCCACGACCTCGATCTGGCATCGGGCAACGTGCGCCAACTGACCTTCGGCCTCGGCTTTGCCGACTACGAAGGCGTCTACGTTCCGGGGGGCGACATCCTCTTCAATTCCACCCGCTGCGTGCAGGCCGTTGACTGCTTCTTCACCGAGGTGAGCAACCTCTATACCTGCGACACCGAGGGCCGATTCCTGCGCCGCCTGGCGTTCGACCAGGTCCACACCAATTACCCCACCCTGACCGATGACGGACGGGCGATCTACACCCGCTGGGAATACAACGACCGCGGCCAGATCTACACGCAGGCCCTCTTTCAAATGAACCCCGACGGTACCAGCCAGACCGAGTACTATGGCAACAACTCGTACTTCCCCACGGCGATCCTCCATGCCCGTCAGATCCCCAGTACCCAGAAAGTGCTGGCGGTTGCGGCCGGGCACCATAATCCCCAAATGGGCAAGCTGATCGTGCTCGACCCGGCCCAGGGCCGGCAGGAGAACCAGGGCGCCCAGCTTGTCGCGCCCGTTCGCCCAACTCCCGCCGTCAAAGTCGATGCCTATGGCCAGTTGGGCGACCTCTGGCAGTACCCCTGCCCGCTCAGCGATACCGAATTCCTGGTCGGTTACGCTCCGTGGGGACGGGCGTCGAATCCGCTGCTGTTTGGCGTCTATTTCATGACAATCGACGGTCGCAGGGAACTCTTGGCCAGTGATCCGGTCGTCTCCTGCAACCAGCCCGTGCCGCTCCGGCGACCGGTCCCCCGCCGCCGGCCTGCAGCCACCAACTACGCCCGCGACACCGGCACGTTCTACCTGCAGGACGTTTACGCCGGCCCCGGCCTGGACGGTATTCCGCGCGGCACCGCGAAGAAGCTCCGCGTGATCGGCCTCAGTTTCCGCGCCACCGTCGTCGGCGGCAACCACAACCGCGGCGAGGCGGGAGCGGCTTTCGTTGCCACTCCGATCGCCGTGGCTCAGGGGAGCTGGCAGGCAAAAGCCATCCTGGGTGAAACGCCGGTCTCGGCCGATGGGTCGGCCTTCTTCACCGCGCCGGCCCGCACGCCCCTCTATTTCCAGGCCATCGACGAGAAGGGGCACGTCATCCAGACGATGCGGAGCTGGACCACCCTCCAGCCGGGTGAAAACGCCTCCTGCGTCGGCTGCCACGAACACAAGAACGCCAGCCCGTTGCCCCGCCGCGCCAGCCAGGCCCTCACCCGCGGCCCGCGGCCGCTCGAGCCGTTCTACGGCCCGCCCCGCGGCTTCAGCTTCGCCCGCGAAATCCAGCCCATCCTCGACCGCCACTGCACCCGCTGCCACAACGACCGGAACGATCTGCCCTGGCTCGCCGGCACACGATCCCCAAGTAGCCGATCGGCGGCGGAGGAGGATAGCCGGCCTGCCTTCAGCCTTCTTGCCACCGGCACCACCGATTGGGTCGCCCGCCGCCGCTTCAGCGACGGCTACCTGGCCCTGACCGGCGCGGTTCGCAGCTATGATCGGTCCCTGGAAGGCACCTCCCGATCCCTGGTCAACTGGATCTCCCCCCAGTCCGGCCCGCCGATGCGCCAGCCCTATTCTGCCGGAGCCGCCACCAGCAACCTGATCACGCTCCTCGAAGAAGGACACGAGGGGGTGGCCCTCAACCAGGAGGAAATGGAGAAGCTTGCCTGCTGGATCGACCTGGTGGTGCCCTACTGCGGCGACTACCACGAGGCCAATGTCTGGTCGCCTGTCGAGAGGGCTCGCTACGACGGTTTCCTCGCCAAGCGGAAGAAGATGGAGGCCATCGAGAAACGCAACATCGAGGAGCTGCTGGCCAGCCAGCAAACGCTCCAAATCGGCCAGGATCCCGAGGACAAGCCTCTTCGTGCAGCCGCACTCACCGTCGAAGTCCTCTCGGCCGGCGCTAGTTTTTTGCTCCAGCGGCAGGCCTCGGCGAACCCGAGTTCACCCCTGGTTGTCGACCTGCCCCGGCCGCTCCGGGCAGGCGACCGCATCTGCGCCCGCGGCGCCCGTCACCTGGCCGTCAGCTTCGACCCCAACCTGGGCGAACGCCTGATCTACCTTCCCGGCAAGCGACTGGAATGGACCGTCCCGGCCGAGGCCGACCCGGCCCAGCCCGGCAAATCGCCTTACCCTCCTTCAACCTTCCGGCCCGAGCACCCGCAGCTCACATTCCGCCCTGTGGCGTTGGCCGAGCTCGACGCCTACCGCAACCTCGCGGCCAACCCCTACGACCTCCGCGACTCGGCCGCCGTCTTCCCCCATGCGGCTGCCGGCAGCCAGTGCCGCAACGACCCGGTCTTCGCCCCAAGAAACGCCATTGACACTGAGCGCCGCAGCGAAGGCCACGGCCCTTGGCCATACCAGTCGTGGGGCCCGGAGAAGGACGGCGACGCCTGGTGGCAGGTCGACTTCGGTCGGCAAGTGGAGATCGACAAGGTCGTCATCACCCTGCGGGCCGACTTCCCCCACGACAGCCACTGGCGCGGGGCCACCCTCGTCTTTTCCGACGACCACCGGCGCACCATCCAGCTCGAAAAGAAGTCCGGGCCGCAAACCTTCACCTTCGAAGCCCGCCGCACCTCATCTCTCCGCCTTGCCGACCTTGTCCAGCCCGACCCGCCCGGCTGGGCCGCCCTCACCGAACTGGAAGCCTGGGGCCGCGACCCCATCCCCGTCGCCGAGGAACTGTCGGCGTCGGCGCCGTGAGGAACGGGGGGGCAACAAGGATTTCGGCCCGGAGGTTGCCTGGACGGCGCCACTTCAGAACCGTGCCATTGCCAGAAAATTGTTTAACGCCCAGCCGCAGGCGCCGGCTCTTGCGACCCTGCCATACAGAGGAGTCACATCAAAAGCCACGGAATCCGGGTGCTACGGGGTACTTGTCCTGCCGTCCTGTTAGAACTCAAGCTGCGCGACGACTTCCGTGTGGTCTCCCCGTCCCATGGGCGCGGCCCAGGCAGGGCGGGCCTTGCGCAGCGGTTCGGCCGAAGGAGGAAGCCCGTAGTGCAAGGCCGTGATGCGCAGCTTGATCGTGCCGGGCCTGGTCAGCTCAATCTCCGCCTCGGTCATCTCGGAGAAATTCAGAGCGAGCCCTTTCAGGGGAGTTTCGACGGGCCGGCCATTGAACGTTACATCGGAGCCAAAGTCCGGATCCACCGCGACGATGACGCGATGCTGATTCTCTCCAGGCTTCAGGAGCAGCTTCAGGCGGCGACCATCGTCGACGGCCTCTTCCGCCACGAGCTCGACGGTGGGGGGAACAACATCCATTTCGGCCTTCCACGTCACGCAGTGCGGCAGATCTCTCTCCGGCGGGCGCGTGATCGCATGACGCATGGATTCAGGCAGTCGTCCCAGATTGGCCCTCGCGAAGAGGCGCGCCTCATTGTCATATTGTGCATGTATGACCGAGACCGGCTGCGGCCATTTCTCCGAATAGATCGGAACCACCATCGCGGTTATCAGCCCCACAACCGTCAGGCTCAAAACCAACAAGAGAAACCGGAAGATCCGTGTATCCGCCGTGATCGTGGGAGCGATCAAGAGCCCGATCAGGGCCAGCGGAACCGTGTGAGCGAACGAAGGCAGAAAACCGAGCACATCCACCAGTCCCCGAGCAAGCGGCAGCCAGAGCGCACAGGCCGCCAGCAGGAAAGCCAGGTTGGCCAACTCCCAGCGAAAGCCTCGCCATGAGGCAATAAGCCGGAAGACGCATGCAACGCCCGCCGGCACTGTGAACAAGTAGCTCGCCCCGGGCAAGTACCAGGCCGTCAGAATTCCAAACGCCGCCCAATACACGATCATCACCGCGGGCGCGACACTGCCCGAAGCACGTCTTCTGATCAGAGTCCAGACGAGGGCCGGTGTACCCATCCCTATGCACCACACTGCCACCCATATCGGCTGGGGCCACGACCACCACGGTATCGGCTCTCTCGTCCACGCGATCACCATCCAGGAAGCGCCGGCCCCCAGAAGGCCCGCCGCAGTCAGCGCCAGCGGCCAGGCAAACAGCCCAAACACGAAACTGCGAACCCACGCTTCCGATTCCCGCCGGCTCGCCAGTAGCACCCCTACGGCGAGCACGGCGACTCCGATCGCAACCGCCAGATTCCAGCGCTGGGGCCACGACACCGTGAACCAGCCCAGCGTATCGAAGAACACCGCGTCCCCCTTCGGCAACTCCTCCAGCCGAACGCCCGACAGGGCCTGGGCCATGGCCAAGAAGTGCTCGCCCTGATGCTGCACGCTGCCCAGGTCGAGGTTCTCCAGGTTGTCGCACGAACTGTGATAGTGCGCCATCCCGCCGATGAAGGCAAAATTCATACCGGCCACGCCGCGCTCCTTGAACACGGTCAGATCCGTGTCGTTGGGGAGCATCTCGTAAATCGCCGGAAATAGCGATGTCGAAATCGTTCGCCGGCAGTGCCGCGACATGAGGCGGATCAGGCCGAGGTTGTCCGGCCCGGTCTCGAACATGAAGCTGGGCCCGCGCGTACCTCTTGCTTCCCAATTCAACACGACACGGATCTTGCTCATCAACGGATGCTCGGCAGCAAAGGCTCGGGCGCCGCACAAGCCAAGCTCTTCCGCGTCGGTGATCAGGAAGATCAGGTCGTTGCGGGGTGGCGGTGCCTGCGTGAGTATGCGGGCGATCTCCAGAATCGAGCACACGCCGCTGGCGTCGTCGGCCACTCCCGGGCCTGCCGGCACCGAGTCGTAATGGGCAACCAGAGCAACGGCATCGGCGCCGTCGGTTCCGCGCAGAGGAACGACGATGTTCTGGACCTGCTCGGCAACACCACGGTCGTCACGGGCGAACGTGGTTTGCACCTCCGGCTCCAGGCCGAGAGCGCGAAACTCGGCGATCACCGCGTCTCGCACGCGTGCGTGGTCGAGACTGCCCGTTGGATGGGGCACGCCGGGACGAATAATCTTCTCCAACAGATGGCCGACTCGTCCGGCAGAGAACTCGTCTCCGGCCGCGTCGGGCCCCTGGCATCGGGCGGCGTGTATCGCAGCAGCGCCAATACCAGCATCAGCAAAAAGGCCGATATGTGCATGGCGAACCATAAGTCCGGCCTGCTTTGCCCACCATCCCAGTGCGATTCCATCTATCCACCTCAAAGCTGTTTCCCCCAGCACACCACCCCGCTGCTCGTCGAGCCATTTCCCGGAAACGACCGAATCTGCACTACCGCCGCACGATCGAGCTGGAAAAAGAAGGTCGGACCAAATGACAGGACCAGGCCTCCTGTGGCTGTCCTGGGGCTGAAGCGGCCTTCTGCACTCAACGGCCCGGCAGCGTGCCTCGATACTCGTCCTTGTAGAGGCCGATCTTTTCCATGGGGATCGTCTCAAACGACGGCAGCGCCTGCCGGAGCCACGTCTGCCAATGCGAAATAGCGTCCTGCATTGTCCGCTTGCCGACGCCCGGATCGATGGGCTTGTCCCCGGTTCCCGAAAGATTCGTGAATCCCTTCACCTCGGTTCCCTTGGCGGTTCCGCTCGTGCTCACCGCCAGGTTGTCGGCCATCTCGAACTTGTCGAGCAGCTTTTTCACGTTGCCGTCAAAACTGCAAACCTCTTTGCTGCAGTCCACAAACACGTTCCGCAAAATCGGGTTGCCCAGGGGCTCGCGAGGGTTTTCAGTCATGATCGCCGCCAGGCGTGGATACCTGGTGCTCCACGGTGGCTGCATGTAGTTCAGCCGCTGGGCCTTCTTTTCCAGGCTCCAGCTCTCATCGGCCGGATCGTTCCACTGCTTCCAGGTCATGCCGCGCGAGTCGATATGCAAACCGATGGGACAATCGATCACCAGGTTGTTCACCACGGGATTGTCGCGCCCGCCTCCGATCATGATCGCCCGCCCCGCACGGTAGAACACGTTGCCCTCGAGCGTGTCGCCGCAGTCGCAGTCGTCCAGGTAGATTCCCATCGTATTGACGTGTTCGGCGTTGCCGCTGCCGAGGTCGTGAATGAAGTTGTTCCGCAGAACATTGCCGCGACTCGTCCAGTCCCGGCCGGAGTAGAATGCGCCGGCGTCGCCGGTTTCCATCACCACGCGATAGACTTCGTTCCGTTCAAACAGATGCTCGTTGCCGCCGTACAACACCGCATTGTGCGGCGCATCGTGGATGCAGTTGTTGCATGCCGCTTGCCCGCAGTCATTGGCCCCGATCCCGGGCGCGTAGGTGCGCTTAAAGATGCCGAAATGGTGGATGTGATTGTTCTCGGCAAGGTTCCCCGCCGGCGTCAGCGACTTCCGGTCCCCGCCGCTCAGCGAGATGCCGCCGCTGCCGATGTTGTACACATCGCAAGAGCGCACCGTGCTGGCCGAGCCATGCAAAGAAATCCCGCTTCCGGCCAGGTTGGCGATGGTGCAGCCCGCCAGCTCGAAGTGGTCCACGTTGCGAGCCACGATTCCGTCGCCGTGGCCGTACTCGAAATCAAGGCCCGCCAGCTTCACATGCTGCGTGCCATTTGCCATGACCAGGGGCTCGCTCAAGGTCGCCAGGACGATCTCCGCACCGCCCAGTTCTTCCTTCGGGTAGAAGTAGAGCCGTTTGCGCGGGCGATCCAGATACCACTCGCCTGGACTATCCAATTCCTCCAGGGCGTTCATGGCGAAGAACCGGCGAGTCTTGGCCCCCCACGTGCCGGCGTTGATGCCGTAGGAGTGCGGCGCGGCCAGCGTCAGGATCTTCTTCTCCCGGTCGTAGGAAGCCACGCGAATCACCTCGTCGCTCCAGTCGTGGGTCCAGTATCCAAACAGCCACACGCCCTCCGCCAGGTTCCAGCCCGTCGGCCGCGAGTCGTCAAAACGGAAAGAACCCGGGTGCAGCACTCGCAACGCCGGATCGGTGGCCTCCGGCTGGGGAAGCCCGGTATCGACGGCCTCGGAGAAACCCGCCCACCCGCCCTCGGTCGCGGTAACGTTGGGCCACCGTGCAAGGGTCATCGGCTGCCGGTTCACATACAGCCACGGCCCGACGGGCGCTCCATGAAAGGCGGTCTTGAACTCCGGAAATGCCCCCGGCACCTTGTCCGACAGGTCGCACACCCGCACCCTGTCACGCGCTGCCGCGTCCAGCCGCGATCGCACTGCCGCATCGGTAACCGGCCCGAAAGAACCGGAGTCCAGCAAAATGCCCCCCTGAAACCGCGCTCTGCCGGCTTCCGTGGCCCGGTAGACAACAGGCCCATCTGCGGTGCCGCTGTCCTCGGCTCTCAACTCAAACGACGCCTGCAAAGGATAGACTCCCGGTCCAACATGGACCGTGGCGGTCTGGCCGCTCCTTAAGGTCCCCGCCTCCCGCAGCCCGCGGACCGCATCCCGTGCTTGCGCGAGAGTCTGAAACGGACTTTGACGACTACCGTCGCCGCCGGCCGCCGCGTCCGCCGCTACGTACACGTCCACGTCGGCATATGCACACGAAACCATTGCCAGGGCAAGCCACAACCACATGCACCGCTTCATATTGCACCTCTATCGAAAGGCCGGTCGCAGGATTCATCGATCTCGGTCCAGTATCACCAAAGCTCGGCCGCTTTTGAAGACATGCGGCAGCAGAATCGGGTGGCCCCGCTCTTGAAGCGGGGGCACGCACGTCCCAGGAGGCTCCCTGCAGCACTGCGATCCACCAGCCGATTCCCTCGGCCAGGCGGCACTATCCCTGCCACGTCAAATCGCGTATTCTGGGCAGAACGTTCGATCCGGCGTCTTGTACGACCTACCTCAAAGATCGTTGAGTTCTTCACCCAGCCCCGCGACCAACGGGAGCAGACCGCTTTTCGAGCGGTAGCTCGCATTGGCCGGCGGCCTGCCGCCTGGGAGGTGCAATGTGAATCGGCTGATCTCTGCCGGCCTTGTCCTGCTGGCCTGTGTCTCAACTCGAGCCGCCGAACCTCCGGCGCCGCTGCTGCCCGTGCCCTCGCCGCAACAGCTCCGCTGGCAACGCGCAGAAATGACCATGTTCCTGCACTTCGGTGTCAATACGTTCACCGATCGGGAGTGGGGCGACGGCACGGAAGATCCTGATGTCTTCAGCCCCACGGACCTCGATTGCCTCGAGTGGGTGCGCGAGGCTCGGGCGGCCGGGTTCGGCATGCTGATCCTCACGGCAAAGCACCACGACGGATTCTGTTTGTGGCCCAGCAGGTACACCGATCACTGTGTCCGGTCGAGCACGTGGCAGGAGGGCAAGGGAGACGTGCTGCGGCAGTTCGTCGACGCCTGCCGTGCCGAACAGATGCCGGCCGGTTTCTACCTGTCGCCCTGGGATCGCCACGAGCCCAGCTACGGAGACAGCCCCCGCTACAATCAGCACTTCATCAACCAACTGACCGAACTGCTAACAACCTATGGCCCCTTCGCGGAAGTCTGGTTTGACGGCGCGTGCGGCGAAGGCCCGAATGGAAAGCAGCAGGTCTACGATTGGCCGAGCTATTACGCAAAAATCCGCCAGTTGGAACCAACCGCACTCATTGCGATCTGCGGCCCGGACGTCCGCTGGGTGGGCAACGAATCGGGCGTGGCCCGTCCAGGCGAGTCGAGCGTGAAGGACGCCGGTCCCCGGCAAGATAACGTCGACGGCGGCAAAGTCTGGTACCCGGCCGAGTGCGACGTTTCGATCCGGCCCGGCTGGTTCTATCACGCCTCCGAGGACAATAAGCTGAAGAGCGTGGAACACCTTTTGGATATCTACTTCAAGTCGGTCGGTCGCAACAGCGTGCTGCTGCTGAACGTTCCCCCGGATCGCGCCGGGCGATTGTCGAACTGCGACGCCCAGCGGTTGGCTGAATTTCGCGCGGCACTCGACGAAATCTTCGCCACCGACTTGTGTGCTGGCCGCCCAGCACAGGCCAACAATGTTCGCCAAAACGACTCGCGGTTTGCCGCCGCCAACCTCACCGACGGCAATCTCGATACCTATTGGGCGACCGATGACAGCGTGACCAGCGGTTCCGCAGAAATCCGGTTCCAGTCAGCTCGACCGTTCAACGTGATCAACGTCCAGGAATACATTCCGCTCGGGGAGCGTGTGCGGCGGTATCATATCGATGCGAAAACGCCCGTCGGGTGGCAGACCGTGGCTTCCGGCACGATCATTGGCCAGCGGAATCTGCTTCCAATTCCCGTCGTCACCGCCGACGCACTCCGGCTGGTGATCGACGAAGCGGCCGCCTGCCCGGCGATCGCCTCTTTCGGAGCCTACTACAGTCGGCGGGCCGTTCAGGCCGGTTCCGGATCCCTGGCGGCGCACCAGCCGGCGGAGGCTTCCAACGTTCACGGCGATGGCACCGTCTATGGCCCTGACAAGGCGCTCGATGACGATCCGCAGACACGTTGGGCAACCGCCGACGAGGTGCGCCAGTGCTGGCTCGATGTCGACCTGCGCGAGCCTCAGGCGGTTGGCCGGATCACGATTTCCGAACTCGAGCCTCGCATCACCAGATTCCAGATCGAGTATCGCCTGACACCTGACGAGCCCTGGAAGACCGCCCTGTCGGGTGACAAGGCCGGTGAGCAGTTCGCAGCGAGCTTTCCCTCCGTCCAGGCCCGGTACGTCCGGCTGCATATCCTCGACGCAAGCTTCGCGCCAACCATCTGGGAGTTCGGCGTCTTCGGTCCTGATAAAGGAAAGACCGATCACTAACCGGTTCCATTTCCACAAGCGAGCAAACCCATGAAACCCCCTCGAACCCTGGCACGCCCCGTCGTTGTCTCTCACTTGGCGATAGGTCGGTCTCTCCTCCGCAGCGCCGGACGAACCATCGCCCCCCTGCTGCTCTGCGCTGGGGCCGCCATGCTTGCGCGAGCCGCCGAGCCGCATCCGTCTCTGCCGCAGTCGGGGACCATGGATGGCCTTGGCGTCAACATCCACTTCACCGATCCCCGGCCGGGCGAGATGCAGATGCTGGCCGAGGGGGGCTTCCGCTGGGTTCGGATGGACCTGACGTGGGCCGGCACCGAACGCGAGAAAGGCCGCTACGACTTCTCGGCCTACGACCGGCTGCTCACCGCTCTGGAACCGCACCAGATCCGCGCACTGTTCATCCTGGACTACAGCAATTCACTGTACGAAAAGGAACGATCCGTCACGACCGAAGAAGGCCGGCTCGCCTACGCTCGTTGGGCAGCCGCTGCCGCCGAGCACTTCCGCGGCCGGGGCATTTTGTGGGAGATCTGGAATGAACCGAACATCAGCGGTTTCTGGAAGCCGGCCCCGAATGTAGACGACTATGCGGCAATGGCCCTGGCTGCGGCCCGCGCAATCCGCACCGCCGCCCCGGGCGAGGCGATTATCGGGCCGGCCACGTCGACGATCGATCTGGAGTTTCTAGAAGGTTGTTTCAAGGCCGGCCTGCTCCAGTGGTGGGACGCCGTATCCGTCCATCCCTATCGCCGGTCGGCGCCCGAATCCGCCGCCGTCGAGTACCACCGGCTCCGGCGGCTGATCGCCCAATACGCTCCCGCCGGCAGGTCGATCCCCATTCTCTCAGGCGAATGGGGATACTCGTCCGCTTGGAAAGGATTCGACCCCGATCGGCAGGGAGAAATGCTGCCACGCCAGTGGTTGACCAACCTCTCCCAGGAAATCCCCGTCTCCATCTGGTACGACTGGCATGACGACGGCCGTGATCCCCAGGAGGCCGAGCACCATTTCGGCACCGTCCAGCACCAGGAATACCCGGATCGCCAGCCTGTCTACGACACCAAGCCTGCCTACCTGGCGGCAAAGACCCTGACGACCACCCTGGCCGGCCACCGTTTCAGCAAGCGGATTGCGGCCGGCAACCACGACACCTATGCCTTGCTGTTCGAGAAAGCCGATCAGCAGCGACTGGCCGTGTGGACAACCGCCGCCGAGCCGACCAAGGTCAGAATTCCCTCGCGCGACGGCCGCTGGGAGCAGATCTCTCACACGGGTGAGAACCGATCGTTCGTCTCCGCGACGAACGGATATTTGGAAGTGACCGCGACCAGCTCGCCCCAGTATCTGATTGCGGGCGCACCGCAGGCGGTCCCGGCCGACGCGCCGGCAGCCCATGCCCTTCACGCCGCCCTGGCTGCCGGACCGGGACCCGTCGTAACCGTCCAGATCGACAACCTCGAGGACATTCCATTTCAGGGAACGGCCCGTCTGACGGACGCTGGCGGTATCGACCCCGCCGGTTTGGAGCAGCCCCTGCAGCTGTCCGCCGGCCAGACGAACCAGTCGCTGCGGTTTCCGCTCTCGGCGCGCCCCATGGGCGAGTGTCAGGTCGGCCTGCGCATTGAAGACCCAAAAGGCAACTTGATGCACGAGGTGCCCGGCAAGCGTTTTGTCTATTTGCCGGATGAGGTGCTGACCACGTGCCGCGCGGTCGCCGACGGCGATGCCAAAGCCCCCTGCAAGGTGTCCGTCGCGGTTGCCCAAGCTCCAGAGCCCCTGCCCGACAGCAATGCTGCCGTCCTGCGGATCGATTACCAGTTCGGCACGGGCTGGAGGTTTCTGCGCGTGGTTCCGAAGGATGGTGAACCAGGTGAACTGGCCGGCAAGCCGACCGGTTTTGCATTCTGGGTCTTCGGCGATGGCCAGGGCACCAGTCCTCGGCTGCGGGTCCGAGATGCCACCGGCCAGACCTGGCAACCGTCGGGCCAGACCATCGATTGGCGGGGATGGCGTTATGTTGAACTGCCGCTCACCGCGTCCAGCGGACACTGGGGTGGTGCCGCCGACCATGTCATCCATTATCCCCTGGTATGGGACAGCGTGTTCCTGCTCGACAACCCATCGAAACAAGAGAACCAAGGCTCCATCTACATCGCGGCGCCGATGGTCTTGTATTGACCAACCGGGCAGCCCGCCTCTTGAGCCGGGGAAACGACAAGGGTATCCCCGGTTCTCGAACCGGGGGATGAAAAGGGTAGCCCCGGTTCTCGAACCGGGGGGACGCGCGTCCCAAGAGGTTGTCCGCAGCCCTTCGATCCACCAGCCAGTGGCGACGAACCGTAGCCGTGCCGGTTCGCCGGGTCGAATGACAGCCCCAAACCTCCTGTGGCTACGCCACAACGGCTCAAGAACCGGTAGGCCGGATGAACAAGAAGCACCGCGTCCGGCGCCTTTTCCGCCGGGTCTCTGACTTGACTTCCGCCTCTTCTTCAGATAGCATCTAATTAGATGTCAATTAAATGTGGGAGCCTTGTTATGGATATCACCCGAGATATCGACTCCTTGACCCACTTCAAGCGAAACACCAGCCAAGTCATCGAACAGCTCAAAACGACCGGACAGCCCATGGTGCTCACCGTGAACGGCAAGGCGGAAATCGTCGTCCAGGACGCCGCGTCCTATCAGGCCATGCTCGAACTGGTCGACCGGGCCGAAGCGATTGCCGGCATCAAGAAGGGGCTCGATTCCATCGAACGAGGTGAGGGGATCCCCGCCGAGGTCGCATTTGCTCGCCTCCGCAAGAAGCATAATATCCCCCACAAGGCCTGATGAAGTACCGCCTCATCATCCAGCCGCCCGCGTTTGAGGATCTCGACGTGGCCTACCAGTGGATCTACCAGCGTGCGCCCGAGGCAGCTATTGGCTGGTTCAATGGGTTTGTGGACGCCCTGAATTCCCTTTCCGAATTTCCTGAGCGTTGCGGACTTGCACCCGAGAACGATGCAGTCGAGCCCGAAATTCGCCAACTTCTCTACGGGCGCCGCGGCGGCGTCTACCGCGCACTATTCACCATCACCGGTACCAGTGTTCGCGTCCTTCATGTCCGTCATGCCGCCCGGGAGACTCTCTCCGCCGAGGAACTCGCCGAAGACCTCTGATAACCTTCTGCTGGAAATCGAGTGGCGTAAAGCGGCCGGGAGTCTTTGTTCTCGACAAAGCGCTTGGTTCTGGCACACCGTGCCGGTTCCAACATCGGAGTTTTATGGACACCCACCACATTTCTCGACGCCCATGGGGTCTTCTGACAGGTGCGGAGCTCGACTCGCCTGGAGCGCGTCATGCTCCCCGAACTGACCTACCATCTCACCGGGCAGGAGAAACCGTCGCGCAGCAGACGTTCCTCAGTGACGACGACTGTCTTTCGGGAAAATGACAGACGCGTGGAGACGAGCCGACTCCGGGGAGCCCACGTGACGTCCGAGGCGATTCTGGCGGCACGCCACTATCGTCTCCGAAGGTTGCCGCGCCCAAGTGACTCTCCAACGCAGACGGCTCAGCAGCAAATCACGCGACTCCTTGACGGCGAGCGTGTACAGCGTTATGGATGGGGACAGGTCCTGGTGGCCACGACAAAGGCAAGGGCTTCGTAAACGATCAAGCCGTTGTTGGACAAAAAGAGATGAAACACATTGCAGCACTTGTACTGGTTATCGGCTTGTGCGGGACGACATACACCCAGGAGGCCTCCCCGCCCAACGCCTTCGGGAAGAGCGCCGCAGAAGAGAGCGGCCCGGTGTTCTTTGACACCGTGGACCACGGTGATCGTGTCGGTAGGGCCCCATCGATCCAGCCCTGGAAACAGGTTGCACTTGATCCGAATTACAGCGGTGCGTGGGTAATTACCGGCGATATCGACGGCGATGGACAGGTAGAGATCGTCAGCGCGCGAAACGTAAACGTGGGTGACGTTCATTACACCAGCGCTGCGGTGGCCCAACGTCTTGATGGCCAAGTCCTCTGGCGATGGGGCAACCCCAACATCGGGCGACGAGGCTTGCACCACGACGTGGCTTGCCAGATCTACGACTGGGACGGCGATGGCACGAACGAAGTGGTCGTCGCCACGAAAGACCGCCCCGTCGAACTGGATGGGGCAACCGGTAAAGAGCGCCGGCGATTGCCCGTCCCTCCTGACGCGACGGACTGCCTCGTCTTCGCCAATCTCTCAGGCCGTCAGCACGCCACGGATGTTCTCGTCAAAGACCGCTACGAACAGATCTGGGCGTTGGACTACTCGGGGAAGCTCCTCTGGACGGTTCGCAGGCCGGGCGGCTTCACGACGGCACACCAGCCCATCCCCGTTGACATTGATGCGGACGGGCGGGATGAGATCCTGGCCGGCTACGCGATGCTGAACCCGGACGGGCAGATCAGGTGGACGCTGGCGGACGCTGAAAAGCTCGGGGGACACGCGGATTGCTGGCGAATTCTCCGCAAAGGGAGCACGCCGCAGGACTGGCGCCTTCTGGTTACCTGTTGCGGGGGCTCAGGCAACAAGCTGCTGGCCGTTGACGGCAATGGCAAGACCCAATGGGTTGTCGGCGGCCACCATTTTGAATCCATCAACATTGGCAGGATTCACCCGCAGCGGCCAGGGCCCCAGATACTTGTCGATCTTGTCGACACCAATGCGCTTTGGGGCGTGGATGAGGATGGCGGACTTCTTGGACAACTCCAGGTAGACTACTCTCGGTTTCACACGCTCGTCGATTGGAACGGAGACGGATATGAGGAAATCGTACTTCCTCATGGACGCGGCCTATTCGATTCCCAGGGAAGACGGATCGGAACCTTTGCCATGGAGACGCAAGACAATCTCTACGGCGGGAAACCATCCGCCGAAGGTGAAGTCGGCAACATCGTGCTGCCCGGGGATATGGATGGGGATGGTGTTCCCGATATCACAATTACCGCACCCTATACGGTCTATGTCTTCAAGAACGAAAAGGGCCGAAAATCACAAGAGTGCACCGCCCCAGGTTGCGGAACCAACTTCACTCTGTATTGAACGAATGGATTCGTGGACGCCCTGAATACCCCTTCCGACACCGGTACCGGCGTTCGCGTCCTTCATGTCCGTCATGCCGCCCGGGAGACTCTCTCCGCCGAGGAACTTGCCGAAGACCTCGGATAGCCCGCTCCTGGAAATCCGGATGGTCTTGGCTCTGCGACCGGCAGATGGTCCGGTCCGGATCTCGCCGGAGCCGCACCCGGCCTTGCTCCCGGCAACCCACGCCGGACCGGCGGTTTTCTGCGATTTTTACCATCCGCGGCGGT
Source organism: uncultured Planctomycetaceae bacterium (assembly GCA_964563135.1). Lineage (GTDB taxonomy): Bacteria > Planctomycetota > Planctomycetia > Pirellulales > Thermoguttaceae > JAAYAY01. The sequence goes on from CAZLWV010000014.1 coordinate 72,034, forward strand.
TTTTTTCCGGAATTCCAGTTACCCCACTGAAACGGGCCCCGGGGGATCTTCGTCCAGATAGGTGGACCAACTGCGTCAGACTCGACGTATTCAATGGCACCCCCCTTTTCGACCAGTCTCCCACTCAGGAGCCGCTCCGATGCATCGCTGCCAGAAGTTGTTCCTCACCGCCGCACTTGCGGGCCTCTTCGTTCTGCCGGAAGTGGCTCAGGCCCGAATCAAGCTGATTACGCTCCCCGTGCGACAGCGAGTGGAAATCCAATTGGACAACCCTGACGCCACGCTTGTTGAAGAGGAACGGATCGTGCCTCTGGTCCGGGGTGTCAACCAGGTCGATTTTTCCTGGGCAAACACCCAGATCGATCCGGGGACGATCCTGTTTCGCGTTCTGCCTTGGAAGGAAGCGGGAAAACAGGTGGCCGAAGAGAATCGCAAACAACTCGATGTGAAAGTACTCTCGGTGAGCTACCCGCCGGGCGAGGCGGCCCTGGTGTGGCAGGTATCGTCGGACGGGTCCGGCTCGGCCCGCGTGCGGATCAGCTACCTGTTGGGCAACCTGACCAAAAGTTTCAATTACCGTGCGGTGGCGTCGAACGACGAGAGCACGCTGACCCTCTCGCAGTACATGCGGCTTCAGAACCTGGCCAATGAAGAGTATGGTTCGACAGGCATCTGGGCGGGCTTCGGTCCGCGGTTCCTCAAGCCCATCGGCATCAACGAGACGAAGGAAATGCTGATGGAGAAATACGAGGAAGTGTCGATCAGGAAGACCTACACCTGCGATCCCCAGGAGTACGGTTACCTGGACCAGCCGCAGAACAAACTGCTGGTGCCGATGCACTACGTTCTGAAGAACAACGACGAAAACCACCTGGGAAAAGCCCCGCTTCAGTTCGGCAAGGTTCGCATCTTCCAGAAAGACTCGCAGGGATCGACAGCCTTCATTGGCGAGGACTGGGGACAATTCACGCCGCTGGACGACGAAATGCGACTGTATGTCGGTACCGCACAGGACATTGTCGTGCGGCGCACGATCGACAAGAACGAGCAGAAGCGCATTGCCGGAAACCTCTTCGATCGCGAAGTGATCGTGAAGTTCGAGATCGAGAACTTCAAGGACAAGCCGGCCACCCTCGACGTGACGGAGAACGTGCGGCAGATCCGCAATGAAGTGGCCGGCGACACCGGTCGCGACGTGGAGTGGGTGCTGGGCAAGGAAACCACGTTCAAGGGCGAGCCGGACGAAGAGAAGAGCACCTTCGAGAAGCTCGTCTTTCATGCCGACCTGCCTGCCCGCGGCGCCGACGACAAGGCGGTCAAGGTCGTCCACAAGCTCCACCTGGTCATCAAGAACGAGTGGTAGGTTCCTGCGCCCACGCGCTTCATCCGTCCAAGGCAACCCATCGAGGAACTTCCGATGCGATATTCAGTATTAACCGCGGCAGTGTATGCGGCCGTTCTCTGCGGCGTGCCGATGTCGTCGCAGGCCCGCAACGTCGACCTTTCCACCGTTCCCGACCGCGATACGGTTCAGCTCACGATCTACAACTCCGAAGATTTGACCCTGGTGCGTGAAACCCGCAAGGTCAGCTTCATTCGCGGCGTCAATCCGCTCCAGTTCAGTTGGGCCGGAACACTGATCGATCCCACTTCGGTCGAACTGCGGTTCCTCACCGACCCCGACAAGCTCGACGTTCTGGACACCACCTTTCCCCACGACAAGCCGCAGATGCTCTACTGGAACATTGAAAGCGAACTGGACGGTGAGGCCACGATCGAGATCACTTACTTTACGAGCGGGATCACCTGGTCGGCCGACTACGTCTGCGTGGCCGACACCGAGGAGAAGACGGTCCGTCTGGACGGATTCGTGCGGGTGACGAATAACTCCGGCGAGGAATACGAAGATGCCCAGGTGCGGCTCGTGGTGGGCAAGATCAACCTCGTCGAGAAGATCGCCCAGCTTGCCCAGGTCACCATGGAAGAAGTCCGGGAAATGCCCGTCGAGGAACTGTCGGCGAGGCGCAAGGATGCGGCCAAGAAGATGGTCGCGGGCGCCATGGCAGCTCCGCCGGCCGCGGATCCGAGCATGCTCGCCAAACCGAAAGAAATCATCAAGGAAGGGCTGAGCGAATACTTCATCTTCACGATCGAGGGCACGGAAACGATTCCCAACGGCTGGTCGAAGCGGATGCGAGCGATCGAGGCGGGCGAGGTGCCGCTGGAAATCGAGTACCGCTATCGCGAGCCGGAATACGGACCGCAGCTCGTGCGGATGTATCTGATGCGCAACGACGACGCTTCCAAGCTCGGTACAACGCCGCTGCCGGACGGAGCGGTGCGGGTGTTTCGCGACAACGGCCGCGACGGCCTGACCTACCTGAAGGAGCAGCCGATCAACTACATCCCCATCGGCGATCGCATCGAGTTGAACCTGGGAGCCGATCCGGAGGTGATCTTCGAACTCGTCCAACTCCGCACCTGGCGCGACACGATCTGGATGCAGATCGGCGGCGCCGACATCTACCGGCAGGTGGGCACGCCCAACGTCCAGATCGAGGTTCAAAGCACCGTGGCCGGCTGGAGCGACCATGTGAAGTACAACCAACGGATCCGCAACTACTCGAAGAAACCGATCCGGGTGGAGGTCCGCCGGACCCTGCCGGGACACATCGTACTGCGCAGCTCGCTCGAGCCGACATTGCACGATTACCAGACTGTCCAGTACAAGGCAACCATCGACGCAAGCCAGAAGGCCAATCTCCTGTACGAGGTCGTGCAACACCAGGGCCGCAACGCGAAACAGAACAACGTGACCCTGGAACCGGCAAAGGTCGAGTGATGAACGGCGTTCCGGGCCGGGTGGCCCTGCTTCGTCGTGAGGGGTGTCACGGTGTGCCACTGCCTACTTGTTGGCAGTGTGCTCGCATGATAGGTCCGAAGCATGGTCAGCACGTAGACAAGGGCACATCGTGCATGCAGCTCAGTGGTTGCCTGCGGCCGTTCGCTCCACCAGCCAGTAGTGACGAACCGTGGGCCTGCCGGTTCGCCATGTCGGTTGACAGCCCAAACCTCCTGTCGTCGCGCCATCGCTGGACTATCTCCCGCGCGTACGCCGGTCTGCGAGCCCCGTCTTCACGAGATGCTTGGACTCCCCCGCACGAAACAGCTAGAATTGCCGGATATGGCCCATTTCGGCGGCAAGATAGGGAGAAGTCTGTGCGAACAAGAAGCGATTCAGGCGCCGAGTCCACTAGCCCGCGCAATGTGCCCTGCATCCGGCAGCCAAGCGTGCCAGACGATGCCCAACCGGCGCCTCTGCGGGCGACAATGGCTTGGATCGTCATGTGTGGCTGGCTTGTGACGGGTGGTGCCGCTGAAGTGCATGGAGGCGAGCAACTGAGCTCGGGTGCGGATGCGGTGGAATCGCGGGTGTTCAATGTTCTTGACTACGGGGCCGTGGGCGACGACAAGACGGACAACACCGCGGCGTTTTCGGCTTGCCTGAAGGCGGTGATCGAGGCCGGAGGCGGGCGGATGTACCTGCCGGCTGGCGTCTACTGCGGCCGGATCATCATCCCCGCCATCGAGTCACCCAAATGGATCGCCCTTGAGATCGTGGGCGAGAGCCAGCCGGCGCCCATCTTCGGCACGGTCGGACGGATCGAGCTGCTGAACAACGGTACCATCGTCAAGAGCCTCGCCACTTCTGGCCCGGCGGTCATCTCCGCCATTCCCGCCGGCTCCAAACCCGGCAGCTTCTCCGGCGTCCACGTCGTGCTCAAGGACCTGGAGGTGAGAACCCATAACGACCCGCACATCGGCGGCATAGATCTGGAGTCGGCGCAGCAGTGCCGGATCGAGAACGTGGTCGTCAACACCGGCGTGTACAACGTGCAGGCCGCCAAACCAACCCATGGCACCAAGGGGCTGGTCACTCCGGCAATCAACAACGGAGCTTTGACGGTGCTGCGGAACGTGATCGTCACCGGGTTCCACACCGGCATCGTGGTCAACGAGCATACGGACGGCGACAACATCGTGGTGGCGAGCAACATCGACGGCTTGGATTTCGCTGCGGCCTATCATGCCTCCCGCTTTGGCCGGGTGGGGGCATACCGCTGCACCAACATGCTCACGGTGACGGGGGAGCACGCTTTTTCGATCGAGCAATTGAACCTTGAGCATTCCGGACCGGGGCAGACGGATGACAACAACGCCTGGCAGGCCACCGTCAATGACATCAACGATCCCGGCAATCGCGGCGTCGCCGACATCAACTACTGGGTGGTCCTGGGGAATGTGGGCGTGAGCGAGGTCTTCACCCGTAGCGGCGGCGCCTCGATCCTCGCCCGGCGGATCGGCTCCGCCCCGGCAGGCAGCAGCACCACGGGAGAGCAACGCTGAATCGTCGCGGACAACGGACGGACGAGATCATGACTTCCGTTGGTTCAACGATTTCCGTCATTGCAACGGGAACACCGGGTCGCCCCGGTTCTTGAACCGGGGCGACGTGCGTCCCCAGAGGCTTCGCTCCACCCGCCCGTGGCGACGAACCGTGGGCGTGCCGGTTTGCCGGATCTTCAACTTGACGCCAGGCGGTTCTTCAGGTAGCATCTAATTAGATGTTAATTAAATGCGAGGGCCTTGTCATGAATATCACCCGCGATATCGACTCGTTGACCCACTTCAAGCGAAACACCAGCGAGGTCATCGAACAGCTCAAAACGACCGGCCAGCCCATGGTGCTCACCGTGAACGGCAAGGCGGAGATCGTCGTCCAGGACGCCGCGTCCTATCAGGCCATGCTCGAACTGGTCGACCGGGCCGAAGCGATTGCCGGCATCAAGAAGGGTCTCGATTCCATCGAGCGAGGTGAGGGGATTCCCGCCGAGGTCGCTTTTGCGCGTCTCCGCAAGAAGCACACAATCCCCCGCAAGGCATGAAGAAGTACCGCCTCATCATCCAGCGATGAGCTGAGCTCGCCGGCAAGCCGACCAGCTCCAGTCCTCGGCTGCGGGTCCGACATGCCACCGACCAGACCTGGCAGGCGTCGGGTTCTTTGCGTTAGGGGTGCGTTCCCGTGGGACTCATCCACTCATCCACTGGCCCGTTGCCGTCGGTTGCCGGGAAAGGTAGCATGATGGCACATCTTGCCAGGCGCAGAAACTGGCAACCTCCTGGCACTGCTCACTGACCTTGCGCACGGGAACTCCTCACGATGGCAAACAACTCCAGCAAAGCCCCATCACGTCGCGATTTTCTCAAGAAGGCCGGCTCCGTCGCCGCGGCTTCTTCCCTGGCGGCCGTAGGCGCTCCGAGAGTCCACGCCGCCGAGAACAATACGATCCGGTTGGCCTTGATCGGCTGTGGGGCACGCGGTACCGGCGCCGTGGCCAACGCCCTGCTGGTCAAGCAAGGACCGGTCAAACTGGTGGCCATGGCCGATGTGTTTCCCGATGTGATCGAGCAACGGCTCAAGTACCTGCAGGGCAGCATCCAGGCCAGTTGGGATCGCACTCCGGCCGATGGGTTGGGCGCGGGTATCGATGTCCCGCCGGAGCGCCGCTTCGTTGGCTTCGACGCCTACCGCCAAGCCATGGACTGCCTGGGCCCGGGCGACGTCGCCATCCTGGCCACGCCGCCGGTCTTCCGCTGGGTCCATTTCGGCTACGCGATCGAAAAGGGGCTCAATGTCTTCATGGAGAAGCCGCTCACGTCCGACGGACCCACGTCGCGCCGCATGCTGAAACAGGGGGAAGAGTCGATCGCCAAGAACCTCAAAGTGGGCGTCGGCCTGATGTCGCGCCACAGCCGCCCCATCCAGGAGTTGCACGAGCGCGTCAGCGACGGCGAAATCGGCGACATCTTCC
>CAZLWV010000015.1:0-1638 GCA_964563135.1 uncultured Planctomycetaceae bacterium
ATGGGTGGCGGCATGATGGGCGGCATGGGTGGTGGGATGATGGGTGGCATGGGAGGCATGGGCGGCGGTTTTATGAACGTGCCCGGCGACCCTCGCAACCTGCTTGATCCTCGCAACAGGCTGATCCAGGACGCGATGGAGAAGAATGGAGTTCAGTTCCAGGCCTTCGCGGTGAAGGACGATCTGAACCTGACCCCGGAAACGGTTTCTGCCCAGAAGCCCGCGGCTGCGTCGGCCGGCAAGTCTTTCGAGCCGATCGATGTTCGCGTGCCGGAAGGCACGACCGCTGCCGATCACTGGAAGGCCTATTTTGAGAAACATCAGCCCGAGCAGGCCGCCGTCCGGCAGGCCGTGCGCGAGATGGTGCAGGCGCAGCAATACGATTCCACCGTGGCGTTTATTCAGAACGCCCTCCGCAAGGCCAGTCCCCAGCCGTGGATGTATGAGGCGATGTCCATCGCCATGGAAGCGGGGGGTTACCCCAAGGAAGAGATTGAAAGAACGGTGTTATCGGCAGTCGATTTCTGCGAGAGCCCCGCTGAACTGCTCTTCCTGGGAATCTACATGGACCGGCTGGGCTTGGATCAGCGGGCACTGCAGATCTACCGTCAGGTTTCGCAGATGTCGCCCACAAGTCCCGAACCCTACTTGCATGGACTGCGTCTTGCGCAGCGGATCCACGACGAAGCGGGTATTCAGTGGGCCACGATTGGGGTTCTCAGCCAGGCATGGCAGTCCGATCGGCAGGAGGTGTGGATGTCCGGTGTCCGGGCGGCCAATGCCATGCTGCAGAAACTCCGCGATGAGAAACGAACCCAAGAGGCCGATGCCTACAAGGCGGCTCTCGACCAGGCCCTGGTTCGTGACTGCGTCGTTACGGTCAGTTGGACCGGCGATGCCGACGTGGATTTGCTGGTTGAAGAACCGAGCGGCACGATCTGTTCGCACCGTTCCCCGCGAACAACGGCGGGGGGTGTGATGGGAAGCGACACATCGTCGAGCCTGGCCAGTGCCAGCAGTTGCTCGGAGGTTTACGCGTGTCCCAAGGCGTTCGCGGGCAAGTACCGTATGCTCCTGCGCCGTGTCTGGGGCGAGTTGCCCGCAGGCCGGGTCACGGTGGAGATTCACACCAACCTCGGCACTGCCCAACACAAGGTCCTGCAGAAGTCGATCGAACTGGGCGAACGGGAATCGATGGTGGTCTTCGACCTCGAAGACGGGCGGCGGAAGGAATCGCTTGCCGAGCATCAGGTGGCCAATGCCGTGGCAGACCAACTGGCTCTCAACACAAGCGTGATCACCCAGACTCATGACGTGCTCGCTCAGCAGCTTGCCGGACAGGCAGACATGGGCACACTTTCCGATTACTGGCAGTCGGGTGGGGGAGGCGGAGGTGGCAACAATGTTGCTCCCTTCCTGTTGCGCACCGGGGGCGCGGTAGGTTACCAGCCTGTGATCACGACACTCTCGGAAGGCGCCATGCTCAACGCCATGGCGGTGATCTCCGCTGATCGGCGCTACGTCCGTGTGACTCCTTCGCCGGTGTTCTCGGGCATCGCGGAGGTGAACACGTTCAACACGTCGACGGGTGCCGGCGCGGCGGGGCGTGGCGGAACGGGCGGCCAGGGCTTTGGCGGT
>CAZLWV010000015.1:1648-21999 GCA_964563135.1 uncultured Planctomycetaceae bacterium
TGGGTGGCATGGGAGGAATGGGCGGCATGGGCGGCGGCATGGGCGGCGGCATGGGCTTCCAGTAGTCGACTGGGTGGGGCGATCCCGTCCCGCCTCGAGAAATGAGCATCCAAGGGCTGAACCTGCCAGCGCGGGTTCCGCCCTTTTTTCGCATCAGGCCCGCAACCACATCCAGCTCCAGCGATTCAAAACACCCCGCCCGCAGACGCTCCATGGCGATGGCGCCCATCACGGCGTTGTCGGTACAGAGATGCAGCGGAGCCATGTGAAGGATCGCGCCTCGCTGCCGGGCCTCCTCCTGGAGCCGTTCACGGAACCGGCCATTGGCAGCCACGCCCCCGCCCACGCAGAGCGTGTTCATGCCCGTCTTTTTCAGAGCGAGCATGGCCTTGCCAACAAGACAATCAACGGCCGCCTCCTGGAAAGAAGCAGCCAGATCCGCCACCTGCTGCGGGGTCAGAACGAGCTGGTCGAAATCGGGCTTTCCGGGTCCGGCAATGGTGTAGCGGACAGCGGTTTTCAGCCCGCTGAAGCTGAAGTCGAGCACCTCGGGGTCGTTCAGAAGGGCTCGCGGGAAACGAAAGGCCTTCCGGTTGCCGAGCTCTGCGGCCCGCTCAATCGCCGGCCCCCCTGGGTAGGGCAGGCCGAGCATGCTCGCCACCTTGTCGAACGCTTCGCCCGCCGCATCGTCGATGGTTGCCCCAAGGAGCTCGAAGTCGAGCGGGTCGCGGCAACGATACAGGCTCGAGTGGCCACCGCTGACGATCATTCCGACACAGGGAAACACGTCTCGCCCAGCCGCGATCCGGCAGGCATAGACGTGGGCCTGGAGATGATTGACGGCAATCAACGGCAGATCGGTTGCCGCGCACAAGGCCTTGGCGGCAACCAGTCCCACCAGGAGCGAGCCGGCCAGACCGGGCGTGTTGGCAACTGCCACCGCGTCCAGATCGGATAACCCCAGGCCGCTTCGCCGCAGAGCCTCATCGATTACCGGGAGAATGCGTTCGAGGTGGGCACGTGATGCGATCTCCGGCACGACACCTCCATAAGCGCTATGCAGGTCGTCCTGGGAAGCCACCACGGCTCCCAGGACCGCCAGATCGTCACCGATAACGGCCGCCGCGGTCTCATCACAGGTTGTCTCAATCGTCAGGATTGGCATGGCGACTCGCTCGAAGCAGCGGCTGGATTACGCTGGAAAGGCTTGCCAGGAGCCGGCAAGAGGTGGTGGTTGGAGGCAGCCCCCATGGCCGGGCCAAGGCCCGTGCGCCGGGCGGGCCATGCACCGGGGCCGACGGCTGCCGAGATCACGGCTGCTCGGGCACGGCAGGGTTTTCTTCCTTGGGCGGGCTGGTGTGTGCGGGAGGTTCGGCTGGCTGCTGAGCGGCCTTTGCCAGGCGTGCTTCTTCCGAGGCGGCCTCCGCAGGTTTTGCCACCTGCCCGGCCGCCAGTCCACGGAGGTGGTCCAGTGCCCGCTGCAGTTGCCGGTCGACGAATTCTGCATCCTCCGGCGGTTTGCCAGGACCGGCGTCTGCGGCCGGCTCGGACTTGGCGGAGTCCGCGGTGGCTGCCGTGGGTTTCTTCAGGATGTCCCGATCCCGCCGGTTCCGGGCCAGCGTGGCGGTCTCGGAAGGACTGAGGGCGAGCTGGAAGCCATCGTCCGGTTTGACCCCCCATTCGTCTTTGAGGGTATCTCCCGGGTGCCGATCGATGTTCTTGCCGTTGGGGCGACGGTAACCTGCGGTCGTGAGTTTCAGGGCGCTTTGGCCGCCCTCCATTTCGATCACTCGCTGCACGGATCCCTTGCCGTAGCTACGCTGCCCCACGATGACGGCTCGCTGGTGATCCTGAAGGCAGGCAGCGACGATCTCGCTGGCGCTGGCGCTGTATTCGTTGATCAGAACGACCAGCGGCAGGTTCTCAAAGGTGCCTCTTTTCTGGGCATCCCAAACCTGCTCCTTGACGTTCCGGCCCGCAGTGCTCACGATCCGCCCCTCGGAGACAAACAGGTCGGAAACCTGGATTGCCGAGCTGAGGAGGCCCCCGGGGTTGAATCGCAGGTCGAGGATCAGACCGGCGGCTTTCTTTGCCTCCAGTTCCGTCAGCACCTTTTTCAGATCATCAGCCGTGTCGCGGCCAAATACGGTGAGCCGCACATATCCGATCCGCAGGTCGTGGTCGAGCATGTAGTCCCACTGGTCGTCGGGACCTCGCTGGTTGCCCAGGACGGTCTCCAATCGGATGATCTGGCGAGTCAGCGAGATCTCCTCCGTTTCCGTGCTTCCGGGATGGGTGACCTTCAGCAAAACGGATGTCCCCGTTTCGCCTTTCAGCAATTCCACCGCATCATCCAGCGAGATACCCTTCGTCGAGGTCCCGTTGATTTCCAGGATCCGGTCGCCGGCGATAATGCCAGCCCTGTAGGCGGGGGAGCCAACCAGGGGGCTGATGACTATCAGTTGCCCTCGCTGGGTTCCTACCTGGATGCCGATTCCACCAAACTGCTGGGAGACCGCCGTCTGAAAACTGCTCATCCTTTCCGGAGCGACGTAACCAGAATAGTCATCCAGTTGGCTCAGGACCCCCCGAATGGCCGCTTCGATCAGCTTACGGCGGTCGACGGGTTCAACGTAGTTCTGCTCCACTTGATTGATTGCGTCCACCAGCAGCTTGTGGAGTTCGTAGTCATCCGGGCTCTCGGGCTTGAGCGGGTCCTCGGCTCCACGACTGGGCTGGCAGAGCAGCAGGAAGAAGATGCTGACCGCAAGTAACGCGAGCCGTCGGGCCATGACAGAATCTCCAGAGAGGAGCGTTCCGAGTTGAGGAAGAATAGTCTGGATCGGTCTGATCCGCCGAACTCATTATGGGGAGAAATCCTGCGGATCTCCGCGTCCAGAGGCGGGACGGGTACTGCGTTGCCTACCGGCCTCCACAGCCTCTTCCCAGGCTCGAAGTCTCGCAGTTTCCAGGTTGGGAACCGCCTTTGCACCCGCCGAAAGACCGCTCCTTCCAGTATATCTCCCCCTGAATGCCCGACAAGACAACGCTTGCTCTGCCCCCCGAGCGAGTCTCTGTCTGACGGCCCTGCGGAACGGTCAGAAGTCGTACCACAGCCCCAGTCCGAAATGCTCTTCGTGTTCTGTGAAGAACTGGCAGGCGTCTGACTTGCCGTTGAAGTAATTGAAGCCAAGACGGAGCAGGTTGCCTCCCTCGCCTCGGCGCTGCCAGCCAAGTTGGGCGGACACGCTGCCGCCGAAGTCAACCTCCTGGCGGATTCGTCCGTTGACGGCAAAGAAGGGAGAACCGAAAGAGGATTCCGCACGAACCCGACTCCAATCGACGCCGAACTGGAACTCCCAGGGATCGGCACCTCCCTTCCGATAGAAGGCATAGCCGGCCTCGGCGTACAGGCGAAGGTCCTCGACGATTCGAAGCCCGATGGCCAGAACGGCCACATCGTGGGTGTAGTTGACCGGGATCGAGCCAGGGTTCTCCATCAGGTAGTCGTCACCCAGATGCGAGCTGAGGTGGTAGTAGGCCAGTTTTGTCTCCAGGGCCCCTTTTCGTACCGACAAGGGAACGCCGAACCGGAAATCCGTTGCCATCATCTGGCGCTGGGAGTCGAGGTCCAGCCGAGGAAAGGCAGCCCCTTCGATATCGAGCTGCCAGCCGAACGGAAGATCGGGATCATCGTCGCCATAGCGAAAGATGCCGACGTGGCCTCCCAGCGCGATGTCCCAGAGCCACCCGTGCCCCTTTTCGTACGACCAGACCGCACCGAGTCGAGACTCTCGTCCGGACGCAAGGTAGGCCGGGAATGTCAGCTCGTCCGGCAGCCACTGGGAGTGCCACGGTCCGCGCTGCGCGGCTGTTCCCCACGTGGAATCTGGAGCCGGTGCCTGGACCTGGCCGAGATCGCCCAACGCATACGGACTTGCCGCCTGACCCGGCTGGATGAGCAGAGGGGCCTCCTCCTGGCCAAACCACACCACTTCCCCGTCTTGCGACGACGGCAGGACCTGGGCAAGATCACTTCCCGAACCGGCCGTGGCCAGCATCTCCTCTTGCCCAAATCCGGTCCCAACCGGTGCCGCCAGAACCGCGACAAGCCAGATCAGACAGCAGTCATTGTGGTTGAAGTGGCGCATCAGAATCCCCATGGGCGGAGACTGAGTTCCAGCAACGTGCCAGTTGCCGGCGCAGTGGTCATGGATCTAGCTGAACCGGGCCGCAGAGTGTAGCGATTTTTGCGGCTCAGGGGCATAGAGGAATTCTGGAATTGGCCACTCCGCGCAGGTTGTGCACTTTCTCAGGGCGGCGGGGCTGCCGACCGATGCGAGCTAAAGGTTTTTGAGGTCGGCTGCACAGGGTCGCCCTGCTTAGTCGCCCTGCGAACGTGGCAGCACCCAAGGCAACGATCCAATCCGGCGAGGCGGCCGCATTCCGCCTACTTCCTGACCGGGCGGCCCAGTTTCTCCTCCAGGCTGGCCACTTTTTGCTGCAGTCCGCCCGATCGCCCCCGGCGAAAGTCGAACTTGATCGAGCACTCGATCCGGCCGCAGTCTTCAGCCATCCGCTCGAAACACTTTCGCACAACGGCCATGACCTCGTCGTACTCCCCTTCCATCACCGTTCCCATCGCATGGCAGCGGTACTGCAATCCGCTGGCATCCACGATTTCGAGGCTTCTCGCCACGTAGGAACTAAGACTCTCTCCCTTGTCGAGGGGGTACATGCTGAATTCCAGTAGGACCATGTTTGGTGTCTCGTCTTCTGGGGGTTGTTGGCAAGGCGCGAGCCTCGCACGGGAAAATCGGCAGGCAGGACGGTTGCCCGGCGACCCTGCCAGCGAGAGAGCATTCTACGTGAGCGGGGAGAGGCTGTTGAGGGCGTGCGGCAACGCCGGCGGGAGGCGTTTGATGTCTCGGGCGCCGGGGGAGTATAATCGATCTTTTCGTTTCATCGGCCGCCGCCCGTGGACCTTTGTCATGACGATGTTGCGAGCCCTCAAGAAACCGCTCATTCGGGATCTTCGTCGCCGCCTGGGCGCCTCGAGCGTCTTATGCGATCCGGCCGACCTGCGGGTCTATGATTGCGACGGACTGACGATCGAGAAGCAGATGCCGGAGGTTGTGGTTTTCCCGGCCACGACGGAAGAGGTGGCCGACGTGGTTCAGATCAGCCGGCGGCACGATGTTCCGGTCGTCGCCCGCGGCGCCGGCACCAGCCTGGCTGGTGGTTGCCTGCCGATCGGCGGCGGCGTGGTGGTGATGCTCACCCGGATGAAGCGGATCATTGAAGTCAACGTTCGCGATCGGATGGCCCTGGTGGAGGCGGGGGTGCTTAACCTGCAGCTTGCCCGGGCGCTGGCCGACACGGGCCTGCATTTTGCTCCCGATCCGTCCAGCCAGATCGCCTGCACGATCGGCGGCAACGTGGCCACCAACGCCGGCGGCCCGCACACGCTCAAGTACGGCGTGACGCTGAACCACGTGCTGGGTCTGGAGGCCGTGTTGGGAGACGGCACCGTGATCCAGCTTGGTCCGCTGGCCGACCGGGCCGCACTGGATCTGGCCGGATTGTTCGTGGGGAGCGAAGGAACGCTGGCGATCGTTACCAAGGTTTGGGTCAAGCTGACGCCCAATCCCCAGGACTACCGCACGCTGCGGGTCATTTTCGACTCGGTCGACGACGCCTCCAACGCCATCAGCGACGTGATCGCTGCGGGAATCGTGCCTGCCGCCATGGAGCTGATGGACCGGGGGATCCTTGCGGCGGTCGACGAGGCCTTCCATTTCGGGTTTCCCGCCGATGCCGACGCGGTCGTGGTGATTGAACTGGATGGCCTGAGCGTGGGGCTTGACGCCCAGCGCGATCGGATCGCCGAGATCTGCAATCGGCACAGGGCGCGTGAGATCCTCCAGGCGGCCGATGCCGCACAGCGAGCTTTGTTGTGGAAATGCCGGAAGATGGCGGTGGGCGCCGTAGGGCGGCTCAGTCCCAGCTACTGCATCCAGGACGGCGTTGTCCCGCGAACCAGGCTTCCCCAGATCATCCGCCGGATCACCGAGATCAGCGCCAAGTACTCGATCCGCATCGTGAACGTGGCCCACGCAGGGGACGGCAATATCCATCCGATCCTGCTTTTCGACGAACGCGACACCGGCCAGGTTCAGCGGGCGCTGGCGGCGGGAAAAGAACTCCTGGAAGACTGCATCGCATGTGGCGGAAGCGTGACCGCCGAACACGGCATTGGAATCGAGAAGATCAGCCTCATGGAGAAGCTCTTTGCACCCTATGACCTGCAGATGATGGAGAAGGTGCGCGACGCGCTGAATCCGGGGGGAAAACTCGGCCTTGGCAAAGTTCTCCCGTCGCCCCACGCTCCTGTTCTGATTCATCCCGTCGAGGCGAGTATCCATGCTTGACCGCTACTTTTCTGGAAGCGAGACCATCGAGGCCGCAGGCGTTGCCGAGTTGTCCAGCGCGATTGCGGCATCGGCTGACGAAGGGAGGCCGATCTACCCGGTCGGCGGCGGCACGAGCCTCACCCTGGGCGCGGCCGTGAGCCAGCCTGGTACGATCCTGTCGCTCAGGCGCTTGAACCGCCTCGTCGACTATCCCTCCGGCGACTTGACGATCAGCGTGGAAGCGGGCATGACGATGGGCCAACTGGCCCAACATCTTTCGACCGAGAACCAGCGACTTCCGATCGACGTTGCGCGAGCCGACACGGCAACCGTCGGCGGAGTGGTGGCGGCCAACCTGAGCGGCCCTCGCCGCTACCGTTTTGGCACCGTCCGCGATTACCTGCTCGGCCTGACGGCCATTGACGGAACCGGCAAATCCTTCTCTGCCGGCGGCCGCGTGGTGAAGAACGCGGCGGGCTATGATCTGACACGCCTCATGATCGGGTCCCTTGGCACCCTCGGCGTGATCACTCAAGCCACGTTCATGGTCCGTCCGAAGCCGGAGAAATCGGCCCTGGCAGCGATCTGGCTGCCCGCCCTGAACCGGGCCGACACGGTGCTTCAGGCCCTCGACGCCAAGTGCCTGGAGCCAACTGCGGTCGAGCTTGTGGCAGGCCATAAGCCTCCCGCCGCTCTTTCGGTTCAAGCCCCGGCCAGCCTCTGGATCGGCGTGGAAGGGGATGCTGCCGAGGTGCAGTGGAAACTGGACGGCCTGGGGAGGTTCTGCCGCGATCAGGCTCTGGAAGTGGCGATTCACGACAATCCCGAGGCCACCCAGGCCATCTGGCAGGCACTCACCGACCACGGCAGCATCGTTCCGGCAGACCCGCTCGACACGGCTCTCACGGTGGAGGTAACCGTGTTGCCCTCGAAGTCTGCGATCCTTGCCGAACGCCTGCTCGAGTGGAACCAGCAGCTCTCGATCCATTGCCACGCGGGCAGCGGCGTGCTCGTGGTCCGAACAGCCTGTGAACCCGACCAAGCGTGCCACGTGGCGGCGGAGATCCGCCGCAGGGCCGGCGAACTTGGCGGACAGGCCGCCGTCACCGCCTGGCCGCCCGAAAGCCGCATGGATCAGCAGACGGTGTGGGGCCCTCCGGGCGGCCAGTTGCGGGTCATGCAGCGGATCAAGCGGCAATTCGATCCGCGGGGTATCCTCAACCCGGGACGGTTCATCTTTGAGTCCGCGTCTGTTCACGTGCCAACCTGACATTCCAACGCCATGAATCCAGTTTCTGCGACAAGTTCAACGGGCGGCAACGGTCACTGTCTCCAGGCTGCGGTCCGGCCCGAGTTGTTCCTCGAGTGCGTCCATTGCGGGTTGTGCACGTCGTCGTGCCCTACCTATACAGAGCTGGGGGACGAGAACGTTGGGCCGCGCGGCCGGATCTACCTGATGCGGTTGATCAGCGACGGGGCGATCGACGCGGTGCCGGCGGTCCGCCGTCATCTCGACATGTGCCTCGACTGCCGGGCATGCGAGTCGGCTTGTCCCTCGGGGGTTCACTACGGCCGCATCATCGAGCCCTTCCGACTGGCCATGGAAGAGGAGAAGCACCGCGGCATCGCTGGCTGGGACTGGTTCCGCACACTGGTCCTGTTCAATCTGTTTCCATACGCCGGCCGCATCCGGCTGGCGATGAAGCCCGTGCGGCTCATGCAGCGTCTGGGGCTCTACAACCGGCTTGAACGGCTCGGCCTCTTCAAGCTCATTCCGGGCCGCCTCGGCCACATGGCAACGCTCGTCAACCCGCCCGTCGATCCGGGACCGAAATTGCCATCGTTTCTTCCGGCGATCGGTCGTCGGCGGGCTCGGGTGGCGTTCTTTGTCGGTTGCGTGGCCGACGCCATGTTTCGCCACACCCACTGGGCCACGCTGCGAGTCCTGCAGCAGAACGGTTGCGATATTCTTCTGCCTGAAGGGCAGGGCTGCTGCGGCGCGATCCATTTTCACGCAGGCAGCAGCGACGGTGCCCGGCGGCTGGCGGATGCGAACGTCAGGGCCTTTCGGCTTGACGAAATCGACGCGATCGTCGTCAACCATGCCGGATGCGGGGCGATGCTCAAGGAGTATCCTCACCACTGGCAAGACGACTGCCAGTCGGCACGGCGGCAGTTCTCTGAGAAGATCCGCGACATCAACGAATTCCTTGACCAGCTCGGTCCGGTGCCCCCTACCGGTGAGATCCGCATGACGGCGGCCTATCATGACGCCTGCCATCTGCGCCACGGGCAGCAGATATTCGACCCGCCGCGGAATCTCATGCGGTTGATCCCGGGGTTGGAGATTCGCGACCTTCCCGAATCGGAGGTCTGCTGCGGCTCAGCGGGCACGTACAACCTGAACCAGCCCGAGATGGCCGATCGGCTGATTCGCCGCAAGGTAGCCAACATCGTGAGCACAGGCTGCCAGATCGCCCTGGCCTCCAACGCCGGCTGCCTGCTGCAGATCGGCCGCGAAATCCGCCGCCAGCGTCTGCCCATTGCCGTGATGCACCCCATGGACCTCCTCGACCTCAGCTACCGCGTCCAGCAGCCCGAGCTGCCCAAAGGCGTTTGAACGCGGCGGAGCCGTAGCGAGTGCTCGGAGAGCCAGTAGTCAGATCAAACCCCTGGTGTCCTGGTTCTGGCCACCTGGCAGGGCTGGAGGAACGGTGCTCACTTCTTGACGAGCGGCCGAGCCGGTACTCCCACCACCACGGACTCCGGGGGCACATCTTCCAGCACGACCGCACCGGCCCCCACCGTGGCCCAATCGCCGATCTCAACCCCGGGCACCGCGGCCGAGCCGATTCCGAGAAAGGCCCCCTCGCCGATCGACACGTTGCCCGCCAGGTGCACCCCGGGGGCCAGATGGACGAAGTCGCCCACCACGCAATCGTGGTCGACGGTGGCCGCCGTGTTGATGATCGCATGTTCGCCCACCCGCGAATCGGGCTGAACGACGGCCCCGCAAAAAACAACCGTGCCCGGCCCCAACTCCACCGACGCGTGAACCCAGGCGTGCGGGTGGACGACAGCGAGCCACTCCAGATCGGACTGTTCGGCAAGACGCTTTCGAACACGATTGTTGCCGATCGCAATCACCGCCGGAAGCCGCTCATGTTCCCCGATCGAACGGATCGGCCCCACAATGGGTGCCTCGAGCAGCGTCGTTCCCCAATGGGCGGAGTCGTCGTCAAACACCGCCGCAATATCATACCCCGCCTCCAGGAGCGTGGCAGCCACGACCTTCGCATGCCCCCCACACCCGATCAGATGCACTCGTTTATGCCTGCTCACGCCGGACCCCTGTTTGTATCTGTTCAGTCATCTCGAATCGTGTGGGAGTTTCGATCGGAAGGCGGGGTGAGCTGGGAAGGTCATCTTTGCGCAGCTGGGCATCCACTGGATGGACCAAGTCTCTGCAGCCTGCCGACCCTTCGAGCACCTTCATTGGGCTGAAATGTGATCCCATCTTCTTGACGGGGCACGAAGCCTGGAAACCGACAAATGGCTGCCACCCGCCTCGGGCGGCTTTCCCCTGGCAGGCCTGCGCCACCCGGCAGGCCGGCATTTTATCACGGTTCTCGAATGCCCGATACGGCAGCCTACCTCGGGAGCTCCAATGCCCGGGGACAGTCTGATGGAGCGTCTTTGACCCCAAGGGCGGCAGGGGCGCCAACCAGTCCGAGCGACCGCCCGGTCGCCAGGGGGCTGCTCCCGCCCATTGTGGGTCGCTGCAGAAGACTTGCCGATTTCTCGAGGTGGTCTACAGCGGGGCTAGCATCGGTACTGGCAAGGTGTCTTGGTCGTGTAGCGAAGTACGTTTCGGGCGCGGTATCGGACGCTGTGTCCCGCCGGACAAGTGCCATAACCGGGACAGCCGTCACAGATTGCCTGGTCGGATCAGTTTACCGGCAAGCATGGTCAACTCGTTCGGGGCAACTGCACCGCAGGGCATTGCTGGGCCGTCGAGGGCGGTTTCCGCCCGAGAGGCTCTCACGAAGACAGGCGGGGAGCGATTGGTGGCCTCGATTGGGCAGTGCGCTGGTTGTGAAACGAGGGCGACCAGCGGGAGGGCCGGTTTCTGGGGAAGGAACTCACCGAGGTACTGGGCAAGCGATAGCACAAAGCAGGTGTGTACCGGCACCGCAAGTGGGGTATACTTCATTAGCGTCGGCTTCTGTCGGCCAGTCGCCACTTTCGTTTCCTTCGACTGGGTATGGCACACGAAATCGCCAAACTGATCCTGGAGCATGCTGGGACTTTCCTGGAACGGGAGGAGGCGATTCGTACGGCCCTATCGTTGGGAATGCCGCTCTACCAGATCGAGGAATACCTGGACTGGATCGACCATCATCGGCCCCTCGATATGAACGATGGACGTCCGAATTCCGACGGCTCTGCGGACCAAGGTTGATGGTGCGTTCTGTCTTGCCCCGCGGAGCATCGTCTTCTTGGTCGAGCCTGCGCAGTGTGGAAGAAAAAGAGGCCGTTTCTTCGGGGGATCTGGGTATCGATCTTCGGCGGATCACGGGCTCTTTTGTAGTGGAACCGCGAGATTGGTCGTGTCGTTTAAGACGCACACTTAATCCGCCTTGGCAGAGAGCGTCCGCACCGAGGCCGGATCGCGGCAGCACGTGGTCGCCTATCTGGGGGGGGGCACGGCCAGCAGCGGCGCTGGTAACGCAAGTTGGTCTTCTGCAATCGCCTGTGGCTCCGGATCCAGGGACCAAGAGGCTGCTAGCGGAGGAAACCGATGAAGAAGGAGAACACTTCTTCTTCGTCGCCGTCTTCCTTGACCACCGGAAATGCGAAGTCCAGGGCGATCGGCGCCGGCCCCATGGCCGGAATGGTGAGTCGAAGGCCAAAGCCGGGGGCGATCCGGTACTTGTCTTCCCAATGGTCGATGGTTGGCTGCGCGGCACCCGTGTCGCAGAAGACAACACCGCGGACCATATCGCTCGCTGTCAGCGGGAACATGTACTCCGTGGAGGCCAACAGATTGAACTCGCCGCCGACCACCACTCCGTTCACGCGCGGCGATGCCCCGCGGAAGTCGAAACCGCGGATCGTGGAAAAGCCGCCATCGAAGTAATGCTCGTAGATTGGCGTATCATCACCGGTGTACGAGGCCGTGGCTTTCATGCTCAACACGTGGCGTCCGGAACCGTCGGGGCGCTCGTGCAGCATGAAGTACTTGCGCAGGTCGACCTCGGCCCGCGGGTACTGGTAGCTTCCCAGTACCTGCTCGAACTCGAGGGTCAGCAGATGCCCTTCGGTCGGCAGGAAAGTATTGTCACGGGTGTCGTGGGTGAGCTGAGCGCCGAAGCCCAGGAGGTCCGAATCGCCCAGGGCATCGGTCAACTCGGCCGGGGCGCCGGCGATAGGATCGGAGAGTGTGACCCGTTCCAGGCGAAACGACGTGGAGGCCGTCAGATCGTGGGCGATCTGGTATCCCAGTGATACGCGGCCTCCGATTCGCTGTTCGTCCCACTCTTCGTAGAACCGCGTGTAGTAGAAACCGTTGAGCCCAAGTCCGATCTGGCTGTCGAAGAGGTAGGGCTCGTTGAAGGTGACCATGTAGCGTTGGACCTCGCTGCCGGGCATGGCCTCGATGCGGAACCGCTGCCCACGGCCCCGGAAGGCCGTCCCGTTGCGGAAGTCCTCCCAGCCGCGAGGGAATCGCCGCCAGTCGAAGTTCTGCTCATCGACGACGATCGACCCGATCAGGCCGGCATCCGAGTTCACTCCGGCGCTGAACATGAATCGGCCGGTCTCCGTTTCGGCCACCTCGGGACGGAGCGGAAGGAACAGCGCCGGATCCTGATCCGGCACCGAGCCCAGGAATCCGCCCGGATCGCGGTCACCAAAGAAGTTGAGGCCAGGATCGTACGGCGTTGGCGATACCGCGCCGATGGAATTGGGCGGCGGAAGCTGAGGATCCGGAACGTAGGGAACGGCCGTTTGTCCCGCTGCCGGGGAGGGATTTGGGTACGGGGTGGTTGCCGGCGGGGCGACGGTCGTATTCGGCATGGCGACACTCGTGCCGGGCGGGATGGCGGTTCTGCCGGGCAAGGTCGAGTAGGTTGGCGTCATCCCTGCGGGGGGCAGCGTCGGCGTCGTGCTCCCGCCGTCGGCCGAGTAGGATTGGTATCGCAGCACCTCGCCGGCGCGGGCTTGGGGGGCAAAGAAGCGGGGCAGACCGGGAGAACTCGGACTCTGGCCGCGTTCCACGTAGCGGACCGGCGGAAGCGGAATCGGCCCGCCCGCAACCTCCGATGTGGCCTGGGATTGCGGAATCGGCTGGGCGGCAGGAACCGTGCCCGGCATGGGAGCGGCAGCAGGGGCCGGGCGAACGAAGGAAACGTTCCACCATCGATCGGAGTCCTCAACAGGAGGCTGCGTGCGGGCTCGGAGAAGCGAGTCCGGCGGATCCTGGCCGCGAAACTGGCCGGCCTCCGCCTGGCGGCGTGCCAGTTGGGTTTTTGCCTCCTCGATTTCTTCCGGCGTGGGCGGACTGAAGGCGATCTCGGGCATTGCGCCGTTCTGGGGATTCGAGTTGAACAACTGGCTGGAGCGCAGCCGCCGCTGGCTGTCGCGCAGCTCGCGGATGTCGATGATGTCGCCCGGCTCCAGCGACATCCGGTTCAGAACCGTGGTGATCTGTGTATGGGGATAGTCTCCCGCGATGTTGACGTCGATCTTGCCGACGCGATATCGCTCCCCCTCCTCGATCCGATAGACCAGGTCCAGGTGTCCCGGCTCCTCGTCGAAGATGATCTCCGGCTTGATGTCGGCAAAGACATATCCGACCGCCCCGTAGCGGTCCTTGATTGCGTTCTCGTCGCGGCGCATCCAGTCGTCGCGATAGGGCTGCCCCTCCTTCAGCTCGACCATTTCCATCAGCTCTCCCGTGTCGACGCTCTTGTTGCCGATGATCGAGAGCTTGCGAACCGAATAACGCGGCCCCTCGTCGATCACGAACTTGAGAGTGATCCAGTCGCGGGTGTCGCTGTACGGGTGTTCCACGAGATAGCTGCCGACTCGCGCCCGGAAGAAGCCGAGGCGGTGATAGTAGTCGACCAGGCGATCCTCGTCCTCCTGGATCTGTCTGCGGTTCACTTCGCCGCCGAAAAGCCACACCACGCCCTGTTTGGATTTGATCTGCGTACGCAATCGCGATTCGCTGGCGATGGTATTGCCCTCAAAACTGGTCCAGAGAATCGTCTGCTTGGAACCCTCATTGATGACGAAAACCACCCGTTCGTCGGTGGCCTTGCTGCCTTCGTAGAGAGTGACGCGGGCGTCGACGAATCCCTTGTCCCGATAGAATGTCTCCAGGCGGCTTCGCGCCTCTTCGATGGTGAACGGTTCCAGCGGGTCGCCGGCCTTGAGCTTGGCCTCCTTGGAGAGCGTCTTCGTTTTGACTTTGCGGTTTCCCACATAATGGACGGACTTGATCGTAGGACGCTCGAAAACGTCAAATACAACGATTCTCCCTCTCCCAGCCGGCGCATCCTGATACTGGGCTCGCACACTGTCGACCAGTCCGGAACTGTTGAGCCGGCGCACGTCCTGCTCGACAATCTGGGCGTTGTAAACGCGGTTTGGACGGGTGTGGATGTAGCGCAGGATCTTCTCCGTTGGCGTTCGCTTGTT
This sequence comes from uncultured Planctomycetaceae bacterium, assembly GCA_964563135.1. GTDB lineage: Bacteria > Planctomycetota > Planctomycetia > Pirellulales > Thermoguttaceae > JAAYAY01. The sequence continues at coordinate 15,766 of CAZLWV010000015.1, forward strand.
GCCGACAACCCTCACCTCGACCACGACTTCCGAACGCGGAACGGGCACCGGGCCGTTGGGACTTGCCGCAACATCGGTCGGAGCAGCAGAATTTCCAGGCACGGGTGGGGCAACGTTGAACGAGGCCTGCTGGGCAGGAACGAAAACGGGCATCTGCGTTGCGGGATACTGAAGCGGATCCGATGTCTGCGGGCCGGCGTACGGCGGCATCTGCAAAGACGGGGGCGACTGGGCATCAGCGCTGGCGGCGGATGCGAACAGGTACGCCAGGGCGAGGAGAAAGACGGCCCGCACTCGCCTCGAGGAGAGGGCCTCCACTGGCAGCAGTTTCGCTGGCTCGAACAACAGCCCTCGGACAAGGCCGAGCGCCGTCGGCGAATCCAGACTGTTTCCCAACCGCACGTGAGGGATTGCGACCATCGGGATCCTTCCCGCCTCTCGATAATGGATTTCGAGACCTGCGCCACTCCTTGGCGCCAAACCGGTTGCTTTCCAAATTACGTGCCACCCAGACCAAGGGTTCACGCCGCTCAAACCGTCAACCGGTGGAGTTGGTTTCTGCCGCGCGGCCCCCGGCTATCGAAAATGCCGCGGCGCGCAGAGTCTTCCGAGGACTTTTCAAGAGGCGTACAAATACAGTATGCCCCCAGATAGGGCAAGGCGGAAATGCGTCCCTCCCCCCCTTCGACCGGTTGCTTTCAGCCCGGAGCTGAGAGTCAGAAATCGTCGCCGCCGCTCCCCCCGGCGAAGTTGTCGAATTCGTCGTAGCGGTCGACGGCCCGGTTCTCGAAGCGTGTGAACTCCTGCCGCCAAGCCAATTTGACGTCATCGGTGGGGCCATTGCGCTGCTTGGCGACGATGAGATCGGCCTTGCCCACTAGTTCCCGCTCTTTGGCTTCCTCGTGCGTCATGTAGTACTCCTCGCGATGCACAAACATGACCACGTCCGCATCCTGCTCGATCGCCCCCGATTCCCGCAGATGGCTCATTCTCGGCCGGTTGTCCTTGGTTGCCTCTGCTTGCCTATTAAGTTGGGCAAGACAGAGAACAGGCACCGCCAATTCTCGGGCAAGGCCTTTCAGCCGCCTGGCAATCTTGGCAACCTGCTCCTGGCGGGGATCGGCCGGATTCTCGGGCTCGATCAATTGCAGGTAGTCGATCACAATCAGGCCCAGGTTCTCACGCCGCTTCAATCGCCGTGCCGTTGCGGCAATCTCGGTGATCGTGCGGCTCGGCGAATCGTCGATGAACAGCGGGGCTTTGCTCAACTCGGCCGACGCCTTGACGAGATCCTCACGGTCTTCCGCGGTAAGATATCCGCCACGGAACTTGCGGCCGTCGATCTTGCCTCGGGCACAGAGCATACGCTGGCCAAGTTCGAGGCGGGCCATTTCCAGGCTGACGACAAGGGTAGTAACCCCCGACTCGACCGCCACGTGATCGGCGATGTTCGTGGCCATCGCAGTCTTTCCCATGCTCGGCCGGGCCGCCAGAATGATCAGCTCCGACCCGTGCAGGCCACCGGTGAGATTGTCGTAGTCGGTGAAACCGGTGGGCACGCCGGTCGCGCCTCCGTGCTTCATGCGATGGTCGATGTGGGCATAGGCCTCGACCATAACATCGTGCATACTGGCCAGTTGGTCCGAACTGCGTTCATCGTGGACGGCGAAGATTCTCTCTTCGGCCCGCCCAACCAGTTCGCGAGGACTGTGCGTGGGATCGTAGGCGTCGCGCAGGATCTCGGTGCTGGCGTGGATCAGCGAGCGAAGGGTGGCCTTGTCGCGAACGATCTCCGCATAATGGGCCGCGTGGGCAGCTACCGCCACGGACTGGATCACCTCGGCAAGGAAAGCCGTTCCACCGATCGCTTCGAGATCACCCGCGTGGCGGAGCCGCTCGATCAGCAAGGTTGCATCGACCCGGCCCCCCTCTCCATGCATCTCCATAATGTGATGGAAAAGCTTCTGATGCGCGTGGGCATAGAAATCGCCAGGGCGAAGGATCAGCGCCACCTCGTCGCACAGCTCCGGATCGAGCAGGAGGCTGCCAAGAACACCAAGTTCCGCGTCGAGGTTCTGGGGGGGGAGCCGATCCAGGATCTCCGAACTCACCCGCTCGGCCGAATGGGCCGACTCCACGCGCACCGATGTCGCCATGGCCATCCTTCTCCAAGAAGTGCTTACCGCGCATCATAGACCGCCAGCTCACCGGCGGCAAGCACGCGCCGCCGGGCGCGGCAGGCGAAGCCCGGTCGTCCGGGAAGACTCTACGATTCCTCGGATTCGCTAACGCTTGGGACGACCCAAACCTTGACCTCGGAGTCGATTTCCTGGCCAACGTGGATCTTCACCGTGTAGAGGCCGAGCTCCTTGAGAGGCCCTTCCAACCGGACCTGGTCGACGGCGATGGTGATGCCGACGCCCTTCAAGGCGTTGACGATTTCCGGCGCTCCGACCGAGCCGTACAGATGTCCCTCCTCGTTGGCATTCGCCTCGATGGTCAGACTCTGCTGTTTCAGTTCTGCAGCCAGCGAACGGAGCCCCGCCAAGCGGGCTTTCTGGATCTCTGCAAGCTTCGCCTTGTGCTTGTCGACCATCCGCTTGTGGTGGTCGGTGGCTACCGTAGCCAGCCCCTGGGGCAGAAGGTAATTGTTCGCGTAGCCTGGCCGGACCTCGACCACGTCGCCCTGATCGCCGAGATGCTCAACGGCCTGGATCAGCAGCAGCTCGATTCCGCCGTTGCGTCCTTTGGGAAGCCGCTTGAAACGGCTGGGATTTCGTCGAATCTTCTTCTGTTTCTTGGTCTGTACCATGGAACTGATGACCTTCTTCGTATGGGCTCTGCCACCACAGACGGGATGCAGGTCTCGCGTCCGCCTGCCCCGACGATCGATTCACGAACAATCAATCGTTGTGTTGTTGGCCTGGTTCGTCGTTTTGCTTGGATTGTCAGAATGGAATACCGTCGTCAGGGGTCCCCCCGCCCACAGGCGGAGGTCCGAAGGACTCGTCCGCAAGCTCGGGCTGGCTGTAGGGATCGCTCTGTTGCCTTGATTGAGGCGGTCGTCCGCCGCCGCCGCCACCACCCGCACCACCGCGAGGCCCCACCATCTGCATCCGCTCACACACCACATGCAGTTTGGATCGTTTCTGGCCATCGTTGGTTTGCCAGGTGTCGAGCTTCAATCGTCCCTCGATGAGAACGGAAGAGCCTTTGCCGAGGTACTCGCCGGCCACCTCGGCCGTTCGGCCCCACAAGGTAACGTCGACGAACGTCGTCTCCTCGACCCATTGACCATCCGCCCCTTTGCGGCGATCGTTCACCGCCAGGCCGATATCGCACACCGCCGTGCCGCCGGAAGTGTAGCGGATCTCCGGGTCGCGAGTGAGGTTGCCCATCAAGATCACGCGGTTGTAACTTGCCACAATCTCGACTCCCTACGCTCTTGAGCTGCCACGGGGAACCATGGGGAGGGGCAACCGCCTGGTTGGACAGGGCCACCGGATAGCTCGCATCCCCGACGACACGACCACTCCGTGCCGCCTCGAAACACGACCGCGGCACGGGCGCATGCTAATCACGGCTTGACGACTCAGTCCTCGTCCTCATCGGCATCCGCCCCGGCGGCGACCAGATCGTGGGTATCCACCTCCACGTCGTTGCCTTCCGTGGTCTCCGCGACCGGTTCCGACGGTCTGACGGTAGCGCCTTTGGCATGCTCGACCAGCGCGTCGACAATGCGGGGATCCACTTTGAGCACCAGGCTGCGGAGGATGTTGTCGTCCAGTTCGCTCTGGCGGGTGACCTTCGGCAACTTCGGGCCATCCAGCCGGAAATACGTGAGCCAGTACGTCCCCTTCTTCTGCCCGTTGATCGGGTAGGCCAGGCGGCGTTCTTCCCACAAGCGGCTGACAAGCATCTCTCCGCCAGCCTCCTCAATCATTCGGGAAATCGCGCCCGAGACGCCATCCGGATCGCGCCCGTACTTTCCCGAATCGAAGATGAACATGCCTTCATAAACGTTGCTAGCCAAAGCTTAACTCCTCAGTGGCTTCAGTTGAATTGATTCATGCACATGTCGATTCCGTCGCGAGCCCAGGCCACTGCGGCATCTGCCGCCCTGAGGATCGCCGGCTCGATCTCTGCCTGCTCTTCCCGCGTGAACCTTCCCAGGACGTAATCAGCGGCGTCCCAACCTTCGGGTGGCGAACCGATCCCGACCCTCAACCGCGACAAATCCTCCGTTCCCAGGCGGCTGATCACGTCAGCAAGCCCTTTCTGCCCTCCGGAGGAACCTTTCATGCGAACCCGCAGTCTCGCAAGCGGCAGATTGATGTCATCGCAAACGATCAGGATCTCGTCGTTTCCAAGCTTGTAGAAGTCCCTCGCGGCCAGAACACTCGCTCCGCTTCGATTCATGTAGGTTGCCGGGCAAAGCAGCACGAGCTTCTCGCCCGCCATCTTCGCCTCGACAACCTCGCCGTCAAATCTCGCTCGTGGTTTTTCGGCTCCAAGGCGCCGGGCCACCTCGGCGACAACCTCGAAGCCAACATTGTGGCGGGTCCCCGCGTACCTGCGCCCGGGGTTCCCTAGTCCGACAATCAACTTCATCCCAGCAAGCTCCTTCGCCGATCCATACCGACGGGCGGCACAGAAGCCTGTGGACTAGGACTCGGATTGACCTTCTTCCTCTTCTCGCTTTCGGCCGATCACTTCCGGTTCGACTTCGCCGGCAAGAACCTCTTCTTCTGGTTGCTCGACCGGTTCGACGCACTGAACAATGTCCTGGTCGACCTCTGCAAGGACCTTCGCTCCCGGCGGAAGTTCCAGGCTCGCCACGGTGATCGAGCCGTTCAATCTGAGGTCGTTGATGTTAACGGTCAGCTTCTCGGGGATGTCGGCAGCCTCGCATTCCAGGCCGATTTCGTGGATGAGCTGCTTGAGCACGCCCCCGTCCTTCACGCCCGGCGCTTCGCCCCGCAGCTCAACAGCCACCTGCACATGGACCTTCTCGTGCGCGGAGATCCGCGAAAGATCCACGTGGAGCACATGGTTGCCCCACGTATCCCACTGGCACTCGCGAACAAAGGCCGATTCGTTCACTGCACCCGCCAGGGTCACGACCCGGCTCCCGTGGCGAACCATCGCGTCGAACTGGTCTGCGGGCACCGCCAGACTCACCGGTTCCTGTCCGTGCCCGTAAAGGACCGCCGGAATCTTGCCCTGGGCGCGAAGCCGCCGGTTGTTTCGTTTCCCTCGCATCTCGCGAGTTTCCACTTTCAATGTCTGTGACATCGAATTCCTCTGCCAGCAATCAGGCTGCTTGAATGACCTTCTTCGATCCGCTCACACGCCAGGGTGACCGGTCTCCTCTCACACATGCCGACGCCCCCTCGAGGGCTCCACCCAAGGGGGCGAAACTGCTTATTGTGGCTGATTTCCGCGGAAATACAACCCCACCGAGCCCTTCTTTCAGCGACTCTCCTTCCGTGCATCCCGCCGAAACAGCCCACTGACCGATTCGTTTCGATGAATCCGCTTGATCGCCTCACCCAAAAGAGGGGCGACTGTCAGGACCTTGATTCGGTCGAGGCGCCGCTCCGGCGGCAAGGGAATCGTATCGGTTACGACGACCTGTTCCACCGGGGCCTCGCGAAGGCGGTTGATCGCGTCGCCGCACAGCACCCCGTGGGTGGCCGCCAGATAGACGGCCTTGGCACCGGCGCTCTTCACCATTTTCGCCGCGCCGCAGATCGAGCCAGCCGTGCTGATCATGTCGTCGAAGATCAGCGCGATTTTGCCGGCAACCGGACCACCGATCAAGTTGGCCTGATCGGTAGAATGGGCGCTGGACCGCCGCTTGTCGACGATCGCCACCGGCGCCTTCAGGTCGGCCGCATGGCTCAAGGCCCGCTTGATACTCCCCTCATCTGGACTGACGACGATGATATCTTCCTTGGGGAAGCTCAGTTCGTGAAAATAGGCGTCAATCACCGGAGCGCCGACCAGATGGTCTACGGGAATATCGAAGAATCCCTGGATCTGGGCGGCGTGCAGGTCCATGGCCAGCACGCGGTCGGCACCCGCACGGGTAATCAGGTTTGCCGCCAACTTGGCCGTGATCGGCACACGCCCCTCGTCCTTCCGATCCTGCCGGGCGTACCCAAAGTAGGGCATCACCGCGGTGCCGCGTTGGGCGCTGGCCCGGTTGAGCGCGTCGAGGATCAGGCACAG
>CAZLWV010000015.1:22009-77157 GCA_964563135.1 uncultured Planctomycetaceae bacterium
CATCACCGCGGTGATCCGCTCGGCACTGGCCCGCTTGAAACTGTCGATCAGGATCAGCAGTTCCATCAGATTGTCGTTGACCGGATGGCAGGTGGGCTGCACGAGAAAGACATCTCGCCCCCGCACATCCTGCTCGATCCGGCACCAGATCTCCCCATCCGGGAACGTATCGATCCTGAGCTTGCCGAGAGACAGCCCGAGGTAGTCGCACACGCGCTGGGCAAGCTCCGGGTGGGCCCGGCCGCTGAATACCTTCATATCATTCATGGTTCCGGATAAACTCCCCCCATGCGCCGGGTCCAGTCTCGCGCCGCCCTCGGCCCGATCCGTGTGCCCGAGCGTCCAGGCATCTTCTCATCTGACACCGCCAGCCTCCTGCATCGCGGTTTCCACAATTTTCAATTCGTCCACGGTATTGATCCCCAGCACCTCGCAGGGTTTCAGCACCTGGAGCGCCCGCACGGGTTTGCCCTGCCTCAGCAGGACACCGGGAACGTCCGTAATGTAGTATTCGCCCTGAGAGTTGTCGGGACGGATCTCCTCGAGTGCCCCCATCAGGTCGGGGCACCGGAAGACGTAGTAGCTCATGTTGACTTCCGTGATCCGCTTCTGCTCCTCGGTGGCATCGCGCTGTTCCACGATCCCGGCGAACTGCCCGTGGGCGTCGCGCACAATCCGCCCCAAACCGAACGGATCGTCTTTGTGGGCGGTTCCCAGGATGCAGGCAGCCGGTTTGTGGTCGTAATCGTCCAACAGGGTCCGGACCGAATCGGCCTGAATCATGGGCGAGTCACCTGCGATCACAAACACCGGCCCTTCGTATCCCTCGAGGTGGTCGCGGCAGACCATCACCGCATGCCCCGTTCCGAGCTGCTGCGTCTGCTCCACAAACTCAAGTCCCTTTCGGGCGCTCAGCGTTTCTTTGACAAGCTCCGCCCGATAGCCGACGATCACCACGATCCGGTCCACGCCGACATCCTCAAGCACATCCAGCACATACTCGACCATCGGCCGGCCGCAAACCGGAAAAAGAACCTTGGGCAGGTCCGATTTCATTCGTGTGCCCTTCCCCGCTGCCATTACAAGCCCGACTCTGCGACTCATTTGCCTGTCCCTTGCAGATTTCCTATTATCCGCGCATACCCAGCCACGGCCACAATCCTTTAGTGATCGGTGCCTGCAAGCGAAAACTTCAGCAAGGGAACGTGACCGGCTTGGATTTGGCGAGTCCCATAATCTTGGCACGAATCGCTCGAATTGGCCAGGGGGCATCGCTCGAATGCCTGCCATCGCACCACCCCAATGGGTTGCACGCTTCCCGTTGACAGTGCGATGAGACGCGATACAATAAGCCGTTTCCCCGGGCAGTTCGTTCACATTGCCCGGGGCTGTTTTTTTTCTCCACACGAGGTTGACCAGGTTGCTGGAAGCAATTCAAAAAGCCGACACGCTCATCGAAGCCATGAAGTGGATCCGCGAGTTTCGCGGCAAGGTCACCGTCATCAAACTGGGCGGAAGCGTCATGGAAGACGAGGCAGCTCTGTCGAGTCTTCTTCTGGACGTGGTTTTCATGGAAACCGTCGGCGTGCGGCCGGTGATCGTCCACGGGGGCGGTGCGGCCATCAGCCGTGCCATGGCCGAGGCCGGACTCGAACCCCGCTGGGTCCAGGGACGTCGTTACACCGATGACGCAACGCTCGAAATCGTTCAGCGGGTCCTCGGGGGCACGGTCAATCGTCGGATCGTGGAGGAGATCGATCGACTAGGCGGGCGGGCGGAGGGGCTCAATTTCGAGACCCGCAACGTGCTTTTCGGCCAGCGCATCACCTTGAAAGGCCCGGACGGCGCCGAGGTCGACCTTGGCCACGTCGGAAACGTTGCCCGCGTCGACCGGAAGACCCTCGAAGGCCTTTGCCGCCGCTGGGTGGTGCCGGTGATCCCATCCATGTGCGTTGCCGACGACGGACAGAAGCTCAACGTCAACGCCGACACAGCGGCAACGGCGGTTGCCCAGTCGCTCGGCGCCGAAAAGCTCGTCTTTCTCAGCGATGTGAACGGTGTGCGGCGGGACAAGAACGACCCCGAGTCGCTCATTCACTCGCTGACTCCCGCCCGGGCCCGTCAGCTCATTGCCTCGGGTGCCATCGAATCGGGCATGATCCCCAAAGTCCAGGCGTGCCTTGAAACCCTCGAGAGCGGCGTGAGGAAGATCCATATCATCGACGGCAGGCTTCGCCACTCTCTTCTGCTGGAGGTTTATACCAGCAAGGGTGTTGGAACCGAAATTGCCCAGGAGTAGCCATCCGGGGCCGAACCAGCCGGGTAGTTGCCCTGTCTATTGAGACTTCTTTCCGAGATACTCGTTCCCGCCTACAGGAGAACAAGATTGTGCCAAGCGAAAGCCCATTGAGCTCCCCGGAGACCGTTGAACTCTTCCGGCAATACGTAATCCCCAACTACCGCCGGTATCCGGTGGCTCTGGTGCGCGGCGAGGGATCCTGGGTTTGGGACGCTGAGGGCAACCGCTACCTCGATTTCTTCCCTGGATGGGGCTGCAACTTGCTGGGGCACTGTCCGGCGCCGGTGGTCCGGGCGGTCCAGGAACAGATCGGCAAACTGATCCATGTTCCCAACACGTGGTACACCGAGGCCCAGGGGCGATGGGCCGAGGCTTTGAGCCGGCGCAGCTTCGGAGGCCAGGCGTTTTTCTGCAATTCGGGCACCGAGGCCAACGAGGCGGCCATCAAGCTGGTTCGCCTGCACACGCCAAAGAACCGCTACAAGATCATCACGTTCGAAGGCGGATTCCACGGCCGCACCCTCGGATCGACCTCAGCAACCGCGCAGGCCAAATACCATGAAGGGCTGGGACCGCTCATGGCCGGTTTCGTCTATGCCCCCTTCGGTGACCTCGAAGCCGTCGAGGCCCTGATCGACGAAGAGACTGCCGGCATCATGATCGAACCAATCCAGGGAGAAGGCGGAGTGCGGATCCCGCCCGACGGCTTCCTGCAGGGGTTGCGCCGCCTGGCCGACGAGCACGGACTTCTCCTGGTGTTCGATGAGGTACAGACCGGTTGCGGGCGGACGGGGAACTGGTTCGCCTATCAACACTTCGGAGTGACTCCCGACGTGATGACCCTGGCCAAGGCAATCTGCGGAGGCGTGGCCGGTGCGGCCATGCTCACGACGGCTGAGATTGCCCCCAGCCTGCGTCCGGGGATGCACGCCTCCACTTTCGGCGGCAATTCCGTTGCCGCGGCCGCCGGAATCGCCACGTTCGAAATGATCGAGAAAGAAGGTCTACTCGAGAATGCTCGCCGCATCAGCCAGGTCTTCCGCACGCGTCTGGACGCCCTGGCCGCCCAGTGCGAGATTATCCGGGAGATTCGCATCGTGGGGGTCATGATCGGCATCGAACTGTCGATCGAAGGGGCCCCGATCGTCAAGGATTGCATGGACCGCCGCCTTCTCATCAATTGCACCCATCAGACTGTAGTGCGATTGCTGCCGGCGATGAACTTGACCGTGGAACAGGCCAACGAGGGATGCGACATCCTGGCCGAGGTACTCAAGGGCCACACCACCCAGTGAATTCTTGGAGCCACCCACTGAACCAGCGATTGTGCACATTCATGCCCATGGGAGTTCCCTGCGTCTTGCCTGGGATTCTCAAGGTCCGATTCCAGAACCCACCGCCATTCCAGCCGTTTCCGCCCGTGGGAGGTTTCCTCGCCGTTCTGACACCACTTCTTCTTATGTTTCGCTCAAACGTGGGCAAGGGGAGAGTAGTATGCGACATCTCGTGACGCTGAGCGACCTGACCGCCGTAGAGATTCAGCGGATTTTCGCAATCACCGAGGATCTGAAAACCAAGTACGAAAGAGGCCTGCGCGAACCTCTCTTGCCTGGCCGGGTGATGGCCCTGATCTTCGAAAAGCCGTCTCTTCGTACCCGGGTCAGCTTTGAGGCCGGTATGACCCACCTGGGCGGTGGTGCCATGTTCCTCGGCGAAGACGTCGGCTTCGGCAAACGCGAGAGTCTGGCCGACTTCGCCCGGGTGCTCTCCGAACTGGTCGACGTGGTGGTCATTCGCGCCAAGCGGCATCAGACCGTGGTGGACCTGGCGGCCCACTGCACGTGCCCGGTGATCAATGGCCTGACCGACCTGGCGCACCCTTGCCAGGCGATGGCCGACCTCTATACGCTCCGCGAGATTTTTGGCTCTCTCGAAGGTCGTACCCTGGCCTGGATCGGCGACGGAAACAACGTGGCCCGCAGCCTGGCGACCGGTTGCGGCCGGGTAGGCATGCGTTTCGTCATCGCCGCGCCGGAGGGCTACGAGTTCGATGCCGATTTCGTCAAATCACTGAAAGAAGAGGTCCCCGACCTGGAACTGGTTGTCACCCGCGACCCGGCCGAAGCGGTCATGGACGCGTGCGCCGTCTACACCGACGTATGGGTCAGCATGGGTCAGGAGGCGGAGATGGAGGAGCGGCAAAGGGCCTTTGCCGCCTACCAGGTCAATTCCGCGTTGATGGCCAGGGCACCCGGCGATGCGGTCTTCATGCATTGCCTCCCTGCGCGGCGCGGCGAAGAGGTAACCGACGAAGTCATGGACAGTCCGGCAAGCGTCATCGTGCGCCAGGCTGGCAACCGCATGCACGCCCAAAAAGGTATCCTCGCCTGGCTCCTAGGGACCCAAGCCGATTGAACGGCGCGACGCGCGGGGTTCCGCGGAGAATGCGGTGTCTCCACCATCCGCATCCGCTTGAAACGATCCGAATCGCGACACCGGCCGCAGGGCGGCGCGAGATTCCTCGTCAGACGGAGACTGAAGACTGGCTGGCCAGAATCCGGCTGCTCCAGTGCCACATTGCCACATTGATTCCCTCAGAAAGCCGGGGGCCCACCATGCGTCACGACAACCGCCGCCCCGACCAGCTTCGGCCGATTCGTGTCCAGCGGCAATTCACGAGCGCCCCGGGTGGCAGCACGCTCATCGAAGCGGGCAATACGAAGGTGCTCTGCACCGCCAGCCTCGAGGAGCAGGTGCCGCCGTGGATGGCCGGCCAGGGGCGTGGCTGGATCACGGCCGAGTACAGCATGCTTCCCGGCAGCACCGCTCCGCGAAAACGGCGAGAAAGGGAGAAGATCGACTCGCGCTCGTCGGAGATCCAGCGACTCATCGGACGCAGCCTCCGCGCCGTGGCCGACCTGAATCACCGCGGCGAGCGGACGATCACGGTCGACTGCGATGTGCTCCAGGCCGACGGCGGGACACGGACGGCCTCAATCACCGGTGCCTTCATCGCGCTGGTCGATTGCCTGGCGACGATCCCCGACGAGAAGCTTCCCCAGCCCATTGAGCCCATCCTGAAGACCAGCGTGGCGGCCGTCAGTGTGGGAATCGTCGACGGCGAGCCGGTTCTCGACCTCGACTATGTGGAAGACGTGGCAGCCACGGTCGACATGAATGTCGTCATGACGGGCACCGGCGAGTTCGTAGAGATTCAGGGCACGGGTGAGGAGGCCACGTTCACCGAGGATCAGCTCGCCCAGATGCTGGTCCTGGCCCGACCCGGCATAGCCCTGTTGACGCAGATCCAGAACGACGCACTTGGCAGACTCTGGCGGTCAGCGTAGGCCCCATCTGGCGGACTGTCCTTCTCCCCGCAGGGACGTGTACCTTCTCTTGTCGTTTGGGCGACCGGTGCCGCGCGCTACAATACCTCCCTGGTGCTCTGTCACAGCGTGATTCTGGAGTCAATGGCGCAGAATCAGGCGACAATCGCCGAGTTGTTCCGCAGGCTCCGGCCCCCAGTTTTTAGCTGAGACAAAGCACTGGACTCTGGATCGCGACCCGATATAGAATCGTCCGTCATGGTTTCTCGCCTCACGCTCGTTACCGGCGCAACAGGCCTCGTTGGCAACAACGTGGTGCGTCAGCTTCTCGCCCAGGACACGCCCGTTCGCGTCCTCGTCCGTCCGTCATCCGACCGGCGTCCGTTGGAGGACCTCGACGTCGAGTTGGCTTGCGGCGATGTCTCCTCGGCCGAAGCGGTGCATCAGGCCTGCCGCGACGTCGGTGTGGTGATCCACGCCGCAGGGTTCGTTCACATCGGCCGGTCGAAGCTCGACCTCCACAGGACGGTCAATGTGGAAGGAACTCGAAACGTGGCCCACGCAGCGCGGCGGTGCGGTGCCCGCATGATCCATGTTTCTTCGTCCGACGCCGCCGGGGTCGGCAGTCTCCAGACGCCCGCCGACGAAGAGACGCCGCTGGCCGACCATGGCGGGTGTACCTACACGATCACCAAACGCGAGGCGGAACTGGTCGTTCAGGAAGAGGTCGCCCGCGGGCTCGATGCGGTCATCGTCAATCCCAGTTTCATGCTCGGCCCCTGGGACTGGAAACCCTCCTCTGGCCGCATGCTGCTGGAAGTTGCCCGGGGCCGGGCTTGGGTGGCCCCCCAGGGCTACTTCAGCGTCTGCGACGTGCGCGATGTGACCGCCGGAATCCTCTCGGCAATCCAGCGCGGGCAATGTGGCCGCCGCTACCTCCTGACGGGCAAGACCCTTTCGTACCTGGACGCATTTCGCTTGTTCGCCGACATCACGGGCGGTCGGCGTCCCCTCGGCAGTCCAGGCCGGGTGCTTTCCACCGTGGGTGGATGGATCGGCGACCTCGGCACCCTGCTGACAGGCCGCGAGTCCGATGTCAACTCGGCCGCCATCCGGGTCGCCCGCTTGCCGAAGAGTTATTCCAACCGTCGGGCGGTGGAAGAACTCGGCTACACGACCCGCCCTGTGGAGGAGTCTGCCCGTGATGCCTGGGCGTGGTTCCGGGAACACGGATATGCGTGAGAAACCGGGCACGTTGCCGCGGCGAAGAAAGGAATCGCCCCGTACGCCATGGTCCAAAGGACCGGCCGCACCGGACACTGGTGCGTCTCGATGCGGCCGGCGTAATTCGGCGTCCTGAGCGCCCCGTTATCTTCGCGGCTTCAACACCGTCACACCCAGGGGCGGCAGCGTGATCTCCAGCGAGGCCGGGCGACCGTGGGCGTAGATGGCTTCCGCCACCTTACCCGCGCCGTTGCCCACGTTGCCCCCGGCATAGTACCTGGAGTCGCTGTTGAAGATCTCGTCGTAGGTCGCAAGCTTCGGGACTCCCACACGGAATCGATGCCGCGGGACCGGCGTGAAGTTGGCGCAGACCAGGAGGAAGTCGTCCGGATCTTCGGCTTTGCGGATGTAGCTGAAAGTGCTCTCTTCCCAGTTGTGGCAATCGATCCACTCGAAGCCGCGGCCGTCGAAGTCGTAGCGGTGGAGCGCCGGCTCACTGCGATAGAGCCGGTTCAAATCGGCAACGCACCGCTTCAGCCCCTGGTGCGATTCCCATTGGAGGAGGTCCCACTGGAGACTGGTGTCGAAATTCCACTCGACCCACTGGCCGAAATCGCCACCCATGAAAAGCAGTTTCTTGCCCGGATGTGTCCACATGTACGTGAACAGCAGCCGCAGGTTCGCGAACTTCTGCCACAGGTCTCCCGGCATCTGGTCCAGCAGAGACCCCTTGCCATGCACAACCTCATCGTGCGAGAAGGGAAGCACGAAGTTTTCGTGGAAGGCATAGATCAGGCTGAACGTCAATTCGTCGTGGTGGTACTTGCGATGGATCGGCTCGTGCCGCATGTAGCGGAGCGTGTCGTTCATCCAGCCCATGTTCCACTTGAGACTGAATCCCAGTCCACCCAGATAGGTCGGCTTCGACACACCGGCCCAGGCGGTCGATTCCTCCGCGATCGTGAGCACCCCTGGAAACTGCAGGTGGGCCTGTTCATTGAATCGCTTGAGGAAGGAGATGGCCTCGATATTCTCTCGGCCACCATACTTGTTTGGAATCCAGTCGCCCGGCTTGCGGCTGTAGTCCAGATAGAGCATCGAAGCCACCGCGTCGACACGGATCCCGTCGATGTGGTACTTGTCCATCCAGAACAGCGCATTGGAGATCAGGTAGTTCGAGACTTCATTGCGCCCGTAGTTGAAGATGTGGGTACCCCAGTCGCGGTGTTCGCCCTGACGCGGATCCTCGTGCTCGTAGAGTGCCGTACCGTCAAAGCGCCGCAGGCCATGGCCGTCGCGAGGAAAATGGGCAGGTACCCAGTCCAGAATCACTCCGATATCGTGCTGATGGCAAAGGTCCACCAGGTACATGAAGTCCTGTGGAGTTCCGTATCGCGACGTTGCGGCATAGTACCCAACCGTTTGATACCCCCAGCTTGCCGAAAGAGGATGCTCACTGATCGGCAACAGTTCGATGTGGGTGTAGCCCATCTCGTGGACATACTCGACGAGCTGGTGGGCCAGATCGCGATAGGTGAGCCAACGATGCGGGTCATCGCCCGGCCGGCGCCAGCTTCCCAGGTGGACTTCATACATCGACACTGGCCGCTCCAGCCAGTTGGCGTTGGGCCGGTTGCACATCCAGGTTGAATCGTGCCAGTGGTACCGGTTCAGGTCGATCACCTTCGAGGCCGTTTGCGGCGGCACTTCGGCGCCGAATGCGAACGGATCGCATTTTTCGAAGGTCTGGCCATTGTGGCGAATCTGGTACTTGTAGAGCGTGCCCTCGCTCAGGCCGGGCACAAACAACTCCCAGAAGCCGCCGGGAATGTGCTTGCGCATGGGGTGACGGCGGCCGTCCCACGAGTTGAAATCGCCCACCAAGCTCACGCTCGATGCGTTCGGTGCCCAAACCGCAAAATTGACACCTTCGACTCCGTCGATCGTTCGCAACTGGGCGCCCAGTTTCTCGTAGCAGCGCCAGTGCGTGCCTTCCCCCATCAGGTGCAGGTCGAAATCGGAAAGCAGTTGCGGGAATGCGTACGGATCGTGCATTTCTCTTCTCTCTCCACCGTTCTCGGCGATGCGGAGCTTGTAGTGCGGGCGACCATCGTCCTCACGCGGCGGGCAGATCGCTTCGAAAAGCCCAGCCGGGTGTATCCTGCGCATCGGCCGTGTGATCTCGTGGCGACCGTCGACGACCCAAGCCTGATCGGTATGTGGCAAGTAGGCTCGAACAGCCAGTGCCTTCCGTCCGGACACCTCCACTTCGTGGGGACCCAGCAACTCAAAAGGATTCTCGTAACGCCCGTCGAGAAGTAGTCCAACTTTGTCCAGCAGAACGCTCGTACGCACCTACGTCTCCTTCCGTCCTCATTCCATCTAGAATCGTGATCCGCAGCTCACCCGGCAGGATGCGAGCGTTGGCAGATTCATGATTCTACGTAGTTTCAGTAATTTAGCTAATTCACGAATTCTCTGCCAGTCGCGTCCCACCTTGAGGGCCGTTGAGGCAATGCGAGATAGAAGCCTTCCATTGTCGCAGCTTGTCACGGATCTCCTCGGTTTTCGACACTTCCGTGAGAGTAGAATCTGTGTCGGAAGCCACGAGATCCCCGTCTGAGGGGATATCTGCCCCTTGAGAGGTATGCGCCGGATCGATTCGCCACGTCCGGCAGTCGAGCTGATGGAACTCCATCGCTCGGTCAAGGCGCTTCCAAAGGTCGTCGTTCTTGACGGGGACCATGCGTCCGAAATACTCCCACTGCCAGCCATTCTCCCGCCATTCCCGCAGACCGTGTCGGATTCCCTCGCGAACATAAGTGCTTGGTGTCCATAAGGTTACACGAGACGGCTGTTCCAGAGCCTCGAGCCCACGAACGACCGTGAGCAGCTCCAGTCGATCGCCGCGAGCGTCCGGATCCACGTCATCGGCCACAATTCGCTCTCCACCATCGGCCGAACGCAATACGAATCGCCAACGGCCAGGCCCCTGAAGTTGACTTGACTCCGATATGAGCAGGTAGTGAGGTCGTGTCGGGCAGTCCATGATCAATACCGCAGCAAAATGCCGAGTTCTCGATTGTGCCTCCTGCAAGAAAGAACGGAGAACCTCCGATGTGAGTCGGACCAGCCGAATTCCATCCGGCCTCTTAGCCTATCGTCACATGTTGCCGACTTTCTCCATGTTTCCCATGTTTGCAATCGGCTTTCTGTTGCGGACAGTCTTCGGGTCGCACCAATTGCGCTGCCCAGTGGTCTTCGTGGGGGCACAGGCCATCACAGCTCAGTGCATCCACGCCAGACTCGCCCGATTCATTCATCTCAATCTGCAAAGTGCGCAGCTTGCTGACGAACCTTTGCCGCTCCGCTAAATTTCCCTCGTTTTGCTCACATAATTGCCCTGCTACTTGAAAAGAAGAATGTTTCCCGTGCGGAACTTGCGGTTTTGGCGCCGTGGCACTTTATCTGAGCAGAATGCGTGAAATTTATCTGAGCGGCAAGGGACGAACCGCAAGTTGTCCTGGTTGCAGCCGCGGAAGAGCATGTGGTCGTGTGAACTTGCCGTCAGCGCGTGGATTTCTAGCAGCAGGAACCGCAGCATATCGAGCGGGGCCTTGATCGCAGGCTTGCCCGTCCAATCGTAACCCGAAGCGTGAGCGAGGAGGGGTAACACCTTGCCTCGCTTACGCTTCGGGTTACGCAGATGTGACAGCAGTCGGCAAGGTCACGATCAAGGCCATCGAGCGGGCACTCATCGCCCCAGCAGGCCAGTCGGAAGTAGTCCGGGCCAACATCAGGCCCCGCATGCAGGGTGATCCGACGGCCACAGCCGGAACGATGCCCCTGCCGCTCCCGCCTGCGAACAGGGGCCGATCCCGAACCGCTGACAGAAACACTAGAGCGCTGCGCGAAGCGGCCGAACGGAATATCCCCCCGAGGCGCAGCTCGTCATCAGCCGCTGCCATGCCTGCGGGGTTCCTGGTGTCAGACTGCCGAGCACCCGCGGTGTCTCCGCACCGGTCAGGCCGGCCACATTCGCGGGAACCTGGTCAAAGTGCAGAATCGCCAGCATGGCGGCCACCGCAGCGGGCACAACATCCGACTGTCCGCCAAGTTGCTCAACGCGCTGGACCGGGTAGCGGGAAAGCCGGGCGCTCAATTGCCGCAGAATCAACCCGTTTGCCAGCCCGCCACCGGAAAGAATGACTTCCGTGGGTTCCGTCTCTCGCACGAGGCGCCCCAAGGCTCTTGCTGCCGACTCGGCCACGAAGTGGCTGGCGCTGCAGAGCATGTCATGAACGCTCCAGCCTCGCTCCACCGCCATTGCCACAGCCGAGCGGAGCATTTGCGGCGAGTCGCACTCGGAAGGGAAATCAAACGTGTCGCTCTGGTCAAGCCACAGCCGGACCAGTTCATCCACCCGCCGGCCCTGGACGGCCAGTCGCCCCCCCACGTCGAACGAGCGTTTGCCATTGGTCAACTCCCGCACGAGAAGATCCACCAGCGACATTCCATGGGCCACCCGGTATCCCAGGCCGGAGACACTCGAGAGCGAACCTGTCAGCCGCGGCAACCGTACCAGCCGAACGGTGCGGCCAAGATGCAGGAATATCCGCTCGCGATGAGCCGACCGGAACAGGATCCAGAGCGGCAAGGGTGCGAGCGGCGTTCCCCGCCCTCCAGAGGCGAGGTCCCTGGCCGGAAAGCCCGATACCACGTTGAGCCCGGAGAGATCGGCGAGTCGCGCCGGGTCAATCAGATCGACGTGGCCCCGCAACCCCTCCTCGCTGGCAAGGGTCTTGCCCGGCTCGTTCACTCCGATTGCGAGCATTTCGCCCAGAACACCGGCGTTGTTGGCGGCAGATTCCTGGGCGGCGATGGCCACGTGTTCCGTCAGGATCCCTCGCAGTTCCATCAGAATCGTCAGCCAGTCCGGACGGTTGGCACTGCTACCACCTTCCAGCAAGGTCCTCAGTTCGGCCGCCCGATCGGGCAGGTCGAGAGAAACGGGACGTCCGACACGGACACTGATGTGCAGCCCATTGCCGCAAGCGGCCAGTGCTGCAGCGCGGATCCGGCGGCAGTTCGCGGATACGTCGATTCCGAGGACGTGCCGGACTTCGTTCGGAGACTGGCGTGGATCGATTCGCAATCGGGGGGGCATTCGAGGAGTCAAGCCTCCTGGCTCGCGCCGGCCCAGCCCACTCCATCGGAGGACGCAGGCCGATGGAGTGGGGCGGGGACGACGGGACGCGAGACGGTTGTGCTTCTTTTCGGAGCGAGAACGGATGCGGGTTGGTCAGGCAACCATCCGCATCTCCGAAACCTGGCCGGTGACCCCGTTGACGAATTCTTCGAAAACCCGCATGTCGAGGGCCGAAGCCGAGTCGCTTTCCGGATGAAACTGGGTGCCGAAGGCAAACCAGTCTTCCATCGTGCTCTCGATGGCCTCGATGACGCCGTCTGGACAACGGGCGGTGGCCATGAACCCAGGTGCCAGATCGTCGATCGCCATGTGATGCATGCTGTTGACACGGATCTCGCCGTCGCCGTAAACGCGCTCCATCAGAGAACCGGGGGTGACTTCCAGGGCATGCCGGTGCGCCCGATCCATCGGATCAAGGTGCGGAAGAGCCTTGGGCATGTCCTCCGGGAGATGAAGGAACAGCGTGCCGCCTTGCGACACGTTGAGCAATTGCATTCCCACGCCGATGCCGAAGACCGGCATACGGCGATCAGCAACCATGGCAATCAACGTGCGGTCGAAATCCTCCCGACGTTCTTCCAGTGTGTGAACCGATGCATGCAGCATGTAGCCGTCGCGACGCGGATCGAGATCGTATCCTCCGATCATCACTACGCCGTCCAAGGCGTCGAGCACCTGCTGGATGTCTTCCTCCTCACGCAGCGGCGGAATCACGATGGGTACGGCGCCCATCTGGCTCAGCGCGTCGAAGTAGCCCGAGCAGAGAAAACTGAATGCGGGCGAATCCCTTCGAGCCGAGCGGAAGTCTGCGTTCAGGCCGATCAGCGGTTTCTTGACCATCGAGATTCCTCCTTCGGCACGTCCTGTGCCGAATTGGTTGGGAAGTGAAAAGGAAAGAATTGGGGCTTGCCAGCCGTCCAGGCCGGAGACTGCGGGATTCCTTCCGACCCAGACATACCGCTCGCGCCGAACGGAGTTATCGGGCGACAGAAGCCCTCACGCGGAAAAGAGCGACAGCCAACGTTGATGGGAGCAATCCACCCGCAATCAGAACTGCGAGTGAACATGGCATCCTGCCAATACTGCCCAACGGAGGGGGGCGATGACGTCCTCTTCATCGAGACTTTCCCCGGAGTTTGCACGCCTGGTTGAGGCGTCTCGCCGATGAACAGTCTTTGTTCGTGATCGGCGATTTCGTGTTGAACCGTTTCTTAGGTTGTCGCGTAAACTTGCTCGTGCAAGTCGGCCCGCATCTTATGGATACGACGCGGCTCCTGCAAGCAATCCCCTTTATTTTGTGTCGTTTCAATGCTTGCTTACAACATCCTGTACGGATAGCATTGCTAGCACTCCTTCAGGGGGCAAGTATAGTCGCCACGGCATTTGGTTTACGAGCCGGGCCGGTCCCGGTATGCTGAAGGATCTGCCTGGCGAACCGGGCAGGCCACCAGTCCGGGGGCGATTCGCCTCCAAACCAGCAGATCTCCGACGCCATGCTCTATCGAAACGTTTGCCTGGAAGCAATCGCCTGCACGCTCCCTGAAGATGTGGTTACCTCGGCTGAACTGGAGCAGCGGCTGGAGCCGCTTTACCGCCGCCTGCGATTGCCGGAAGGTCGTCTGGAGCTCATGACGGGCATCGTGGAGCGGCGTTTCTGGAAGCCAGGCACCACGATCAGCGAGAAGAGTATTGCCTCGGGCGAAAAGGCTATCTGCGCCAGCGGCATCGACCGCCGGCAGATCGGCGCCCTCGTCCACGGCTCCGTGTGCCGCGACTACCTGGAACCGGCGACCGCCAGCGGTGTGCACCACGGTCTGCACTTGCCCGCTGAGTGCATGGTCTACGACGTCTCCAACGCCTGCCTGGGCCTTCTCAACGGCGTTGTCCAGGTCGCCAACATGATCGAACTCGGCCAGATCCGCGCCGGCCTAGCCGTCGGCACCGAAAGCGGCAGGGCGCTTGTGGAGACGACGATCGAGCGGCTCAACAGCGACACGAGCCTGACCCGGAAAGACATCAAGCTGGCAATCGCTTCGCTCACGATCGGTTCCGGCAGCGCGGCCATTCTCCTGACCGATGGCAAGCTCAGTCGGACCGGGAATCGCCTGCTGGGCGGCATCGTCCGCACGGCAACCGACCACTGCCGGCTTTGTCACAGCGACCGCGACGAATCGGGGGGCGACGACATGAAGCCGCTCATGTGGACCGATTCGGAGCGGCTCATGCAGGAAGGGGTCGCGGCGGCCAAGGAGGCTTTCAACGATTTTCTCACTGAGCTGAACGGGGACGCCGCGGCCATCGACAGGACCTTCTGCCATCAGGTCGGCCGGGCCCACCAGAAGCTCCTCTTCGAGTCTCTCGGCCTCGATCCGGTGATCGACTACGCCACGATCAGCCGGTTGGGCAACACCGGCTCGGTCGCCTTGCCCACGGCGGCAGCCCTGGGCATTGAAAACGGCCATCTTCGACGCAACGACCGTGTTGCCATGCTCGGAATCGGCTCGGGAATCAACGTGCTCATGCTCGGTGTCGACTGGCAGACCAGCCCCGCCGACCACCGGGTCCATCACCCGCATGCCCGCTGCCAGGCAACGGCCGCCGAACGATAGCTCCTGACTCGGCCGGTCCCCGGAATTCTCCAAAAGCTTGCACGACAGGCAAGCCGGGTTAGGATGAAGCTAGTGCTTTGTCACAGCTTGATTTTGGGGGTCAATGGCTTAGACTCATGCGACAATCGCCGAGTTGTTCCGCAGTCTGGATCCCGATTCTTGGCTGAGACAGAGCACTTGCCGGTTTCTGAAGGGGGAATGTGGGTCCGACCGGCGGGCTCTTTTCCAGGTAGCGGGAGGATCTGTCATGTTGCGGTCTGGCCGCTGGTCGCTCCGAACGTTTCTTGTGATCACCCTCCTGCTCGTCTCTTGGTCGGCTCTGCAGGAAGCCGACGCTGCCGAACCCGTCGACGACCGGCCCGCGGCGGACTCTGAGAAACGCACGCCGACGGCGTTGCAGCCACTCGCCCCGCCGATCGACGATTCAACTGGGCAGCTTCTGCAGGACCGCAACTATGAAGAATCGCTGCGGGCGATCGAGGAGGCCATGGCTCGCCAGGAGACGCCGGTCGATTACCTCATGTATCTGAAGGGCCGAGCGTTGCTGCTTCAGGGGAAATACGCTGAAGCCATCCAAGTTTTCCGATCGCTCGAAACGTCCCATTCCGGAAGCCCGTGGCAGCGCCGGGCCCGATTCGATGCCGCCCAGGCCTCCGCACGCCAGCGAGATTACCAGGCAGCCGAGGCCATCTACCGCAGGGAGGCCGAATACCTGTTCAGCGCCGACCGAAAACAGCAGATCGCCGACATCTATCTCGAGTTCGCCCACGCGTTGTTTACACCCGAAGGTGACCAGACAAAACCGGACTATCAGAAAGCCCTTGAGTCCTGCCTGGCCGCGTTGGACGCGGGCCCGAAGCCCGACAAGCGAGTCGAGATCGAAATGCTCCTGGCTCGCTGCCGTCAGGAATTGGGCGACCACGGCGCCGCCGTCAGCGACTACGCCCGGTTGATCGCGACCTATCCGGAGAGCGACATGGTCGTCGACGCGAGGTTCCGGATGGGCCAATGCCAATTGGCCGACAAGAAGCTCGCCGAAGCCCGCCGAACGTGGGAGGATCTGCTGGCTGCCCATGCCGACTCCAATTCCCCGCGTCTGGCCGAGGCCGCCTTCCGACTTGCCGAAACATGGGGTATCCCTGAGCCGCCCAACGCGGTTGCCCTGGATCTCGGCGTTGCCTCCCTGCGCTCGTTTCTGGAGCGGTTTCCCAACCACGAAAACGTCGCGAAGGCCCATCTGTGGATCGGCCAGAGCTATGTCCACCAGCAGCGTTTCACCGACGCGGTCGATTGCCTGCAGAAGTTGCTCGCCGCCGCTCAGTTCGCCGCCAGCGACCACGCCGCCCAGGCCCGCAATCTGCTTGGGCAGAGCTTCCAGTTGCAGGAGAAATACGATGACGCCATCCGCGTCTGGCGAGAGTTTCTTTCCGTTCACACGGCGGACGAGCATTGGAGCGAAGTCCAACAGGCGATCATCAACACGGAGTACCTTCGAGCCGACAAACACTATCGCGGCGAGGACTTCGAGAAGGCAAGGGAAGGCTTCGACAAGTTCCTAGCTCAGTACCCACTCGACCAGCGCTGCCCGAAGATCCTTTTGCTGCTCGGCGAGATCGCGCATCGCCAGGCGAAATGGACCGACGCCATCGCCGCCTGGAAGCGAGTGATCTCCAAGTACCCGGAACACCCTGAGGCTGGAGACGCCCAGTTCCGCATCGCGGAGACTCTGGAACAGGACCTGCACCAGTTCAAGGACGCCCTGCAGGCGTATGGTGAGGTGAAAACCGGGCCACGGCAGTCCGAAGCCGGGCAGTCGCTGCTTCGCTTGCGTGAAAAGCACCTGACCGTTGTCACGGAGCGTGTCTTTCGCACCGACGAGCCCGCCCGGTTGAAGCTGGCAACCCGGAATATCGAGACGGTGACGGTCCGTGCCTACCCGATCGATATCGAAACCTACTTCCGCAAGATGCACAGAGCGCCCGGCGTGGAACAACTCGATATCGGCCTCATTGACCCCGACAAGCAGGTCGAGTTCCCGATCCCCGGCTATGAGAAGTACCGCGAGATTCAGAGCACGATTGAACTGCCGTTTCCCGAAACGGCACCCGGCGTGATGGCAGTCACAGTCGGCACCCGCGGGCTCGAGGCCACGACCCTTGCGATCCGCAGCAACCTGGACGTGATCATCCAGAGCTCTCGCGACGAGGTTCTCGTGTTTGCGGAGAACATGCTGACCGGCAAGGCATGGCCCGACGTGAGGCTGCTGGTCTCCGACGGCACGAAGCTTCTGGCAGAAGGGAAGAGCGGTGGCGACGGGGTCTTCCGCCAGGCATTCAAACAACTGGCCGACACCGAGAACGTCTGCGTGCTGGCCATCCACGGCGACCACATCGCCTCCAGCTCCCTGGGCCTGGAGGGGCTCACCGTCGCCCAAGGTCTGGCCGACGAGGGCTATCTTCATACGGATCGGCCCGCCTACCGGGCCGGTCAGGAGGTTCACTTCCGCGGCTGGATCCGCCGGGCCCAGGACGACAAGTACATGGCCGACGAAGGGAGAAAATGCACCCTTCGCGTCTTCGACGTTCGCAATCGGATGCTGCACCAGCACGACCTCGTGTTGAGCCGTTTTGGCACATTTCATGCCAGCTTCGTGTTGCCGGCCACGTGCCCGCAGGGTGCGTACCGTTTCCTCGTTCAGGACGAGAACGATCGGACCTATACCGGCACGTTTCTCGTCGAGGAGTACAGAATCCAGCCGATCCGGCTCGTGGTCGATTGCCCTGGCAGGGTCTACTATCGGGGCGAGACCATCGAAGGCACGATCCGCGCCGAGTACCACTACGGTGCTCCCGTCGCCGGCCAGGAGGTGCGATACGGCCTCGCTGGCGGCGAGATCCGCACGGCGGTCACCGATGGCGACGGGAAGGTGGAGTTCTCCATCTCGACCCGCGAGTTTCTGGAATCGCAGCCGCTTGCGCTTGAAATCTCGCTTCCCCAACAGAACGTCACCACAACCGCGGCCTTCTACCTCGCCACCCAGGGTTATTCGATCGCGATTTCTACTCCCCGCCCTGTTGTTCTCAGCGGTGAATCCTTCGAGGTGACCCTGGAGACCATCACGCCCGAAGGGAAGCCTCTGGCGCAGCCTCTGCTCCTGAAGGTGTTCCAGCGTATGACGATTGCCGGAAATGCGGGCGAGCGGCTGGTGCAGACCCTGGAACTGGCAACCGGCCAGTCCGACGGCATTGGCCGGGTGAACGTGGTCCTGGAGCAGGGGGGCGAATATGTTCTTCGAGCCGAAGGCACCGACCGTTTCAACAACCCGATCTCTGCTCGATCCGATGTGACCGTCTCCGCCGATGACGATCAGACCCGCCTGCGGATCCTCGCCGACCGCCACGCCTACCAAGTCGGCGACACGGCCGACCTGCCGCTCCACTGGCGCGGTGAGCCAGCCATGGCCCTCGTCACCTTCCGGGGCGCCAGGATTCTCGGGCACCAGTTCGTCGAGCTGAAGACGGGCCCCAACAAGCTGCCCGTCACCTTTGGCGCCGAGCTGGCTCCCAACTTCGAACTCTCCCTTGCCCTCATGTCCGACGGCGACCGAAAGGCCGGATCTACCGCATCCCACAGACGTTTCCACGAAGCCCGTTCATCGTTCGACGTTCGCCGCAGTCTTCTCGTCCGCATGGAATGCCGGCGGGCCGGTGACGTGAAGCAGTGTCTGCAACCTGGCGACCAGCTTGAAGTGGATCTGACCACGACCGACCCGCAGGGCAAACCCGTGCCCGCCGAGGTCAGTCTGGCGATGATCGATCAGGCGTTGTTCGATCGCTTTCAGCAGGCGACTCCGTTGGATGCATTGACTGCCTTTCACGGCACCCCGCGTCTACCCCAGGTGCGAACCGAATCGAGCATCAACTTCCAGTACCGCCCGCAAACGGTTCTCGTCAATCCCCAGCTTCTCTCGGAACAGGAGCGAGTCGAGATCGCCCATCAGGAGGCAGAGACCCGTTCCGGAATCCCCGACAAGTCTGCTTCTGCCGAGTCTGCCACCGGCGGTGGATATGCAGGTGGGCTTGTCACCGAGGCCACGGCTGGCGGCTCCCGCCACGGCGTGGAGGCCGCAGGAGGCTTTGGCGCCGTGGCGATGGGTGGAGCCCCTTCGTCTGCTGCCGCGTCGGTGCCGGCCGCCTCCACAGACCCGGCCGCCTCCGGCGACCCGTTCAGTACTCCGGAGCCCGGGGATCCGTTTGCGGAGGACGCCGCCGGGGCGGGCATCGACAGCGGAATCGATCCATCCAGGGGAGCGGTGCGGCAGTCTGACGCGATGCAGCGAACGGCGATCACCGAGGCTGGCGGTGATGAGCCATTCCACTGGCCTGTTTCCCAGTTGACCGCCTATTGGAACGGGGCCATTGTGACCGACGCCAACGGCCGAGCGAAAGTCACCATTCCCCTCCCCCAACAACCAGCCGCCTGGCGGCTCGTGGCCAAGGGGATCACCGTCGACACGCTCGTCGGCCTGGCAGAGGAGCCGCTTGTCGTCAAGAAGGATTTCTTCGGAGAGATGAAGCTGCCTCTGGCTTTCACTGACTGCGACATTGCCGAGATTCCGGTTTCCATCCACCACGATGCGCTCGCCAAGGCCCCGATCGAAGTGACTCTGAAGACCACAATCGGCGGGCGATCGCTTCAGGAGACCCAGAGGATCGAACCGACCGGCAAAGGCGTCACCGAGCTGGTTTTCCACCGCGAATTCCTTATCCCGGAAGGGAAGGATGTTGACCCGAAATTGCCCCCAGGTTCCCTGCGTCGGATCGAGTTCGAACTCAACGTGAAGTCAGATGGGCAACAGGACCTGGTTCGCCGTACGGTGCCGCTCCTCCCTTTCGGCGCCGTTGTGTGCACCTCGCGCGGCGGTTCTGCCACAGGCGACACAACATCGTGGGTCGAGCCGCCCCGGTCCATGGCGCTCGCCTCCCCCAGCCTCCAGATCGTGATCGGTCCGACCGTTGAACGGAGCCTTCTGGATGCCATGCTCGACTCGCCGGTCACCGACGGGGCCGGCTCGTTCCTGCGTGCCTCGGCTGCCGAACGCGCTGCAACGGACCTCATGGCGGGCCTGGCCTTGCAGGACCTGCTTGCCAGGTCAGGCGGCTCCGATCGCCCTGAAATGCTCCAGCTCGACCGCCAGGTTCGTTCTGCGATCGCATCTCTGGTCGCCTGGCAGAATGATACTGGTGGCTGGAGTTGGGGCGGTGCCGGCGGGCCGGCCGATCCCGATGTGACCGCCCGGGTCGTCTGGGCCCTGAGCCTGGCGCGAACCGCCGGTTATGCCGTTCCCCCACCCGACTACGACCTCGCGGTGCGGCACGTGCGCGACCTGGCCACGGCCACCGACAATGCCGACTACACCCATAAAGCCCTGTTCCTGCATGTCCTCACGCTCGCCGGTCAGGCCGATTTCAACTTGGCCAACCGCCTCCAACGAGTCCGCAACGAGCTTTCCACCTCGGCCCTCCTGCACCTCGTCTTGACCTTTGCCGCCATGGATCGCGATCCGGCTGCCGCGGAACTCCTGCAGATCGTGGCAGGCCGAGATCTTGACGGAGATGAATTCTCCTCAGCCCACGACGATCGTCCCTCCGCCGAACTCCGGACCCTCTATGCCTTGGCTCTGCAGGAGGTCTCTCCCGCCTCCGGCGAGGCAAGGAAGATGGTCGACTGGCTGCTGGCCAACCGCAGCGGGTGCCGCTGGGCTCCCGATTCCGCCACCGGCCCGGCCATGATGGCCCTCGGCCGCTGGTTCGGCCGCAACCGCTTCGAAACCGAGCAATACCGGCTCGATGTGTTCGTTGCCAATACCCAGGTCGGCAGGCTGGAAATCAATCCGTCGTCGACCTCGCAGGTGATCGATGTCCCGGCGTCGCTGATCGCCGATGGTCGCCAGGAAATCCGATTCCAGATGGCAGGGCGCGGGCAGTACACCTACCAGTGCATCCTTACCGGGTTCGTTCCCGCCGGCGAGCTTCACTCCACGACCGACGCATGGGTTGCCCGGCGAATCTACGAACCGGCACAGCGGGAGGTGGATGGCCGCCCTGTCAAACGCGGATTCGAGCTCGTCGAAGCCGTCTCCACGACTTTCCGCAATCCCATTACCCAGCTCCCGGTCGGACGCCGCGCGATCGTGCAGATCGCCCTCCAGCGTCGCGCCGCCGATGCGGCGTCCCAAAGCCAGCCGGATTATCTCATCGTCGAGGAAACCATCCCTTCCGGCACCGAGGTGGTCGCCGACTCCGTTGCGGGCCCCTTCGACCGCTACGAGATCTCGCCTGGTGGAATCACTTTTTACGTCGGGCGGCAGCGGCAGTCTGGAGTCATTCGTTACGAACTCCACGGCGTCCTGCCGGGCCAGTATCGAGCCGCTCCCACCCTCGTGCGTAATGCCCATCGGCCCGAACAGATGTCGGTAACCGAAGCCGCGTCTCTGGCGGTCATTCCCGCGGGGCAAGAGAGCATCGATCCTTACCGGCTCACCCCTGCGGAACTCCTTGAACTGGGCACCCACTACTACCAAAAGAAACAGTATGAACAGGCGGCGAAACACCTCGGCGAACTGGTAGCCAACTGGTCGCTTCGCCCTGCCAACTATCAGAACGTGGTCAGCATGCTCCTGGATATTCATCTCCAGCTTGGGCCGCCCGAGGCAATCGTCCGTTACTTCGAAATCGTCTTCGAGCGCTGGCCGGACGAGGAGATCGCGTTCGAGAAGGTTCTCAAGATCGGCGCGGCCTACGAGCAGATGGGAGAATTCGAGCGGAGCTACGTGGCGTTCCGTGGAACGGTCGAGGGGCGGTTCATGAAGGAACTGAGCGTCGCAGGCTTTCTCGAGTCGCAAGACGAACTGCTCCGAAGTGTGCAGTTCGTCGAACGACTCCTCCAGGAGTATCCGTCCGAAGGCTACGCGGCTTCCGCAGCCGTGTCGCTCGCGCAACGAGTCTACTCTCGGGCCGCCGAGGTTGCCGACTCGCAGCGTTTGCGCGCGGACAGGGTCACCCGCATCGACCTTGTCCGTCGGGCGGCCGCCATGTTCGACGATTTTCTGACCGTCTTTCCCGACGACCCCGCCGCCGACCGGGCTGCCTTCGCCCGGGCCAACGCCCTGCTGGAACTGGAAGATTACGGGCAGGCCGTTGCCGCATGCACTCGCTATGCGGCCCGCTATCCGCAGAGCGACCTCGTTGACAGTTTCTGGTACCTCATCGGCTACTGCCATTTCGCCGCGGGTCGCCACCAGGAAGCCATCGAGATGTGTCGCAAGGTTTCCGAGGCGTCCCACCTCGACAAGACGACCGGCCGCCCCGTCGAGGCCCGCAACAAGTGGCTGGCCATCTACATCCTCGGCCAGATCTACCACAGCCTGGACCAGCCCCAACAGGCGATCGAGCAGTACCGCCGAGTCGCCGATCGCTTCGACGATGCCCGCTCCTCGATCGACGATCTGCTCCGCAGACAGATTCGCCTCCCGGAACTGACGACCGCGGCGCCGGGCAACCCCGTGGAAATCGGTCTCGAATTCCGTAGTCTTGCATCCTGCGACGTCAAGGTCTACCGAATCGACCTCATGAAATTCGGCCTCGAGCGCCGCGATCTTGCCGGCATCTCCCAGGTCAACCTCGCCGGCGTACGGCCGCGACATGAGGAACACGTTTCCCTCGGTGACGGGCAGGACTACCGCGATCGGACCCACAAGCTGACCCTCCCTCTCAAGGAAGAAGGTGCCTACCTCGTCGTCTGTCGCGGCGACGACCTCTACGCCAGCGGCCTGGTGCTCGTTTCGCCGCTGTCGCTGGCTGTCCACCAGGACATGCAGTCTGGCGAAGTCCGGGCCACGGTGAAGAACACAGCCGAGAACCGCTGCGAGCGAGGGGTGCATGTCAAGGTCATCGGCGGCCGCAACGCCGAGTTCGTTTCCGGCTCGACTGACTTCCGTGGAGTCTTCACGGCCCAGGGGATCCAGGGGCCCGCCACGGTAATCGCTTTCGTCGAACCGTCCCGCTACGCCCTCCATCGCGGCGTCGAGAACGAATCCCGGACCGGCGCCGGCGCGCTGACGGGCATTGCCGCCGTGGCCGCCAGAAGACTGTTGTCGGCCGGCATCCAGGAGCCTCCGCCTGCGCCCGTCGTTGCCGGCAGGAGCGTTGGCGCCAACACTGCGGAGCAACGGATCAAGGTGGCGCTCAACATGCCAACGACCATCAACCTGAAAGATACCTCCCTCCGCGAAGTTGTCGCATGGATCGGCCGTGCGCACGGCATCAATATCCAGATCGACACCCGCGCGATGGAAGACGTGGGCTTCTCCCCTGACGACGAACTTGTCACCACCAGCCTCACCGGCGTGTCGCTCAGATCGGCGTTGCGATTGATCCTCGAACAGCACGACTTGACCTATGTGATCCGCGACGAAGTCCTGATGATTACCACACCGGAAGAGGCGGACAACCAGTTGGTGACCAGGCTCTACCCGGTTACCGATATGGTGCGTTTCAAGGATCCGTCGGGCGAGATCTGGGCCGACTACGACACGCTGATTTCACTGATTCTTTCGACGATCGATCCGGAATCATGGGAAGAAGTCGGCGGACCCGGCTCGATCGCAGCCATGCCGTATCAGGGGACCGAGGTTGTGACCATCCGTCAGACGGATGACGCTCACGACCAAGTCGCCTCACTCCTGGCCAGCATGCGGGCCATGGCGGAGCCCCGCAACGGCGACGAACCGCCGATCCGCAAACGTCCCGAGGGCCCGGACAGCATGTACGGTGGTATCGGCGGCAGCGCGGACGGTGGCATGAGGGGCATGGGTGGTATGGGCGGCGGTATGGGCGGCGGTATGACGAGTGTGGCCGGCGGAGAGCGGGAAGGCCGCGCCGCCTCATCTGGCCAGAAGACGGATCTCCTCCAAGAACTCCAGGAGACCAACCGCGAACTTCAAGGCGAACAGACCAAACAGCTCGACAAGATGTACAAGGAAGGGGGCGCCATGGGCGGCATGGGAAGCGGATTCTTCTAGCAACTCCAGCCTCACCGCGTCACGATAGGCCGACCAGTAAACGCGTGTTCGCATGGAACCCGAAGGCCCAACACAGCCCCGACGACGAAGATGTCAACCGCATGCTCACCTGCTCCATGCGTCGGCCCTGGACGTTGTGAAGGAGGCACGGCTCAGTCCACGGCATCGAAGGCGTTGCGGATATGCTCGATTCGGGGGCGACGCCCGTCCGGCCAGGTGATGGCAACGACGTCGAAACGGGCAGCGCAATTCAGCAGACGGTGGCGTTTCAGGTATGCTGTGGCCAGCCGGGTGAGGCGGCGCTGCTTCGCCAGATCGACGGCCTCAAGAGGATGTCCCTGCTGGGCCGACTGGCGCGTTTTCACTTCGACGAAGACCACCGTGCGACCGTCAACTGCCACCAGGTCCAGTTCGCCCAGAGCGGTGCGTACCCCGCGTCCGACGATGCGGAACCCCTGACGCCGAAGATAACGGGCCGCCAATCGTTCGCCCCGTTGCCCAAGCGTCCCGCGGGGCGTACGAGCCGAAACCCAGTCGATCAAGCCTTGAAAGAAATCCGCCAAAGGACTCATGCCGGACCTGCTGCAGATTTGCTCCGGCGCCGAGACCCCGACCGCGCAGCCCCCAACCGCACTCCACACCCGGTCGCCGTCGCGCTCGAAAGCGACGGCGACCCGCCGTGAAACAGATTAGAGCTACTCGGCGCTCGCCGCCGCCTGGCGCTTGCGTCCGCGGCGTTTGGTCTTGGGCGCCTCGTCGGTCTTGCGGTCGACACGGCGTTCCTTGAGACGAACGGCCTTGCCGACCCGGTCGCGGAGGAAGTACAGCTTCGCCCGGCGGACGACCGCCGAACGTGTCACCACGATGTCGGCGATTCTCGGCGAATGAAGGGGGAACTTCCGCTCCACGCCCTCACCCTGCACAATCCGACGGACGGTGAACATCTCACGGGTCCCGGATCCGCTGCGGGCAATAACGATTCCGCTGAAGATCTGGATGCGTTTCTTGTCACCTTCCAGAATCTCGCAGTGCACATCAACCGTGTCGCCGATCTGGAACTTCGGGACTTCGGCCTTCATGCTGGTCTTCTCGACCAGGTTCATCAACTGTTGACTCATATCGTCGTCCTCACTTTGCGCCATCGCGCGTGGCCAATAAGCCGCCAACAGAGCCATCAAATGTGTTGCCCGAGGAATACCCCTCGTTCTGTCGGGGCTCTTTCATTCTCTGATGTCTTTTGAGCCATCCGGCCCGAGCAGATCCGCTCGGCGCTGTTCGGTTCGGATTCGGCTGTCCTGCTGCCGCCACCTGGCGATCTCTTCGTGGTTTCCGCTGAACAGCACGGGTGGCACTTCCAGGCCGCGATAGGTCCTGGGCCGTGTGTACTGCGCACATTCGAGCCAGCCGTCCTCCGTGGAAAAAGAGTCGTCGGCACTCGATTGTTCGTCGCCCAACACTCCCGGCACCAGCCGAATCACGGCATCGATTATCACCATGGCGGCCGTCTCACCGCCGTTGAGGACGAAATCCCCCACAGAGATCTCGTCCGGTTGGAGGATTTCGCGGATACGTTCGTCGAAACCCTCGTAGCGCCCGCAGAGCAACAGGATCCGCTCGTGCCTGGCAAGTTCTCCCGCCAGTGGCTGGTCGAAACGCCGCCCTTGAGGGGTGAGCATGACCAGGTGTCCGGCATCGCTGGTTTGCCGCCGTATCGTCTCGACGCTGGGTACGACCGTGTCGACCCTGAGCACCATGCCGGGCCCGCCGCCAAACGGCCGATCGTCGACCGATCGATGGCGGTCCGTGGCCCAATCGCGCATATTGTGGCGATGGACCTCAACCAGGCCCCGCTGGATGGCCAGCTTCAAGACGCTCGAGCCAACATATCCGTCGAGAATCTCGGGAAACAGGGTCACGACGTCGAAACGCATCGTCGGGCCCTACTGGTCTCCGCCTTCTCCGCTCACGGCCTCGGCCTGCGGATCCGCAGGGGCGGACGCTGCTGGGGCGTCGCCGGTCGGAGCCTCCTTCTTTCGCGGCGCCGGTTTCGGGAAATCGGTGCGGGGTTCCGGACGCCGGCGCGACTGGGCCAGCCGATCCAGGGCTCGCTGCTGTTCCTCGACATGCGTCCCTTCCGCACCGTACTTCTTGATCAGCGCACTGACCTTCTCGCTCGGCGAGGCACCCACGCTCAGCCAGTACTGGATGCGTTCCTTGTTGAGGATCGCTCGCGCATTGGTTTCCGGAACCAGCGGATCGTAGGTACCCAATTCTTCGAGCACGCGTCCATCTCGCGCGCTGCGCGAATCCATCGCGCAGATGCGGTAGAATGGTCGGTGCCGACGCCCAAACTTCTTCATACGAATTCGAACAGCCACGTACTACTCCTCGTGATGCTGTAGTCTCAAGAACCTTGGTTTCAACCGCTACAGTCTATTGCTCGTCCTTTTTGTTTCTCATATCACGCTTTCGACGCCGGAGCTCTTTCTCACGCTCCTTCTTGAGCCTGGCTCGCTCCTTCGACGTGAGCCGCTTGCCGGTGCCCTGCTTCTTCACGCTGAGCCGCCCCATGGGATTGGCAGCCGCACTCTGCGACAACTGCTGGACGGCCTTCATCCGGTCTCGCATCCCCAGGCCGGCCATCTTCTTCATGATGTCGGCCATACCGTCGTACTGCTTGACCAGTTCGTTGACCTCGTGCGGCTCGACCCCCGAACCGGCGGCAATCCGCCGACGCCGGCTCTGATCGATCAGCTTCGGGTTGCGTTTCTCTTCAGGGGTCATCGAGTCGATGATCCCGCCAAGTCGTCGCATGTCGCCTTCGGCATCGAGATCGTGCATCAGATCCTTCAGTTGCCCCATTCCCGGCAGCAGGCTGAGAACCTTCTGAACCGGACCGAGCTTCTTGATCTGCTGGAGCTGCTTGCGGAAGTCGTCAAGCGTGAACTCACCCTTCCGGAGCCGCTCCTCCTGACGCTTCATCTCCTCCTGGTCGAACTTTTCCTGGGCCTGTTCGACCAGCGAGAGGATATCGCCCATGCCGAGAATCCGGCCTGCCATCCGGTCGGGATGAAATTCCTCCAACGCGTCGAGGTGCTCACCGGTGCCGATGAACTTGATCGGCACGCCCGTTACCGCCTTCACCGACAGCGCGGCCCCACCGCGGGCGTCGCCGTCCAGCTTGGTAAGAATCACCCCGTCGAGCTCCAGGGCCTCATTGAACGCCTTGGCGCTGTTGACCGCGTCCTGCCCTGTCATCGAGTCGACTACAAAATAGACCTGATCGGGCTCGACCCGGCGCTCGATCATCGAGAGCTGCTGCATCAGCTCCTGATCGACGTGCAGTCGACCGGCCGTGTCCAGGATCACCACGTTGACCTCGGCCTTCCGGGCCGCGTCCACGGCATGGCGGCATACCGCCACGGGGTCTTTCGAATCGTGTTCAGCATGCACCGGGATCCCGAGCCCCTGGCCGAGCACTTCGAGCTGCGTGATAGCCGCCGGACGCTGCAGGTCCGCCGCCACCAGCATCGGTTTCTTGCCGCGTTCGATCAACAGCCGGCCGAGCTTGCCGCAGGTCGTCGTCTTTCCGGAGCCCTGCAGGCCGCAAAGCATGATGATCGACACGGGAGGCTTCAGATGCAGCGAGTGGTCGACCGGCCCCATCAGGTTGATCAACTCCCGATGGACAATGCCGACGAGCTGCTGCGTCGGATTGAGCGATTTCAGCACTGTCTCACCGACCGCCTGCTCCGACACCCGTGCCATGAAATCCTTGACGGCCGGAAAACTCACGTCGGCTTCGAGCAAAGCGGTCTGAACGGATCGCAGACCCTCGCGCATATTCGCTTCGGTCAGCTTGCCGCGTCCCCGAAGGGATCTCAATGCGGAGCCAAGGCTTTCCTGAAGTGACTCGAACATGGGCAAATCCGGACTTGATCCAACTACGAAGCCAACGAGTTGCCGAATCGCACGGACTGCAACCGGCTCGCCAGCGCGCAGACTCCACCCTCCTCGCCAAGGCCACCACGCCCGGGCAAACGGTAATCCCCTATGCTAACGAATCCCCCGCCGAGTTGGCAATGCTCGTGGGAGCTAAAATCGTCAGCTTCTCCCCGCACGCAGAGGGGCCCACAGTCCATGAGCAACGGTTGGCGCCTGCAGTATCTTCGGCGTGCAGGGCGATTCTCGTTAGCCATCCTCCGCAAAGGGGGGCATCTCCTTCGCGTCCAAGGCTGCCTCAATGCTGCTCCGGGCCATGAAGTCAGCACGCAGAGGATGTGAATCTCTCGAAACAGGCCTTCAAAGATGGGCCTGTTCTGATCTCGAGACCAGGTTCTTCGAACGAAGCAGGGGTAGTTTTTTGCACCCTGAACGAGAGATTCACACGCTCGCAGGCCTGAAGGTAACCCCCAGGAAGAGCTAGTTTTCCGTTTCAATTGTCGGAATCTTGCCGAATTTGGGCATTTAACCGTGCCTTCGCCCCCTTCCATGGATGCCGTCGTGCATCACATATTTGTAAAAATGGAACAAGTGGGGAATTTGACACGTGCCTAAGGGGGGGCTAGAGTTCTCCAGCCATCAACGTTGGTGGCACGTGTACCCGATGCATTCCCACCCTGTCGTCCGCCGGAAACAGACGAGTCCCAAGCCAGTTCTCGCCCGGCTCAGCCGTCCGCAAGGAAATCCATCCATGTTCCGCCAGGTTTCGTGTGCGACACTCCTCCTCTTGACCCTCACCTCTGCTCTTTCAGCCCAGGAATGGGCGGAGAAGATGTTTCAGCAGCGCGTTCATGAGTTTGGCGACGTCGCCCGTGGCGCAAAGGCGGAGTACCGCTACGAGTTGACAAACCTCTATGAAGAGGACGTGCATATCGTAAGCGTCAGCTCAAGCTGCGGCTGCACGAGCCCGCGGATCGAGCAGGACACGCTCAAGACGCATGAGACAACCGCAATTGTCGCCAAGATCAATACAGACCGGTTCCAGGGGCAGAAGGGTGCCACGCTGACGGTTACTTTCGACAAACCGTACTATGCCCAGGTGCAGCTCCAGACGCGCGTCTACATTCGCAGTGACGTGGTCTTCAACCCCGGATGCGTGGAGGTCGGGGCTGTGGCAGAAGGCCAAGCGGCAGATCGCCAGGTGCTCGTGGCCCACGCGGGGCGATCCGACTGGCAGATTCTGGAGGTGGCATGCGCCAACCCGCACATTACCGCCACGTTTGAGGAGCTCAGCCGTAGTGGCGGAAATGCCCGCTATCAGATCTCCGCCCACCTCGACGAGAGTGCCCCGGTGGGTTATGTGAACGAGTACTTGATCCTCAAGACGAATGACCGTAACCGTACCCAGGTTCCGCTTCCCATTCAGGGACGGATCGAACCCTCGATCGTTGTCAGCCCCCCATCTCTCTTCATGGGCAATGTCGAACCGGGCCAGACGGTAATGAAAACCATTGTGCTCCGGGGTGCCAAGCCGTTCCGAGTGGTTTCCGTCAGTTGTCCCGACGAGAGATTCAAGTTCGAGGTCCCCGGCAGTTCGGCCGAACCAAAGACAGTGCATGTCATCCCCGTGATCTTTGTCGGGGACGCCACCAGCGGCAAGCTGGAACAGACCATCCGAGTTCAAACCGACCTGGGTCTTCCGGTTCCGGAACTCCCCGCCTACGCTGTCATTCAGTAACGGCAGTTCCCCGCGCTGCTGGAAGAGGATTTCAACTCTTCTCTTCCAGCAGGTCTCCCTCGGTGATCGTGCGGAATTCTTTCGCGGCCAGCGTTTCCAGGCCGAGATCGATGTTGTCGACCATCAGGGCAACAGCCGCACGGCCATGGGGACGGACGATCAAGGGATAGGCCTGAACGATGTTGACCTCGGCCTGCAGGAGGGCCGTGCAGATTTGCAGCAGAGGCTGGGGCCCCTCGGGCAACTCGACCCCAATCAGATCGCTCTCGATGATCGCCAGACCGGCCCGCTCGAGAATCTCTCTTCCCTCTTCAGGGTGGCTCAGCAGAAATCGGACGAAAGCGCATTCTGCCGAATCGCTGATGGAAAGGGCCACAATTCGCACGTGGCTTCCCTCAAACCTGCGAATAACCTCGAGCAACTGGCCAACGCGATTCTCGAGAAACACGGTGAATTGTCGGATGGACGGGTAGTTCCGCCCGCGTGCGATGGAGGGGCCTGTTCCGGCTGCGTCACCGGTGCTCATGGCGCTATCCCTTGTGGAGTGAGGGATGGTGTTGGCAATTCGTCTCCGTAACTATAGATGGATGACAGGGTTCCGTCAACTGAACCTGGAGAGTCGCCAGTGCGTGATTCTCGGAGGGGCCCAACCGGTGTCCCTGGTCCCTTGCCTTGCCCGCCACGGGCGTCGATCATCACCGGATTGCCGACGGATGGCATTGCCCGACGACCGGTGCCTGCCCGATCACGCGGATCGATTGGCAATCAGCGGTCCAGCCTTCTGCACGCCGCAGCACCGCAGATCGTGATCGCCATGGCGGGCGGCCAGCAGTCATTTTGCGGACGATTGTGCGTTGCTCCGTGAATCGGCGTTACTGCCAATATCCGGTTCGAAGCAGGTTGTAGGCAAGAAGTCTCGTGTCGACCTCGACCTTGTCCTCGGAGCTGCGGTTCGACGAACGGGCGTAGACCTGGTCGAAATACCTGACCCAGTTCTCGAACGTTCCTGCCTCGTCGCCCAGCGAGCCCCCTTCGTACTTGCCGCTCTCGCCGAGGAAGGCTCCTCGGAACGTGTCGCTTCCGCTGGAATCGTAGAGATGGGCGATATCGCGCGACTCACTGGTGGAGGAACCGACAGCGGTGACGGAATGAAAACCCTTGGCATACTGGTAGAACGAACCCTGGATGTCGGTCAGTGTGGCATATGCGGGGTACGCGCGATAGCGGTTGCCGCCTGCCTCGGAACCGGTCAGGATGGCCGTGTCGTCGCCACCGCGTGTAGAGTACGCGTAGATCCGGTTGAAACCGGTCGCGGTCGTGCCCTTTCCAGAATCAGTCCGATTCATCGTGGCCGTGGCTGGCGCGGCCTGAAACGTATCGGCGCCTGGACTATCGTAGAAGTAGGCGTACGTAGAACCGTGACCAGGCGAGTCGGCCGTCACCGAATTGAACCCGCGAGCGTAGAAGTAGTAGGAACGGTTCCCATCGGTCATGATGGCGTAATCTGCATAGCTGTATAGGTGATTCGCCGCATCTGTGGCACCGGTCAGCCTGGCCGTATCGTTGCCTTCGTCGGTGGCGTAGACATACACGCTGGTAAACCCGGTCGCTGAGCGTCCGGTCGACTCGTCCTTCCGGTTCAACTCAACCGTATTCGGAGACGCGATGAGTTCGTCGTCCCCGGAACTGCCGTAGAAGAAGGCGTGGTTGCGCCCTTCGGCAGGAACAGACACTTCCACCGCTTCAAAGCCGTCCACGCGATGCGAGTAGCTTTGCGACGAGTCCGTCAGGCAGGTGTATCCGGAGTAGCTGTACAAACGGTTGGCCCCAGCGGAACCGATCATGGTCACCCGGTCGTTTCCCTCGCCGGAATCGACCAGGATGCGTTCGACACTCGTGGCGCGGATCTGATACGACTCGGCGATCACCTCTGCCGAGGTGGTATCCAGTGTCACCGTTTCGCCCGCTCCCGTGCCGACGATTGTGATCTTGTCCCTGCCACCAAGACCATTGATTTCCATCTCGTTGACCAGGGGCCGCTCGAACGCGTGTGCCGCCCCGTTGACTCTGACAACGTATTCGGTGTCGCTCACGATCACCGTGATCACGTCGGCTCCTTCTGTTCCCACCACCTCCCTGGAACGGTCGATGGGCGAGTTGCCGAAGTTGACGTTCTCTGCCACAGCACCTGACGTCACATTCACGTACTGCGGTGCGGATGCTCCCGCCGCACCATCACCGCCGAGCCCGACGAGCTTGCCATACTGCGCACCGCCGAGGGCCAAGGTACCCCGAACGCCGCCGGAAACCGGATCGACACGATAGACCGTTCCGGACGAATCGAGCGGACCGATCAGCAAATCACCGCCGGCACACGCCAGCCCGCCACGGGTCTGCGCGATGCCCGTCGACAGAGTCCGGTTGATCTTGCCCGTTGTCGGATCGACTCGGAAGACCGTTCCTTCCCCGTTGCTGCAGTAGAGAGCCCCGTCGGCAGCCGCACCTGTCAGGCTTCCAACCAGTTGCACTCCCGAGAACGACCATACAAGTGTGATCTGCTTCCGGAGCGGATCCCATCGCAGAATCTGACCCTTTTCGTGCTGTAACAGGTAGACCATTCCCTTCAGATAGGCAAGTCCCGAGATCGATCCAGCATCCACGAAGGTGATGGCCTGCGAATCGATTACCGTCCCGGTGTTGAGGTCGAGTTCGTAAAGGACACGTGAACTGCCCTCGAAGTAGTAAAGCCGGTCCCGCCCTGTGGCGAGTCCTTGCGGCCCCATCGAGGTCGCCGTACCTGGTGCAGAGAACTCGTTGATGATTGCCCCGCTGTCCGGATTGAATTCGACGATCGTTGCCACGCCCGTCCCGCTATTGAGCCGCACGGCAAACAGGCGGCCTTGGGAGAGACTCTCGCCCGGCGAGGTTTGCACCCAATACGCCGGCGTCTCCGTCGCTACGGCGTGGGTTCCCGGCAACACGCCGGCAATCACATACGAACCGTCCTCTGCCGTCTGGGCGAACTGCTCTCCCAGGTCCCGGATCCCATTCTCGTTGTCGTCGAGAAAAACCGTCCAGTCCCCCGTGCCGGGCTCACCATCGTCCCAGAGTCGATCGCCGTCGACGTCTCGCCAGACGCTGCCTCGAATCTCCGCCGGAACCTGCGGCGCCCCATCCCCTGCCAGTCCCGTGAAGAAGTACGATCCTGGAACACTGAGCCGCTCGGTCATCGTCCCAGTGGAAGGATCGATTCGATAGACGTAGGGCTCGTCGCGGTCGGCCGCTAACAACTGTCCATCTACATAGGCAAGGCCGCCGGCATAGTTATAGGAGTACCCCTTTGCCGTGAATACGCGAAGCGCGCCATCGCTGGGCGAGATCTCAGCAATTCTCCCCGACTGTCCGGAGGCATAGAGCACTCCGCGGTCTCCCGCACCGGTCAGCCCTCCGCCAACTTCAAAGTCGATTGTCATTCGCTTGACGACGCTGTCGCCAACCGGGTCCCAAACCAAGAGACTCTTGTTGCCGGGGCGCCCCATGTAAACCAATCCATTGAGACAAGCAAGACTGGCTACGCCCGGATCACTTGCGTTTCCCACCAAGTCGGAGTCAATCACAGCCCCAGTATCTGGATTGATCTCATAGAGAGTGTGCGGACCGCTTCCGTTCCCAGCCATGAAGAACAGGCCACTGACCGCCGACGCCAACCCCACGTAGCTGGCGTTACTGATCGACCCAGGCGCGTCGAAGTTGGCAATGGTTCCCCCCGTGGCCGGATCAAGCTCATGGATCTGTCCTTTGGTGCCTGTTACTCGAAGAGCGAACAGTCTGTCCGACCCGGTTCCAGCCGCGTAGCTCACCGCGCCGCCAGACTCTGCCGGCAGGGGATACGAGGCATACTCCTCCGAACCGCTCGCCACGCTGAGCAACGTCCGATTTTCGAGGCACTCCAGCGTTATTCGCCGGGGCGAGACTCCCGTGCTCCGAGTCGAACGATCAAGACCACGCAGCCACCGCGAAAGAAACGTCACCATAACGATACTCCCCGTTTGTCAACCTTGGTACCGCCAACAGGATATTATCAGGAGCATGACTGGAGCCATGCTCCGATGGACACATGGTTACCATGTCCAAGCAGCCTCCTGCCGCAGGCGATTGTGAGGGGTGACCCAGTCACAAATTGTCCCGAGAATAGCGCCGGGTTTGAGAAGATGCAAGAGCCAACCGGTGGTTTTTTCGAAATTAACCCCGAAACAACACATCAGAGTAGAAAACAGGGGGCACTGTTTCATGTTGATCTGTAGGGTGTTGACTGTCCCGGGGCACATTGCCCGGGGCCTTTCATGTTGTCACCAAAGGTGGGGTATACGCTTGCTATTCATCGGCCTCGGCCGGATCAGGCCCGACTGCAATCGTCCCGGCAACACCAGGGACATGACGCAGTTCGACGCCCACCACCACCGGTTCACGCTCTCGTTGTCACCCGATTTAGGGGGGTCGGCTGCAACTGCCCCCTGGCACATGTGGAACGAGGCTTCGATTGTCGTCCGGCGAAACGGATTCCCGCGACGCGCACGACGCGCATCGAATCCTGGCCTGGCAGAGTGTATTCTGGTAGAAAAACAGACTTTACGGCCTATCCGACCCAGAGTCTGGTCGTCTTCCGTTTACGGACCGGTGACCGCAACAGTCGATTCCAAGAGTGAGTGCCTGATGGAGGCAGTTTCGCTGCTCCGCCTGCGGACGCCGGAGAGCATTCTGGCAGCGTCCCCACGAAAGCGATTGGTGAGCAGCCAGGTTGCAGGCGTTGAGAGGCCTCCCGCCGACAGAAATCCGGCGAACTCTCCGCAGTCGCGACAGACGTGCCAAAACGACTCTTCGGTGTCTCCTGCGCCAGCG
The DNA here is from genome assembly GCA_964563135.1 of uncultured Planctomycetaceae bacterium. Classification (GTDB taxonomy): domain Bacteria; phylum Planctomycetota; class Planctomycetia; order Pirellulales; family Thermoguttaceae; genus JAAYAY01. Next base: position 56,338 of record CAZLWV010000015.1, read on the forward strand.
CGACCGGTTCTGGCCAGCGGCAATCTCGCGAGGAGACGTTCCTCCACCGCCGCCCAGCTTCCCGTCGTCACCGCTGCAGCTTGCTATTCCCTCAGGCGGGGGGTATTGCAGGCTGATTTCTCACCCGCGCTCCCATTTCTGTTGGAGCAAAGTCGTTGTTCCGGACGATCCGATTATTAGGTTTATTCCGGTGATGCGGGACTTACCACTTCTCCGGATAGAAACGGTCGATCGGAACTGGCGGTTTGTGAGGAACAGCCAAGGCCGGCGACACAATTGACGGTCTGGAAACCACAACACCCGGCAGGGCGCTGGCGGTTGCTGGATCGGAGAGGGTCAAGAAGGTTGAACAGCCCCCGCACCCAAGCGGATGCTGCGAGAAGACAAAATTTTTTTGGGGGAGGGATGATGACGACACGTCAGCGTCCAACAACCGTAATGGTACTCTGCATGCTGGTTGCGGTGGCCTCGACTGGTTGCACCAGCATCAGCAGCCGGGAAACGGTCTCACCGTACTGTTTCAGCAACGGCCTTCAAGGAGGCCCGCGAAGCGACTTGGAACCCATCAACCTGGTCCGGTTGCGTCAGGATCCGCCAGCCGTCTACATGCTTGGTCCAGGCGACACCCTGGGCATCTATATTGAAGGTGTGCTGGGATCTCGCGACGAACCGCCGCCGGTCCATTTCCCCGAGAAGTTCCAGCGCGAGATGCCGCCGGCAATCGGCTATCCGATCCCGATCCGCGAGGATGGAAGCCTGCCACTGCCGCTGGTTCCTCCTATCATGGCCGAGGGACTCACGATTGCCCAGTTGGAGACCGTGATCCGCAAGTCTTACACCGAAGACAACAAGATCCTCGTGCCGGGCCGCGACCGTATCATCGTCACCCTGATGAGGCCGCGAATCTACAAAGTCCTTGTGATTCGCGAAGACGTTCAACCCAAGGGCGTGGAAAAGCGGGAGGAATCGGCCGGCGAGTTTGCCCTCGGCAACGAGCGTCTCGGTTCCGCAACACTCGTCGAACTGCGGGCCTATGAGAACGACGTTCTCCATGCTCTCGGTGAGAGCGGCGGTCTTCCCGGTGTCATGGCGAAGAATGAACTCATCATTCTCCGAGGTACCTTCGACGAAGCCCAGGACTTGACGCCTCTGCTCGACGACATCGACTCCTACGTGCAGGCAACCGACAATTCGTCGAAGACTCCTGACAACGTGATCCGAATTCCGCTCCGTGCCGTTCCCGGAGAGCCCGTGCAGAAACTAAGGCAGGAAGACATCATTCTCGGCAACGGAGATATCGTCTACATCCAGTCTCGCGACGCGGAGGTCTTCTACACGGGTGGTCTTCTGAAGGGCGGGCAGTTCCCCATCCCACGCGACTACGACCTCGACGTGCTTGGAGCCATGGCAATGTCTGGGGGTAGTATTGCCGCGGCCGCGGGCGGGTCGGGAATCGACGGAATCGGTACCGGAGTGGGCTCTATCTTCCCGCCAACGCGAGTCCTTGTTCTGCGGGTTGTGAACGGACGCCAGAATGCCATCGAGGTCGACTTGAAGGAAGCCATGCGGGATCCGAATCAGCGAATCCTCATTGAACCCAACGATTTGATCGTGCTCGAGTACCGCCCATCGGAAGTCGTCATGAACACGATCCTCTCGACATTCCGCATCACGATGTCTCTCGATTCCGTCTGGAACTAGCGCCGCACAACACGGCAGCGATCATCGGACAATTCCGGCGAGGCGGCCCAATCAGGCCGCCTCGCCCGTTCTGCTTGCCTGCGATCTGGCTTGCCGTTCACCCCGCGAGCCGAGATCCTTCAGCGTCGTCCAAGGCCTCCATGCCTGAACGGGAAGGCGGCCGGTTCATTGAACAGCCAGCACGCGGTTCACTGCCGGCATGCTGACGGGATTGGAGTAGTGATAGACACGGCAGATCTCCTGTTCGTCGCGGATAATCGGGGTTGGCTGCTCGATCACGAAATCGCAGAAATCAAAACTGTTGAAGGCGGCGAAAGCCAGACGCACACTGTCGACCGGCGGTTGGAACCGCCGGCTCAGATCCGGCAGCGCAATCGGGCCGGTGTCTACCTGCCAGATTCCCTTGTCGAGACTGATATTCATCGTTTTGACGGGATACTCCAGCAGGCATCGCAGACCGGTTTCTTCATTTGCCATCTCGGTCTGGGCCGCCAATGGCGTGTCCGTCGCCGTAACGTCGCGAATCTCCTCGAACGTCGCGAGTTCCCGGACCAGCTTGCCGCAGTGCAGCCGCAGATTCGGCTCACCCCACATCTCCGTCACTTTGCGAAGCTGCCGGTACCGGTCCCGGGCGTCTGCATGCCGCCGCAGAACCAGCACGTCCTCGCCGCCGTAGATGGGCATGAAGTCGTAGTTGTCCGCCTGAAACAGGTCTCTCTCGGCGAACGTGTTCTCGCTCTTGCAGGAACCGCACTGGTAGATGACCAGTTCCGTTCCCGCCTGGTCGTCATAGAGAATCGTCCGGCTTTCAATCCAGAATCGCACAGCGTTGGCTGAAGACGTATTGCAGATGAAGGACCGGCCGTAGTCCAGGCATTCGATTGCTTCATTGTCGGCAGCGGCAGAATCCGAGAGGGCCCTCGTTCCGACTGCAGCCAGTCCGGCTGCCAGGAAAACTCGTCGTGTCGATTTCACTGCGTTGGCTCCTGTCAAACAACTGAGTGTTCTTCTGGTACCGTGGTTTCTTACAGGCAGTCTCGCCGCCATCCTCACGCATCGCAGGTCCGCGCGAGCTCGCGCAGATAGTCCAATACCTCGTCCAGGTCTGGAACTTGCACTCCCACAGCCCGGCCCTCGCGGTCGCACTCTGCCAGGAGCAGCAGTTCTTCGAAATCCGGCGAAGCCTCGAGCCGACGACGACTCCGCGCCCCCAGCGTTCCGTCCAGGTAATCGTGGGCCTCCATGTGGTGGGCTATCAGCCAGGCGGTCCGCTCCGTAATCAGGCCTTCGAGGGCCTCCAGCCCGGCAACCGTGTGCTCCCGGTGATCAATCGCCTTGCCCACGTCGTGAAGCAGCGCCGCCAGCAGAAACTCCTCGTCATAGGGCAGCTCGTCGCGAGCCAGATCGAAAACCTGCAGACTGTGATACAGAACATCCCCTTCCGGGTGATACTCGCGGCTCTCTTTCACCCGCTCCAGCGGCAGCAGGAGCATCTCGAAGATCTGGAACGGATCTACCCGCGACTCCTCCTGCAGGACTGTTTGGTCGAGCGTCGCTTCCGGATACTCACGAGTGAGAATCTGCTCCAACTCGGCAATGCTCGCCCGCTCGATCGCCTTGCCCGTGATCGAACTCTTGAACACGTAGTGGACCTTGTCTGCCGGATAGACCGTCAGTTCGAACGGGAACCGGTCTTCGACATGAAGGTGCGTGAACTGCCGTTCTTCTCCGTGTTTCCGCACCGTTTTCCGCTCGATTTCGTAGCAGAACCCTTCCTCATCGAGCGCGGCCGCCACCGCCTCAATACTGTCGGAAAAGACGTGGATATCGATATCGGAACCCTGCCGGATGTGGCCGGTCATCACGCTCCCGATGAGTCGGGGGCGGAAGATTCGCAGAATCCGCATCAGACGCAGCGCTTCCAGCCGCATATCCTTGAGATTCTCCCTGCGGCGATCTCCCTCGTGCAGACGGGCAAAAGCTTGGACCTGGTCGCGAATCTCACGGTTGCTCGGCAGATCGTGCGGCTTGACATCGCCCGAGCAGACACGACGGGCGGCTTTCAACTTAGCGCGGTAGTATTCCGATTCCTCGCGAGTGTACATCAACCTGGCAGCATCCCAGGCGAGTTGACGACGAAGCTTATCGTTGGTCATGGAGAGAAATCGCAAGCTCGTTGACGGCCGAGCGTGCCGGGTCAAGAGAGAAAAGGACATTCAAGAGCCAGTGCCAGACACCTTCTGGCTCCTATTGACGCCAAAGCAGTCCATGCACCGGGCGACAGGCGGAAGCCCGGCTTTCTTGCGGTCTTCCGTCGGGGCGCCCTGGGCATCTTCCATGCAGCCACCCATAGTCTACCCGGGCGGCTCGCCGGTACAAGGCCAGCCTGATCCCTGTCTCGGCTTGTCACAGGCGATGGTATCGCTAGAATTCGGCAAGCCATTCGGGCCTGCGCAGTCGGTGTACGAGGGCGACGGGCGGAAGCCCGCCCTTCTGTGGTCTTCAGTTGGGTAGCCACAATCGCATCCCAAACGGTCCTCAACAGAAACCTCGTTTGACTCTTCTTCCTCCAGGTTCGCTGCCATGCCGCCTCGACAGGATCAGCCCGTCGCACTGGTAACGGGGGCCGGACGCCGCCGCATCGGCAACGCCATTGTCAGAACTCTCGCCCGAAAAGGCTACTCCGTCGGTCTCCACTACCATGGTTCGTGCGATGCCGCCCGGGAGACGGCTGCAGAAATTGAAGCCGGAGGCGGAGTGGCCGCCTGCTTTCAGGCCGATGTCTCGCAGGAGCACCAGGTGGAGCGGCTGTTTGAGGAGCATCTCGGCCGGTTCGGGCGGCTCGATGTGCTGATCACCACCGCTGCAATCTGGGAGCCTGGTCGACTGGAAGACACCAACGCCGGCGATATCCAGCGGCATTTCGAGATCAACGCGCTCGGCACGTTCCTTTGCTGCCGGCGAGGCGGATTGATCATGGCCCAGCAGCCCCAAGGAGGAGCTATCGTAACCGTTGGTGACTGGGCTGTTGTGCGTCCCTACCGCGACTATGCCGCCTACTTCCTGTCAAAAGGCGTGATCCCCACCATGACTCGAATGCTGGCGGTCGAACTGGCAGCGAGGAACCCAGCCGTTCGGGTCAACGCCATCCTACCGGGCCCGGTCATGCTCCCGGAGGACTTGCCCGAAGACGAGAAGGAACGGGTCGTTGCCGGCACGCTCCTGAAACGGGAAGGCTCCCCGGAATCGGTAGCCCACACCGTTCTCTATCTCGTCGAAAACGACTATGTCACCGGCGTCTGCATTCCCGTCGACGGCGGCCGCACGATTGCCGGAGGGGAAGGAGACCAGTCAGCCTAGTGCTTTGCCACAGCTTCATTCTGGGGCAAATGGCGTAGAATCATGCGACAGTCGCCGAGTCGTTCCGCAGTCTCGATCCCGATTCTTGGCTGTGACGAAGCACTAGAGGAATACCTCGTAATAGGCATAGTCCAGCGGCGGCTCCAGATCATTGATGTGGCTTCCCGTCGTCCAATAGACTTTCACGGTCTCGAAAGCAGTCGCCTCGTAGAGCAGATCGAGACTTCCGCCGCCGACTGTCGACAGCCGGCCGACGTTCCCCGTTCCGCTCAGATAGTCGTCGCCGGCCGTATCGTGCAGTTTTGCGATATCCGCGCCGCCGAAGCTCGCTTCCGCATACACCGCGTCGAAGGCCCTGGCGGTCACGTTCAGGAGGTCATCATCGAGGCTCCGGAAAGTAACCTTGTGGCTGCGGCCACGGAATTCGTCCCGACCGGGTGAATCCTGCAGGCGGGCCACATCGTAGCCGCCTGCGGCATGGGCCAGCACCTGGGTGAACCCGCTAACCGTACGCGTCACGCCGCCCCCGGCCATCCTGGTCGATTCGTACGAGGATGTCAGGAGATCATCCCCGGCGGTGCCGTAGAGAACGGCCAGATCATTGCCACCGTATAACGCCGTCGATTCGACCTCTTCGAAACCTTTGGCCCGGAAATAGAACGAACCGCCTCGCAGGAGACTGATATCGTCCTTCCCTTTGAACTTGTCGTCCTGCATCGTGTCGTAGATCGTGGCCCGATCGTGGCCGCCGTTGAGGCCGTAGGCATGCGCAATGCGGAAGCCGTGAATCTCATGGGAATACCCGGGACCCTCATACCTGACCAATCCCAGGCCGGCAATGAATGTCTCATCGCCCGGTGAATCCCGCATGAACACCGCGTCGATCCCTCCGCCGCTCGATGCATAGTTCGACTCGATATTTGTCGCCGAGATCCTGTAGGTCGGATCTCGCGATTCCCCTTCCGGCACGTATTCGCGATAGAGCCCCGACGTGGGATCCAGATCGAGCCGGTCGGCCTTCGTGCCGCCATCGAAGGTCACGTCGTCGTCGCCGTCGGCTGCATCAATCGCGATCTCCTCCATCTGCAGCACGGAACCGTGAACGACGCCTTCCACGAGTTCGCCCTGGAATGGGCCAAGATTGAGCTGGCTATCGGCGTCCGTCCCCTGGATCTGGGCCGTGTCGTACCCTTCTCGCCCGTCGAACTCCATCATGGCTGTGCTGGAGAATTCGACTGCGAAATTGGCGCCGCTGATCGCGCCGGCCAGCGTCGCCATGTCGATCTCGACCGTGTCGTCACCGTCGCTGCCCAGCACTCCGATCGAATCGCTGCCGCCTCCGCCGTCGAACGTCGTCGTTACCAGCGTCCCCCCGGGAAAGGACAACTCATAGTCGATTCCGTTGACATCAACCACGTAGGGCGAATCGACCTCCAGCACAAGATCGTCGCTTTCGTCGGTGCCGTGGACCGTGATCGAGTCGGCTTCCTGCTCCACCAGGTTGCATATGCGCACGGTTACATGCATGGCAAGATCGTTGAGCTCCACGTAGAACCGGTCCCCCGCCTCGGCCTCGTAGTCGACTCGGCTGGTCTCGTCGGCAACTTCCGTAAGCCCTCCGTCGTCGTTACGGAGGTACAGCCTCAGGTCCAAACCGCCGGGCGAACCGAAGTCGTCCAGTTCCACCGTCACCCACCCATCGTACATGGCGTCGAAACAGTACCACAGTTCGTCGCCGAACGCCGACTGGTCCGCGAGATCCACAAAGTCCACCACGCCCAGGTTCGTGGGAGGCTTGAAGATCGTGGTCGCGCCAAGCAGGCTGTTTGGCGCGGAGACGTTTCCGGGCCAGAGAGTGATCTCGTGTTCCCACGAGGCGTCGCTGGGGTCGATGTTGAGAACCTCCCCGTTCGTGCGATAGCCTCGCAGTTCGGGGCCTGGCCCGTACGTCATTCCGTAGATGTCGGAGTATCCCAGATTGCCTACCACGGCGTAACCCGAGTGGTCTGAAGGAATCCGAAGCAGGTGGCCACTGAGAGTCGTCAGATAAACGTTCCCGTCTTCGTCCGCCGTTACGTCTCCCGCGGAGTCGTAAGACCCGAGATTCACCAGGCGCGTGGCGTCCGCCGAATCCTCGTCGAGCGAGTAGAGGTAATTGGCCTCAAACAAGCTCGGGTAGTCGCATCCCGTCGCCAGAAGCGTCCCATCCGCTGCGAATTCCAGCCCATTGAGCCGTACGCCGCTGTTGTTCGTCGCCACCCAGCCGATCTGCACCGGATTGACGAAACCGCCCGGATTGTCGAAATCAACCTCCAGTTCGTAGAGAATGCTCGACCCATCGGCCGGACCTGCGACACCGAACACGCGCCCCGACGGTGAGATGGCGATGTCGAACAGCGCCACCGATGTGGTCGCAAGCGTATCCGCCCGCCCAGCCCCCTCGACATCTGCAACCATCACGTTGCCGTTCAGATCGCTGATGAGAAAACCGGACCAATCGGCGCTGAGCGCTGTCGCGGCTGGGGCCGCCTCCCCAGCAAAACCGGCATCGCCAGCCAGCATCCGGCGACTCTCCAGGCCCTCACAACGCAGCCGCCTTTGCAGCAATCCCCCACAAGTCTTGTACCTTGCGCCGAGCATTGAACTACCCCCAATCGGTGCCTGGCCCGCATCCCGAAACTGCCCCAATGAAAACCCCATTATCACCAGAATGGGGAGAACAATCAAAATCCCTAAGCAGAGGGGGAGGGGCGCCGTCCGTTTTCAGATTGGACGCTGTCGGGCCGGGGTTTGTTCCCGGCCCGCGATCGCCGGCTGGATCACGGCCGGCGCGTCACGATCGATCGGTGGTTCATGAGGGGGTGATCGGCCGACATCCACAGATTGGCTTCAGGACGAGTGCTGTTGTCGTCCAAGAAACGAAGAAAGGGGCCTCAATCGGCCCCTTCATTGTGCTCGAAACAGTGCCAATCAGTTCGACCACCACGACGAGTTGGCGGCCAGGGCCCCCTGCTGTCGGATCTGGGTCAACTGGGCACTCGTCTCCGACCGCTCGATGATCGCCCAGGGATTGAGCTGTACGCCGCCGCACACGACAACCCACGTACCGCTCTTGCGTGCGTACGACGCCTTGCTGGCCACTTGGCGGGGGGCCGCCAACTCGGCCGTACCATGTTCCTTGAGGAGCATGGGCAGCTCGCAATGGGCCTTGCCGAACAGGTCCTTCCGAACGATGAGGGCGGCGGCCACGGCCAGATCCATGCAGCCCTGAAGCTGCCCGAAAACTGGTTCCGCAACCGACAGATCGGCATAGCAGGCGGTCATGGTCTCAGCCCATTTCTGGGAGAGTGGATCCGACTTGCCGGTATGCTGGCGATCGCCGTCTGCCGCGAATACGTCATTCTCCGTCATGGTCTTCACGCCCGCCTTGGTGATCTGCCACGCCAATCCCTCCTCATCCCCGAGAATAGTGCCGTAATTCGGCTCCAGCCACCAGCGGGGCATCACGCCCGCGCTGCGTTTGGCAGAACGCATCATCTCCACGAAACTCGGAAGCGCGCGAACGGGAGAAGGGGTGAGCCCCATGCCGATCTGCTTCATCCGGTAGTCGGCAGCCACGAGAACACCGGCGAAATGGCTGCTTGCGGGCACTCCAGCCACGCTGATTTCCTGGGGTCCAAGGGCTGCTTCCATGGCTGCGCCAGCTTGCTGGGGATTTGAGGCGAGATGGTTGAGCTGCTGAAACCGCTTGCGTCCTTCCTCGCTTGGATCGATCGAGCAAGAGATCACCTCCGGATTCGGCGAGTTCACCGCCCGGAGAGCCACCAGCAGATCGTCCAGGAGAAGTACCGGCCGAGCGGTCGTTTCCCCGACTACCGTGCCGTCGGCCGAAACCTTCCAGCCTTCGGCGGGGCCGACAAGCACGATATCGTTCTCTTCGGGATACGCCAGCACGTAATGCACTTGCTGGAGGCCCGCCAGGCATTGGATTTCATCGGGCACGGCCTTGCCGGTCGCCGCAGACTCGCGAAGGGCGGCGTCGAGCCGTTTCAGCGACACCTTCCGCATTTCGCATTTTCCGGCCATTTCCGCAGGCACTTCGGCGATCGCCTTGAGGACTTCTCGCTGGATCTCCCCGCGTTCAGCCACGGTCAGGTTGCGGATCATCCCGTCCAGGTCGACTTTCACACCACCGACGGCTCGTTCGTTGGAGAAGATCTGTGCATGAACCGTCGGAGTCAGCACGGCGGCCACCGCCGAAACCAACACGGCTGCCGTTGCGCGGCGTGCCAGACGGGCGAAGGCAGAAGTACGCAGCAACATAACGCTTCTCCTGACAAGGTCGGAAATCGTGTGGTCGTTCGAGCGGGGAAAAGCCCTTGCGGCAGCCACCCGCCGAGCCAATTCGCCTTCCGCAGACCCTCGGAATGCAGAAAGTCGGCCTGCGCAAACGAATCCGATTGATGAAACAGCGTAAAATACAGAATAATTCGGTTCGCGGGCTAATGCAAGGAAACGGTGGCCAAACCGCCCCCCCCTGCTTGGCCCCGTCTCCTCCCGGATAGCGATTATGCCGGCATTCCCTCGTGGAATGTGCCAGATCCGGACAACTCCACCCTTGGCTCCTTGCCATAACCTGCGATTTGCGGATAAGTTAGGGATAGAGGGCAACGCGATCTCCGGGACTCTGGGGCCGGGCCGCCAAGAGACCTTGCCCGAACCGCAATCCGGACCGGGCCCACGGGAGATTTGCCGTCCTAGCCGGGCTCGTCGTCTCAGCCGATCGGCACCCATCCGCGTCTTCCGACGACGATCGTCCACCGCCAGGAGAGGTCAACCAGATCTGTGGCTACAGAACTTGCCTATTTGGTTATTCGAGAAGGCGCCAAGTGGACCGACGTCTTCCGGCTGGTTCCCGGGCACGCGGTTACCGTCGGGCGGGCTCCGACCAATCAGATCGTCCTCAAGGACGAGCGATGCAGTCGCGCCCATGCAGAACTGTTCATGACCAACGGTCGCTGGACGATTCGCGATCTTGACAGCCGCAACGGAACCGCAGTCGGCGACAACCTGCTCAAGGGCGATTGGCTTCTCAAGCCAGGCGACATCATCCGCATCGGCAGATCGCAGCTTGTCTTCGTGCACAACCTGAGCGAGGCCTTCTCCGACTCCAGCACTTCGCTTCGCCAGCCGGAGGCCGGGGACGACAAGACGATCGATGTGACGTCGCGCGGCGTCTCCGAGGAAGGATCGGAGTATGAACCCACGACCATCACCCATCGCCGTGGCCAGACCCGATTCCTTGAATCGTCTCCTCTGGAAGTGGAAAAGGAGGCGGCAGCAGCGCCCGTCGACACTGTCGGACGCGCGGCGGCCAAACTCTGCCGTCTGGCGTTCGAACTCGGCAAGGCGCCCTCGATCGAGAATGTGGCGATGTTGGCCCTCGATGGCCTGTTTGAGACGACGCGGGTGGATGCTGGAGCCGTCTTGCTGCTGCCCCGCGATTTTCAGGGTGAAGCGACGGCAGCGGACCTCGAGATCGTCGCCTCGCACACCACAACGGAACGTCGCTATCATCGCGTTGCCGGTTTCCTGGCAACCACGGTGATGCGTGAAGGTGAAGCCGTCCTGGCTCGAAACGTCCTCGGCGACAGCGCGCTGGGCAGCCGCGACAGCAAGGGAATCATCCACACGACAAGTGTCATCTGCGCACCTATTCGCCAGGCAGACCGGGTCCTCGGTGTCATCCATCTCTATTCGACGAACGAGGCTCTCGCTCCCGAACCGGAAGACCTGGAGTTCACGCTCGCCGTGGCCGATACGGTCGCTGTGGCGATCAACAATGTTCTCCGGCGCGAAGAACTGGCGGAGAACCTTACCCAGGTTCGCGACGAGAATGTGCGGCTGCGCGAGCAGCTCGGCGTGCAGAGCGAGATCGTCGGTAGCAGCCGGGTTGTCCGGCAGATAACCGAGGAGATCGCGAGGGCGGCCGCGAGCCGGGCGACCCTGCTGATTCGCGGCGAGAGCGGCGTGGGCAAGGAACTGGTGGCGCGAGCCGTTCATTACTCAAGCCCCCGCAAGAAGAACGTGTTCGTCTGCCTGAACTGCGCCGCGCTGTCAGAGGATTTGCTGGCCAGCGAGCTGTTCGGTCACGAACGGGGCGCCTTCACCGGAGCAACGGATCGCAAGATCGGCAAGTTCGAAGCGGCCAACCTTGGCACTCTGATGCTGGACGAAATCGGTGAAATGAGCCCGAACATCCAGGCCAAATTCCTCCGTGTCCTCGAGGGACATCCCTTCGAACGCGTCGGCGGCAGCAAGCCGATCACCGTCGATGTACGGGTGATCGCGGCGACGAACCGCGATCTGGAGAAGGAAGTGGCGGCGGGCAGATTTCGCCACGACCTTTTCTTCCGCTTGCGAGTGCTTGAGATCGTCGTCCCGCCCCTTCGCCGCCGTCCCGAGGATATCCTGGAACTGGCCCATCACTTCCTCGAGAAATTCCGACTGGAAACCGGACGCAGAATCGAGGGGTTCAGCCCGGCCGCCATCCGACTCATCAGTTCCTACCGCTGGCCTGGCAACGTGCGCGAGCTGAAGAACGTTGTGGAGCGTGCGGTCGTGCTTTGCAGAACACCGCATATAGAACCCGACGATCTGCTCCTTTCCAGTCTGGCAACGACCGGCGATACCACCGAGGTCAGGCCTGCCGAGATCGGCTATCGCCCCCTCACACTGTCGGAACTCGAACGCCGGCATATCCTCGACACGCTCAACCACGTTGGATGGAACAAGAGCCGCTCCGCCGGTATTCTCGGGATCGAACGGTCCACCTTGGATCGAAAAATCCGCCGATACAAGCTCGACAAGCGGCGAGGCGACTCCGGTCCACACGAGCCTCCCCAGTCGCCCCCCTCCACGAATTGACGTTCCCCGGGTATCTGCCCGCCGAGCGTCTCAACGCCCCGACCAGGTCCTTTCTTTCTTCTTTCTGGCTGGCCCCCCCCTCAGACGTCTCAACGCGGCCCGATCGGGGCCCTGAATGGGCCGCCAGCCGCGCGGCGGCAAGTCGCGATATTCCGATCATACCGGTTGTGACTGACACCGGTTTCAGCCGAAGAAAATGAGGCCTGAATCTGACGTGGTCTGCCGCAAGCATCCCCTTTTCGTATCCCACAATTCACGGAGGCTTCGGCAATCCAAAGCTTGCCGCGACCTCTCTTCCCACGTGGCGAGGTATCCGGTCCGCGAGTCGAAATCAGGCTCCCTTTGCCCGCGACGCGATCATTGGAGAAAGCTATGGCAACGGCTGTGATCGATCCCTTTGCGGCATTCGGCATCGACCCCTTGATCTTCAAGGCGATCGCCGATGCCGTAGAAAGCTGCCTCACCATGTGCGACGCGAGTGCCCGTTGCGTGGGGACCTCGAGGGTGCCAATGGCCGACCCCGGAACCGTTACCGGCATGATCGGTATTCACGGCAACGTGTCCGGGTTCATCACGGTCAACATGGCCGAGAAAGTCGCCCTGTCGGCCGTTGGCGGTCTGCTCCAGGATCAATTCCGCGAACTCGATGCTCAGGTGATCGATGGCGTGGGAGAAATGACCAACATCATTTCTGGAGGAATCAAGAACGGTCTGGCTGGATCTCCGTGGCAATTCGGACACGTGACCGTGCCGTCCGTAATCGTCGGACGCAATTATCAGATCGCATACGCCAAGGGGCTCGAGTTCCTCTCCGTCACCTTCGAGCACAACAACTCAGACACCTTCCTGCTCGACGACCGGTTGATCAAGGTCGCGATCTCGATGCTGCGGCTGTAACGCCTGTTCAGCTCCCGGAACGGGAAGAGTTTCGTCGCGAAGTTGTTTCTGATGCACGTGGCAGTTGATCTCGATCAGCTTCGGGTTCTCCTCCACGAGGCGAAGCACCTCCTGCCACGTAAACCGGTCGTCTCCTCCCAGACGGTCGTAAACATCGCGCACAAACCGCATATCGTCGGGCGCGTCGACTGTCCAGCGGTGCTCGCTCAGGTTTCGAACGTGTTTCACGGAAAGAAGCCGAAACAGTTCCGGATGTTCATAGAAATAGGGAGTTGCGTGAACTCGCTGATAAGGACTCTGAGCTTCACACCACGCACGAGCCAGTCCGTCAAACGCAAACGCCTCATTGTCCAGACCGCGTGGATAGGTTCGATCGAGCACGTTGGATGCGTAGTCAGGATGCTCCCGGATGTATGCCTTGACCACCAGATCAACTACGGATGGGTCGATCAGCGGGCAATCGGAGGTAATTCGCACGACCACTTCGGCGCGGCAAGCCTCCGCAGCCAGGTAGTAACGATCGAGCACATCACATTCGTTGCCGCGAAACCAGCGTACACCGAGACGCTGGCATTCCGCAACGACCGCATCATCATCGCTGCAAGCGGTGGTTGCCACAACCACCTCATCCAGCATCGTGGCTCGCTGGCTGCGCTGGATCACCCTGGCCAGCATTGTTCGACCAGCGATATCCTGGAGCACCTTTCCAGGAAGACGCGTACTACCGGTCCGGGCCTGAATGATAGCGACGACTCGCATGGCCGCTGCAGCCTCCCTGGCTTGGGATACTCCCTGATGAACGGTTCTGGAACCGCCCACGATCCGAGGCCAATCCTAGTCGGAATCTCCCAGGAGGTCAAACCCAACCGATTCATTGCAGCGCGACAGAACGCGAGGCCGGGTACATCGAGCCTGCACCGCCATCATCCTGTCCGGTCAAGTTGGGCCTTGACAGGTGCCAACCGTTTGCCGCTCAGGTGCTGTGGTCATCCGCAGGACGGGAGGTCGCTTGCTGGGGCCCTGCGGCTTCCTTCCCCACCGCAGTCTCCTGGCCTTTGGCCGCCTTGTCGAGCGCGACTCCCTCAGCGATGAAACGATCGACCTTCTCGACGCTTTGCCCGCCGATGATCCGGCGCAGACGCCACCCCAGGCTCGTCTTGCGATACATGAGCAACTGCGGAATGGGCCCCCCCTTGGTCAACTGCTGCCCAAGTTCCCGTTCCCGGTCGATATCAACCTCGGCAAACACCACCTCCGTGAACGAACCTCGCGCCTTCAGTTGGGGAACCACGGAACTCTTCATCTGAACGCATGCCGGACACCACTTGGCACCCACGAGGATCACCATCGGCTGCCCGGTCCTTGAAGTGGCTTCGTGGGCCTTGGCATAGGTCGCCTCGTTGCTCGCGGTCGCTCCAAGCAGGGCCAACTGCATCGCAACGGATAAAGTCAAGCTCGTCACTATCGTCTCCTTTGTACGCCTGGTTCGAGCGCGCATTTGCCCGCTCGTTGTTTCAGTGGACGGAGGTGAGGACAGACCGAAACCGCGCTGGACTCATGGGGCCGGAACTGGGAGGCACGTCGGCTCGTGCTGCCGAAACACATGGGCTAGGCTAGGATCGTCACGGTCGTCTGCTACCCACTGCATCCTGCCTCTCGTCGAACGGTCTTGGCGCCCCCGCGAAAGAACTGCCTCTTCCTGGCGTCGAAGTGCGACTTTCGTGGTCGCACCGCGGGGGTGCCTCTCCAGACAATGCCGTTCCAAGACGACCGCCGGGTCACAAAACAAACAGTTTACTTGCGCAAGCTGCACGTGCAAGTGGGTCTGCCTGCTGTGGGAGGACTGCGGCCCACAGGACCCATGGGGGGCTTGTAGGGGTACTAACCCAAGAGAAGGGATCAATTCACGCTGCTGGGGTTACGCACGAGGTGGGGAATCAAGGCATTCCAGGCAAGGCATCACCGCAGAAGAACTGGCTGAAGCTCCTGGCCTGTGTTTCGCAAGCCACCGCAGCAGCCGCGGAGATTGCCTGTCCGTCCAAAATATTTCCCCGACAGTCTGAATTGACTCGTCTGCCCATGTTACCGCTCTTTTCAGAAAAAAGTCCAAAAAAGCCTGTCTTCGGTGTTTGGGGGCAGACCCCACCATCCGATATAATCACGAAACTGCAAGAGAGTGGCCGTCGTGGGACGGCTTGGTCGGGCAAGTCAACAGCCAGCAACACCTGCATCTCTGAAAGTCTCTTTCCTCGGTGAAACTACGTCTTGGACTGATCGGCTTGGGCAGCGGCTGGGAGAATCGTCATCAACCGGCGCTGCGCACATTGGCCGATCGTTTTGAGGTGACGGCCGTCTTTGACCAGATCACTCACCGGGCCCAACTGGCGGCAACGCGATTCGACGCTGTCACGGTGGAAGGATTCCGCAGCCTCACGCGACGCGAAGATGTCGATGCCGTTCTTCTTCTGGGAGACGGCTGGTACGGCATGCTGCCCGTGATGGCAGCCTGCGACTATGGAAAGGCGGTCTATACGGCCAACGCCGCCAACATCACCTTGGCAGAGAGCAGAGTCCTTCGCCGCAGGGTCCGCGATTCGGGCATTGCCTTTCAAGGCGAATTGGAGCGGCGGCATGCACCGGCCACACTCAGGCTCAAGGAGTTGATGGCGACGCGTCTCGGGTCGCCCAACCTCATCTTCTGCCACTTCCGCGGTTCCGATATCAATCGGCCGAACCATCTCGTGCCCGGCGCCGACGCGATCGATTGCCGCCACGAGTTGGTCGAGTTGCTTGACTGGTGCAGATTCGTGGTGGGAACCGAGCCCACTTGGGTGACCTCGATGGCGCACGGTGCGTCGCAAGTGTCGCCGGATGTGTTTGCCAACCCCGATTACCAGATGATTTCCCTGGATTTCTCCAACGGCCAGCGTCCCGGCACCGGCCCCATGGCACAGATCAGTTGCAGTCGGTACATACCGGCCTGCTGGTCCGAAGCATTGGGATATCGGCCCCGGGCCGCCATGCAGGTGGCATGCCAGCGTGGCGTGGCGTTCATCGACCTCCCGTCCACCCTGGTCTGGTTCGACGAAGCAGGGCGGCATCAAGAATCGCTGGACAGTGAAAGGCCCGTGGGCGAGCGCCTGCTGACGCGGTTCTTTCGCGCAGTCACGAGCCTGGTTGTCAACACAGCCGACCTGGACGACACCTGCCGGGCAGTCGAGATTCTGGAAAAGGCCAATCAGAGCCACGAAGAAGGAAGGCGGGTCGAACTCGTATGACCTATCCCCAACTCGACGCCAAGAGGCTTGCCGTGTATCCGCTCGCGGAACGAAAGAGCCTTGCTCGGATCAAGGACCTTGTTGCGGAAACCGGGATTCCTCGCCCCCTGTTGCCGGAAGACCTGGCCAGGCAGGTGCGAACGATTGCCGGCAGGATCGAGGCAGCCCGAACCGCGAATCGTGGAGTGATGCTGGCCTACGGTGCCCACCTCATCAAGAACGGGGGCGGCCCATTGCTGAACCGGCTGATCGAGATGGGTCGGCTCACCCACCTGGCCACACAAGGCGCGGGCGTAATCCATGATTGGGAGTTCGCTTATCAGGGGCTATCCACGGAATCGGTTAGGGACAATGCCCCTGTCGGACGCTTTGGCAGTTGGGATGAGACCGGTCGCTGGATCAATCTGGCCGTTGCGATCGGGGCTGCCGAGGGGCTAGGTATGGGAGAGTCGGTCGGAAGACTCATCGAAACGGAAACGCTCGTTGTGCCCGAAGCTCAGGCGTTGAGCCAATCGATCGCGGCGGCTCCAGCCGATCCTCTTTGCGCCGCCAAGGCCGATCTCTTGAGACTGATCCGCGACCATGCAATTGCCCCCGGCATCGCAAGCGTCCCCCATCCCTTCAAGCAATACTCGGTGCTTGCATGCGCCTACCGGCACGGTGTTCCCTTGACGGTTCATCCGGGAATCGGCTACGACATCATCGTCAATCATCCCATGTATGATGGAGCGGCGATCGGGAGAACTGCCACGACCGATGCGCGGATCTTTGCCCACTCCGTCGATCAACTGGACCACGGTGTCTACCTTTCCATCGGGTCGGCGATCATGAGCCCCCAGGTCTTCGAGAAGGCATTCAGCGCCGCCAACAACCTCCGACAACAACAGGGACGCCCTTTCATCCGCGGTCATCTGATCGCCGTCGTAGACCTTCAGGATGCCGGCTCCTGGGACTGGACTGAAGGCGAACCACCGAAGCATAACCCTGCCTACTACCTCCGCTTCTGCAAGACGTTCGCCAGAATGGCAGGCGAGCTTGCGTATTTGCAGATGGATAATATGGCATTTCTGCAGACCCTGCTGGAAACTGCCGTCGACCAGTGATTTGGGCTTGTGCCAGCCCCCCCGGCGCCCTGTCGTCGGCGCTTTCCCCCGCGCAGAAAGACTGGATTCTGCCGATCTTGCAGCCAGCGGTCTGACACTTGTGGCATGTGGAGGGATACCACTCCCACCAGGCCACGCTCAACGTTCCATACTGCCTGACTCCAGGCCGGCAATACTGGATCATTCCTTGCCGACCGAGCCGTTGTGATCTAGGGTTCAATACACGCTGCGCCCAAAAGGCTCAGTTCGCATGACTCGGACGGGAGAAGGGAAGGTCATGAGAGTTCTGATCGCCGATGACGACAAATCCATTCGCGTCCTCATTGCCCACATGCTCGAGAAAATCGGCGTGGAGGAGGCAGTTCAGGCGGTGGATGGCATCGAAGCACTGGATCGCTGGCACGACGGCCTGTTCGATCTGGTAGTGATTGACTGGGAAATGCCGGGCCGCAGCGGAGTCGACGTCGTTCGCGCCATTCGCGCCAGTGGATCGAGGGTGCCGATTCTCATGGTCACCATACGCGCCCAGAGGAACCAGGTCCTCGAGGCCATCGGTGCAGGCGTGTCGGATTTCCTTCCCAAGCCGATCGAAGCCAAGACTCTCTATGACAAGCTGAGCCGGATTTGCGAACATGTCGATTCACTCAAGGATTTCCAACAGCGAACCGGGCAGTCAACACGAACCGAGTACCTCAATCCGTTCATCACTTCAATCATCTCTCTGTTCGATACGATGCTGGACGTCAAGATCAAGCGAGGAACTCCGTTCATCAGCCCTGATCCCTTGCCGGAACATGAGGTGAGCGGGATCATCGGGTTGACGGGAAAGGCCAAGGGAGTGGCTGTCCTGAGTCTTGGAGAGGAGACGGCATTGCACTGCACGGAGCGGTTGCTCGGCGAACGGCCGTCCGCCATCAACGCCGACGTCGTGGACGCTGTCGGGGAACTGGCCAACATCGTCGCGGGGGGAGCCAAGGCACAATTGCAGCAGCTCGACATGACCCTCGGGCTCCCCTCGGTCATCACCGGCAAGGATCACACCATCGGATTCCCCTCAGATCTGACGCCCGTCTGCATTCCTTTCGAATGCCAGTGGGGACCGGTGACGCTTCAGGTTGGGCTCAAGGAACAAACGGAACCGTCGATGGCGGTTGCGATGGCATCTGCCGGCGCTGCCGGGTGAACCGGGTCCGCTATGCGGCGGACCGGTTTCCCCCACGAATGCGGCCTACTTGTCCGGGCGGGGCACGATCGGCCGATGGCGCGGAATCTGGGCCCGGAAATCTCCCAGGCTGCACCAATACAGGGGCCGATTGAGATCGACTTCGGCAACCACCACCGTCCCCCATTCCCGAGCCTGGACCAGAGTCTGACCGTCGTGTCCGAAGACACCGGAGATCATCCACTGGCGCGAAGCGTCCGTGTAAGTGCTGCTGACAACGTAGACGTGGTTTTCGCACGCCCTGGCGGCCGCCAGCAAAGGATTGCATCCCCAAACCGGCCAGGCGATGACTTCTGCCCCTCGATTGCTCAGCTCCCGAGCTACCTCGGGAAAGAAGCCGTCGTAGCAGATCATCATTCCCACCTTGCCAAAGCGGGTGTTGAATACGGGATATTCAGAGCCGGGCATGATGCCGCCTTCGATTTCGCCGCGAGGCAGCGCGACCTTGCGGTACTTGCCAACCATCTCGCCATCGGGACCGATCAGCGCGGCTACATTGTAGACAAGACGTCCGTCGCGCTCGAGCAGACCCGCCACGATGTAGAGGTCGAACTGTTCTGCAAGTCGCCCGAAGTATTCGGTGGAAGGTCCCGGAACCGGTTCGGCGCAGTCGACGTATCCGCGCCCGCTGGCATAGTACGTGAGTGTTTCCGGGAGCACCACGAGATCGGCTTTCCGACGCGAGGCCTCCTCGATCAAGGGCCCGAATTGTTGGCACTTCTCTTCGGCGGTCTTGCCCTCTCGGGGCTGCAGGTGAACGGCTGCCAGCCGAACCTTCCGGGGCGGCAATGGATCCGCCTGGCTGAAGGAGAGGCCACCCCACTCGACCCGTCCACCGGCCTCCCATCGATAGGCCAGTTCCACGATCGCTCGACGTGCGGCGCCAGGAGCGGCGTAGACTCCCGATACGGTGGTCCATCCGGCCTCATCCGTTTCGCCGTCCGCAGGGAATTCCGCTTCAGCCATCGGCAATTCACCCGGCAGGTAGGCGGCCGTCGTCGGTTCATCGCGATTGACGGGGCGTCCCTCGGCATCGCGCCACAAGATCCTCGCCACGGCCGTCCGTCGGGGAACCTCAACGTTCGTCACCCGGCGCAACGTGGAGAATCGGTACGCATGGCCCCCCTGCACCTCGAATACCTTCTGCCACCATCCAATCGCGCCTTCTTGAGCATTTCCCTCGATGACAAAACTCCCCCGACCGTCTGGCCCCCCTTGGGGCAGGTACGCGAAGCCTGGCCGAATCTCTTCCCGCGGGCAGCAGCAGCTCCAACCTTCCGGTATTTCACCGTTATCATCCATGGCATGCGGAACCGACGACATGGTCGACCAGACCAGAACAGCCCCCAGCACCCAACAGCCAAGCCAAATCCTGTGGTGATCCATCGATTCGTCCCCCCCGAAACAGAACGGCGCTTGTCGTCCAATCCTTCCGCTTCAGAATGAACCAAGAGTCGGGGACTATGGAGTCCCGGATGCCGCCTTCCCGGTCGCACAACGCGCCTGCCCGAGAATGCGTACAGCTTCTTCGGTTGCGGCCTGCTTCAACACAAGATAGCTGCGACCACCGATCGTCACAACAGTCTCGCCGATGAGCCGGCGGATTGGGTGCAGCGTGCCGAATGGCCGCATTACCTGTACCAGATCACTGGCTATGGGCAATCGTAGTTCCACGTCGCTGTCGACTGCCCATAACAGCACATACACTTTGTCAGGATGCAGTTCCCGGCGAAAACAGAATGCCTTGATTGCTTCTCCGGCCACAGGCACCTCGGTCGTCGGAACCAGTTCGTATTCTCCCTGTTCGTTGACAAACAGGTGATGCTCCCGCCGGTCTGCGAGGATCCGTTGCTGAACCGGCGTCAACCCGCGCCCGGCCACGACTTCTTCCCAGACCGCTCGCTGGTCGAAACAGGGCACGTAGTGCGCATCCTCGGGACGTACGTTGCGGAGCATATCCCGTTGGGAATCGGTGAGATGGTTGCCCAGTCGAGCGTCTTCCCAGATCCTGATTGCGTCAAGGCAGTCTTCCCCTCGTGGGTTCGAAACGACTTCTGAGGGCGCCAGCTTGAGCGATAGCGGACAGTCCCAGGCGGCTGCCCGGCTTGCGATGTACTCCCACACGTCGGGACCGGCGGCCTTGCTGCCGAAATGCCCCAACCAGCCGAAGTCAATCCGCGAGAAATCCTTCGTGCGTTCCGCTGCCGTGGGGCAGGGCATGAGGCGGCAGAAGTCCTTCATCCCCTCGGGTGGCGCCACAATGTCATAGGCATTGCTGCGAGTGATCATATGCCAACTGAAGTGCCAGTAGAGGGCCGATTCGCAAACCGGA
>CAZLWV010000015.1:77167-77470 GCA_964563135.1 uncultured Planctomycetaceae bacterium
GCGAAACACCCGCTCCTGAGCCGCGGCAACACGGTACCAGAACGGTGCATGAACGTCCTCCGCCCCGTCGAAATAGACCATTTCGTAGGGCCCTGTCTGGCGACAAATCTCGCCGATTCGACGCGCTACCTCATCCTGAATATCACTCTCCTGGTCGAATCGCACGAAAGCGGGCCAAGTATCAACATCCAGGAGCCCCAGGGAGTCGCCCTGTCTGTGGGGCAAAGCAGAGGTTCCCAGATGCCCGCGCTGGCATCCCGTGAAGGCAAAGGTGGCTCCACCCGATAGTCCTCGTAGGCCACC
>CAZLWV010000016.1:0-76963 GCA_964563135.1 uncultured Planctomycetaceae bacterium
CCGCCACCCACCTTGTGTGGGTGGAAGCGACGATTGATGGCTAATCTATCCGGCCACTCCCTTCTGACCCGCCCGGTAGACCGCAGGCGTTGCGGCCACTGGGGCGGCAAACTAGAATCGTCGTTTGAGCCGGGGAATTGCGGGGCGGCAAGCCTCGTCTACGGCTTGTCTCCGGCACGCGACACGGGTGGAAATCACGAGGAAATGACTATGATTGTCAAGCCGCTCGGCAGCCTGACGAAGACTCTGTCATTTCTTCTGGGCGTGAATCTGGTGCTCACCGTCATGGCGGTTGGCGTGGGAGCCTACAACTACTACTGCTACTCCGCACTGCCGCAGCAGGTCGATCCCAACGAAAGCCTGCTTCCTTCCGACCTGATGATGGCGGTGACAGGTCTCGGCCAGATGCTTCTGGCCATCCTCCTCGGCATCACCTTTCTCCTGTGGATCTACCGGATCAACAAGAATCTGCACGCCCTCTCGGGACAACCAATGGTCTACACGCCCGGATGGTCGGTTGGCTGGTTCTTTGTGCCGATCGCCAATCTCTTCAAACCTTATCAGGTCGTCAAAGAGATCTGGGACATCAGCCACGACTACGATCCGGCGTCACCTGCCCTGATCAATATGTGGTGGCTCTTGTGGATCGTGTCGACCTTCACCGGACGGCTCGCTTTGAAACTGGTACTTCGAGCCGACACGGCCGACGATTACCTGACATCCACCCTGGTCTATATCGTCTCCGACGGCATCGACGTTCTCCTCAATGCGGTCGCCCTCCTGCTTGTGATGTTCACGGGAAAGGCCTATTTCGAGAGCTTTGATGAGCAGGAGCCCATTTTCAGCGAGGATCCCGCCGAGTTCTGAACAGGCCGTACATGGCTTCCGGAGAATGCCGCCACCAGCCTCGTTCGGTTGGTCCCGGCACTGGTGCTCTACCACAGCATGATCTTTCTGGAGGAAAGGCGTCCACTCCTGCGACAATCGCCGAGTTGTTCCGCAGTCTCGATCCCAATTTCAACTGAGACAAAGCACCAGACCGCATCGTCTGCCCGCCGTTCCCGATGGCAATCCGTGGTATGCTGAGAACGGGTACGTTCTCCATGTCTTGCGCGTTATATTGTCCGGAAGAAAGAGCCCGGAGCTCTGTCACAGCTTGATTTTGGGGTCGATGGCGTAGAATCACGCGACAATCGCTGAGTTGTTCCGCAGTCTCGATCCCAATTCTTGCTGAGACAAAGCAGTAGTCAGACGTATTGGGGTGCGCAGAACAACACCAAGGTGGGAGAAAGCCATGTCCATGTCGTTTCGAATCGGCCCGTCGCAGCCCGTGTGGTTCAGTCTGCTTGCGCTCGTCCTGTCCTTCCCCCTCGCTCCCCCCAGGCCGGCCCTGGGCCAGGGGCAAGTGATCCCCCTTCAATATCTCACGGAATTGCCCCTCCGCGACGACCGAACTCCTTACTCCCCCCCGCAGATGCGGCCCGCCAAGCCGCTCGAGATTCCTCCAGGGTTGCGGATCGAGGAGCCCTACGCCTGGAACCGACCTAACCGGTACACCCCCCCGGACGCCAAGACCTTCTTTCCCGACGATGCCGAGGGGGATAAGCAACTCGACGATCTTTTTGGCGGCCAATTGGGGGGCAGCCACAAGCCCGACGACATCTTCGCGGTCGTCCGTCGCGGGCTGCGCACCACGAAGCGGCATCCGACGCTGATCCTGGCCGAGATCGGCAAGGGATTCGTCTGGGGAGTGAAGGATCAGGATCCGCGAGCGATCGAACTGCTCTACCACGCCTCCGATTTCTCCGGCGAGCGGGGCCACTACGCCCTCTACCACGGCCTGACCGTCGTCAAGCAGCCGAGCGACAACCTGCTGCGAACCCTCATGGAACGCTTTGCGACCTACGACAGCGAAATCCAGGGACGGATCCTGTGGGGACTCAAGCAGTACACCGAGCGCGACCACACGGCAGCCGCCTTGAAACGCCTCCTCGACAAGCCCGACGGCCTTGCTGATTCCGGCATTGTCGCCGCGCTGGATCTCTATCGCCAGTTCCTGGGCGAGCCCTACCCGGACCTCACCCGTTTCCAGAACGCTGGATGGTTCGCCGTGGGGTTTGAGTCGGAAGGGCTGGAAACGCCCGAGCAGCTTCGTGCCCGACTCGTCGAGTGGGCCGGAGATGAAAAGTCGGTAGCCGAACTGGTCGTGCGGATCGACGACGGCAAACCGGTCGGCGTGGGATTGATCCGCGGCATCGGTGCTCGCGATCGGATCGCCAAGGCGATCGAGGCCTCCGGCATGTCGAAACTCGTGTTCTCCGAAACATTCGCACCGACCGTGCTCGAGCGCCGCCAGCTCCGCGAGTTTGCCCCCTTCCTGCCCGAGGGGTTACCCAAGTTCGCCAAGCCGGTCTACGCCGCGCCGCCGGCCGGGGAGAAGTTCGCCTGGAACGCGAGCGATGGCTACGTGCCGCCCGATTTTCTCGGCTACTTCCCCGACGACCCCGAGGCGGGCGCCGCACTCGACCAGATGTACAAGGACGAGGGCCGCCAGACGCAGGACTTCACCGCCCGGGAAATTCTGGAGGCGATCCGCCGGGGGCTGCGGCACAGCAAGTTGTCGAAGCAGGCCTTGCTGAGCTGGGCCGCCTCGGTCAGCGGCTGGCCTGCCGACCCCATGGCCCGCGAAATCGCCTACCACGCGGCCGACCCCAAGGCCGACCAGGAAACCCGCTACAACGCCATCTACTTCGGCCTTCGCGGCTGGTGGGACAAAAGCCCCAATGTCCTCCGCCTGTTCGCCGAACTGCTGGTGACGGAACCCAACGACCGGAACCTGGGCAGCAACCTCCGCGGCGACATTTTCTGGTCATTCCGAAACAAGGAGGAGGAAAAACAGTACGTTGCCAAACACCTTGCCGGCGTCCTGGAGCACCATGCCGATTATCCGCCGGAGCGGCTTGCCCTTCTGACCGAAACCTACCGCGCACTGACCGGCCAGCGACCGCCCACCTACGACCAGTACAGTTCCCGCGGACGTTTTGTCGTCCTCTTCCGCTACGGACTGGCCAACACGGCTGAAAAACTCCGTACCGCCGCCCAGACCCGTCTTGCCGCCGATCCCCGCTGGCTTCACATGGTGGTCTGGGAAGACCAGAACCAGCCGCAGGCCCTGGCCATCATGCAGGGCATGGCGGGAATGCAGTGGGCCCTCTCCGTTCTCCAGGCCGATGGATTCGACATCGACGCCGCCCTCCCCATCGCCGATCTCCCGGCCGAGTTCATCGAAAAACTCGGCCTTGGGGAATATCGCAAAGACGCCGGCGAGAAATAGGACCCACGGAATCACCAGCAAACAACGGTTAGATTGTTTGCGCCGATAAGCCGGGGCCACCACAGCGTGTTTGCGCCAATACAAATATCCAATTCTCCCAAAGGCCTTGCAGGCTGCAACGGCAAGGGAGCCGGCGCGCGCTCATGGCCGATATTGCGTGAAGGGCGGGCCAGCCGAACGTCAGCGGCGTCCGCGGCGTTTGGGCGATTCGAAACGGAATTCGGCTGAGTCCGTGCCATCGGGAGAGATTTCGAATTCCAGGGTGCCATCGCGGCTACGGATCGGAAACGGATATTTCTTCTTGTTGGAGTGGGTAATGCGAACGACGTGTGTGCCCACAACAGCGCCCTTCCGCTGTGGCTTGACCAACTGCATTTCGAAGCGACCGCTGTTGTCGGTAATCGCATAGGATCCCGGCCCGGGTGCAATATCCTGGCTGCCGGTTGCCTTGGGCTGGAACTTGACACGCGCTTCCGGCACGGGTACTCCGTCCAGGATCACTTGTCCCGACACGGGAGCCACTTCGTAATCTCCCCTGCTTCCGCAGCCGGAAACAACGGCCGTAGAGAGGAGGGACGAGATGAGTAACCAAGTTCCTCGTGGGCAAAGACATGCTGCACTTGTCGAACTAGAACGGCGCAACTCTGCCTCCTATGGCAACGCAGCGGGCTTGCCTTCGGCGATCGAACACAGTTGACAGAAGAGTTCCATGTCGACATTCCGGCTCAGCAGGTGAACCGAACCGTCGCACGCGGCAAAATTGAGCCCACCGGAATGAAAACTCCCCCACCCTCGTTTGCACTCATTGTCATTAACGGGATCAACCGCGACACACTCGTCGTTGTCGACAAGAAGCGTTCGACTTTCCGGAACAGCCGTTCCCATATTGTAGTAGACGGCTGTGGCCGCCCACATCGTTCCTCGATCCAACTGATCGGGCTTGATATGGCGTTCGCCGAAAGCAAGTGTGCTGGAACTCCCATCATTGAGGGATGAGAGTCGCTCGCACGTCAAACCACCCGTACCGACGTGATGCAGAACACCTCGCCAGCCCGCTGGCAAAGGATTCATACCATTTGGCCACTCCACTTGTTTGCAGTCCCACCAGTTAGGGTGGCCGTCAGACCGCCCGGCCACGCAGCGATAGGACCCTCTCGCATACGTGCAGTTCTCGTCGTGCGGTGTTCCCCATGCCGGCAGGACCAACCTGTCAGTCGCCAGGTCCGATGGACAGAGATAGATGCTGACAAAAGTCTCGCGAGTGGTCTTGTTTTCCGGCGCCTCATTAGCCTTGGACTGATTGTAGGTCTCATAGACGGCGTTCTGTTCCAGGTAGGGAAGCAGGCAGATCGCCCAATTCGTGAGACTGGGCGGACGATCAACCGCCGTGCCCAATGTAATCCCCCCCGGAGGAAACATCTTGTGCGTATCATGGTAGTTGTGGAGCGCCAAGGCAATCTGTTTGAGACTGCTGCTGCACTGGATACGTCGAGCGGTCTCTCTCGCAGCCTGCACGGCAGGAAGCAGGAGGGCGATGAGAATCCCTATCACGGCAATCACAACCAGCACTTCCACGAGCGTAAACCCTTGCCTCGGCAACCGTTGCATCGCAACACCTTCCCTTCGGCTAGTGATGGTTGACATGACAGTGGCAGTTCGTATCGACGACATCCAACATGGGTTATTTCACTACATATTGTTAAGGATGACAATAACCTGATAGCGGGGGCGCTTGGGCGAGTTTCCTCTTCGCCCACATCCGTTCTTCCAGAACAGCGTCATCGGCACTCGTGCCACAGCCCATTCGTGATGCGCCCCACACGACAGATTTGCCCCTGCACGATTTCCTATTCGGTCTCTGCGTCTCCCTTACCCTGAAGGGAGTCTCTCGTCTTGAAGCAGCCCGCGGCGAACCAACTCGTCGAGGAATGCATTGGTGAACTTGGGCGAATCCCGATGGTCGAGGTGGGACATGTCGGGGCATTCAAATCGCCGAAGTGATGGCACATCTGCGTAATGAATCGTCTCGGCTGATGTCACCGGACCGATCTGGTCCCAGTAAACCGATTTGGGCCAACGGTTTTCGTCAATCGCAACGCGTTCACCCGAGGTGGGGAAACGAACGAACACCACCTTGCCCCCACGCGCCTCAATTTTGCGAACGAAAGACCGCAAGATCAGCAGGTCTGCTCGGAAGCGATCCGGGCGGTACCGCGGCCCGGTCCCCGAAGACCGAATACTCTCCGCGAGCTCGCTCGCGCGCAGTTCGGCAATGTCCACGCGAGAGAAATCGATGGACCGTGAACGATCGAAGTGGAATGTGTGCCGTGGCGGCGAAGGAAGACGTCCGGTTTTCAGCAGGCCAACCACAACGGATCGCAGATTGACAGCCGGATGAATGGCGACGAGCCTGGCTTGAATCCAGCAAGCCAGCAGCCGATTGCACCGGGAATTCAGAGTTGAATAGTGATGATAGTGGTCTACATATTCCTGTTGGGCGGACCAGTTCTGTTTTCGCAGCCATCCGGACATGGCCGAACAGATGACCAGTCCGCAAATGCGGTCGTCTTCCGCAACGTCGCGGAGAGCGGCCACGGGCGGTGCCCCCGGAACGGCTAGTTGCGTAAGCCTGTAATCGGGGAAACGGACATGAAATGTAGGTGTGTGAAAGTCGGTCTGAATGCGCGAGGCGCCGATCAGTATAACAGAACGCTTCCCCCCTACGTGCGCCATGCCTCGCCAATACGACCAGAATTCGGGATCGTCGACAATGGAAGGCCGAACCCCCCTGGCACGCCAAAAGGCCTCGCTGCTGCCCAGAGCGACGACGGCAAGCACGGCAGCCAATAGCCATGTCAATGTCCAAGGCCCTGCCGGAATGGGATCACTAGAACTGAAAGTAGATGAAGGCACGGTCTTCTCCCGGCATGGCTGCGATGCAGAAAAGCATGGAACTCAACGCGACCGAACGAAGCCACCAGGGTGTGCGATCCAGGAGGATCGCAATCGACGAATCGCGCAGCAACTGATGAGTCAACAGCAGAACGCCAACGACGGACAGGGCAATGTAAGCTTCATAGTCAATGCCGGCGAAAGCTGATCGCGCAGTACGTTGGCCGAACATCGCTCCCAACATCAACCAGGCTTGCGAGAAAGAATGAGAACGAAAGAACGTCCAACTCACACACACCATGAAGAACGTACCCAAACGTATTGCCGCTTGTCCGGTTTCTGTTGTCCAGAATCGGTTTGTTCCTGCTCGTCGGCTGACGAAACGCTCCCCAACAAGAAGTGCCCCGTGAAGAGCACCCCACATCACAAAAGTCCAGGCTGCACCATGCCATAGACCTCCCAGAAGCATCGTCACCATGAGATTCAAGACCGTACGCACTGGACCGCCCCGGTTTCCTCCCAGCGGAATATAGAGGTAGTCGCGAAGCCACGTCGAAAGCGAGATATGCCATCGATGCCAGAAGTCGGAAAACCCCGCCGCTGCGTAAGGAGAACGAAAGTTGTCCGGAAGAGTGAATCCAAGACACATCGCGGCACCCACGGCGCACGAGGAATACCCGGCAAAATCGCAGAAGATCTGGCCCGAGAAGGCCAGGGTCGCGCACCATGCGGAAAAGCAGGTGACTGGCCTGCTGATGTCATACACGCCTTCCACAACAGGCGCGAGGATCCCGTCTGCCAGAACGATCTTCTGAAACAACCCGATGACCATGAGACCAAGCCCCCAACCGAGTTCATCCCGGGTGGCAGTATGGTATTCCCTGCATTGGGGCAGGAATTCCTCGGCCCGAACAATTGGACCGGCAACAAGCTGCGGAAAGAAAGTGACGTATAGGGCATAGTCAAGAAACGACGGCCAGGGTTTCAGTTTGCCTCGATAAATATCTAGAGTGTAAGAGAGGGTTTGGAACGTATAGAAAGAGATCCCAACCGGCAAGACGATATTGGGTCTGGCCGGTTCAAAAGCAATTCCGACCCAAGATAGAAGAACCACCAGGTTGTCGAGAACGAAGTTGCCGTACTTGAAGAAGCCCAGCAAACCCAAGTTCGCCAACAGCGTCACAAGAAGCAGGCTCCGACGCGTGCCGGCACGCTTGGCGATGCCGAGGTACTTTCCCGCAAACCAGTCAATGAGCGTTGAAATCCACAGGAGAACTACAAAGGGAGGATTCCAGGCGGCATAAAAGAGATAACTTGCCCAGAGCAGGTTGATTTTCTTCACACGCCATGGCAGCGACATCCGGTGCATAGCCAGTACGCACGCAAAGAAGATCAGAAATGTGAATGAGTTGAATGTCATATGTGGTTCGGCACAGGGCCCTTGCCAATCCTGGAGAAGTACAAATTGCGCCCATAGATCAGGCAATTCAGGCCTTGGCTGACAATGATCGGCAGTGCCATGATGGAAACGGCGTAGACGCCCGTAGTGATGGCGCCGGCAATCGACATCCACCAGAAGGCCTCCGGAATAACAACTGACTTGCTCTTCTCCGAGGCCAGCCATTGGAGGATGAAGCGAAGACCGAAGAGCCCTTGCCCGACAAATCCAAGGGCCAGAAGAAAGTACGACGCCGCATGCATGACAACCGAGCGACCGCAGTACGGACACGGCTCTCGGTTCAGCAAAGCCTGTCCCCAGCCAGATCTCTTATCAGACCGTACTCGCGGTGCTGGATGGCCCTCGCGATAGAGAACGTAACTGGGAACAGGGGCCCCTGCCGCAACCCACGATGCCGATGCCTGCGTACCGGCGTTCTCAGAGAAGTCGACATGGTTCACCTCACCGGATCCGATCCCCCCCACCTGGATAACATACCGGATTTCTCCGGCAACGGCCATCCTGTCCAAGGACGTAACCGCAATCGGCACGACGAAGCAGCCAACAAACGTAGCGAGTACCTTTCGGGTGATTCTT
This sequence comes from uncultured Planctomycetaceae bacterium, assembly GCA_964563135.1. Taxonomy (GTDB): domain Bacteria; phylum Planctomycetota; class Planctomycetia; order Pirellulales; family Thermoguttaceae; genus JAAYAY01. Next base: position 8,262 of record CAZLWV010000016.1, read on the forward strand.
GCCATAGGGTTCATGTTGGCTTATTCCCGCTTTGAGTACGGTCAGTCGTACGCTCGTCCGCGTCGCCGGCTTTGATCTCGGGCATCCCACACTCCCGCCGTACTCGATTCGCCTGATCGGTCGTAACGTGGTAGATGCGGATCGAATACCCGGCAAAGGCTACCGGTTCGAACTGGCGGAAGTACTCGTAGCTCTTGTCTTCCCGAATCACTTCCCGGACGTCCAATGCGTACCATCCGGGCATCGGGCCACGTCTCTCGACAGGCAACCCAGATAATGCCTGGGGTCCAGGGGGAGGGGCTCCCGCTGTTTCGATACCCAGAAGTCTCGGATCGTAGAAGATCTTGAACGAGGTGTACAGAGGCGTTGCCTCCGTGTGTGACTGAAGCCAACTTCTCAGGTAGTAGAGGTCCTGCCCGGAGCAAAGGTTGCTTCCGTCCACGTGGTCGTGGCCGTTCTTGGGGCCGCCGATCAACTCATTGAAGTATGTGATGCTATGGGGGTAGATCCAGAGGCTGCTTCCGATGGACCAGACCAAAGCCAACGTGCCGATCGAGGCAATCCATCGGTGGTTTCCACGAAACGCCACGGCGACTCGACTGATGGCGATGAACAAGAACGGGAAAGCCGGCAAGACGTAGCGCAGATGCTTGTTGAAACCGGTCTGTGAACTGACCAAAAGAAGCACGATAATAGGCGTGACGAGCAGAAACCACTCGTTCCTTGCCGACGCACGGCACCGAGGTTCAGCGATCGCCAAATACAATGCCAAGGCGGCAAGACCCCACGTTCCCACCGGCACCTTGATCGCCATCGTGTAGACGTAGTAATACCACCATCCGCGCTCACGCCACTCGCCGCGCAGATAGGAGAAACGAGGCCGGTCGAATTCCCACTTCTGTCGATCCAGTCCTCGAAGATACTCCTTCGGCACGGGGAGCGGCAGACTTCCCAGCCAGGTGTTCTTGAAGCGATTCCCACCAGCAGCCATCCAGGAATCCGAATACTCCAGGCCCGCCAGGGCCTTGCTCAAAAACCGATCCTCCCCCAGCGGTTCGCCTGTTCCATCGAAACCATAGCCCAAGTTAAGGAGATAGAGCCCCAGGAACGTCATGCACAGGATTTGTCCAAGCTCGCGTCGGAAGCCCGGCCAACGGAGTGACCGGTGCTCCCAGACACGCCACACAACCCACACCGTGGGCCACAGTCCGAACAAAATGAGCCAACTCATCTTGGTCAACTCGACAACCCCCAGCATCAACCCGGCCTTGATCGCCGCCTTCCAAGAAGATGCTCTCAGCCAGTGCCAAAAGGTATACGCGGCAAGCGTCCCAAGGCTCGCTGTGGCGACGTCGGTGGTCATCAACTGACCGTTCGCGAGAACATTCGGAGAGAAGCACCATAGTGTAGCAGCCAGAACTCCGGAATGATAACCAAAAAGCTCCGATGCCCATCGGAAACAGAGCCAGATTCCGAGAAGGCTGAACGGGATGCATGCCCAGCGGGCGAGGGCAAAGAGGAGACGCGACTTGTCACCCGGCGTTTCCAGTAAAGCCACGCCGTAATCCCATTCGGCCCGATCCGCTGGCCTGTCCACCAATCCCGGCCACTCCACGTTTGGACAGACCGGAAGAACCGGCAGCACAGCGACCATCCGAACCAGCGGCGGATTGACGCGGAACAATTCGAACCTTCCCGTTCTCCAGTGATACAATCCCGCCGGCAACTGGCCCCCCTCGTCATAGGTTGGGCTCTGCTGCCAGACGCCCCAGGCGAGGAGTACGGTGTGAACCAACATTAGAGCGCCGACAATGATTCTCGCCACGTGCCGATCAGGAGTAACAGCATTCGTTTCGACTCTCTCTTTCGATGCGAGCCGCGTTTCCGCACGTTGTTCAGCCATGGTGCCGTCCAATTCGCAATTACGTGCCGCCGAACTGACGCCACTACGCGGCAGCTTCGGTTTCGATGTCGAATTCAAAGCCCATCGCCTTCTCCTCCCTCAATCGCGACTTCTTCCGACGACAATTCGGGCAGCCCTAGCCGGCCGCGCACACGATTCGCCTCCTGCAACGTGATGTGGTAGACGTTCATCGAGTAGCCTACCGTATCGACGGGCGTGAACTCCAGGAAATAACGATACCAGCCCGACTGACGTCGGATTTGGCACACACTGACGACGTGCCAGCCTGGCCAGGGGCCCAATTGCTGCGGCGACATGCCCTCTGTTTCAGAGCATAGCCCTTTGGGACAAACGGGATAGTCCAGCCCAATAACCCCTGGATCCACCAGGTAGAGGTAATAAGCGAGCCAGACTGGCCGAGCGGCGGGGTGCTCTTCCAGCCAATGTTTCAAATAGAAAAGGTCCTGCCCCCAATCGATATTGCTTGAGTGAAGATGAGCGTCCCCGTTCTTCGGGCCGCCGACCAACTCATTGAAGTAGGAGAGGCTGTGCGGAAACACCCACAAGCTGCTGAGTATGGCCCAACTCAACGCCAGTGAGGCCGCGGAAGCGAACGCTTTGCGTCCCAACGGGATCGCCATCGCAACCTTGCTCATCCAGATGAACAGAAACGGAAGACTCGGCAGGACGTAACGCAGGTGCTTATTCAAGCCGAGCTGGCAACTTACGAGAACTAAGATGACGACCGCAGGCGTGAGGAGAACGACCTCGTCACGCCACGGTGCACGGAAACCAGGCCGCCATCCGGTTCCGATCACGGCCAGCACCAGGAGAATAAGTGTTCCAATCGGCATCTTGATCACCAGGGCATAGAGATAGTAGTACCACCACCCTCGCGTGCGCCACTGGCCTCGCAGGTAGGACCACCGCGTCGTCTCGAAATCCCACTTCTGCAGATCGGCACCCTGCACGTAATTCTTCGGCAGTGGCACCGGCACTTCGCTCAGAATCGTGCTATGGAATCGGTTCCCCCCCGATTCACGATGGGCCTCGTTGCCTGCAAGTACCCGGCTCAGGAAGCGATAGTCCCCCAGTTTCGTGAACGATCCTTCGAACCCGTATCCGAGATTCAATACATACACGCTCAGCAACACTATGGTCGCCAACTGGCCGATCTCCCGGCCCCAGCCGGCCCAGAGCAGGTAACGATGCTCCGACCAGCGCCATAGCAGCCAAATGGTGGGCCATAACGGGAAAAGCACTACCCAGGTCGTCTTGGTCAACTCCGCAAACCCCAGCATGAGACCCGCAATCACGGCGCCCTTCCAGTCGGGAACCTTCAGCCAATGCCAGAACAGGTAGGACGCGGCCGCGCCCAGCGCGGCGGCCGCCACGTCCCCCGTAATCAACTGCCCGTGCGCTAGAATATTGGGAGAGAAACTCCATAGAGTCAGACCCGCGAGTCCCGACAACTCGCCGTACAACTCCCTCGCCCAACGAAAGCATACATAGGCTCCCAGCAGGCTGAACGGGATACACGCCCACCGTGCAAGCGTCAGCATCTGGAACGCCCGCTCTCCGTTCTTCTCGATCATTCTCCGGCCGACGCCCCATTCGGGCCGATATTTGAGTCCTTCCTTCGGCGGAACCTCAGGCATTTCAGGCTTGACGAGAAGCACCGGCAGTGCGCCCACCATCCGGACGAGCGGCGGATTCACGCGGTAGACATCGAACTTGCCGGTCTGCCAATGAATGACCCCCGCAGGAAGAAGCCCGACTTCCGTCCACGTGAAGCCGTGTCGGCTTGCCTCCCATGCCAAGAGACCGCCGTGAATGGACAGCAGCACGACAACCGTCCACGAAGCTGCTCGCGAGCAAGGCCGAGGCTGAGTGACCGCCACGTTCCGTGTCACGGGCAGAGGCCCCTACTACGTCGTTCTGCGGCGTAAGACTTGTGCGATTCTCGCCCCCCTCCGACGCTCGTTGGTTCCGCTCGAAACGTCGCCATCTCCAATTCAATCCGCCGCACCTTCTCCAGAGTGGTCTCGATGAGTTGCCGGTTGAAGGAGATCAGGTCGGCGATCATTCCGAACAGAAAGGTCACGAAGCCCATCGTCAGAAACGCTCCCCCCAACACGAGCGATTGGACGTGCCCGCCGCCGTTGCCCAAAGCAACCAAGTACAGAAATCGTGCAATCGGGACGATTCCGATCAGCCCCAGAAGCAGACTGATTATACAGAAGACTCTGAGTGGACGATACATCGCGTAAACCCGTAGCATCGTGGCAACCGAATTGCTGACGAACTGCGGAATACTCTTGAACAGCCGGGACTTTCGCGTCTTGCCGTTTGTGGCAATTGGGACCGACCTGACCGCCAGCCGCTTCGTTCCCGCTGCGATAACCGTCTCGACCGTATAGCTGAACGGGGAAACAATATTCATCTGCAGGGCCGCGTCCCGAGAAAACGCACGGAAACCGCTCACGGCATCAGGCACATCTGTGTTCGACAGATAGCGGACGACGCAGCTTCCCACCGCCTGCAGCACCCTCTTGGTGCCGGAGAAATGGGGCACGGAGGCCGTCTGGCGATCACCGATGACCATTTCCGCTTTCCCGGCAACAATCGGTGCGACCAGCTTGGGGATGTCACTGCCGGCATATTGATTGTCGCCGTCCGTATTGACGATTACGTCGGCCCCGAGGCGAAGGCAAGCATCGAGCCCCGTGCGAAACGCTGCCGCCAGTCCCCGGTTGCACTTGTGCCGAACAATGTGGTCGACCCCGCAGGTCAGGGCGACAGGGACCGTATCGTCCACACTCCCGTCGTCGACGACCAGGATTTCTACTGAGTCCACCCCCTCGATCACTCGCGGAATGTCTGCCACCGTCTGCCGCAGCGTCGCCTCTTCGTTATAGCATGGAATCTGAACGATTAGCTTCATTGAATCGCTCCTTCACCCAACGTCGCGAGTCGGATTGTCTCCTCCACGTTTCAACCGCGTTATACCACCCCAGAAGACCGATCTCCGGTACAAACCCCCATCGGCAAACTCGGATTATATCTGCCGTGTGGGGCGTGTCAATGAACGGGCGCGACCCTGCGATAGGTGTGGACGCGATTTGGAGGGACTATGGAGGTCTGGACAAAAGCTCGTTTGTCGGCCTGTTGCGATTAGCCGACCTTTCGTCTTCTCGGCCTTCTGACCGGCGGTGAAAGTCTACTCTCCCGATGGGCTTTGTGTCGGTGGCTGCTGTAATCATTCCAAGGGCAGAAATAGTAAGTGTTTACAGGAGCCGTTCGTGAGCACGTGAATGCACTCATGCATATTCCTCGTGCTGCGTATTCGCACCCCACCGACCACTCAGGTCCGGTAAGCTGGGATATGCGTCTCCCTCAGGATGGTGTGATACTGCTTAGAGAAGTATAGACGCCATGTTCGGCCAGTGGGAACATTTGAGAAATTCTTCAGACTGCGCATTGACGCGAGCGTAGTGAGCACTATACTGATTTCTGCTTGACAAGGAGCGATATACAGGGGGCGTTGTCAGCGCGTCGGTGGCACTTCTCATTCAGTTCGAATCGGGGGAAAGTTGGCGCGGCTGCCAGTAGATCTCCACGGGGAATCTTGCACAATGGCAACAACCGACCGAGTATTGCAGCCGACCGGATGCAGGCGGCAGATTCCTGCCGAACATTCGGCACCCACGCGGGTTGCTTGTGGGAGCTTGATCTCCGACGAGGCGTGGGATCGTTACGACGTGGCCTCTTTGCTTCCGCTGAAGGAGGTGGTCCAGGAGAACGGGGAATTTGGCTTCTTGTTACGGCACTACTGGATTCCTGCCACCGAGCTTCGGTTCAGGCAGTCGTCACGGACGACTGCTCCTGGCGGGAACGTGGCCGGGGAGGAGTTGTGGATCGATCGCCGAATGGTTCGCTGTTATTCCAATGAATGCACATGGCGTGAAACGGTGCGTCCGGCTTTTATGACAGACGAAAATGGCTCGGTCCTGGAGGCGGCTGCCACGATAATCGAGATGCTTTGCTCTTATGATTGCTACGAGCAGACGTATGTGTCGGCCATGCCGGTACTGTTTGAGCGACCAGTCGGCGGCCAGAAGGCAGAGGCGAGGCACCGCGCGCTCCACCGTCTGCCGATCTTGGTGCCACCCGGGCCAGTGCCGATCGGGTATTGCTGGTACGCCAAGGTGGGCGACGACTACATGAACTTTTGTCTGGAGGCGGAGGAGCGTGTTGGTGAGACCTCCACGTTGGTCGTCCGGCGGGAAGGCCGCTACACAAGCTGGTTGTCCAAAGGAGCAACGAACGCTAGCGGGCGGAAAGAGACGTCGCCCGTGGTCACCGAGCGGAAAGGGGTCACTCTTTTTGCCTGGAACCGCGGAGCCGTTCTGGAGGACCGTTTTTGGGATCAAGTTGTGGAGGCCGAAAGACCTTTGGCTTCCCGAGTCGGTACGATTTGCCACGTGGTTACTCGGCTTGTTCGCTCATGCCCTACGGAGTAATTTCAGTGGAAGGTCGGGATTATCCGGCTTTCAACAAAGTGATCATTGGTTTCAGAACCGTTCGTTTCCGAAAGGTTCAAATGTCATGGATAAGAGACAATTGACCCGCCGCGCCGCCATAGGTGCAGCGGTCGGCTCTTTGGTTGCCGCGCCATTCATCATTCGTGCTTTGAAGACCAGGAAGCAAGAGGAAGTCCCGAAAGGCAAGTACCAAACGAAATGGGAAGAATACGTCACGATGCTTGATGTGCCGGTCAAAGAGATCGAGGGACCGCCAACCGTCACACTCGATTGCAGACCCCACATAGGAATGAAACAGCGAGTCCTCGCGATCGACTGCTCGTTCGGAGAATCTGCAACATTTCCAGAGCCACCCGTATTCTACCTTGTTACTGAAGGTCAGGTTGAGCACATATCACCGATTGTAACCGCGAGGCCCGCGTTGTTGATTACCACTACGGTGCATGCGGTAAGCTCCCGCGTACGGCATAATCAAGACCGGAATGAAAAGTGCGTAGCGGTCGTCAAAGATGGTTTGGGCAGCGGAGTGGATCTCTATGATATTGATCAGAGCCCTCCGGTCCGACTCCTGCCAGGAGACATGAATGCCGGTTGTTGGCGGCTCGCAAAAGAGTTGAGACCCAATTACCCCAGGGGAAGGGAACTGCATCGAAGCGTGACATGGACTCTTCCCGAATTGGCATTTGGTTTTGTGCTTGCTGTCCAGATTGTCGGCTTTGCCGAAATCGCAGGAAGAGAAACAATGAAGATAGCAGGCAAGACCGATCTAAGTAGTCAAGAGCTCCAGAGCTATATTGCCTGGATGGCGAGGAGTTCCGAAGAAAAAAGGGACGAAACGTGGCGTAAAGATAGCCCGAGCGAAGAAACACAGCTCGACCAGAAGAGGGCTGTCGAGGAGCAAGAAACACGAAGCTATCAATTGACCGATTATGTTGATCTAAAGACCGGGTTCACTGTGCGACGGGAACTATCGGGAACAATTCGCACCGCTAAGCCGAAGTCAGTCACAACTGGATGCAGTATCTTTCAGGCATGCGAGTGCTGATCTCTATTGTAGTGACCAGTGTTGATCAAGTTCACAACAGCAGGCGAGAGCTGTCACTCGCCAGGAATGAAGAGCCAATAGAACGCAGCTTCGCGTAGGCGGTCATGCATTGTGCTGAGGCCCGAAGGTGCGTTCATTACTTCTGTTTGAAAGGATGAGTGAAATGGCAGTGACCGGTAAAGAGCGCGAAATGGACATTGAGGTCGCGGTCACAGACTTCTTTGCAGATCGTGATCGGCAACGCAACGAAGTTCTGGCTAGGCCAGAGTGCTGCAGCCCCTGCCAGAAGTGCCTGTCCGACACAGACAAGAGTGTCTCCAAACGAGAGGCAGGCATCTCTTCAGGAAGTTGAGTCGACTTTTTTCCAGATCCTGAAATAGCACTCCCATCGGTTTTCTGTTGGCAATAGCGGGCCTTGCCGAAATCGACTGCAACTGGTACTCCCGTTTGCCGGCACAAGACTGGCGAAAGAACTGCCGTTGTTCGGCAAGGCCAGTTCGGGGATCGTAAAGCGAATAGCCTAACCAACCAAACCGCCACCCGGCCACATTGGTAGCAGCGGTTCTTGAAGGAAATTGAATGATTGACTGTTTTACGATGCCTTTTCGTGCTAACCCTTCCGTGGTTCACGGTTAACCGGGGCTTCACGGAAGGGGGCATATTCATGGACGAACACCGGTTGGGACCACCAAAAGTATCGCTGTTGGAAGAATACGCGGTGGCGCCGCAGGTCCGCGACCGGGTGATGGAGCGGTTTATGGGACCGTTTGTCGCCAGCCTTGCCTCTCTTCCCCCCGATAGAGTCATTAGGAAGCACTGTACTGCTGGAATTGTGCAAGCGGCGTGAAAGACACTCATTGCCAACATCCACCATCCCCCCGTTGCGGTCCAGCCGGGGCAAGTCGATTAGCTGGAGCCGTGGTTCGGTGGTGCTGAGTCTGATCGTGGGTTTTCCGTTGCGGCCCCGACGGGACTATTCGGAATTGGACAGGCTTCTTATGATCATGGCTCCGCTCTTTATAAAGTACCAGTCGGCATCTGGAACGTACTACGTTTACGACGCCGAAACGAATGAAATCGTTCGTATTGGCAAGGCCATATATGAAATCCTCGACGATTTCTGCATTCTCGAAGCAGAGGAAATGATCGAGAAGCATCATGTTCTCGGTGAATCGATCGTTCGTGGGGCACTGAGGCAACTTCAGAAGCTCCAATCTCGCGGCATTCTCTCTTCACATGCGCCGCAGTTGTCGTCCAAGGTAGAGCGAGTAACCTGTGAGGGTCGGGAGCAGTCGTTTGAGAGCATTGTGCGCGGCCATCGTCAATTGCTGACGCTCGAATTGACTCAACAATGCAACCTCAGGTGCGAATACTGTTGCTACGGAGAGCACTATCCGGAACTTCGCAAGCCGAGTGCGCAGACGATGTCTCTCGAGACGGCAAAAAGCGAGGTCACCAACTTCATGAGTCTCTGTTCAGAGGAGTGTAGCATTGGTCTCTATGGTGGCGAGCCGCTACTGGAATTCGATCTGCTCAAAAACATCGTTCTCTTTGCCGAGGCGCAAGCAAGGCAACGGGGGTTGAGTGTCAGATTCAGCATGACAACCAACGGGACCTTGCTGACGGACGAGAAGCTTCATTTTCTTGTCGCGCATGAATTCAACATAATGGTCAGCCTCGATGGAAACAAGGAATCGCACGACCGGCATCGTGTCTTTCGAAATGACAAGCATCCAGAACAAGGAACAGGATCCTACGATGTCGTGATGAGAAACTTGCGGCGGTTTGTAGCGTTGTACCCCGACTACAAGAACCGCGGTATTATGCCAACTCTCACTGCAGCGTCTGATCCGGATGACATGGACGATGGGCTCAGGTCATTGCGGAAGCTGTTTCAGATTATTCCGACTGTTGTTCGGAACGTGTCCAACCGTTCTGAACCCGATGTCCCCATAGGGTTTGGACGTTGGATGGCATCGCCAACGGGATTGGAGACTCGCGGGAACGAAAGGTCTTGCGTGAAGGATGACGGTGGAAATGGAAGGCGGCAACTGCCGGCATTCTGCGATTGGAGCGGAGAGAAGGGACTTTGCTGGGGATTGAGTCGGGAGCGATTTATTAGTGAAGTGTGTCGCAATCCTGATCTGGACGCTGTGGAGCAGGAGTTTCCCGTTCTGTATAATGAGTTCAAGATTCTGAGAAAGGACTTTCATAATCGGCGCATTTCCAACGGTCCGGCCCCAGTTTGTTTCACCTGTAAGTGCTTTCCGGGCGCATCGCAAACATTCTGCTCTGCGCAGGGGCGCCTGTACCCATGCGAAAGGACCGAAACCGGAAAGCTCATGGAGCTGGGAGATGTTAGCAGTGGTGTTGATGTGGAACGTGCCGTGCGTTTGACAGATAGCGTCAGACTTCTTTCTGACTGCGGAAACTGCGTCGGCAAACGGGCGTGCCCTTTATGTCTGGCTGCCGTCAACGAGTGCGAGAGCACGGGGAGGCCCGATGCATACAGGCTTCAGAGAAAATGTCGCTCCGAAAATGGCTACTTGCTGCGGGAAGATCTAATTGAGTACACGACCGTGATGGAGGCGAACCCAGAAGGAGCCTGTAAACTCCTGCGCTATAGGAAGGGGAAAGACTGGCGAGATAGTATTAGGTTCTTGCCGTCCGAGAAACAATTGAAGCAGACGAAACTCGAGAATGAGGAACTTGAGGAAGCCGTCTGAGAGGTATTTCCTTGATGAAGGTGCGAATAGGTGTCGTTGACACTGGGGTTGATGTAGGGTGTTCGGCATTCGACCGAAACATGACAGTTGGGATTGGCGTACGGCGGGATGGCGACACGTACCGCTATGAGTCGGATTATCATGACCTCAACGGGCACGGCACGGTGATGGCGGCGCTCATTCAGTCGCTTTGTCTGGATGCTCGGATCTGTGCCGTTCGCATTGCTCAGCAAGACCGCAACGGCGCGGTTGTCGAGGTTCAGGAGCAGGCTTTGGCGATGGGCATCGAGTGGTGCGTGGACCAAGGCATTCGGATCATCAATGTGAGCTATAGCATCGCGGAGGCGCCGGACAACGGCTTTCTTGCGCATGTGTGTCGCAAAGCCCATGAGAATAGGAGCATTATTGTCGCCGCGTATCGCAACGGCGAGGCATTGCCTGTCTACCCGGCGGCTTTTCCGACAGTGATCGGGGTGCGGGGGAGCCGCGATCTTCACTCCGGGCAGGTCTCCGTACTTTCGGAAGAGAACCACGACCTCTTTGCCATGGGCGGATCCAACAGCAGTGCCACAGCTCAGGTCAGCGCCATGGTGGGACGCATTCACACGATCGACGACACGCTCGGGCTGGAGGCAGTGTTTGCCCGCTCAGTAGAGGCCGCAATCCGATGATTTTGCAGTCCTAGGTCACATGCGCCGTGCTTATCCGATCTTTCATGATGGTTCTCCTTTCGCCCTTCCGGGGCCTTCCTCGGGAGAACCGTCCCAATCTTTACACGCAGGAATCGGCAGAGCCTCATCAATTCTCGCCGGCAGAGCCGGTGGCTTAGTACTGATACTGAGTTAGACGGTTTGCAGCAACAGGATCGCGGAATCACATAATGACTCGAATAACTCCCATTGGCATACTGTTTGTGTTGCTATGTTTTGTGGCGTGTCACACCACGAACCTGCCAGACGACAGCGTCGGTGACAACGATGAAAGCTGCGATGTGGAATCACAGATCTCCACGGCTCGCTTTCATGACGAGCCCGCCGCACATGCACTTTACAGCCAAATGATTGAGGCACTGCGGAATGCAGAGTCTCTGTCTTTCGTCAGCCACTATGAGAGACAGATAACTGGCAAGGCCAAAGTTCGGTACACCTATCGAGTGTGGCTGAAGAAGCCAAATTACTTTCGCATAGAAACGCAGTCCGTTTCTGGAGAAGAGGGCGGCGTCATGATCGGGGATGGAAGCGATCTTTGGATTTATTGGCCGAAGGGGCGCCCTCAATGGCAACTCGTCAAGGAATCCGAGGCTGACCAGAAGACTCGCTTTGCCTCCTATATGACGGAGCCAGCCACGCTGAGCGGACACACGATTTCGATTTGGCACAAGATGATATTCCTGGGAGCCGAGGCAGGTTTCCCGATCATTGATCTGAGCGCGTTTCATAGGTACCTCGATGACACGTTTCAAGCCTATTTGGATGGCGTGAAGGGCTTGGGTACTGAGAATATTGGGGCCGAACCCTGCGACGGCATCAAAGTCAGCTTCATGGATCACCAACGGAGTTGGCATCTTTGGTTATCGAAGCAAGATCATCTTCCGCGGAAACTGCAAGAACTCATACGGGTCGATCAAGACGTCATGACGTATGAACAATGGTCGTCGGTGATCGTCAACGGCGAAATGCCGGAATCGCTGTTCGCATGGAAGCCGCCTGAGGATTGGAAGCAGTGGAAGTTGCCTGACAGTGAGGAAGATCTCTTGAAGCCGGGCGTGAAGGCTCCTTGCTTTGAGTTGACGTCGACTGACGGAGAGCAGATCAGACTATCGGGCTACCACGGCCGAACCGTGTGGCTCTGCTTCTGGCGCGTTGGGTGTCAGCCATGTCGTGAGGAGATGCCTTATCTGCAAGAAATGTACGAAGAGTATGGGAACAAGGGCCTCGTGGTCCTGGGATTCAACGTTGAGGATAACAAAGAGATCGCTTTGGAATATCTTCGCAAGAAGGACATAACATTTCCCAATGTCATTGACACCTCTGAGATTGTGAAGAAGGTCTGCTACCAGGATTACCAGAACGTTGGCGGTGCCGTGCCACTGAATTATCTCATCAATGGTGAGGGCAGAATCGTGGATGCATGGTTTGGATATAGTGAAGGAGATCCGAAAGCACGGATAGCTTTGGAGAAGGCGGGAGGTGAACTATCAGAGGTCCTCCGGCAGGAGTGGAGAGCCACGGCTGTGCAATCTGCTGAGGAGGTGACCGCCGCAGCGCAACGGCTGTTTGAGGCCGTTCGCTCGGCTGACTATGCCCGTTTCCTGAACACGAATGACGAGGAGGATTTTCTGAAGAGTAATTACGCCGACTACACCGTCGACCACGATTATCCAGGCTGGGTCTGTTGGGTGTGCCGGAAGTTCAAGGACAATCCGATTACCGAGGTACATCTTGGCGAGGTCTTCGCGGGTCGTGGGGGCATGCCCACCGTGCATTACGATTTGCAGTTGCAGGACGCCGATGTTCTCCAGGGAGACTTGTCTTTCCGTTGGGACTCGCAAAAGGACCGGTGGATTGGCCATGGGGGACTGGATTGGCATCTTCAGAAGGATCACTGAGCGGATTTGAGTCTCGTTTGGCTGTTTGGGTTCCGTTCATATCACGGCCCTCAGCCCCGAAACACGTCTCATCAGAGGCAGGCCGAGGCGCCAGAAAATCGGGCTAAAGCCGGTACCACAAACAACGAATCCGGTTCTGCGCTGTGAGAACACAGCAAGAGAACTCATGAGAGTGTCAATAGTCAAGCCGGGACCACGAACGGCCGAGGTGCTTGGCCGTTGCTGGAATATTCTCAGAGTCTTGAAACTTTGCTGGCGAGCCAGCCGATGGATGTCGGTTGTCATGCCAACGCTGAATTTGCTGTCAGGAATTACTCCGGCACTATATCTACTGATCGGCAAGAAGATCATTGACACCCTAGTACAGGGATTGAACGGTGGTCCCACGGGCCAGGCCGCCGAGACTCTCGTATGTTATGTGCTGTTGGGGATAGGTGTAAAGACTCTGTCAGCAATTACTCGCGAAGCCAGTTGGTCGGGGGAGCAGCTTTTTCAGAGACGACTGAAGGGTTATCTTGATGAGCTGATAATTACCAAGGCGGGCTCGTTGGATTTGGCGTGCTTTGAATCGCCTGCCTTCTATGACCATCTCGAGCGTGCCCGGCAGGAGGTCGGCTATCGCCCGTACTCGGTGATATCGTCGCTGCTGTCTATCGGGCAGTTCAGCATAACGGTGCTTTCGTGCCTTGCGATTCTCGCCACATTTGCCATCTGGATCGTTCCTGCGGTATTCTTGGTAATGCTGCCGGCGCTCTGTTTCCAAGCGTACTACGGTCATGTGCGCTGGGCCATGCTGAATCGTCGGACGCAGGATGAACGAAAGATGCATTATCTCCAACATCTGATGACCAACAACCAGGAGGCCAAGGAGATCCGGGTTTTCGGCTTACGAAGGTATTTATTGGACAACTGGAGATCGCTTTTTCACCAATTCTACTTTGAGGAACGCCGTGTAACAGTCCGCTATGGATCGGCGATGATGGTGACTTCCCTCCTTCAGGCAATGGCTGGGATGGGCTTCTACGGGCTGGTACTCTTTGGCGCCGTGACCGGAACGATCTCGGTCGGATCGGTCGTCATGCTAACCCAGGCCATGGAACAATGCCTTGGGACGATGGAGAGCATCGTTCAGAATCTCGGCATCCTATATGAGAGCAGCCTGTTTTTGAACAATCTTTTTGATTTTGTTCGCCAGGAACCCCTGCTCAAAGAGCCTTTGGAGGCAGTGCCGCTCCCCCGATCAATAGGCGGCCGACTGCAACTTGAGAACGTTACCTTTAGCTATCCGGGAACGAACCACGAGGTGTTGCGGAACGTGAGCTTCACGATCGCCCCAGGAACTCGGGTGGCGTTGGTGGGTGAAAACGGTGCCGGCAAGACAACGCTTGTCAAACTCCTCACCCGTTTATACGATCCCGATGGTGGCGCGATCTATGCCGACGGAATTGATCTCCGCAATGTCTATTCCCATGATTGGCAGAAACATCTGGCAGTGATCTTCCAGGATTTCGTTCGATTCTGGCTCACAGTCCGGGAGAACATTGGATTTGGAAGTGTAAATGACATGCATGATAAACAACGTTTCGACCAGGCCGCTGAGGCGGCCGGAGCGTCCAAGATAATTTCAGGCCTTCCCCAGGGCTGGGATTCGGTTCTGGGCAGAAGATTTGACGGGGGATACGAATTGTCGTTGGGCGAGTGGCAGCGTGTGGCTTTGGCCCGTGCACTCTTCTCCACGGCGGACATACTCATCCTGGATGAACCGACCGCGTCGCTGGATGCAAAGCAAGAATATGAGTTGTTCCAGCATTTCGAGAAGCTCACAAGGGAGAAGACGACGATTCTAATTTCACACCGGCTTTCGTCCGCCCGGTTGGTTGACCGTATCTTCTTCTTGGAAGCCGGCAGGGTTGCCGAAGAAGGCTCCCATGAAGAGCTTATGCAGTTGGACGGTCGGTATGCTGCCATGTTCCGGCGTCAAGCTTCGAGCTATCTCGAAGAGGCGCCAGTATTTTGCATGGGGAGAGTCCAACAGCATGGCCACCGCCGGGTTGACCGTGATACTTCCATGGGGAACGAACCTCTCCAGTGATGCTCCCTGATCGCAACCATTGCCTGCTTGAATATCTTCACTTCAGCTTGACGAACTCGGCATCATCCTTAACCTCCCGTTTCACGGCGCCTCGCACTTCCATGTCGTCCAGAACAAGATTCGTCCACCATTCCATGTTGTTGCCGATCTCCTCGATCGATTGGCCCTTGGCGGTCAATTGATCGACAACCGCCTCGTCCAGCGTATCGACGGGCACGGGAGAGTCCTTGCTCGAAGAAATGACCTCGGTGATCGCGCCCCGCAGCACGTCATATTTCCACTTGATGACCCGTTTCGGTTTCTTTCCTTCGTCTGGTGACTGGCAGGTGACTTTTGCCTCAAGATCCGGCCCACCACCACCCCCACACCCTGGCACCACCGCCACTAAGGATACCAGCGTAACTGCAACCACGTCAAACACGGCAGGACGATCCACTGCGCTTCTCATAATACCACCTCTTTTGGCACACAACGGGCTATGTCCTCGGCGCCGTCAATCGCTGTGACCTGTCTCTGAGTCTGCCTGCCCTTTTGCGGTCGATTGACGACCCTTCCGGAACAGAAGACGCCGTATCGCAAGAGCGACGCCGCCCGTCAACGCCAGGGTGAATACGATTGTTCGGACGACAGCCTGGTCGGTCGACACGGGAGGGCCGTTAACCCAGGTAAGAAAGGGAGCCAGCACCACCATGAACCAGCAGCCGAGTTCCGCCATACTCCAAAGGGAGACAGGTTCACCCTGTGTTTGAGTCACAATCCACCTCCGGGGGATCTATCGGTTCTGACCCGCCACGCCGTGGTTAACCACGGGGCGAACTGCCGATTCCGTGGTTAGGAACGGTCTAGTATCACCTATTCGCGTGAACGGGGTCTTATACCCACCGGTACAGCCGTCAGGCTACCATATTGTTCCATAATGTCAACTTAATTCCTGCCAGTACACGGGACCATGGCGCCTTGCGGCAATTCGACGATCTGTCAAACCGGGTGATTGGCTGCGACTTCGAGGTCCACAAACCACGGATTCTCAGCATCGGCGAGCCATCGGAGCGGAACTGCGATTTCTGTTCGGCATGCCGTGCTGCAGGGCTTCTTCAGTCATCGTGTCTTCCGGACTGACGCGAAAGGGGCTGAAATCTCATTGCACACGCTCAGACTTGTTCCCGCCATTCTCGCCATCACATTGATCCATGACGCCACCGGCCCGGCGTCTGCCCAAGAGCCTGGCACAGAGTCCGCCCAGTGGATCACGTTTGTCACGGCACGCAGGTTGGGGAACATGGTTGCCGTGTCCAGTGATACCTTGCTGCTCAATCGGCCCATTCCTCCGTACTCAAGAGGCGTGACTCCCTGCGAACCGGCCGTTATAATCGGCCTTGGACGGCAGGGCTGCCGTTCGGATACCAGGGGCCCGTTCCCCCCCAATCGCCAGTCTTTGCGAAGGATCTGACGATCTTTGAGGTTCGCCGTACAGGACTTCCTCAACATGTACAGCAGCTTTGTATCGGATGGGCCGGATCGACTCTTTTCCTCCCACGAATACCGCTGCCGTCGCCTTGAGCTGTGGCAGACGGTTGCCGCGAGATTTGCAGGCCCGCTGGCCGAGGCGGGATTCTTGCACGGCCTGTATCTTCGCTTCCTGCGGCACCTGGAGTTTCGACGGGAATGCCGCAAGATTACGCCTTCAAAAGAGAGTTGTTGGGCCGTTCCCGTTCGCGACCATTCTCGGAGGCAGCAGAGTGACGGCCAGACCGGTGCCGTGTAGCCAGTCATAGCAGCCAGCAGCGTCGGGGAGTCCTGTTCATGGTAGCGGCGGGAAATGGAGTGAGCGTTTCACCCAGCCAAACCACCTGATGGCGGCTCCCGAGAACAACACCGGCACGGAATTCTCTCTGGAACTGAAACCGCCGAGGCCAATCAATGATGTATCACAATCCCAACTCGATCCGAACCGCGCTGGCCCTTCTCCTCCTGCTGCTGGGCACGGCAACCCTGTCGGGCCAGGAAGCAGACCTTCAGCGGGTGCTGGACGGCATGCCCCAGCCGTGGCGGCAGAAGATCCACCGCATCACGCCGGACGAATACGCCGAAACCGTTCATTACTGGGCCGAGAAACATCCCGAGATCCTGACCGTCGAGCAACTCGGAAAGAGCGGCAAGGACTTGCCGATCTTCCTGTTGCGGATCACCGACGCGCAAGTCCCCGACACCCGCAAGCAGGTCTGCCTGATCACCGCCCTTCATGGCGGCCCCGAGCGCTCGGGGAGCACGACCGCCCTGCACCTGGCCGAATGGCTTCTCGGCGATTCCCTCGAGGCCCTCGAGGTCCGCCGCCGCCAGCAGGTCCTCCTCATGCCGATCGTCAATCCCCACGCCTTCTTCCTCACCGACCGTTTTGGCAACGCCGCCGGCATCGATCCCTACACGAGCAGCACGCCGCAGAACTGGGACATGTCGACCCTCACCTTCCTGGCCGGCGACAAGGCCCCCGAGATCGCAGCTTTTCTGGCCGTCGTGGACCGCTACCGGCCGGAGGCCCACATCGATCTGCACGGCACGGGACTCCAGGAATACTCCCCTGAGCAGCTCGGCGATCGCTGCCGCTACCAGGGGCAGACGATGTTCGAAATCACCGGCTCGGCCTACTCCAACTACACCCTGCGCCCCTGGGACTGGCGGATCACCGAAGCGATGATCGACGCCGGACTCCGGTCCGGCTACCCTTCCGACCGTTTTGAGGCCGACGCCCAACGCCTGTTCTGGGGCCCCGCCGTCCAGTCCCAGGCGGATCGGTTCTGGTTGGGACGCCCCAACTTCTACACGGCCCAGTACGCGTATGTAAAGTACCACACGCTCCTGGCAACGCTCGAGGTCGGCTGGGAGGAGAGCGGCGTGGCCCGCACTCGCGGCCTCCTGGAAATCGGCAACAGAAGCTGGCATGGCCAGCCCGTCTGCGGCTACCCGGTAGACCGTGTGGCATCCTTTGTGGGCCACTTCACCACCGCCTGGGGAACGACCGCCGAACAGCGGCGCAACAGCCGAGTGGAACTCTGGGGCCAGCAGGGCCGGTTCAGTCAGGCCATCCTCTACCCGCAGACCGACGGGCGAGACAGCTACATCGTCGCCCTCGACGGCAAAGCAGCCGCCTGCCTCGATCGCGACCCCGACCAGTTCCTCGATCGAATCGCAAAGCTCCCCGGCATCGATGCCAAGGCCATCGCAACGTTCGTCCATGCGGGGCCCGAGATCCAACTGGCCATCGCCCAGACAGCCGCCGGCCAGGAGCAGATGTCCCTCAAACACGGTATCGGTCTCTGTCTCCGCCTCCCCTACCGCGATCCCAATCTCCTCGATCTGCGGCTCAACGGGCACCGCCTCCAGCCGAGCTCGACCGACGGTTTCGAGTCGTGGTTTGCCGACGGCTACACCCACGTGCAGATCCACGTTCCCCCGGAAAAGGCCGCGGGAATGTCGCTGCTTATTGCCACATGTGCCTACGTTCCCGACGTGCCCCGCCAGTACGGCTGGCAGCCGCCGGCAGAAGTCACGCGGCGGCTTGAACGAGCCGCCCGCGATTAGTTGGAGCCACCGCTTCAGCGGTCGCCCCAGATTCGGAGAACACCACGCCGCTTGCGCGACGCCCGGATTGCGGCAGATGGTCGCCGGTTGTTCCGGACTGCCGCAGGGGAACGCCGCTGATTCTGCTCTCCTCGCTCGCTGCGGCCCGGTAGCAGCGAGTGCTTTGTCACAGCTCAGTCTTGGAACCAACGGCGTAGAATCAGGCGACAAGCGCCGAGTCGTTCTGGAGTCTCGATGCCAGTTCTTGGCTGAAACAAAGAACTAGATAGTTCGCACTGGATCATACTCCGACCGGCTGGCCCAGGCGGTGATATCGGCAAACTCAGCCGAGAGAACCTCCGCCAGGCACTCCATGCCAAACCGTTCGCTGGCATAGTGGCCGGGGAGAATCAGGCCGATGTCGCAGGCCTCGGCTTCGAGATAGGTGTGATAGCGGGTCTCGCCCAGAAGCATCCCATCGCAATGGGCAGCCCGGGCATGCTCCAGCAACTCGCCCCCGGCCCCGCACGCCACCGCCATCAGGCGAATCGTCTTTTCGGGATCGCCGACGATCTGGATCGTGGTCAGGTCGAGGAACTCTTTCACCATTTCGGCTACCTCGCCCAACGGCGCAGGCGTCTCGAACCAGCCGATCCGGCCAGCCCCGAACCCCTCCGGGCGGATAGCCAGGGGAAAAATGCCTCGCAGATCCAACCCGCGGGCCAGCCGCTGATTGATGCCGTTGGCGGCCGAATCATAGGCCGTGTGGGCACTGTAGACCGCCACCCGCGACTCGATCAGATCCAGCAGGATCCGGCCGCTGGGAACCTCGCATGTCAAGCGCCTGAGCGGATGGAACGGCATCGGATGATGGCTGACCACCAGGTCGACCTGCCCCTCGATCGCCTCGAGGACCACGTTGGGGGTGATCGTCAGACAGGTCATCACCCGTCGAACCTGACGGCCGGGGTCTCCCACCAGCAGGCCCACATTGTCCCAATCCTCCGCCAGACCCAGCGGCGCAATTCGTTTGAGAAAACCCGTCACCATTTCCACGGTCAGCATTTCAGCCTCTCCCTCGACCGGCCTCGCGAGAGCTCATCGGTTGGAAATCCCGCACATTTTTCCAATAAGTATAGGAAGATGGCTCCCGGCAACCAGACCCGGAGGGCCTCTTCCGGCAATCGCGGCGAGTGCGGTGTCGACCCGCGGATTAGACAGTTTACGCAAGCTGGGAACCGCCCGCAGAACGTAAGGGGGGGACCCCGTGAATCCACTTGTCAGCAGCCGTTCGTCACAACCCATTGTATAACCACTGTTTACGAACAGTGCCCCGCAGCAGCGAGAAGTCGTGCCAACGATCGAGGGGTGGTGCCTTCCGAGCACTAATCTTATAATTCCCGTGCGCCTTTGGCCGTGCCGAAAATAGACTGGATTCGCCTCCTTTGCGAACCCGAAACGGTCTTTGCGGCAGTCCCGCGACCCATCGCAACTTGGGGCCGGCACGCCGGGGTGCTTCAACAGCTCGTCTTCCGGATTCCTGAGCAAGTCATTGGTGCAGTTTTACCAGAGGTAGGAGATCGAGAGCCCCGGGAATATCGATGGGGTTGTTGACCGATAGCTTTTCCGTGCGCTTGCCTCGCCCGAAGTCCCCCGCACGACAACTGGGAGGTGAAAAATGATCCAGTCATCAGGGAGCTTGAAGAGGAGAGGAGCGATGAATGCACCGCTGGAAATCCCCGAGGTGATCTGCGAATTCCCGGAAGCTCTCAAGCCGCTCCGGGAGCGGGTCCTCGCCAACTTGGTCATGATCGCCCAGATGCCGTCGCCCACGGGCGTGGAAACCGGCCGCGTGCGGTTCCTCCTCGACCGGTTCGCCGAGGCCGGGCTCGCCGACGCCGCGGCCGATGAGGCAGGAAACGCCGTCGGGCGTCTGGTGGGAAAACGTTCCGACCGCTCGATCCTTCTGGCCTCGCATCTGGACACGATCGTTCCCCCCGCCCAGGCCCGCGAGGTCGTGGTGGAGTCCGACCGCGTGCTCGGGCCGGGAATCGGCGACAACGCCCTGGGAGCCGCCGTCGTCTCCCTCATGCCCGCGATCCTCGATCACCTGCATCTCGAACTGGGCAGCGATCTGATCCTCCTCGGATCGGTCGGCGCCCTGGGCCACGGAAGCAGCGCCGGACTGGGCTTTTTCCTCGATCACCTCCCCTACCGCGTCGACTTCGGCATCTGCGTGGAGGGAATGGAGCTGGGGCGGGTCAACTATTTCTCGATCGGCACCGCCAGGGCCGATATTCTCTGCTCGGCCCGCGCTCAGCCTGAGGCGTCCCCGCTCTACGGATCCGAAAGTGCACTGGTTGTTTTGAACCATATCATCAATCGCATTCTCGGGATCGCCACCCCGGCACGCCCCTACACCCGCATCAACATGGGCAAGATGAATGCCGGTGTGAGCTACGACGCCGTGCCCGAACATGCCGAACTGGGCCTGGAAATCGTCAGCCATTCCGACGAGATGCTCGAACAGATTTGCGAGCAGATCCGCGATATCGCCGGCGAAATGTCGGCCCGCCATGCCATGGACGTCAGTTTCGACGTCTTCTATTCGACACAAGCCGGCGGAATCCCCTTCTCCCACCCGCTGGTCAAGAACGTCCTGGAAGTCATGCGGCAGTTGAACATCGAACCGGACCAGGGACACAGCCCTTCGGAACTCTCCGAACTGATCCGCCGCGGAATCCCGGCCGTCACCCTGGGACTGTCCCGCGGCCGAAAAGCCCGCAAGAAGGTACCGGATCACGTGCTGATCGATCCGATCCTGACGGGCGTCGCCCAGCTCGTCGGCGTCATCCTTGCCATCGACGAAGGCATCTGCGACGCCGCCTGACGCGCTGTCATCCCCCGGTCGATCGGTCCGGGACCGGCAAACACCGTACGACCTCCGGGTACCCGCCCGGCGGTCGATGAGGAAACTGGGAATGAACTGCGAAAAGTGGCTCCAGCAGCGGACCTTTCACCACTCGAACTTCTGGGATCTCAAGTGGCTGGTGGAAGAGAAGGAACGGCAGGGATTGAGCATCTCCCTCTGCCTCCCGGCGCTCAACGAAGAGAGAACCATCGGGCAGGAGATCGTCATCCTCAAGGCCGAACTGTTCGATCGCTATCGCCTGGTCGACGAGATCGCCGTCATCGATTCCGGAAGCACCGATCGGACTTGCGAGATCGCCGCCAGTTTCGGCGCCGACGTCTACAGCGCTGCCGAGCAGCTCCCCGAGGAAGGAGACCATCAAGGCAAGGGCGAAAACCTCTGGAAGGCGCTCTATCTCCTCAAAGGCGATATCCTCGTCTACGTCGATGCCGATATCCGCAACATCCATCCCCGCTTCGTCTACGGGCTCGTTGGCCCGCTGATCCAGCACCCCGAAGTGCACTACGTGAAGGCCTTCTACGACCGCCCCATCGCCTACTCGGGCCAGCTCCGCCCCACCGGCGGCGGCCGGGTGACCGAGATCCTCATCCGCCCCCTCTTCAGCCTCTTCTACCCCGAACTGGCCGCCATCCTCCAACCCCTTTCCGGCGAATATGCCGGCCGGCGCTCGATCCTCGAGCAGATCCCCTTTCCCATCGGCTACGGTGTCGAGACCGCGATGCTCATCGACATCTACCGCAAGCTCGGGCTCAGCGCCTTCGCCCAGACCGACCTCGATCAACGCGTCCATCGCAACCAGGAAACCATCGCGCTGGGACGCATGGCCTTCGGCGTGCTGCGGACCTTCATGTCGCGTCTGGGACGCGATCAGAAACTGCAGTTCCATGAAATCCTCCCCAGCATCATGCGCCAGTACGAGGTCGGCGAAGGTGGCTATCGGCAGCTTCTTTACGAAATCGGAGAATTCGAGCGCAAGCCCATGATCGAGGTCCCGGCTTACCGCGAGAAGTTCCATAGCCCATGAAGATCGTGATCGCCCACCACCACCTCAACCCCGGCGGCGTCACCCGCGTGATCGAGAACCAGCTCCTCGCCCTCGATCGCGCCGCCGGCCGGTGCGAGCGCCACGAGGCGATCATCCTCCACGGCGGCCGCTGCGATGGCTGGCCCCCAGGCCTCGCCGACCGGCTCCAGCAGATCCGCGTCCGGCTCCAGACGCTCCCGGAACTCGATTACGACTCGCAGCAGACCTCTCTGCCCGGAGCGCTCCAGCGGCGATTCGTCGAAACTCTCCAGCAGGCGCGATTCTCACCGGCCGATACGATCGTTCACCTCCACAACTACTCCATCGGCAAGAACACGAACCTTCCCCGCCTGGTATGGAGCCTGGCCGAACGGGGCTACTCTCTGCTCCTTCAGATTCACGATTTCGCCGAAGACGAGCGCCCAGGCAATTTCCAGCGTCTCGCCCAGGCAGCCGACGGTTTGCCCGACTGGCACGGGCGGCTCTACCCCCAGGCCCCCCACATTCATTTCGCCGTGCTCAACGGCCGCGATCGCGACGTCCTCCTCGCGGCCGGTGCCGCCGCCGAACAGCTCCACCTTCTTCCCAATCCTGTGCTTCCTCTGGAGGACTTGCCCGACCGCGAGCAGGCGCGCCGCAGACTCCAGGCCCTCTTCGGCGTGCCGATCGATGCCCGGTTCGTCGTCTACCCGGTCCGAGGCATCCGTCGCAAGAACGTCGGCGAAGCCGTTCTCCACAGTCTCCTGGCGCCGGAAGGAACCTGCGTCGGCCTGACTCTGCCCCCCTTGGAACTCGCCGAGCGGACACGCTACGAGGTCTGGAAGACCACAGTCGCTCGCGGGCAAGCACCTTTCCGGTTCGAAGTCGGCGGCGCCGGCGGGTTGACCTTCCCCGAGAACCTGGCGGCCTCCGACGCCGTCCTCACCACCAGCGTCGCCGAAGGCTTCGGCATGGTCTACCTCGAAACCTGGCTCGCCGCTCGCCCCCTCATGGGACGCGACCTTCCCGAAGTCACACGCGACTTCTCGGCGGTCGGCCTCGACTTGGGCCGGCTGGGACCCCGGCTCGAGGTTCCGACCGAATGGATCGACAAGCTGCGCTTGCGCCAGGCACTGCGGGAGTCCTTCCTGGCCATGCTCACCGCCTGCGGCCGATCCGAGCCTGCCGGCCTGACCCGGCAGATCGACGCGCAACTGCGCCGCGAAACGATCGATTTCGGCGATCTCGACGAGACGCTTCAGATCGCCGTCATCGATCGCGTGGTCGTCGAACCGGCGGCCCGACTCGCCCTGCTCGACGCCAACCCGTGGATCGAGGCGGCTCATCAGACCGCCGATGCGGAACTCGTGCGCCGCAACGCCGAGGTGGCCAGCCGGGAATTCTCCCTCGAACCGAGCGGGGCCCGCCTGGCAGCCGTCTACCGCTGCGTCCTCAATTCACCCCGCGGCCGCCAGATCCAACCGCTCGCCTGCCCCGGTGCGATCCTCGATCGCTTCCTCGACTTCACGCGCTTCCGCATGCTGCGAAACTGACCCGCCCGAGGTGAGAATGCCCGAAACACCCAGCGAGATCCTCCGCCGACTGAGCCGGTCGCTTGAGCCGATCCCCACCGGCTATCCAAGCCGGCTCGACAGACTCCCGGGCATCCGCGCGGTCCTGTTCGATATCTACGGCACCCTTCTGATCAGCGCCTGCGGCGATGTCGGCACGGCCCGCCAGTCGGCTCGCGACGACGCGCTGGCCGAATCGCTCGCCGCCATCGGCCTGGCGCCCACCGGTCCGCTCCAGTCAGGGCTCAGGTACAGCTTCGAACTGATCCAACGCCGCCACGCGGAAGGCCGAAGCCGTGGGATCGACTATCCGGAGATCGATATTCTCGATATCTGGGCCACCGTCCTCGATCGCCTCCAGCACGACGGAGTCATTCCGCAAAGAAGCTGCGATACTGACGACCTGAAACGGCTGGCGGTCCATTACGAGGCCCGCACAAATCCCGTCTGGCCCATGCCCGGCGCGGCCGAGTGCCTTGCCGAGCTGGCAGCCGCCGGGTTGCTGTTGGGACTGGTCAGCAATGCCCAGTTCTACACCCGGGAGCTGTTTCCCGCGCTCTTGCTGCGTTCCACAGACGACTGCGGCTTCGCTGCCGATCTGCAGATCTACTCCTACGAACAAGGCTCTGCCAAGCCGGGCGAGGGCCTCTTCCGGCTGGCGGCCGAACGCCTGGCAACTAGAAAGATCACCCCAGGCCAGGCGCTCTGCGTGGGAAACGACCTCCTCAACGACATCGCCCCCGCCCAGCGTGTGGGGTTTCGAACGGCTCTCTTCGCCGGCGATGCACGAAGCCTGCGACTGGAGCCGGTCGACCGGAACGCCGCAAAGATCCGCCCCGATCTGGTCGTCACCCGGCTGCCGGAACTGAATCGTTGTCTTCTTGATTGACCGGCGTCAGATCCCCCCAGGACGGCCACTTTCGCAGGGCAGAGATCGAACACGTTCTGGCCGTCATCCGCTGCCGGCTGACGGACCGTGGCGCCAACGAGAAACCGCTGCCCCCGTTTCCAGATTCAGTGCCAGGAGCCGAGCAGCTCTCCGCCTGGACCTCTTCGTGCCATGATCGGCTGGGGAACGCTTCGGGGCGCTGCCTCTCCAAAGAAACGGGGTGCCCGCCGGTCGCCCTCGTTTCACAATCCACGCAGGGCTCAATCGAGCAGCCGCACCCCGCTCCCGTTCTCCTCGGGCAAGATCACCCGTCCCTGCTCGATCCGTACCCCCGACGCCACGTCCTTGGCCAGCAGCAGGGCCCCGTCCATGTCCACGTAGTCCAGCATCGGCGTGAGCTGGGCGATCGCGGAAATCCCCACCGTCGATTCCGTCATGCAGCCCACCATCGTCTTCAGCCCCATCTTGCGGGCCGACTCGAGCATCCGCCTGGCAGGCGTCAGGCCGCCGCACTTGACCAGCTTCACGTTCACCCCGTGGAAACAGGCGGAACAGCGCACCACGTCCCCCTCGCGCTGGCAGCTCTCGTCGGCTATCACCGGCAGGGCCGATTCGGCATACACCCGCCGCATTCCCGCCCAGTTCTGCCGCGGCATGGGCTGCTCGATGAACTCCACGCCCAGCTCCGCCAGGGCGGCGGAGTTGGCGATCGTCTGCTCGACCGTCCAGGCACAGTTGGCATCCACCCGGAAAACCGCATCGGTGTGCTTTCGCAGCTCGCGCACGATCTCGATGTCCCGGTCCGTGCCGAGCTTGATCTTGTAGATCGGCCAACCGGAAAACTCCTCCATCTTCTGCACCATCACCTCGAGCGTGTCGATCCCGATCGTGTAGTCGGTCACCGGCAGGCGGTCGGCATTCAGGCCCCACAGCTTCCACAGCGGGCGCCCCTGCAGCTTCCCCCACAGATCCCAGGCGGCCAGATCCAGCGCGCACTGGGGAAACGACTTGGGCCCGAATTCCTGCTCGAGCTCGGCCCAGAGGGCCGTCGGCTCCGTGGCCCCTTTGGCCTCCAGGATCGGCCGCACCGACTCGAAATCGGCCATCATGTCCGGAATCGAGGCTCCGTAGAAGCTGTTCTCTCCCGCCTCCCCGTACCCGCAAACGCCGTCCTGCTCCAGTTCGACAATCAGCGTTCGGCTCACCGTCTGCGAACCGCGGGAGATCGTGAACGTGTGCCGGAGCGGCAGGTCAAATTGATGAACGCTGAGTTTCATTCGAATGGTCCGCCTGCCTGAGAGATCCTGATTGAACGAAAGGGGGCCCACGCATGTCAACGTGAACGATCGGTAATCCTGCTAGCGGCTAAATCGGGTTGCGTGATTCCCAGAATGGGCCATCTCCTTCAGGCCGCCTCCCCAACGGTGGCGGCGGAGTCTGGATCTCTTGGAATCGTGCAAGTCTATTTGGAGCACCTCGCTGCCAGCTTCTCCATTCCCAACACTGCCTCCACCAGCTTGTCCGGTCCATGCCGGTACACGTCGCACGCCGGCAGCCCCGTGCGCCGCGTCACTTCCTCGCACTCGGCGGCCACCGCGTCGGCGGCGAAAACCCGCCCGTTCACACTCACGCCGATCACCCGGCACGGGTGCATGATGCCCGCCGCCATCTCGTAGACTTCGATCAACCGCTCCAACGAAGGCAGGTCCACCTGCGGCATCCCGTCCACCTTCGTCCGCCCCATCTCATAGCAGGCGATCAGCCCATCGGGTATCGCCCCGTGCAGCAAACCCAAGGTCACGCACGAGTAACGCGGGTGGAACAGGCTCCCCTGACCCTCCACGACGATCACCTCGTGGTGCTGGTTGGCCAGAACCAGCTTCTCGGCGGCCCCGTTGACAAAGTCGGAGATCACCCGATCGACCGGGCAGCCGTCCCCCTCGATCATGATCCCCGTCTGGCCTGTGGCCACGAATTTGGCATCCTTCCCACGCCGCCTGAGCCCTTCCACCACCTCGATGGCCGTGATCATCTTGCCGCAACTGCACTCGTTGCCGATCGTGTGGATTCGCAGACACTCCTGGCGGATGCCCTCGCGGTTGGCCACGTCGCGCTCGTTGTTGTCGCGAACGTCGACAAGCCGAACGCCGTGCCTGGCCGCCGCCGCCGCAAACTCGGCATCGTCCTTGAGCAGGTCGTGAAGGCCGGAGACGATATTCATTCCCCGACCAATCGCTTCAAGCACAATAGGCCGCCAGGACTGCGGGATCTTCCCGCCGGCAGGTGCAATGCCGATCAGGAGCGTGTCTGCTCCGGGCGCGTCACCCAGGGCCGCCACGATCGGGATGGCTCCACCCGTGCCGAT
This sequence comes from uncultured Planctomycetaceae bacterium, assembly GCA_964563135.1. Classification (GTDB taxonomy): domain Bacteria; phylum Planctomycetota; class Planctomycetia; order Pirellulales; family Thermoguttaceae; genus JAAYAY01. The sequence goes on from CAZLWV010000016.1 coordinate 35,498, forward strand.
AACCTCCTGGCACGTCTTGCCCGCCGAGGGCTTGTCCAGCATGGCCACCACTTCCTGCGGTCGATAGCGGATCAGGCTGATCGCCGTCTTTGCCGTATGCGAATCGGTGTATCCGTCCGTCAGAACTATGATTCTTCTTAATGTGCTCATCATGCTCAGTAGCCTACCAGGGGACAAATCCAAGTGCAATCGGCCCGGCTGCCGGGAGGAAATCATGCGACGCGGCAGAGCGTGACAGGCCGGCCGTTCTCCCGGCCGGACAAATCCCTCGAAGAAGCCAGGAATCGCAGGTCGTGCCTGGCATGTGCAGCCCGCCCCAGTTGGGCTAGCCAACTCCAAGCTGCTCGCAGGCTGCCTCCACCGTGCCAACGTCCACCGTGTCGAGATTCATGCCGGCCGCCGCCAGCAAGGCCAGATCGGCCAACTGCCGCACCCGCCGGGGCGATCCACCGGCCAGATCGTGTACCCGACGCGCCGCCTCGCCTTCAATCACCACCGACTGCCCTCCCGCCTGCCGCAGCGATTGAGCCAGAAACGCCTCGGTATCATCCGGCTGCCAGGCGGCAACGTCGATCCGCAGCTCCACCAGATCCAGCAGCGACTCCCTGATCCGCCCCACGCGATCGCTCTGGGCCGCTACGATCACGGTCAACCGTGAACCAGGCACCAGGTCGTACCTGACGATCCGGGCTACCTGGCTCAGAACCTCGGGCTCCGCTTGGTCCGTATCATCCAACAGGAGCACGGTCTCCAGTTGCTGGTAGCGGTTCTCTCGCAACCGGCGCTCCAGACACTGCCACACCTGCCACGCCGCGGCCTCCCCGGGCACGGCCACCCGAAGCTCGTCGGCAAGAGCCCGCAAGAAGTCGGTTGAGTCTGTTCCCAGAAGACTCATTTTCGCCACCGCCCGTCCCCATCCGCGGACCCGGCGGGCGATGATCTCCAGAAGCAGCGACTTGCCGCACCCGCTCGGCCCCAACAGCAGCCCCAACCGGCGATGCTCCTCGATCAGGAAATGGATCCTCGCCAGCGCCTCTTCATGCCCCGGACTGGCAAAGAACTGGCGCGGATCCAGTTCCGCTCGAAACGGCGATTTGCTTAACCCCCAATGTGATGGATACATGGTCCAGTTGCTGCTCGCGATAGACTGTCCCGCCGCCGGAATCCAAACCGCTTGCGGCGCAGATCCCGCGCCAAAGCCGAAACGCTGGTGAAGTCCGGAAGTTGTGCCCATGCGGCTTTCACCCGCGTTTCGGGTCGGTACTGCCGGTCATTTCGGCCGAGAGCCTGCCGGCGCTCGGCGCGCACCCCGTGCACCGCCGAAACATTTCGCCTCTCTTCTCTCTTCGGTAGAATACGCAAGGAAACTTGATTCGGAATATCCCGCACTAACCGCAGACTCAATGACGCATCGCTATTTCGTCGAGGCCCCGATCTGGCCAGCATCGCAAGCCATTCTGAAGGACGCCGAGGCCCACCACCTCCTCCACGTCATGCGGGCAAAGCCGGGAGATGAGGTCGTCCTCTTCGACGGTTCGGGAGACGAGTTTCTCGCCCGGGTCGACAGGCTCCGCCGCTCCGAAGTCGAACTGGCCGTTCTCCAGCGCCGCGCGGTCGACCGCGAACTGCCGCTGCCCCTGATCCTTGGCGTGGCCCTTCCCAAGGGCGACCGCCAGCGATGGCTCATCGAGAAGGCGGTCGAACTCGGTGTCACCCGCCTCGTCCCCCTCGAGACAGCCCGCAGCGTGGCCCAGCCCCATGCCAATGCCATCGACCGCCTCCGTCGGGCCGTTATCGAGGCCTCAAAACAGTGCGGTCGGAACCGGCTCATGGAAATCGCCCCCCCCCTGCGCTGGCCCGAATTCATCACCTCCCATGCCGGGGCCCCGTATTGCCTCCTGGCCCACCCCGCGGCTGAATCGCAGCCGTCCACCCTCCCGCTGCTCACCTGCGGCCCCGTGGTGGCCGGCGTTGGCCCCGAAGGGGGTTTTGACGACGATGAGGTCGCCCAGGCCGTCGGCCACCGATGGCGTCCCATTACCCTCGGCCCCCGCATCCTCCGCATCGAAACCGCCGCCTTGGCCCTCGCTGCCCTGGTGGCAATGAACGCCAGTCCCCAGCCGGGCTTCTGAACCCAACTCTTCCCGCAGTTCCGCGTCGCGAGACTCCTTTGTACCCGTTCCCTTGCCCTCCTCCTTCGCGCGGCGGCCCAGGAGGTTTCCCAAAGATCGCTATCCCACGAGATTGCTGCCCAGCCATCTTAGGGATATGATGGTATACGGGAACAATGGCTGGGAGGATCTGTTATGAATCGTGTGACGGTCGAGGATTCCTTGAAGAACCAGCTTGTGGGTCTTGCCGCACCGGTGGAAGTGGTTGACGAGACCGGGCGTCCTCTGGGCCACTTCGTACCACGGACATGGATGACTCCTCCGGACGACTGCCCTTATTCGCTCGATCAACTCGATGCGATGCGTTCTGAAACGGGCGGTCGATCGCTGGCTGAAATCTGGAAGTCTCTGGGAGCGGAATGAAGTACACGGTCGTCTGGAGACCAGCCGCCGAGCGGGCTCTTGCAGAAATCTGGACACATGTACACGACAGGAACAAAATTATCGACGCCGCGAACAGTATCGACGCCCATCTGTTTGCATTCTTTCCGAGGAAATGGAGCGTCTGACGTTACGGTGTTGGTTCCATTCGGTTCTTGCCGATTTCCATGACTTGCTGAACGCGTTCCGGCCCCATGCTGAGGAAGTACCACCGTTCCTCCCTGAACCGCTTCCATAACCCACAGATTGCCCAGAGGCCCGCCAATCCAAGGACGGTCGACAATCCAAGTACCGGCGACTGAAGCAAGGATTGCCACTGCGGCGTGTGGTGAAGTAGTCTCCCGGCTGCCGCGACCGGCAGTGCAATTGCAGGAATCGCGCTCGACCAGGGGATCAACGTGCTCTCGACGGCGTACGATCGGTTGGAAGCGTGAACCCCATTCACAAAATGGCTCCAGTCATTTCGAGATTCGGCTTGATTCCCCGATTTGGCAAAGGCAGCGTTCATGTGGGCGGCAATGCTTCGACGATAGCACATTGCATCCACATATGCACACAGCAGACCTGTGAAGCTCAGCATGAGCAGGGCCGAATGCGGGTCGCACCAGCCAAGACCTGCCAGCAAAAGCACTCCTACGACGACGAGCTTCCATTTCGAGAGCGAGGAGTTGTCTGTCTCGTATACTCTGGCGTCTTCGTGCGTCGTCATCGTGTTGCCTCCGTCTGGCGGGGAGCTGTGTTGGCTACAGAAGGACAAACCGGAGATCGACATTGAAGAGTGTAACGCCTGACGGAGGGATGAACAACTGGGAAAACACTACTTCAACCGCGCGCTGAACGCAGCAGACTCCACTCCAGCCACTCTCGCGCCAGTATTCGCCGCCGAACCGGCCCCCGTCTCCCTCCTGGCTGCCCCCCTCGGATTTCCACTGCTCCACTTCCCATTACTCCTGCCCCTCCAACCCCACGCCCTCTCCCCATGCACCTCGCCTTCATCAACGCCCATCCCACAAACTGGCAAGACCCAACATCCATGGACCAACTCCCTTCGTGGGCCCCCTCCAACTCTCCCATCCGCCTCAGCCTTTGGAGTGATGACCATCCGCAGGCAGCCCCTGTTGGTTGGTTCAGCGAAAGACGCCCGGCTTTGGGCGGCGATTTCCCCGTCCGTCGCCGAGCGGCGTCCGGGACCTGCAGTTCGATATTCAGTCGGCTGCTTGCACTCCCGGGCCCAATCGGACAGAATCGTGCAGACACCTATTGGCATGTCCGACTTCAATTCGACAGGTAGCGATGAGCGAGACAGCGCCCGCCGACCAGATCCGCACGCCCCCCCGAACCGCGCTGGGCGTTCTCCGCCACCTCGGCCCCGGCCTGATCATCGCGGGGGCCATTGTCGGCTCCGGCGAACTGATCGGCACCACCAAGACCGGCGCCCAGGCCGGCTTCTGGCTCCTCTGGCTCATCCTTCTCGGCTGTGTCATCAAGGTCTTCGTCCAGATCGAGTTCGGACGCTACGCCATCTCCTCCGGCCGCACGACCATGGCCGCCCTCGATGAAGTCCCCGGCCCGCGGCTCCGCGTCAACTGGCTCCTCTGGTACTGGCTGGTCATGTTCATCGCCAGCCTCGCCCAGCTCGGCGGCATCGTCCACGGCGTTGGCCAGTCTCTGGCAATGAACATGCCTCTGGACGGCAGCTTCAACCGTTTCCTCGATGCCCAGGACGTATGGGATGCCCAGGCCAGACCGATTCGTGATCAACTCCAGCACCAGACGCCCGGAATCAGCGATCGAGATCTCCAGGCATCTGTTGCCACACGGCTCGGTTCACCACGACCTAACGAGCAGATGATCGAGTTCTTCTGGACTGATGACATCACCTGGGCGGCCATCGTCACCGCCGTCACCATCGCGATCCTCCTGGTAGGACGTTACACCGTCATCCAGAACTGCTCCACCGCCATGGTCGCCGCCTTCACGGCCGTCACCATCTTCTGCGTCTTCGCCATGCAGTACCACCCGGCCTGGGCCGTCCACTGGAGCGACCTGGCCGATGGGTTCAGTTTCCGCCTCCCTCCCGTCGCCGAGGGCATGAGCCGCTGGACTCCGCTCAGCACCGCCTTGGCCACCTTCGGCATCATCGGCGTGGGCACCTCCGAGCTGATCGCCTATCCCTACTGGTGCCTCGAAAAGGGCTATGCCCGCTACACCGGCCCCTGCGATCCGTCCGAGGCCTGGGCCGAGCGCGCACGCGGCTGGATGCGGGTCATGCGCTGGGATGCCGCCGTGTCGATGCTCATCTACACCTTCACCACCGTTGCCTTCTACCTCCTCGGCGCCTCCGTCCTCCACCGTAGCGGCCTCGACCCCAGGGGGAGCCAGCTCGTCCGCACCCTCGGCGAGATGTATGTCCCCGTTTTCGGCACCTGGGCCAAGATCTTCTTCCTCTTCGGCGCCTTTGCCGTCCTGTACTCCACGTTCTTCGTCGCCACCGCCGGCCATACCCGCGTTGCGGCCGACGCGGTCCGGGTATTCGGCGTTGGCCGACGGGACGAGGCGGCGCGGCGCTGGTGGATCAAGGCCTTCTGCATCTTTTTCCCCGCCTTCGCCATGGTCACCTGCATCTTCATTCGCAAGCCGGGCGAACTGGTCCTCTTCAGCGGCGTCATGCAGGCCGTGATGCTCCCCATGCTCGCCGGCGCCACCCTGTATTTCCGCTATCGCCGCTGCGACCGGCGGATCGTCCCCGGCCGGCTCTGGGACCTCATGCTCTGGCTCTCCGCCGTCGGCATGCTCGTGGCCGGCACCTGGGCCGGTGCCAGCGAGGCCCTCAAGCTGCTCCACACCCTGGGCCTGTGAGCCATGCCTCGCCTCCTCCATGCCGTTGAAGCCGCCTGGCGCTCCCTGGCGGCCGACCTCATGGCGAAAGACGCTGCCGTCGCGGTGGCCCAGGCCGAAGTCGCCGCGCGCCGGGAGGTCGAGGATCTCGCCTTCCGCATCCTCTCCGGCCAGCCCTGTTCCGATCCTGCCCTGGCGACGGGGCTCCCCCACATCATCCAGGCCGAGGCTCCACCTGCCGAGATCCTTGAAACGCTCCACCAGCATCTGCTGTCGCGGCAGCTCCACCGGCTGCCTGACGGCCGGCTCCAGTGCCGCCTTGACCGCGGTCATCGTCGCTCCCAGGGTATTTACTATACTCCCGGCTACATTGCCGACTATCTGGCCCGGCGCTGCCTGGCCGACTGGATCCAGCCGGTCCCGCCCCGTATCCTCGACCCCGCCTGCGGCTGCGGCCGTTTCCTCCTCTCCGCCGCCCGGCACCTCCTCCGGTGCGGCCACCCGGCCGACCAGATCGCCCGCTTCCTCCACGGCTGCGATCTCGACGGCGAAGCGGTCCTTGTCGCCCGTCGTATCCTCACCCTTGGCCTCGCTCCCCACGCCGCCGGTCCGGCCCAGCGCCACCAGATTGCCGCCTCTCTTCAGCAGAATCTCGTCTGCGGAAATGCCCTCTCCGACCGCTTCCGGCAAGCCGATTCCCCCAGTGCAGCCGGCCCGAGCGGCAGGGAGAGGACCCCGCCGTCAGACTCCCCTCCATCGCCTTCTTCCAGCCCCCCTTCCTTCGACATCATCCTCGGCAACCCGCCCTACCGCCGCGAACTGGGCACCAAGTCTCTCCTGGACCAGATCGCCCAAACCGATTTCGGCCGCCGCTACCGCGCGCCGCGGATGGACCTCTGGTACTACTTCCTCCACCGCGGCATCGAGCTGCTCGCCACTCCCGGCCGTCTGGGCTTCATCGTGGGTGCCTACTGGGCGGCCGGCGCTGGCGCCAACCGGTTGATTGCCACGCTGCGCCAGGCCGTCCATGTCGAAGAGATTTTTCAGCTCGACCGGCTCCGAGTATTTCCGCAGGTCGCCGGCCACCACATGCTGCTCGTCGTATCGAAGCCGGCCTCGACCAGCCCAACAACGGTGCGAATCCCTCTGGTCGACAACGGCACCGACGCTCGCCCCTATGTCGACGGCCGCGCCATGGTCCACACCTTCATCAAGACGTCCGACCAGCTCTTCCGCCAGAACCTCCTCGACCTGGAACCGCCGGCCGAGGATCTCCTCGAAAAGCTCTCTCACTTTCCATCCCTGGGCCAACTGGGCAAGATCCGCCAGGGCATTGCCGAGAACCCCGCCGGCGTGACGAAAGCCGTCAACGCCCGGCATGGCGATCGCTGGCAGATCGGCGAGGGCGTCTTTGCCCTCACACCGGCAGAACTGGAGCGTCTCGAGTTGCCCCCCGAAGAGCGACAGTTGGTCCGTCCCTATCACGACCTCTGCGACCTGGCACGCTACGAGCGGGCGGAGGATCCTTCATCCCGCCTCATTTACTCCACCCGGGAAACCTGGCCGCAGCTCGACGATTTTCCCATCCTGGCCGCCCATCTGGCCCGCTTTCGCCCGATCATGGAAGCCCGGCGCGAGACACGGCAAGGGACCCGCCCCTGGTGGCAACTTCACTGGCCCCGTGAGCCTCAGCTCTGGGAACAACCCAAACTCATTGCCCTGCAGATGGCCCAGCGCCCTTCGTTTGTTCCTGCGCAAGAGCCGACCTGCACCTCCTTCAGCACCAATGTCTTTCTTCCCCATGCCGAGGTCCGCGAACACCTCAATTACCTGGCCGCACTCCTCAACAGCCGGCTTCTCTGGAAGTGGTTCCGCCACCACGCCAAACGTCGCGGCGTAGGCCTGGAAATCAACGGCCACGTGTTGGCACGGGCGCCCATCCGGAGGATCGACTTCACGTCTCCTGAGGAGACGGCAATCCACGACCGCCTGGTGGGGCTCGTGGATCGGATGCTGGACCTGTCGCGACGCAGGCGAACCACCGCCCGGGCTGAGATGGAAACGGAAGGGCGCCAGACCGATGCCGAAATCGATCGGATCGTCTATCGGCTGTACGGTCTGGCCGACGAGGAGATCGCCACCGTTGAAGCAGCTTGTCAGACTCAGCCGCCGTAGCCGAAGAGCCATCCCGTAGCCGAAGCCGCCGTCCCGTAGCCGAAGTCGCCAGACTTTGGCCCTCCACGGCCCCCCAGATCCCGCGCCAATTCGGCTACAGGGGTCTCCCGGACATCCCCGGTCGACCACACACGATGCACGACCCCGACAAGAACCTGGCAACAGGCCTGCGCATGCCAGGCCGCCTGCTGCGCCGTCTGCGACGCCCACGCCAGGGAGGCTTCATTCTGGTGCACCACGTGCTGGCGGGTGATCGCCTCGCCGCCGAAGAGGTTTGCCAGGCGATGTGGCTGGCATGTATGGGTCGATGCGTACTTCTGTTGTGCACGCTCATTCGAGTACGATTCACATTTCTGATGGTACTCCTGCTGACGGGAGCCGCCGTCTGGAGCGATTCGCATATCGGGCCACTTCACTCGGATATGCGTCAGGCGTTTGGATTTGTGCCGCGGCATGCGCCTGCTTTGTACGGGTATCGACTGTTCACCTCGGTATTCCTCGCAGCGGGTGGCTGGATATTCCACCAAACCCAGTAACCATGGCTGCAGCATCTCTGGGAGCCGGCTGGGCGCAGTCGATTGTCCGGGCCGCGGGTGTTGGCCCGTCGGCCGGTTGCCACGGCTGCCGGGGCATCGCGGCTGCCCATCTGTCCGCCAGAAAACGCCGTCTGCTGGTTGCGGCTCCGGTGTCCATTCTTGCCGTGTGACTTTCCCTGCCTGTCACGACGATCCCGGATCAGGGTCACCTGATCGCCTTTCCGACCGGCCTTCTCGCCGGATTACGTCTGATCTGCCCAGGAGAAAGGAATTCCACAACGACACTTGTCCCGAAGTACCGACTGGTATGTTTCGTACTTCTAGCCGCTTCTCTGGCTGCTGTAACGCCCGTCGCCCCGCTGCCGGGGTGACTTCCCGTCAAATCCTGGTTTGACACGCTTGCCCTGCTGCAGCATCTCGGTACAATTCCGAACGATGGAAAGTACGTTGCCCGTGTACCACGCATTGGTTTGCTGCCATGCCGTCAGTCATACCGGTCAAATCGCATCGCCTATGGCAACCGTCGGTTTTGCTGACGGCTGTGGTTGCGCTGCTCGCCCTGCCTGCTTTGATCCTGGCAGCTCCGCTCGATGATGCCCCGGCTCACAACGGTCTGCCTACTCTGCCAGAGCACCGCTCGCCGCTACGAGTCTCGGGCGATCGTCTCTCGCTGCAACCCCTGGACGCTCACGCTCAGAGTCAGAAATCGAAGTCGCCTTCTGGCGGGGTCGACGAGTGTGACGACTCGGCGCGGCGCACCGCCTCCGGCAATCTCTTCGCTCGTGTGAGAAAGGGCGCTGGGTCCTGGTATCGGGGCACGCTGTGGTCCTCGCGCCGGATCGCTGAGTCCAGCCACGCTCTGCCCCGGACCTGTACATCAACGGATTTCGGGCAGTGTCGAGCCGTGGTTCAAGTCCCTTGGCGTGTGGGCGGGTTGGCTGTCGAATCCGTCGTTCTCCTACGCCGGCTTCTGCTCTAATCGTCGGCTTCTCAGTTCTTCCCGAGGGACTCTGCGCGGATCTTGCGTTTGCGGCGGCCCGCCGCCTTGCGCCCACCCTGCAATCTGCCTCTTCTCGGGCGTGAGATGTCCTTGTCGCTCACGTGGACGTACCCTGGGGGACGAAGACGACACTTGTTAGAAAGCATCTATTACCAACAAGAACGGTCGGGCGACTTCCATCTGAAGAGAAGGAGAAGATCCCATGCGTTTGCACACTCGCTGCAGGAACCTCAAACTGACCAGGGAGATCAGGGAGCAAGTACGGTCCCGGCTGGCGTTCGCCCTGGCACGATTCAGTCACCAGATCGAGGAGGTAACCGCCAGCCTGGCGGACCTGAATGGCCGCAAAGGCGGCCTGGACAAGCAGTGCCGCGTTGTCGTGAAACTCCACCCCAACAGCAAGATCACCATCGAGGAGACGGACAGCAATGTGTTGGCGGCGATTGCCCGGGCGGCCGACCGGGCCAAGAACGCCGTGGGCCGCACCTTGAAGCGCCGGCTCGACGCCCGAATCAATCGCAACGGGCTGCGGCCCGCGACAGACGAAATTGCCGAATAGGAATAGGAGGTGTACCATGTTGCGAAGCATCCTTATTGGCTTGGATGAATCTGCCTACAGCAGCGAGGCGCTCGAATTGGGCATCCGCTGGGCGCGGCGTTTCGATGCCATACTCGTCGGCCTCGGGATCGTAGACGAACCCACGATCTGCCGGCGCGAGGCGGTGCCGATCGGTGCAGGTCACTACAAGGTGGAACGCAATGAATTCCGTCTCGCCGACGCCCGCGTTCGCGTCGAGACAATTCTGGAACGATTCGTCCGGCGCTGCGTTGCGGAAGGGGTGAGACACGAGGTGCTGGAAGACGCGGGTTTGCCCGATATCCAGATCGTACGGCAATCCAGGCAGTATGACTTGACCATGTTGGGGCAACAAAGCTACTTCTGTTTCGAAACGCAGGACTGGCCGGACGAGACCCTTCGAAAGGTACTGCGGCAGGGTTCTCGTCCCGTAGTCACGGTGCCCGAAGACGTGCCTCACGGAGTGTCCATTGTCGTGGCGTACGACGGCAGCCCGGAGGCAGATCGGGCGCTGCAGACGTTTCTGGCGCTGGGTCTGGCCGGCGAGGATACGGTTCACGTCGTGAGCATTCATGCGGACCGATCCGCCGCCGAAGGGTTGGCCCGGCAGGCCGCCGGTTTTCTCCGGCTCCACGGTGTTGCGGCCCTCCCTCATCCGCTTGAACCGACCATGTCCGAAGATAGAATGATCCTTGCGAAGGTGCAGGAACTGCAGGCCCACTTGCTGGTCATGGGTGCTTACGGCCGGTTGATGTGGCGAGAGCTGGTATTCGGCTCGACTACGACCAGCGTTCTGGCTGCGAGCCCCGTGCCGATATTTCTGTGCCGGTGAACTCCTCGTCAGGCGACGGGACGTTTGCGAAGTCGTCGAATCCGGCGACGTTTCAGGGTGGAAGTATGGGAATGACCTTTGCGGTTCTATCAGGATTCGTAGCGGCCTTGGCCGCCCCGCTGCTCCATCGGTTCGGGCGCCACATCAGCAGCTGGATTGTGGCGCTCGTACCCGTCGCCCTGACGGTCTACTTCGGCAGTCATATCAAGCAGGTTGCGGCAGGCGATACGTTTCGGGCATCGTATGCGTGGGCGCCGGCGCTGGGCGTTGATTTCTCTTTCTACATGGACGGCCTCAGCCTGTTGTTCGCCCTGCTCATCAGCGGTATTGGCGCGTTGGTGGTGGTCTATGCAGGCGGCTATCTGGCGGACCACCGGCACCTGGGCCGATTCTATTGCTTCCTGCTGCTGTTCATGGCCTCGATGCTGGGAGTCGTCTTGGCCGACAACATGCTGACGCTTTTTGTGTTCTGGGAATTGACCAGTCTGACTTCCTATTTGCTGATTGGCTTTGATCACCAGCGCGAGGAATCTCGCAAGGCGGCCTGGCAGGCCCTTCTGGTCACCAGCGGCGGGGGGCTTGCCCTGCTGGCCGGTTTGCTGATGCTGGGCGAGGCCGCCGGCACTATGGAGCTTTCCGAGCTGAATCGCCTGGGTGACGTTGTCCGGAACCACGCGCTCTATCTGCCAATCCTGTTGCTCATTCTGCTGGGCGCTTTCACCAAGTCGGCGCAATTCCCGTTTCACTTCTGGCTGCCGTCTGCCATGGAAGCGCCGGCCCCCGTCAGCGCGTACCTCCATTCGGCAACGATGGTCAAAGCGGGCGTTTACCTGCTCGCCCGACTCAGCCCCGCTATGGCTGGCAGCGCGGCGTGGTGGTACTTGGTCAGCTTCGGCGGCATGGCGACGATGCTTTGCGGCGCTTACCTCGCACTCTGCAATACCGATCTGAAACGCATCCTTGCCTACTCAACCGTCAGCGCCTTGGGGGTCCTGATGATGATGCTGGGCCTCGGGACGGCAGCTGCCGTTCAGGCCGCCATGGTGTTCCTGTTGGCCCATGCCCTGTACAAAGGCGCTCTCTTCATGGTGGCCGGCGCTGTGGATCACGAAACCGGCCTGCGCGATGCGGATCGTTTGGGCGGGTTGTGGCGAGCCATGCCGATCACGGCGACGGCCGCGGTGCTGGCGGCGCTCTCCATGGCGGGACTCGCCCCGTTCTTGGGGTTCCTGGGCAAGGAGATGCTCCTGGCAGCAACCCTGAAGGCCGAGGGGCGATCGCTTGTCATCCCGGTCGTGGTGCTCGCGGGCGCCGTGTTCGTGGCCGTGGCCTGTATTGTCGGGCTCCGCGTGTTCTTCGGAAGAGGCCGTCCCACGCCCCGGAATCCTCACGAGGCTCCCCTGAGCCTCTGGCTGGGCCCCTCGCTCGCGGCGGCAATCGGGCTGGTGCTCGGTCTGCTTCCCTCGCACACGGCCGCCTGGATCCTCTCACCCGCCGCGTCGGCAGCCTTCGGGGATCGAGAACCTCATATACCGCTCGAACTGTCCCTCTGGCACGGGCTGACACCGGCACTTGGCCTGAGCGCCCTATCCATCTTCCTGGGAGCGATTGTCTACGGCAACTGGGACCGGATACGGCGAATCAACCGGCGTTCGGACTTCCTGCTGAGCCACGGGCCGGCGTGGTGGTATGATCAGGCTGTCGGGGGACTGAACTGCCTGGCCGCGATGCAGACGCGCGTTCTGCAGACCGGCTACCTGCGGCACTATATCATCGCGATCCTTGCCACAACCGTTGCACTGACCGGATACGCACTGATCGCCACTGTCGAATGGCCTCCGCGGTCCGCCGGTTCGGTGGTTCGCTTCTACGAGGCGGCCCTGGCGGGGCTGCTGTTGCTGGCGGCCCTGGCTGCGGTTGGCTCCCGGACGCGATTGGCCGCGGTCGCCGCATTGGGCGTTGTCGGCTACAGCGTGGCGCTGGTCTTCATTCTGTTCGGCGCACCGGACCTGGCGATGACGCAGTTTGCGATCGAGACCCTGACGGTAATCCTCCTCGTGCTCGTACTCTACCGGCTTCCTCGCTTCGCCGTCTTCTCCAGCCGATGGGTTCGCATCCGAGACGCGGTATTCGCTCTCGTGACGGGAGCAACGGTCACCGCCCTGGTGCTGGCCGTACTCCACGGCCGAACGCCCGAACCGGTATCCGGTTACTATGCGGAGCAGAGCGTCGCCGCGGCCCACGGCCGGAATATCGTCAATGTGATCCTCGTCGACTTCCGTGCCTTGGATACCCTCGGAGAAATCACGGTGCTGGGCGTCGCCGCCATCGGGGTGCTTGCTCTCCTGAAGTTGAGTCTGGAAGACAGGGAAGACGTGGCATGACGACGATCATTCTCCGGACGGCCGCACGTTACCTTCTTCCGCTCATGCTGCTGTTCTCCGTGTTTCTGGTGCTGCGAGGCCACCACGAGCCCGGAGGTGGGTTTGTGGGCGGGCTGGTCGCTGCGGCGGCCGTGGTCCTTTATGCCGTCGCCTATGGTGTACGAGATGCTGCGCGCCTTCTGCGGACCGATCCTCGCGCCCTGATCGGCGCCGGCATGCTGACCGCCCTGGCAAGCGGCCTCACGGCCCTCGTCGTCGGACAACCTGTCATGACCGGTCAGTGGGTTTCGCTGTTCCTGCCCGGCGTGGGGGAGTTTCATCTCGGCACCCCGCTGGTGTTCGACATCGGTGTGTACCTGGCCGTTCTGGGAACAGTTCTTACCATTATCCTGTCGCTGGCGGAGCAATGAAATGGAAACGCTGCTTGCCTTTATCGTCGGCGGACTGTACGCCTCCGCCGTCTACCTGATGCTGCGGCGGAGCCTGGTGAAACTGGTGATCGGCCTGATGCTGCTGTCGCACGGAGCCAACCTGCTGATATTCACGATCGGAGGACTCACCAGCAGCCGTCCCCCCATTGTCGCCGAGGGGCAGACTCTCCCCGCGGCGCCGTTTGCCGACCCGTTGCCGCAGGCGTTGATCCTGACCGCAATCGTGATCAGCTTCGGAGTCACGGCCTTTGCGGTGGTGCTGTTGCAGCGGGCCTACCAGGCCGTCGGCAGCGACGATCTGGACAAGATGAAAACGACCGACACATGAACATCCTGATCGCTCTCCCCATCCTCATTCCGCTGTTGACGGCAGCGGTTTCGTTGCTCGCTTGGCAGCGACGCACCGTCCAACGCCGGCTCGGCGTGGTTGGCATGGCCGCCCTGTTTGCAGCAACGGTCGCGCTGTTGCTCCACGTCCGCGCCGACGGTGTTCAGGCCATCCAGATCGGCAGTTGGCCGGCTCCCTATGGGATCACGCTGGTGGCCGATCTGCTTGCTGCAATCATGGTGTTGCTGGCAGGTCTGGTGGGATTGGCGGTTGCCGTGTATTCGGTGCGAAGCATGGACTGGCAACGGGAGGCATTCGGCTATTATCCGCTGTTGCACGTGCTCCTGGCAGGAGTCTGCGGCGCCTTCCTGACCGGCGACCTCTTCAATCTCTACGTCTGGTTTGAGGTCATGCTCATCGCCTCCTTCGTTCTGCTGACCCTGGGAGGCCGGCGGTCGCAGCTCGAAGGAGCCATTAAGTACGTGACCCTCAATCTGATCTCCTCGGCCCTGTTCCTGACCGGTGTCGGTATCCTGTACGGGGTTGCCGGCACTCTGAACATGGCCGACCTCCACGTCAAGCTCCCGAATGCGCCCCCCGGAATCGTGACCACGCTGGCGATGCTGTTCCTGGTGTCGTTCGGCATCAAAGCCGCCGTGTTTCCGCTATTCTTCTGGCTTCCGGCCTCGTACCACACGCCCCCGGTTGCCGTCTCAGCAGTCTTCGCCGGCCTGTTGACCAAGGTCGGCGTCTACGCACTGATCCGCGTATTCACTCTGCTCTTCGTGCAGAATCCGCAGTACACCCATACGATCATCCTGTGGATCGCCGGCCTGACCATGGTGACCGGTGTTCTGGGAGCGATGGCACAGCACGAAATTCGCCGGGTCCTTTCCTTCCACATCGTCAGCCAGATCGGCTACATGATCATGGGGCTGGCCTTGTTCGGCCTGGCCTCGACTCCCGCTCTGGCCGTTCTTTCGCTTGCCGGATCGGTCTTCTACATCGTCCACCACATCCTCGTGAAGACCAACCTGTTCCTGGTGAGCGGGATTACCTTCCGGCTGCGTGGGACCTATGAACTGAAAGAACTGGGAGGGCTTGCCAACTCCCATCCGGGTCTGGCGATCCTGTTCCTGATCCCGGCCTTGTCGCTGGCCGGACTTCCGCCGCTCTCCGGTTTCTTCGCCAAGCTGTCGCTCGTCCGGGCTGGACTGGGAACCCAGCAATACGCGATAGTGGCCGTTGCGCTGGCCGTCAGCCTGCTCACCTTGTACTCCATGACGAAGATCTGGACCGAAGCTTTCTGGAAACCGGCCCCGGAACCTCAAGGCAGCAAAGGCGATCCGGCGGGTGAGGAGTCGCATGTTGGCAGCGGCCTGATGACCGCGCCGGTCGCGGTTCTCGCCGCAATCACGGTGATCGTGGGCCTGGGGGCCGGGCCGCTTTTCGATCTGTCCATCCAGGCGGCCGAACAACTTCATGACCCGTCTGAATACCTCCGAGCCGTCTTGGGAGATTCAGCATGAGGGCTTTCCTGTGGAATATCTTCCTGGCGACGCTCTGGGCCGCTCTGGCCGGGCAGCTCACCCTTCTCAACCTGGCCATCGGTTTCGTGCTGGGGGCACTGGTGCTGTCGTTCGTCCAGCGCGAGAATGCTCCACAACGCTACTTCACCAGATTGCGCCAGGTTCTCGGCCTCGCCCTGTTCTTCGTTTGGGAATTGCTTCTGTCGAACCTCCGCGTGGCCTACGACGTGATAACGCCCCGCCACTACATGCAGCCCGGCATAATCGCCGTCCCCCTCGATGCCCGGACCGATGCCGAGATCACGCTCTTGGCCAACTTACTGACCCTCACGCCCGGCACCCTGAGCCTCGATGTCTCGGCCGACCGGCGTCTTCTCTATGTCCACGTCATGTACATCCAAGACGTGGATGTCGCGCGACGTTCCATCAAAGATGGGTTTGAACGGCGCGTACTGGAGGTGCTTCGATGAACTGGCAAGAGTTGACGATCTCGCAGGCAGCCGCCTTGATCGCGGCCCTGATACTGACCGCAGCCTTCCTGCTGGCGTTCGTTCGTCTGCTCCGCGGGCCGAGCATCCCGGACCGCGTGGTGGCGCTCGATCTGATTGCCGTGCTGGTGGTGGCCGCCGTGGGGGCGCAAAGCATCGCCGCCGATCAGCCGATGCTGTTCGACGCCGCACTCGTTCTCGCCCTCCTTGCGTTCCTGGGCACGGTGGCTTTCGCCCGCTACGTGGAAAGGAGCGGCCACGATGACTGAAATCCTCGTCGCTTCGCTGCTCCTGATCGGCAGCCTGTTCATGCTGTTGGCGAGCGTCGGTGTCCTGCGCATGCCCGATGTCTACATGCGGTTGGCAACGTCGACCAAGGCCAGCACGCTGGGCGTCGCTTGCATCTTGACGGCCGTGGCCGTGCATTTCGCTCAGATGGGCGTCGGTACCCGGGCTATCGCCGCCGTGGTCTTCATCTTCCTCACCGCTCCGATCGCTGCACACATGATCGGTCGTGCAGCCTATGTGGTCGGTGTGCCCATGTGGAACCGAGCCGTTGTCGATGAATTGCGGGACCCCCGACCTGGCGGGCCGCTGCAAATGTCAACCGCAACCGGCGACCAGGGCTCCGGGGACCCGGCCGGCCGCAAATAGCCGACAAGGCCTCGCTAGACTCAGGTGACTCGTCAGGAATCCGGTGTGATCCGCCCCTGGTAAAGAACTGCCCTGGCAGGGCATCCCGGGACCGCGAGTCAATCGATGCCTGGCGGCACTTGGGTTCCGGCCTCCGCTGGAACTGCCAGGTGCCTGGCAAGCATGCCGAAGAAGGCGGACCGATCGATCGGTTTGGTGGCGTATTCGTCGCAGCCGGCCTGGAGGCACTTCTCCGAGTCCTCAGGAAGAGCGTGCGCCGTCAAGGCAACGATCGCTCCACCATAACCAGACTCCCGCAGGCCTCACGTCGCATCGTGGCCATTCATGACCGGCATTTGCATATCCATGAGAATCATGTCGAACGGTTGCTGGCAAGGATCGGCGAACAGCACGCTCGACAGCATCGTCTGAAGCCGCGTCCGGTGCCTTGCCACAGCCAGCAACGTGGGATCGAGACTGCGCAGCGACTCGGTGATTGCCGCATGACTCTAAAGCCTTCAGCCCAACACTAAGCTGCGACAGAGCACTGGCGCGTGGCCAGACGAAGCCTGGGCGTGAGCGCTCAGCGGCAGCAGGACCTGCCCGCCTCCGCCCATCACCTCTTCGTCAACAATTCAAAATTGCACACCCGCACCTGGAGCTGGCCGCTCTTATCCCGGGCGAGCTGCTGCTCCCGATCGATCGACAGCAGCAGGTGATTCCCCCGCAGGCTCAGATCCTCGATCCCCACCGCCGCCAGCCGCTTCTTCATCGTCCGCATCAGCCGGAAATACTCGTTTCTCGTCAGCCGTCCGTCGCGGTAGGCGGCCAGGGCGTCGATCCCCTTGTAGACCGCCTCGTCTTTGGCCGCCATCGCATCGTCCGGCCCGGTCCAGAATCCCCAGATCGTCATGTACTCGTGGTCGCGGCTCAGGATCGGCTGCTTGTCAGGCGTCTGCAGACCCGCATGGCTCTCGTAGCGGCTGTTGTCGGCCAGCGACGCCGATACCGTCGTCTTCCTCCCCGTCATGTAGATCGCCCGGGGATAAGTCGTACCAATCCCCCGGCTGGAAAGCTCCATGGCCAGGGCGATTTCCTCGAACGGACTGTTGAAGCCGTGGTCGAGTATCCGGCGCTCGGTCCGCACAAACGGGTCCGCCTCCGGCACCTGCCCCACCCGCGACACCCGCCATACCAGGTGGATGTTGTCCTTGGTGATCGTCGTGTAGGTCTGCTGCTGCGAGGAACTGATCTTCGTGCGCGGCGTGCGCCGCCACTTCTCCGGCAAGAAGTACTCGAACAACATCGGGTCCCGCCCCACCACCCATAGGGCGCCCCCTGTGCTTTCCACCTGCCCGTAAACGTAGTCCACCCCCATGATGTTGACCGGGGCAAGGTCCTGGGGAAACGTCTCGCGCGATTCGAAACGATGGGCCTGGCGGACCAGGTACTCGTGCCGCTTCTCCGCCCGCACCCTCTGCTCCCGCTCCGGAGTCCGCTTGAGCAGCTCGAAATCGACCAGGCCGAAAAGAACCTCGCCGCTCTTGTCCCGCATAAGCCTCCCATTCCCCGTGGGGCGGACAATCAGGTGCTGGGGCTTGTTGTCGCTGACCGTGAACCCTTTCCGGGCCAGAACCTCGCCGGCGTGCACCGTCAGGGCCGACAACTTGTCCTGATCGAGAATCCCCGCCCGGCAGGCCTCGGCCCCGTCGATCCCCTTGATCCACTCATAGATCACCGCGTAGTTGCGGTTCCAGTCGAGCTCGATTTCGTCGTGGTTCCTCTGGATCGCCTCCATCTTGTGCCGCCGGCGCCCTAGCCGCTCCCCCGCCACGTACTTTCGCGGCACGTAGATCGCCAACGGCCTGTGCGTGTGCACGATCCCTGAAGACTCGAAGCGAGTGTTCCGCAGCTCGAGCACCAGACTGAACTCCATGAAGGGGCTGTTGAACTCGGCGTTGTCCACGTCCAGCGACCGGGTCTCCCCCGGAATGTCCTGCCCCATCCGGTTCCACTTGAGAATGATCTCCTTCGATCGGCCGTCCACCTCCTTCGTCATCACCCGGTAGACGGCGCTTGTGCCGGGCAGCCGCTGGCTGTGTTCGTCCATCCACTGGTCGTCCGCCCAGTGGCTCTCCGGCATCAGGCACTTGGTGAACGGCAGGCCGTACTCCGTCACATAGAGATCCGAACCGTCCTTCATCCGCAGATGGAGATACTTGACGCCCAGCACCGTGATCAGCGGCCGGGCCGCGAAATAGACCCCGATTCCTTCGATCGTGCGGACCTTGTTCTGCAGGATTCCCGGCTTGTCGGATGCCTGTTCTTCCATCTCGCTTCCTCGGAAAGACGCGCCGAACACCACGTCCATAATAGAAGCGATCCTGCAAACCGTCGAGACGAAATGCCTTCCCTCTCGAAACTCGCAGGATCGTTCCACCTCGCAGCCAGGCCGGCCTGCATGCGGCTCAACCGAGACGCGTCTTCTGCGCCTCCAACTGGGCCCACAGCCTTGCCGGCACCTTGTCGCCGAACTTCGCCAGGTAGGCCTCGGCGTCTTTCAGATCGGCTTTGAATGCCCTGCAGTCCACCCGGAGCAGCTCGGCAACGTCTTCCTCGGGAATGTCGAGGCCTGCAAGATCCAGATCCTTCCCGGTCGGCATGTAGCCGATCGGAGTCTCCCGGGCGCCGCCCTTTCCCTCGATCCGCTCGCAGATCCACTTCAGCACCCGGCTGTTCTCGCCGAATCCCGGCCACAGCCAGCGGCCGTCGCGCGACGTGCGGAACCAGTTCACGTAGAAGACCTTCGGCGCCTTGTCTCCCAGCCGGTCCCCCATCGCATACCAGTGCGACCAGTAGTCCGCCATGTTGTATCCGCAGAAGGGCAACATCGCAAACGGATCCCGCCGCAGACGCTGCCCCACGTCCAGGGCCGCCGCCGTCGTCTCCGAGGCGGCCAGCGCCCCCATGTACACCCCGTGGTCAAAATCAAAGGCCTGCGCGATGAGCGGAACCGTCTGCGTCCGGCGGCCGCCGAAGACAAAGGCGTCGATCGGCACCCCCTTTGGATCCTCCCAGTCCGGACAGATCACCGGGCACTGCGAGGCCGGCGCCGTGAACCGGGCGTTCGCATGGGCCGCTTTCTCGCCCGTCTCCGGCGTCCACTCCTGCCCCTTCCAGTCGATCGCGTGCTCGCAAGGACCATCGATCCCCTCCCACCACACGTCCCCGCCGTCGGTCAGCGCGCAGTTGGTGAAAATGCAGTTCCTGTCGAGGCTGCGCATGGCCATCGGGTTGGAGCCCATGCTCGTTCCAGGAGCCACGCCGAAAAAACCGGCTTCCGGATTGATCGCATGCAACCGCCCGTCCTCGCCAATCTTCATCCAGGCAATGTCGTCACCAATACACTCCGCCTTCCAGCCCGGAATCGTCGGCTGAAGCATCGCCAGGTTCGTCTTCCCGCAGGCCGAGGGAAAAGCCGCCGCAATGTGGAATCGCTTCCCCTGCGGATCCGTCAACCGCACGATCAGCATGTGCTCGGCCATCCAGCCTTCCTGGCGGGCTATGTTCGATGCAATCCGCAAAGCCAGACACTTCTTGCCCAGCAGCGCGTTTCCC
Organism: uncultured Planctomycetaceae bacterium; assembly: GCA_964563135.1. Lineage (GTDB taxonomy): Bacteria > Planctomycetota > Planctomycetia > Pirellulales > Thermoguttaceae > JAAYAY01. The sequence continues at coordinate 55,419 of CAZLWV010000016.1, forward strand.
CCGTAGCCCGAACCGTAGGACCAGATCAGGTTCTCTTCCGGAAAATGGGCAATGTACTTCTGCTCCAAAGGCGCGCAGGGCCAGGGCACGTCCTCCTCGCCGTCAGCCAGCGGCGCGCCCACCGAATGCAGGCAGGGAATGAACTCGCCGTCCTCGCCCAAGGCCTCGATCACCTTGGTCCCCACCCGTGTCATGATGTGCATGTTGGTGACCACGTAGGGCGAGTCCGTGATCTCCACGCCGATCTTCGAAATCGGCGAACCGATCGGCCCCATCGAGAACGGAATCACGTACATCGTCCGCCCCTTCATGCAGCCCGTGTACAGCTCCGTCATCGTCTGCTTCAGTTCCACCGGGTCGATCCAGTTGTTAGTCGGACCGGCGTCCTCCTGGTGCTTGCACGCCAGATACGTGCGCGCTTCCACCCGCGCCACGTCGCTCGCGTCGCTGCGGAACAGAAAACTGTTCGGCCTCTTCTTCTCGTTGAGCTTCGTCGCCATCCCCGTATCCACCATCAACTGCGTCAGGCGGCGATACTCCTCCTCCGTGCCGTCGCACCACTCGACCCGATCCGGCTGGCACATGACTTCCACTTCGGCCACCCACGCGAGAAGTTCCTTATGATTGGTTGACATGTTTCCCTTTCTTTCTACGTTCAAAAAACCGGCCTCTCGACGCCACTCGGGCAAAGACCGCTGCCTGGCGGCCACCTGCACCCTTGCCGGCAACCGGCAGATCCTCGGCGCACCAACCGGTCCTATGGATGCCGCGTCCCCACAAAGAGGTAGGCCCGGCCCTCGCGACAAGGGCCTCGCCTCGCGGATGTCAATCTGAATACGCCACTGGCACCACGAATTCCGCAGGGAGCATCAAGCGCCTTTCCCAAAACCGCGAAGAAGGCCTCCCACGGGTGGAAAACGGCAAGGTCGGCACTGGTCTTGGGTCGGCTCTAAGATCCGCTGACCCGTTCCGTCAGCGAGGCAGCAAAGAGCATCTTTGATTGAGATCTCATCCAACCAATAAGGTTCGCTTGTCAGTATTAGGATTCGCCCAAAAGAAGTCAATCGCCCTGCAACCCGCATGGGGGATCTCCGGTCTCGCCGCCAGCAGTCTCCCACAAAAAAACCAACCTGCCAGCCAGGCCTCCTACCAACCCACAGGGCGAACGACATCAACCCGCCCCAACCCCTTTCGCTGCCTGTTCTTCAGATCTCCCCCCCCTCGCCAGCCAGGCCCCTATTCCCCAAACCGCACCACCTGCTCGCGAAATTCTTCCAGCGAAACCCCGGTGACCAGGAACCGCTTCTGCGCCGAAGTCTCGCCGGCCACAAGCTGGATCTGAGCCTTCCGCAACCCCAGTTCCTTGGCCAGCAGCGCCGCGATCGCCTTGTTGGCCTTCCCTTTTTCCGGCGCCTGCGTCACGGAGACCTTGAGCATTCCGTTCTGAACCCCGCCCACTTCATTGCGACGCGCGCCTGCGTGGGCCTTGACCGGCAGAACAACTCCCTCGGCCCGTTGTTCCAGTTCGATCACCACGAGATCCCCTCGAAAAGAGCGCTCCCAACCCGCACGATCGTCGCCCCCTCCTCGATCGCCACCTCGTAATCTCCGCTCATTCCCATCGAAAGCTCGTCCAGCGATACCCCGTCGGGACACTCGCCCCGCAACTTGTCCCGCAGCCGGCGAAGCGCCGCGAAGTCCTGCCGGGCACCCTCCGCATCGCTCTCCAGGCCGGCCATGCACATCAGGCCGCAGATCTTCAGGTTCGAAAACGCGGCCAAGTTCGAGAGCCCACGGGCCAGCCCCTCGGACGTGAACCCATGCTTGGTCAGGTCTCCCGACGTGTTCACCTCCAGAAGCACACGGGGGCGAATCGCCAACTCGCCCGCGATCCGGTCGATGGCCTCCAGATGGCGCATGCTCTCGCCCGAATGAACCATCTCCACCAGCGGCAGAGTGCGGCGAATCTTGTTTCGCTGGAGCTGGCCGATCATGTGCCACCGAATCGGCCGACCCGCCAGGGCCTCGGCCTTGGGCCAGAAATTCTGCGGGCGGCTCTCCCCCAGCTCGGTCGCCCCGGCGTCGACCAGGGCTTCCGTGAGCGCGACCCCAACATACTTGGTCACCGCAACCAGCAGTACCTCCTCCGGACTGCGCCCGCCGCGCACCGCGGCCGCAGCAATCCGCCCGCGCACCCCGGCAAGATTCTCCGCAATTCGGTCGCCAGTCGAATCGGCACTCATCGCGAATCCCCGGCAAGCCGCGTGAAGGTCAGGGGAGCATTGCCGAGCAGAATACCGTCCGGGTAACGGCTGATCAACCGGTTCAACTCGGCATCCGATTCGATCGGAGAAATCATCAGATCTTCAAGCAGCCCCGGGTCCACCCCCCCGCGAAGATACACATCCACTCGTTCCAGTGCCCGCACCATTTCCGCAGCCACCAGGGCATCGGCCGGCGGACTGTCGAGGATCTTCTGGACGGCTTCCTGCCGCGTGCGCGAGCTACGCAGACACTCCACCGCTTCCCCCGGCTTCTCGGCCATCTCGCAGCAAAGCACGATTGCACCCTCGTCCTCGACACACTCCATCGCCGCCGCCAGCGAGCGGGCCAGGTTGCGCCACGTCTGATGCATCGGACCACCCTCGATCCCGGCCACAACGATCCGGGCCCGGTGAGGAACATCCCACCCCCAGGCCTTCCGATAGACCTGCCTCGCCTGCCGCCGCACCGCTTCCACCGCCCCGGCAATGATCTCCTGCGCCGTGCCCCCCGCACCGGGCACCACCTGAATGGCGAACACGATCCCCAGCAGCCAGCCTACCTCCTCCACGGCCTCGACGAACGACCGCCGGTATCGCCCCCGCGCGCCCAACGCCTTGGGTGAGCGGAACCGCTTCTGGGCTTCCGCATCCGCAAATGTCGGATAGATCGGGCCATGGAGTCCAAAATGCCCCGGCACCGCCCGTCCGTGGACGCATCCCACCGGAATGACCATGTCGGCGTCGATGAGGACGCGGTTGAGCCAGATCGGATGACCCGATTCCGCGCTCGCCAGGTAACCCAGCGCGCTCTGATTGCCGGGCTGGTGATCCACCAGCCGCACCCGCCGCTGCAAAGCCTCGCGCAGAAGGGGCACAGGATTGTTCCTCCCGGCAGCCGCATCAGCCGCCGAACGCAGGATCGTCACCCCGTCCGGATCGATCCCCGCATCTGCCAGATACTCCAGCACGGCTGCCCCGATCTGATCCCCCCCAGGAACGCCTTCCTCCAAGGCGATCACGATCTGATCCGAGACCGTCAGGCAGCGGGTCAAGGGAGGTATTCCCGTCGGTGCGGCCAGTGCCTCAGTCACCCGCTCCACCACGTCCACGCCCGCGCTGGGCAAGCGGTTCCCGCATTCCGCAACCAGGGCGCACCGGTCGAACTCCAGTTCGACAGACGAGCTGGTTCCGTAGCGAAGCGTGGCCATGACGTTTCCCTAACACCCCTCAAGCAGATCCGCGAAAGACGCCCGCCAAGGCGGCCAGCGCCACCTTCTACTCCACGATCCGCGAGAAGACAGGCAATTCAGGCAAGACAAAACGCGCACGATCTTCATCTTAGCGGGCACCAAAAGAATTGGTCAAGAAGCCGAGCTTTACGCAACGCCATGCATCGCAAATAATCGGTGTTTCTCCATCGCGGCAACGTCTGTCAACGTTTTCTGGAAATCAAACTCATGAATCGCCACATCCACTGGCCGTCGCTCCCCACCCTGTTCCTCCTCTTCCTGATGCTTGCAGTCGCGATCGGCCTTCCGGGATGCAACAGCCAGACTGACACGGCGCCTCCCAGCGCCGCCGGCGGTCCGGCCGAGTCGATCCAGGCGCCGCAGGGGGCGGCCGCCGCACCGGCTCCCACCCGGGGAACGGCCGACGAGGTCCTGAAGAGAATGATTCAGGCCTACAAGAGTGCCGGAAGCTATCGCGACGATGCCATCGTCCAGTTGTCCGGCACCAAGGACGGCCAGACGCAGCAGATGGCCTTCCCCGACGCGGTCGTCATGCAGCGCCCCAACAAGATCCGCATGCAGATTGACGGCGGAACACTCCTCTGCGATGGCTCCAGCCTCTACGGATTCACCGGCGAGCTTGCCAACCAGGTTCTGAAGCTTCCCGCCCCCCCCCAGCTCACGATCGCCTCTCTCTACCCCGATGTGTTGCTGGCGCGATCCATGATGCAGTCCCCCGCGCAGTCCTTCAGTTGGGTGCCGCTCCAACTGGTGCTCCTCCTTGCCAACGATCCCATGAAGACATTGACCCTCGATACCCAGGCCGTCCGCCTCCTCGCCCCCGAGAACATCGACACCCATGCCTGCGACCGCGTCGAGCTGGCCACCGGCAATGGCCCGGGGGTCCTCTGGATCGACCAGGCGACCTCCGTTCTCCGGCGATTCGAACTGCCGCTGCTCGAGGGCCTGCGCCAACAGGCCGAAGCCAACCAGATTCTCGATCCTCACGTGTCGATCGAATTCCGCCAGGCCGAACTCAATCCGTCCGTCTCGCCCGAGGCCTTCCAGTTCCAGTTGCCCGACCAGATCAAGCCGGCCGATGCCCTGGTGCGCCCCATCCTGCAGATTCTCGGCCAGCCTTGCCCCGATTTCCAGTTCACCGGCTTGGACGGCAGCAAGACCTCGCTCAGTTCGCTGAAGGACAAAGTGGTGGTGATGCAGCTCTGGACAAGCAAGAACGTCCCCTGCCGCCCCGTCCTCCAGGCGAGCGCCAAGGCCTATGCCGCTCTGAAAAACCCGGCCGACGTGGCTCTCATGGCGGTCAACCTGGAGGGCGACAACGTCCAGAACGAGACCCTCCAGACCGTGCTGAAGGAATGGCAGGCCGAACTGCCCGTGTACCGCGACCTGGAACAGGCCGTTGCCAGGCATTTCGGCATCGGCGGCGTGCCGGTCACGATCGTCCTCGACAAGAAGGGCAACATTCAGTCGTTGCAGGCGGGCGAGCTGCAGAATATGGACAGCCTGTTGGCCATGTTGATCGAACGGCTCCAGCGCGGCGAGGACGTCTACAAGATGGCTTTCACCCAGTCCGACAACGAACGAAAGCTCTTCCAGGCGACCGTCCAGCAGAGCGTCGCCGACGACATCTACTGCCTCCGTCCCATGATCCCTCCCACCTCGGTCAGCCCCCACACAGAACCCGCCAACCTGAAAATGACCAGGCTCTGGTCGTGCGACCGGCTGAAGCATCCCGGCAATATCACCATCCTTCCGGCTGCCGACGGCTCCCCCAGAATCCTCGTCCTCGACGCCGCCACGTCGCTCGTCGAACTGAAAACCGACGGCACGGTCGCCTCCACTCTGCCGCTCCAGCTCCAGGAGAGAGAACTCGTGACCGCACTTCGCACGGCCCTTGCCGGCGACGGCAAGCGGTTCTTTCTGGGCTGCGCCCGCGGCACCCAGCGGGTTCACGTCTTCGATGAGAACCTGAAAACCCTCCTGGCCTATCCCGACACCCAGCATCCGGGGATCGTCGATGCCCAGCTTGCCGACATCAATGGCGACGGCAAGCTCGAGATGATCCTCGGCTACGCCGACGTCGCCGGCGTCCATGCCGTCGACCTCCAGGGCAACCGCATCTGGGCAGATCGCTCCATGTCCAACGCGCTGCGAGTCGCCGTCCTGGCCCCCGACAGCGCCAAGCAGTGCAGCGTTCTGGCCATGAACGGCAGCATGGCCGGCGGCACCCTCGTACAGCTCGATTCCCAGGGAAAACGCATTAAGGACATCTCCATCCCCGACTGCTCCATCGGCTGGGTCGTCGCCGAAGACCTCGACGCCAACGGTTCCTCGGAAATCTGCGTCCTCGCCGTGTCGGTCACTCCCGACAACCAGCCGGCCTCCGATTCGATCGACGCCATGGGAATCGATCTCGACGGCCAGATCCTCTGGCGCCATCCCATGCCCCGCGGCGTCCACCAGCAAGGAATCGAGCCGGTCGTCGCCGGCAATGTCCTGGCAGGCGGTCCCAGCCAGTGGCTGATCGCCGCCGCCGACAGCACGATCAGCATCGTCGCGGCCGACGGGCGCCTTGTCGACCGTTTTGCCTACGGCACGGAACTGGCCGGCATGACCACCACCCAGTGGAATGGCAAACCCGTCCTCCTGGTCAGCACCCCCAAAACCGTCGATGCCTGGCAGATCGAACCCGCCGCGGCCCCAACCCCTCAACCGGAAACACCCGCGGTGCCAACAATTCCCCAGTCGTAGAATGGGAATCGAAGAACATGCTGCCGATCTGTGTCGTCCTCCGGGATCGTGGGCGCCCCCATGCCGAGGAAACCGCCAGCCACTGTCCGCTCCCGCCGCCGGGCGATTGTCTTTCGCCTGGCCGCGGTGGCCCTCGGCCTGTCGCCCCTGCTGCTCCTTGAGGGCCTCCTCTGGTGCTTCGGTGCCGGCGCGCCTTGCTACGATCATGACCCCTTCGTCGGGTTTCGCTGCGTCCATCCCCTGTTCGTGCTCAGCGACGATGCCCGGCACTACCAGATCGCCCCGTCGCGACTGGCCTACTTCTGCCCCGATTCGTTTGCCGCCAAGAAGGCCCCCAACGAGTTCCGCATCTTCTGCCTCGGCGGCTCCACCATCCAAGGTAGCCCCTTCGGCATCGAGACCTCCTTCACCACCTTCCTGGAACTCGGCCTCCAGGCCGCCGAGCCGGAAACACTCTGGCAGGTCGTCAATTGCGGCGGCGTCTCCTATGCCAGCTACCGCCTCGTGCCGATCCTCGAAGAGGTGCTCCGCTACCAGCCCGATCTGATCATCGTCTGCACGGGCCACAACGAGTTCCTCGAAGACCGCACCTATCGCCACATCAAGCAGATGCCGGAGCTGGTCGCCCGGCCGGCGGAACTGCTCGCCCGCACACGGACCTGCCAGCTCCTCCATCGCTGGTGGCAGAGCGATCCGACCCGCAACACCGACGAGGCCTGCGACGGGCGCCCCGTCCTGCCCGGCGAGGTCGACGCCATGCTCGAATACCGCGGCGGCCTGGACCGCTATCATCGCGACGACAAGTGGCGCCGCGACATCGAACTGCATTTCCGGTTCAACCTCAACCGCATGGTCGCAATGGCACGCAAGGCTGGAGTTCCGCTCCTGCTGGTCAACCCCGTCTGCAACCTGCGAGATTGCCCCCCTTTCAAGAGCCAGCACCGCTCGGGGCTGGCGACCGATGATCTCCAGCGCTGGCAGAGCCTCGTCTCCCAGGCCGCCGCGCACTGCACCACCAACGCCGCCGAAACCGTCCGCCTTCTGGAAGAAGCCCTCCTCATCGACGACCAGCACGCCGGGCTGCACTACCTTCTGGCCAAGACGTACGACTCGATGGGCGACCTGCAGCTCGCCGCCCGGCAGTACATCGCCGCCAAAGAAGACGACGTCTGCCCTCTGCGGATCCTCGAGTCCATGCACCGGGCGATTCTCGACACGGCGGCCGCCACCGGCACACCCCTGGTCGACGTCCGCCGCATGTACCAGGAAATCTGCCAGGGAGGCATCCCGGGCGACATGTACCTGGTCGACCACGTCCACCCTTCCGTCGAAGGCCACCAGCTCATGGCCGACCTGATCGCCGCGAAGCTCTCGCTCATGGGGCTCGTGCACCCGGGTCCCGCCTGGCCAGAGCAACGCCGCGAGGCCTACCGTGCCCAGCTCGACTCCCTCGACAACCTCTACTTCGCCCACGGACAGCAGCGGCTTGATATCCTCCGCGGCTGGACCCAGGGCAGAGCCGGCACCGACTGGGTCTACCAGCACGGAAAACCGGTCTTCATCGGCCAGCCCAAGAAATCGCCGAGAACTGATCCGGCCCCGCATCCTGGCGGCCAATAGCCGCAGTCGGACCCGGCGGAAAGAGAATCCTCTGAGGTAGCCGCCTCCCCGCCGAAACGAGGGTGGCCAAAACTGCTCTTGGTCGCCAGCGGCGATTGGAGGTATGCTGCCGCCTTGGACCGGCCGCCGCGGCATGGGCACACGGCGGCGGCCGCCGCGATGCGGTTCTCAACCCGGGGGCGTCCCCAAGCCCCCAAACCTCGTCGCGGCAGACTCCAGGCCAGATGGATCGCAGCACTCGGGGGCGGCATCGCCTTCCAGGGCGCCCGAGGCAATCACCACCAATGTAAAAACGCACGTATGTCCCTCCTCAGGAAACAAGCTCCCGCAACGATCGGCATCTTTCTGCCGAACTGGCTTGGCGACTGCGTGATGGCGACTCCGACGCTGCGGGCCATTCGCAAGCATTTCGGCTCTCAGGCCCGGATCGCGGGTGTCCTGCGCCCCTCCCTGGCGAATCTGTTTGCCGGAACCGGCCTGCTCGACGAGGAATGGTACTTCGATCCCCGGCGGAAGTCGGCCCAGTTCGGCCACCGGGCGATCGTGCGCAAGATCCAGTCGGCCCGGCTCGACCTGGCGATCCTGATGCCGAACTCGCCTCGCTGCGCGTGGCTCGCCTGGCTGGGGGGCGCAACCGAACGCATCGGCTACGCAAGAAACCTGCGCGGCCCGCTCCTGACCGGCAAGCTCTACCGCCCCAAGTCCGGCGGACGCCCCCTCGACCAACCCATGGTCGACTACTATCTTCGCCTCGCCGACGCCGTTGGATGCCCCGCCGAGTCGCGACACCTGGAACTGGCGGTTACCGACGCCGATCGCGCAGCGGCCGATCGTGTGTGGGCAGATCTCGGACTGCGAGCTGACGGCCGGGTGATCGCCTTCAATTCGAGCGGCGCATATGGCGGGGCCAAACTCTGGCCCTCCAATCATTTCGCCAAACTGGCCCAACATGTCGTCGACCGGCTGGACCACGATGTCGTCGTGCTCTGCGGCCCCCAGGAACGCGACATCTCGCGCCAGATCGCCCGCACAGCCGATCGCCGCCGGGTCTTCTCCCTTGCCGACCAGGAACTGGGCTTGCCCACCACCAAGGGCTGCCTGGCCCGTTGCCGGCTGGCCGTTTCGACCGACAGCGGTCCGCGGCACGTGGCCGCCGCCCTGGGCAAACCCGTGCTGACCTTGATGGGGCCGACGTCTCCTGTCTGGATAGAAAACCCCACAGTGCAGGGCGAATTCCTCCGGGCAGAGACCGATTGCCTGGGCTGCGCCAGACGCGTGTGCCCCTATGGCCATCATCGCTGCATGGAGGAGCTTCTGCCCGAAAAAGTCTTCGAGCATGTCTCCGCCGCGCTGGCCCGCCAGGTGCGGATCAAGGTGGCGTAGAGCCATCTCGCCTCTCTCTGTCCGCGCAAACGGCGGACCAGGGAGGCTCCTCGCTCCGCGCAAGCACTCGCCGCTCGACGATTTTCCGATCGCGAAAGACCCCAGTCTTCCCTTCTCCCGGCGTTCCTGCTCCAATCGGGAGAGGATTCTTCCACCATGTTTCCTTTCTCTCGAGGCAGGGGTCGATCGGTCATGAAACCCACCAGCGCCCTGTGCTCCCTGGCGCTCATTGCCCCGCTGCTGGCCGCCTCGCTGCTTGGCGCCGAACAAAACCCCTGCGCCGCCGGGCCGGCCGCAGACCGCGTGCTCAGAACCCTCGAAACCTACCTGAAAGCCCATCCCAGGGGCGAAGCGGCCTTTTCCTGGGACCAGGAGGCGTACCGGACACTGGAAGCCGACCGCCTGGCCGACCTGCCGATCGGCGTGTTCGACTCGGGGATCGGCGGGCTCACCGTGCTCGAAGCCCTGCTCACCACCGATGCCTTCGACAACGACACGCTCAGGCCCGGAGCCGACGGGCGTCCCGACCTGGCAGCCGAACGATTTCTCTATCTGGGCGACCAGGCCAACATGCCCTATGGCAACTATCCCGCCCAGGGACGCCAGGATTACCTCCGCGAACTGATTCTCAAAGATGCCGTATTCCTCCTCGGCAAACGCTACCATCTGCCAGGTGAGGGAGGACGCCTGCAATTGCGCCTGGACAAGCCGCCGGTCAAGGCAATCGTGATTGCCTGCAATACGGCCACGGCCTACGGACTGGAAGATGTTCGCCAGGCGCTCCGGCGATGGGGCTTGCCGATGGTGGTCGTGGGCGTGGTGGAGGCGGGGGCGAGGGGCCTGAAGGAAATCGGCGGCAAGGGGGCGGTGGGCGTGCTGGCCACGGTCGGCACCTGCGCCAGCGAGGTCTATCCTCGGACGATTGCCCGCACGCTCGGGCAGGCAGGCCGCCCACAGCCCCTGATCACCCAGTGGGGCAGTGCCCGCCTGGCCGGTGTGATCGAGGGAGATCCGGCCTTCGCCGTGCCGCTTGACGTGCAGGTGGCCGCGGACGTGCGGGCACTGGTGGAAGCACATCGCGACAAGATGCAGGCGGTGCCGGGCTCGCCGCTGCCGCTGGAGACAATTGTCCTGGGCTGCACGCACTTCCCGCTGGCCCTGGCGGAGCTGAACACGGCCTTCGAAAGCCTGCGCGCCGAACCGGACCTGGCGCCGTGCATCGCCCCCCGTCGCCAGTTCATCGACCCGGCAGAGTGGACCTCGCGGGAACTGTTCAGGCAACTGGCCCTTGCACGCCTTCGCCGCCGTCCACAGGCAATCGTCGCCAGCAACACTGCACCGCCGGCATCGTTCTTCATTTCCGTGGCCAATAGTGCCTGCCCCGCCGCCAAACTGGCCGCCACAGGGGCGCTGGACGCAATCTACAAGTACCAGCGCGTCGCCGGTCACCTGGAGGTGGAAGACACGGTCGTCGTGCCGATGACCCGCTCGCTCCTGCCCGAAGTAAGCCGGAAGCTGGTCCGCGAAAAGCTCCCGGCGGTCTGGAATCTCGTGCCGGAACGCTGACGATCAACCGAAGAACAACTACCCCTCTTCGGCGCCGGTGCGCCGGTGGTGCGGTGGTGATTCCGGCTGCATTGATCTTGACCGCCGCCGGAGCGACCGCTATCGTCGAGCCCCACCTCTCAACTTGCGGGACGGACCAGGGCGGAGAATTCTTATGCAGATTCGACGGAAGATCGCAGGCCTCGCGGGCGCACTCTGCCTGGTGGGTTGTCTCGGCTGCATCACCACCACCCCCACCCCGCCGCCTCCGGGATACTGCATTCCCTACTGCCCGCCCGGCCCCTCTCAACCCCCCCCGGGCACGGTTCCCAATGCCGCCAGTGCCGTTGCGCCGGCAAACCCATGCAATCCGTGCAACCCTTGCCCGCAAGGCTGGCAGCCGGCCTCGACCCCTCGCTGACCCAACGCCTTCGCTTCTCCGCCGCCCCGAAACACTCGTCCTGAAGCTGCGCAGTTGGCCCCACGGCCTGCCGCTCCAGTGCTCTGGCACAGCTGAAAAGAACGCCCGACGCAGTCTATCTCCGCCGGAAGCTGAACTTGCTCCCCACGTGGCAAGGGGCGATGATGCCAGGAAAGGCGCTCCACATGGCCGCGACTCCCGCCATGCCGGTGCAGTGGCCGGGGGCAAGAAGCTTCAGATTCCACCGGCTCAGCTCGGCAATGGTCCGTTCGATCCGCTCCGGCGGCGAGTCGATAAGGTGCATGCCTCCGATCACGGCGTGAATAGGACGCCCCTCGGTCAATCGGCTCACATAGTCAAGCGTGTTGATCACTCCCGCGTGGCAGCAGCCAAGAAGCACGACGGTCCCTTCGTCGCCGTCGAAGAACAGCGACTGATCGTCGGGGATCAGGTCCGGCTTGCAGCACTCCTGGTCCATGAAGAACCGCGCGCATGGCAGTTCGAAGTCGTTGAGCATCGGGACCCGACCGGTTGCCGTCAGACCGTCGGCAATCTGCGCGGGCCCCTCGGACATCTGCAGCCGCACCGCCGCTTTCTGCAGTGCCTCGCGAGCCGCAGCCGGCATGCCGATCTCCAGCGACGTGCCGTCCTGGTTCCGGGCGTACTTGCTGCCGAGCGCCTCCGGGTGGAGCATCACCCGCAGCGGGCGATCCGGCTCCAGGGCCGCCGGCAGCCCGGCCGAGTGGTCGAAATGGCCATGGCTCAGAACGATCGTATCCAGGAGGTCTGCGTGCAGGTCGAGACGGGCGAGGTTGTTGCCGAGTGCACAGCCCTGTCCGGTATCGAAGAGGATGTGCCGGCCGTCCCAATCCAGCCAGTAGGCCAGGCCGTGTTCGCCCAAAAGCCCGATGCCCTGGGCCGTATTCTCAACAACCACGGTGATCTCGATTTCGCGATTCATGGCGCTGGATTGACTGAATCAGGTTGCGTGATTCCCAGAACAGGCCGCCTCCCGAAGGGTGGCGGTGTCTCCATCTTCTCGAATCGTACAAGGCTATTCAAAAGGCGGGTTCGCAGATTCCCCCTTCGGGCAACAAGTCCTTCAACGGGCAGCCGTCGCACTTGGGTGTCTTGCGGCAGTGGAGGTGTCCGACGCGGACAAGCAGGGCGTGGAACTCGTTGTAGAGGGAGACGTCTTGCTCGAGTTGGCTCTCGAAGGTGTCCTTGATCTCGTAATACTCGGCATCATATCCAATCCACCCGTGTCGTGCGAGAATCCGATGGGTGTAGGTGTCCACCACGAAGGTCGGCAGGCCGCCGGCATACAGCAGAATCGAATCCGCTGTCTCCGGTCCTATCCCGTTGAGCGAGAGAAGTTCTTCGCGAAGCGCGCCCAGGCTGGTCGAGAACATCGTGTCCAGGTCGCCGTCGTAGCGATCAACGATGAAGCCGACCAGGTGCCGCAGACGCTTGGCCTTGAGCCGATAGTATCCGGCCGGCCGGATGAGCTCCGCCAGTTCTGCCGCCTCCACCTTGGCCAGCGTCTGGGGATCGAGCAGTCCAGCATCGGCCAGATTGCGGATGGCCTTCTCGACATTCTTCCAGGCCGTGTTCTGGACGAGGATGGCCCCCACCATGATCTCAAATCGGGATTCACCAGGCCACCAATTCTGGGGGCCATAGGCGGCCAGTAGGCGATTGTAGACGTCGCGAAGTGATGTGGCCATTCGGAGATCGCAGAGCAACCGGTTTCTTCCGGGGGGTACCAGCGGGGCAAATACCAGACCTCCCCGTATTCTACCGCACGTGGCCGGCCTGTCGCCGCCCCCTCGGCTCCCACAGTCCGTTGGGCCATCGGCTTCCACTCTCCCGATACGGTGAGCCGCTTGAGCGACCGACATCCCTCCAGCTCAGTCCATCGCAAATTGCCTGGCTTGCCTGGTTTCCCCGAGGGGGCTCAAGGTCACGGCAGGGGGCTGTCGAAAGTAAGGAAGTAAGGCGGCTGCCGGCGGCCCCGCAGCCCTGCGCCCCCAGACAACCCGCGTTGCGTGCCCACCCGGAAGGGAATAGCCCACCGATGAGCCAGATGGACGTTTCCTACCAGCCCGTTGCGCCGCTCGACGACAGCTATTGGGTCCAGTCCCAGCAGCCGTTGACTTCCCTCGCGTTCGTCACTCCGCTGCTGGTCGTCTATGAGCTGGGCGTGCTGATTCTGGGGCCCCACGCGATCCGCAACGGCGCCGACGTCTGGCTTCGCCAGTTCTTCGAGGTGGCAGGCTTCGGGCAGTACTTTCTGTTGCCGGTTCTCTGTGTCTGCATCCTCCTGGGCTGGCACTACACGACGCGCCAACCGTGGGAGATATCCGGCCGCGTGCTGCAGAGCATGACGTGCGAGTGCATCATCCTGGCGCTGGTCCTGCGCGTGATTCTACACGTCCAGTCCTCGTTCTTCGACCCGGCCCTGTTCGCGCCCGACGCAGTAGCTCCTGCTGCAATCTCGCTGGATACGCAGAACACCTTCCCAAGACTGGTCGGTTTTCTCGGGGCGGGCGTGTATGAGGAGCTTCTGTTTCGCCTGATTCTGCTGTCGTCGATCGCGTGGTTTCTGCGGCAAGCGGATGCGACTCCCGCGGTCAGCCTGGCAATTGCTGCGATTACCACGAGCCTGTTCTTTGCCGGCGCTCACTACATCGGCCCCCATGCCGAACCGTTCCAATTCCAGAGCCAATGGTTCTGGTTCACCTTTCTCTTTCGTACGCTGGCGGGCGTCTTCTTCAGCGCTCTGTTCGTGCTCAGGGGGTTCGGAATCGCGGCCGGAGCCCATGCCGGCTACGACATTCTCGTGGGGTTGTTCTGAGAGCCCGTTCGGCGGCAAGCGGGTCTTCACAGGCGGAGAACAACGGAACCGGCAATCCTCCCGCAGTGGGATTCCCGCGTTCTTTCACGCCAAAAGGCGCCCATCGGCCAGGGGCTGGTCGAGCCCAAGTGTCCGCCCGATGCTAGCATCCGGCGGAGCAGGCTGGTGGCGGATTGTCAAGAGCGATCCCGGCAAGTGTCGCTGCCGATTCCTTCCGCCATGGATCGGTGTTTCGCAAAAACACCCGCCCGATGCGATCGCGCACCATCCAGCGGCAATGCGATCCGCGTGCCAAACAACGTGGCGTTTTTTTCTGCGCCGGGGCTTCGCAAACCGCCCTTTGTATTTCCTTTGGGACGGGCTTATAATGCGCCGGTCCGGCAAAGATTGCCGCATGCACGATTCGATGGAATGTCACTCTTCGCAGGGAAGGAATCGCAACTGTGCTCACCGTTCGACCGAAGGTAGCTGAACTGGTTTTTCAGCTTTATGGGCGACCGTTGCATCCTGAGTTGTTCGAAGTCCATTCCTGTCGATCTGTCAAGCGAGGCGACTACGAAGCCCGTATCGAAATCACCAGCGCCGGCCACGTCATCCAGTGGCGCTATGCTGGATTGACGCTCACCGAGGTGGCAACCAGCGCCCATCATCCGTTGCCGAAACGCCGGCGATTGCTGTCATACCGGCTCAAAGGACACCGCACCGACTACGTGGAATGCCGGGGAGGTGTCCGCTATCAGGTCGACTTCACCTTGGAGACTCTCGATCCGGAAATCTTCTGGACCTTTCAGCAGGAGCTTTCCCATGACGGCCAGCGCGAAGGCATGCTCTACCGGTTCGACTCCAGCGGGCGGCTGACCCTCGGCGCAATCAGCTACATCAACATCGAGACCCGCAACCGCAGCTTCCTCGTCCAGGCATTTCACACCTTTCCCGACGACTACGCGATCGTCAAGACGCAGTCGCTGATCGAACTGCCGTAGCACCGAGAACCGTACCATGCAGCTCGCTCAAGACACCACGATCTCCATGCCTTCGCTGCAGCCCACTCCCACAATCGCCCTGATCGCAATGGGACTGATTGTCGTCCTGGCCGTCGGTTTCGTCATGTGGTGCCTGATCCGGGCCAACGTGGCCCGCGCCTTCGCCCGGATCTTCGCCGTCCTGGCCATCGGGACCGGCATCGGCGCGCTCACCTGGGGCATCTGCGCCCAGGCCCTGGAAATGCCAATCCGCAGTCCTTTCGGCCTGGTGTGCCTGATCTCCGATCCCATCGAGGCGATCGGCTGGGGGGCCGGCCTCCTGGCCGGGGGAATCACCGCCATGGTGCTCTCGCTCGTGGGCAACAGGCCACTGCCGCCGATCTGAACCGCGGGAGATGCCCGCCCCCCCTTGTGCTCCAAATACACCGCCCAGGCACACCGGCCGCCCGTGATCGTCGGCCGGGCTATCCGCGGGCGCGGTTGCGGTACTCGATGGGCCAGCAGCCGACATGGCGGTGGAAGGCGCGGCTGAAGGAGGCCGCGGTACGGAATCCGCATGCCCCCGCGATCCGGGCCACCGTCTGGAGGCTCTCGGACAGCAGCGCACACGCCTTCTGCATTCGTGCAGAGGCCAGCTCCTCGTGGACCGACCTGCCCAGCGCCCTGGCGAAACGGCGATCAAGGGTGCGCCGTGAAACACCCAGGGCTCGGGCCACGTGCTCCACTCCAATCGCGTCGCCGGCGTGCTGACGCACGTAGAGGGCCGCCGACTCGACGAGCGGATCCTGAACCGCTACCAACTCGGTCGAGCCGCGCATCGCCACCCCCGTCGGCGGAATCTGCCGCTTGAGGGTCCGGATCGGTTCGGCCCGCATGGCACGGTCCAGGATGTCCGCCGCTTCGAACCCGATCCGCTCGGCGGGCACGTTCACACTCGACAGCGATGGCCAGGTCAGCTTGGAAATCAGGTCGTCGTTCCCAATGCCCAGCACCGCCACCGCCTCGGGAACCGGCAGGTTCGACCAGCGGGCGGCAGTGAGCACCCGCTCCGCCAGCTTGTCGTCGAAGGCCAGCACCCCGACCGGCTTGGGCAGGGCTTCGAGCCACGCAGTGAGAGGCTTCATCTGCGATTCCCCCTCGGCAACCCGCTGCGAAAACGGAGCCAGCTCGAACCCGGACTGCCCCAGATGCCGGGCGAACCAGGCTTGGCGCTCTTCTGAGGCACGTTTCCCGCGTACCCCGCAGTAGCCAAAATGCTTCAGCCCCAGCCGCGTGAGCGATTCGGCCGCCAGCCGCCCCACCTCGAAGTTGTCGAGCGACACCGACATCGGAACATCGACCTCCGAAATGGCCGTGTCCACCAGCGGCACTCCCAAACGCTCGGCCGCCTCGCCCAGCGGCGGGTCGGCAATGTAGGCGATGATCCCGTCAGGCTGCAGTTGGATCACCTCCTTGGCGGCCTCCTGACCCCGGCGACGGACGAGCATCATCCGCCAACCCTTCTCCCGCGCATACCGGGCCACTCCGTACAGCCGGCGCCGCCCCGCACCGTCGCGGGTGTCGATGCACACGGCCGCAAATTTCGGCGGAGGCGTCGAACCTGGCATCCGAGACTCCCGGTCACAAATACTGTGTCGAAAAGTGTCATCCTGATGTCATTATAAGTCATTGCAGCGGGCGCCGGCCACAGGATAGACTGAGAGACGCAAACACGGCTCTGCGATCCCCGGCAAACGCGCTCCCCACAACCTCATCACCCCCTAAGGCTCGAACCCATGTCCCCTCGCACGGTCCTGTCTGGATTGGTCCTGGCCTCGATGCTGCCGGCAACCCTGATCTGCCCATCGGCGCGCGGCGGCCAGAAGGATCCCCCGGCAACGATCGAACTGGCCAGCCCCACCGCCCGGCTTCTCGTCGACGGGGAAGGACACGTGGCGATCGAGCCTCGCGATCCCTCGTGCCCGGCGCCTTCCCGCTTTCAAACACCGCTGTGGGTGATCACGCTGGCCGAGGGCAGCGATGTCTTCCGCCCGGGCAGCGCCGTCACGATCAGCCAGTCGGCTCCGGCCCAGGTCTCGGCCACCAGCGGCGGCGTACGCTTGCTCTACGACGGGATTCGCCAGGGTGAGAAGACCTATGACATCCAGCTCGACCTGACGATCACCGTTGCCGGCGACGAGTTCCGCTTCGGCGGAACTCTTGTCAACAACTGCAAGGATCGGGTCGTCACGGAGTGGAAGTACCCGATCCTCCTGGGAATCGAGGCCCGGCAGAAGGCCGAACCCGTTGCGCCCCTCCTCCTCTGGCCTGACGGCCTCGGCCGCCGATTCGCCACGCGGGAATCGTTCGGCTCGCGCAGGACGGCCGCCTTTCCCGGCATCGACGGAACCATGCAGTGGCTGGCCTTCACTCACGGCCAGACGGGCCTCTACTTCGCTTGCCACGACGAGCTGTGCCGCGCAAAGACGTTCGCCGTCGCCCGCGGCAGCAACGCCGGCTACGACGTGTCGCTGGAGCACCACCCCTATTGCGCTCCAGGCCAGCGCTGGGAGGCTCCGCCAACCGTGCTGATGCCCTACCTCGGCTCCTGGTACGTGGCGGCGGCGCACTACCGCCAGTGGGTCGAGTCGTGGCTGGATCCGCTGCCGAAACCCCAATGGGCCCAGGACAGCACAGGCTGGCTGCTGGCAATTCTGAAACAGCAGAACGGCGACCTGATGTGGAATTACGGCTCGCTCGATCGCCTGGCCGATCTGGCCCAGGAGCGAGGCCTCGATACGCTGGGACTGTTCGGCTGGGCCAGCGGCGGACACGACCGCTCCTATCCCGATTACATCCCCGACCCCAAAATGGGCGGCCCGGAATTGCTCAAGGAGTCCATCAGGAAGGTCCGCAATCGCGGTTTGCACGTCATTCTCTACGCCAACGGGCAGTTGATCGATTCCGCTACCGAGTTCTACCGGCTTCAGGGTGTGGAAACGATGGTAGCCGACCGGCGAGGCAACCCGGTCATCCAGATGTACCACAAGTTCAAAGCCACTTCGACGCCTCTCTTCGTAACCGCCTGCACCGCCGCCCCTGCCTGGCAGGAACGGATGCTGGCTCTGGCCCTTCAGGCCCACGCGCTGGGAGCCGACGGCATCCTGTTTGATCAGCTCGGGGTTGTCGGGCCCAAGGAGTGTTTCACGGCATCCCATGGACACAACACGCCGGCCGATTCCGAAAAACGTTTCGAACTGCTCCGCCGGCTCGCCCGTCACATGCACCAGCTCGATCCGAATTTCATCGTCATGACCGAAGGTGTGGTCGACGCCGAACAGGCCGACGTGGCCTTCTTCCACGGATGTGGCCCGGGGTTTGGGTATTTTGAAAACGAGCCCTCCGAAACCCTGTTTCCCGAAATGTTCCGTTACACCTGGCCCGCCTTCGTGGGCACGCAGCGGGTCCCCAATCCGCTCCTGACACGCAACTTTGCCAACTACGCGTGCGCGTACGGTCTGCGCTTCGAGATCGAAAGCCGATACCCGGCAGATGTGAAGTACCTGACCTCCGACCAGGTCCCCGCCGCGCAGGAATACGCCGACTGCAATTCGCCTCCCGACGTCTCGCTCGTCACGACGATTCCCTGCAACGAGTCCGCCCGGTACATGAGCCAGGTCGCCCAGCTGCGCCGGCAGCATGGCGACCTGCTGCTGCGGGGACGGTTCATCGATCTGGAAGGGGTCGTTGTCGAAGGCGATCAGATCGTGGGCAAGGCCTTCGAGTCGCAGGATCAGGTCGGCGTGGTCCTGTGGAATCCGACCGGCCAGCCGCAGTCGGCAAAGGTCACGACCGCCAAGGGCTCGTTTCTGGCCGCGTATGCCCCCGGGGTGTCCGGACCGGTGGACCGCAGCGCCGTGATCGAGCCCGAGTCGATCCGCCTGCTCGTCTGGAAGAAGTAGCTCCCGGACCGCTGCACGAAACCTCCACCAGGATGGCCCGGCGCGGCAGAGAAACCGCGCGGCGGCACGGAAACAGGATTCAACCGAGAAACCAACCGGAGACCAACCATGTCTTCTGCACGCTGGGGCCTGCTCGCCATGCTGACCGCATGGGCAGGCGTGCCCGCGGCCTGGACGGCCGAGTCGGCCGCGGACCTTGCTGCCGCACACTCGCAGGCAGCCGTCCGGGCCATGCCCTGCATGGCCTTCCGCTCGTTCCGCCACGAAGAACGATTCAACCGGCAGTTCGCCGACGCGGGGATCCGGGTGGTTTTCATCTATCCGGCCAACACGATCTGTTCGCTCGGTATTCCCTACACCCAGTACCCGCCGAACTGGATCGGACCCGGCCGCTACAACTTCGAATCGGTGGATCAGCAGATCAACGACATCCTCGCCTGGAACCCCGGCGCGAAGATCATGTGCATGATCGATCTCAACACGCCCCCCTGGTGGATCGAGTCCCACAACGGGGCCGATAGCTTCCGCACCTTCGGCCATGTGGCCGCCCGCGAAGACTATCGCCGCGACGTGAAAGAGTACCTCCGCAGCTTCCTGGAGCACACAGAGAAGTTCCACGCCGACAAGATCGCGTCCTACTTGCTCTCGGGCGGAATGACCTGCGAATGGCAGGATCTCAGCCGCGGCACGCCCAGCCCGTCGAAACAGGCTGCCTTCGCCGAGTGGCTCGGGAGGCCGGGCGCAGTGATTCCGGAAAATCGGATGAAAGCCTCGCGCTCCCCCTTCTACGACCCGCAAGCCGACGCCGACTCGATCGCCTACTGGCGGTTCTCGGCGGCCCTGGTGGCCGACCGCATCCTGGAGTTTGCCGAAGAAGCCCAGAAGACGATTCGGCATCGCGTGCCGCTCGGCTGCTTCTTCGGATACGTCATGGAACATGCCCGGGGACGCCTGCTCTACGAGGGGCACCTGAGCTACGATCGCGTGTTTGCCTCGCCCCATCTCGACTTCTTCACCAGCCCCTCGTCCTATATGGACCGCCGGGCCGAGGGGACCGGCGGGTTCATGACCTCGATCGACTCGATCCTGTTCCGCGGCAAGTCGGCCTGGCTCGAACTGGACCATATCACCCATCTCTTGAAGGACGGCACGGCCAACGGCCGGCCCATCCCCGGGCACGATTCGGTGTTCCGCACGGAGGCCGAAACGGTTGGGGCCCTGCGCCGCGAATTCGCTATGTGCCTGGTGCGCGGAGTCCACGTCTGGTGGTTCGATATGTTCGGCGGCTGGTTCGACAGCCCCAGCCTGATGGCCGAGATCGGCCGCATGCGCCAGATCGGCGACCGGTTCTTCGGCCGCTCGAAGGTGCAGGCCGAGGTGGCCGTGCTCGTCGACGCCGATTCCATGTACTACGTCGACGGACAGACTCCCCTGGCAAGCCGCGTGCTCGCCGAACAGCGCTCCGCACTCTCGCGGATGGGAGCACCCTGGGAGATCTACTCCCTGGCCGACCTGCCGCAGCTCGACACCTCGCGATTCCGTCTGGTCGTGCTCCCGAACCTGTTCTCCCTCACGCCCGAGAAACGTGCCTGGCTCGAGGAAAAAGTCCTCTGCGGCGGCCGCCACGTCGTCTTCGGCTACGCCCCGGCAATCATCACCAACGGCCGTTACGACCTGGCAAACATCGAGAGCCTGACGGGCATTCCGGTCCACTCGCTCCCGCCGGTCGCAGGCCCCTGCCAGGTAGAACGCAAGCTGCGCGACGGCTGGACCTCGATCCTGGCCTCGACGCCCTGCATTCCGTCCATGGAGCTGCGGTCGGTCGCCCGCCAGGCCGGTGTGCACATCTACAGCGACCAGCCCGACGCGCTCTACGCGAGCGAGAACCTGCTGGCGGTCCATACCGACGGCAAGGGGGGCCGGCGGACGTTTTCCCTCCCGCGGCCGGCGCGGGTGGTCGAACTGTTCAGCGGCCGCGAGCTGACCCGGGAGCCGGTCGCCGAGTTCAGCGATGAGCTGCCCCCGTTTGCGACCCATCTCTACCACTTGATTCCACCCGATCAACCCGCTGTGGCAGCGGCGAAATGAGGAGCACGCGATGAGCGACCAGACGCGGCCTGCAGAAGATGCCGCCTGTCCCCCAGGCTACAAATGGGAGCTTCTGGCCCTCTTGTGCCTGGCCTTCTTCTTCCACCAGGGAGACCGGGCGATCTTCGGCGTCGTGGCAACCGACATCCAGAGCGACCTTGGCCTGGACAAGGGCCAGATCGGCCTCGTCGCCACCATCCTCTTCTGGACAATCGCAGTGATGACCCCCATTGCCGGTTACCTCGGCGATGTGCTGCGAAAGAAGATGATGATCACCGGGGCTCTCCTCTTCTGGAGCTCCACAACCGCGCTCACCGGTCTGAGCCACGGCTTCGTCAGCCTGGCAATGCTCAGAAGCGTGGCGACCGGCGGGAGCGAATCGTTCTATGCGCCGCCGGCCTACGCCCTGATGGCCCGCTTCCACCAGAAAACCCGGGCGCTC
>CAZLWV010000017.1:0-32112 GCA_964563135.1 uncultured Planctomycetaceae bacterium
CATTCTTGCCGGCCGCATCGTAGACTTCGACCTCGGCAAGCGAGAAGGCGTAGAGAATGTTCTCTACCAGGGCCAGTTTTCCGGCGGTAATCCAGATCTGCTTGGCGGGCTGGGGGACGACAGGGAACTCGAGGTCGAGCTTTTGGGCTGAGTCGTCGACGGGACCGTCGTACACGGTGTTCCACTGGCAACCGTCGCGGCTGAGCCGGATCGCCAGGGTGGCGGGCGCGCCGCGGCCGACCTCGACGGCATCGCGGATGGGTGTCCAGCCCAGGGTGCTCCGCGGCTGCTCGGATGGAGGACGTTTGCGAAGAACGATGCGCTGGATTTCGCGCTCCGCGGGCAGGTCAAGTCGGATCCAGAGGGGCTGGCCGTCGGGACGGGTCTGGGCCCGGCTCATCCAGCACGTCTGGGGGTCGCCGTCGATGAGGTGCACAGCCTCCACGGGAAGATAGTCGTTCTGGGTGGACCGCGGCATGCGGCTGGTGGTTACGCCGAGATAATTCCGCTTGATCTGGCCGCTCTGCCTGGGATGGATCTTCACACGCGGCGCCGTGTTGCCAAGCTGGAACGACACGTCGTCGAGCAGGTCGGGGGCTTCGCCAAGTACCCAGCAGAACCCGAACCGCTGGATGGGCACCCCGCCACACCGGGCCTGGATCTGGGGCTCCTCACTGGCCGTGACATGGCAAGCCAGTGCTGCTGCGATTGATACCAGGCCGATCGCGGTACGCAGGCTGCCGATCGAGAATCGGTGTTGCACGGGAGTACTCCTTGCTGGCTTGGACATGGCCGGCACCGCTGGACCTCGAAATAGACTTGCACGATTCCAAGAGATCCAGCCCTCCGCCGCCACCCTTCGGGAGGCGGCTTCAAGGAGATGGCCCATTCTGGGAATCACGCAACCCGATTTAGGGCTGGACTTCGCCTTGCCGGTCATAGCCTGCCCTCCCACTGGCGAGGAATCTCGATGGTCCGGCCTTTCCATGTCAGACGGGAGTCGCCGAAGCCGTGACAGATGCGGACTCGGGCCGACTCGTCGAGCGACTTGCCGTCGAGACTCTGCAACGTGAACAAGGGAATGTTCTGGTAATCGAGCCCCTGGAATCGTTTTGCGGAGAAGGCGAGGAACTCAGGGGCGTGGGCCAGGAAGCCGTTCGGCGGGAGAACCACTTCCCCCCACCGCTGGGACTGAAACGTGAAGTCGGCCTGGCCAAGATTGACCACCACCTCGATCCGGCCATCGCCAAACACGGACCGGAGCGCGGTGCCGTCGGGGCTGAGCCGCTGGTAGTCGGTCAACAGCATCTTCGACGAAAGCCGGTTGAGGGGAGAGAGGACCTCGTGGGTGTTCTTGAGGAACCGGTCGAGGGGATGAAGGCCTTCGGCCCAGCCGTTGTCGGCTCGCAGGAAGAGGCCCTCCGGCGTACGGTCGGCGTCAGACGGGGCCTCCTCGAAAGCGATCGCTTGAGAGTCGATCCGGAGGCGGCCGACGAGGCATCGATGCTCACCATCGTCCGGGCCTTGGAGTTTCGCACGCACGTCGGTTTCGGGCTGGAAGAGCCCCGTGCGGATGTCGTACATGCCCGGCGTCAACTGGGGAGCGGCAACCTCGAACGGCCCCATGGTGATCTGGCCGGCTTGCCACTGGTCGACCGGCGGGGTGGGAGTGTAGTCGCCCTGAAAGAGGATTTTGCCGCTGGCATTGGTGAAGTGGACAAAGGCCCGCCACTGGCCGGTAAGGGGCTTTTCGACCTTCCAGCGATAGCTGATGCGGAATCGATTCGGGCCAATCGGCTCGAAACTCGCCACGGTCACCTGGGCGGGGAGCACCTCGTCGGCGGCCGTGGAGCGCCAGTAGAGTCCGGCGGGAACCTGGTGGTAGTTGAGCGGGCGGGCCACCAGCATGTGATAGAGAACGTAGGGGGTGGCTTTCTCCGGCTGATAACCGTACTTGCCGTAGATCTGGATGCAGTCGTGGTAGATCATCTCGAAAACGGGAAGCGGTTCGGCGCCCAGCCGGTCAAGCAGCTCCTTGTTGTGGTAGTGCCCGCCGCTGACGCCGGAAAGTCCCTCGAAGAAGTCGGAGCAGGGGATCGCCCATTCGCGGCCGCACTCGGAGCCGAAAATACCGAACAGTCCGCGGGCATAACGGGAGAGTTCCTGTTTCCAGTACATGTCGTCGGCCCGGGTGAGCATATGCTTGGGGTCAAAACATTCCTGGAGGCCGACGGCGTAGGTCGTGTCGATAAAATACGCCCCGGGCGCGATCTGCTTCTGCACTTCGGGGAGATTCTGGGGACGCCGGGCGAGCTCCAGGGCCTTGGGTGCACAGGTCAGGTAGGCACGACCGCCGAGCCAACGGCCTCCCTTGCGGACGTTGCCGTCGCGATCCTTCATGAGCCAGTCTTCGCTCCAGGACGGGGCATCGCGATACATGTCCTGGTAGTTGTCGTGAAGACCGAGGGTATAGCCGAGGGCGGAAACCCGGCGGGCGCAATCGGCCAGCGCCTCGTTGCCGCCGCACTCCGGCGCGGCGGGCATGTTGTCGGGGTGGCGGCAATCGTAGCCGCCGTTGGTCCACCCGCCAAGAATGAACAGCACCCGGTCGATCTCCAGGTCGTTCTTCAGGTGCTCGGCGATCTGGGCGGCCTGGTCGAAGGTCCACTCGACGCGGACCGACTCTTCGGCGGTGCTGTCTTCGTTCATACGCCGATTCAGGCACGTCCAGAGCTTGACATTCGACGCGCCAAGAAGCGCCTCGCGGCGGGGCAACTCCTGCAGCTTCTCGTTCCAGGTGACCAGATAGCCCTTGGCTTTGGCCACCTCGCGATAGGCACGGGCAAGCTCGCCACAGGAGGCGCTGCCCATCAGGCGGATGTCGAACGTGCTCGACTTGGGCGAAAGATCCAGGCTGGGCAGCAAGACCTGTTTGCCCGACGGAACGGGAGTATTGGCGGTGACGCTCTCCAACTGGAACACCGAATCGGTGTCGTGCCAGGTGACCAGCGCAGCGGAGCCGGCCTTGAAGAGGCCGACCATTTCTGCATGGCAGCCTTCGTAGTCGGACGTGCGGAAGGAGTGCTGAAAGGCCTTGCCGCTGTCGGCCGGGATGACCAGTCCGAGCCGGACGGGGACGAGCACGCTGCCCCGCTCGGTGTCGCTGACCCAGAGGGCGTCGTCGAGAAGACGAAGACGCCGCAAACGAGAGTCGTCGCAGGAGGCAGAGATGCGGAGCGTTTCGTCGTTGGCTGCCAGTTCGATGCGGACCAGGAGCGCCGAACTGCCGGCGCCGGGGAGCGCGTGGGCCAGTTCCAGAGCCCGCGGGGCGGCACTTGCGCGGAACTGGTTCAGGGGAACGAGCTGATCGGCTTTGCCGTCATTCAGGGTGACGGTGCCGAACCGGGATTGGCGGGGATTGCTGGACCAGACAACGCCGGTGCGCTTGTCGGTGAGCTGGTAAGCCCCGGAGTCGGGGGAAATACTGAAGGAGATCTTCGGGGATTCGAGCCGCAACGGGGCGGGCCCGGCCGCCGCGTCCGGATCGGCAGCGAACAGGAAACAGGTCAAGGAGGCAAATGCCAGGATGAAGCCGGCATACGTCTTTGGTGAGGCCATCATGGTGTGTCCTTTCCTGGACGGCTGGTTGGATTACGTCTACGGAGAATTGCCACGCGCCGAGCGGCTGCCGACCTCGGCCGGGAAGCCCTTGGCGACACCGATATTCTCTCCGCCCATGGGGTCGTGGCCGGCAAGGCCAACGACGGCCCAGGGGCGCCAGGGCGGTCATTCCCGCGGAACTCGGGCAATGGCCTGTTCGTGGCGGTCGGCCGCGCCGCGGGCTCAGCCGCCGGCGGAGTCTACCGCGACTGTGTTATTCCGGTCTGGCGGCGGCGGGGGCGTGGACGACGAAGTGGGAGATGCCGAGCTGGCGGGCCTGGCCAGTGAGCGTCAGTGTGTGGGCCTGGTTGGTGCAGCCTTGCAGCAGCAGGGTCCGGGCGGCCGCAGGCTGCGGGTGGTAGACGCTGGTAAGCAGCGGGTACGATCGCCAGGTCACCTGGAAGCCTTCGGGAAGCGTGGCCTTGCGGTAGCCTAATGTCCAGGCGATCTGGTAGTCGCCGGGCTCGATGACGACGCGGCCCGAGCGTGAGACGAACCGTTCCGTGTTCCAGCCTTCGCCGTCCGGCCCGGTGAGGCTCCCTTCAACCCGGAAGTGGATCTTCTTGCCGTCGGGCGTCGAATCGGCCAGGCAGGTGAGGGTCCAGTCCTCTTCAAGGGGCGGCTGCTCGCAGGAGATGTTGTTGATGGCAGGCATCCAGATGCCCGCTGGACCGAGGCTGGGGCGGGAGATGGCCCAAAGCTCCTTCATTCCGGCCATGGGCTTGCCGTCGAGGAGCACCGCTGCGCTGGCACCGGCGGTCCCACTGCCGTCGGAGACGGCCAGGACACGGTTGCCCTGGAAGTGAAGCGCGATCGTGCCGTCGGGCAGGTGCGTCACCTGCGGCGAGTCCAGCGGGATCGTGGTGATCGTGCCGGCGGTTGTGGGATTGTCGCCGAGACGGGGATCGCGGACCAGCTCCTCGCTGATGAACCTGGCGTACAGGTCGCACCCTTCGGGCGTCAGATGGATCGTATCGCGGAGGAAGTCCTTGGCTGCGCGGTGGTTGTCGGCCAGGTGGCGGCGCCACTTCTCACGGAGGTCGATCAGCATGCAGTCGTACTTCCGGGCCACGGCCCGGATCAGCTCGGCACGAGCGTCGTGTTCCGTGTTGATCTGGTCGGGCTCGTCAAGAGAGACGATGTTGAGGTGGCTGGTCCAGAGGACAATTTCGGCGGAGGTTCGCTCCCGGACCCGGCGGACGATCTCCTCGTACTTGTCCATCGGACCATAGACGTGAAAGAAGAGGAGATCGGGATACCAGGGATAGAGATCGTGATCGGCCGTGCGGATCAAGGCCGGAGAGGTATAGCCGCCGATGGCCGCGTTGAGGAACTCAAAACGGACGGTCGGGTACTTTTCGGCGAGTGTTTTCTGGACAGTCTCGGTCCAGGCCTGGGCGGTGATCGACTGGCCGTAGAACATGACCCGGATGTGGGCCGGGCTGGCCGCGGTGGACTGCTCGAGCGTTTTCATGGTCCGCTGGATGTACGCGGCCGACGCGTTCTCGGCCGCATCGGCCGCCGACGCTGCCGCAACGAGAACGGCCAGTAGAATGGTCTTCATCATGGATCTCTTGCGTAGACTCGCATCTAAATAGACTTGCACGATTCCAAGAGATCCAGACTCCGCCGCCACCCTTCGGGAGGCGGCTTCAAGGAGATGGCCCATTCTGGGAATCACGCAACCCGATTTAATTGATTTCAAAATCTCTCCGACAACACATGCTCCGATCGATCTGGCCGATCCAACCGGAAGACCTACCACGTTTCACGATGGACGGCGGCCTGGCGATAGCGGGTGCGGGGGGGCTGCATTTCGGCCGGCCAGCCGAGGGCGATGGCCGCAACGGGAACGACGTGGCGGGGGATGCCCAGAAGCCCGCGAATATGCAGGATCCGCTCCTCTCGCGGGTGCACGCCGAGCCAGCAGGCGCCCAGACCCAGTGTGCTCGCGGCCAGGAGGAGGTTCTCGATTGCCGCGGAGCAGTCCTGGAGGAGGTAGGACAACTGGCGGTCGTGGGCCCGCTCGAGGTTGCCGCAGACGACGATTCCGACGGGCGCACCGGCCAGCATCTTGCCGTTGGGCAGACCCTCGGCGATCCCGCTCCGCATCCGGGCATCGCGGACGACGACGAAGTCCCAGGGGTCCTTGGCGACGGCCGACGGTGCGGCCATGGCGGCCTCGAGCAGATCGCGGATCATGTCGTCGGGGACGTCCCTGGTTTCGTACGCGCGGATGCTGCGGCGGCTGAATGCGAAGTTGAGTTTGGGGTTCATCGTCCTGGCTCCTTCTTGCTGCTCCGGGTTTCTTTGAGATCGGCTGTTTCAGCCGTGAATGCCGGCGTCGGACAGCTCGCCGCTGACATTCCCGCTGACCATAATGGCGTGGCCCCGGAAAAGGTTGCCGTCATCATACCAGAACTCGAAGTCGCCGTCAGGCAGTATGTGGATCGCCTCAAGGGTCATGCGTGCGCGGAACCGCTCGGCAGTGACCGGCTTCTCCCCTTCGTCCAGCCAGGATTCGTTCTTCAGCACCAGCAGTGTCTTGACCGCATGCCCCTCGATCCGCTCCTTCCAGTCGGCCTGTTGCGAGAACAGGGACTCGACCGTCTTGAGCGATTCCTCGATCGGTTCCTCCTTGGTGTCGGGCAGCGAGATGCTGACCGTCGCGCTGCCCCATTCCGCCTCACCTTGGAAGGTGCCCGTGTTGCGGTCCAGAACCAGCTCGCCAAAACGTCTGGTTGCGACCACGACCGGCTCCTGCGACTTCCTCGCAAAGGCGAGCAGTTCCTGGCTGGGCGAATCGAGGGGAAGAGCTTTCTCGAAGATGGCCCGCGTCTGATCGGTCGAGAGCAGAACGCTCATGCGATGGACCGAGCCTTTGGGAAAGTCGCTGGAATAGTCGGCACCGCGAGGGACCGGCCGGAGGATCGTCAGTTCCTTTTCGACGACCGGTCTGCCAACATGGCGCCACGCGCTGAGGGTGAAACAGTGGACTTCGTGATCGTTGGTCCGGCCGGGCCAACTCCCCTGGCCTGCCGGCGCCACGACACCCTCAATGACGGCGCAGCGGTCGTCGTAGGAGGTGCCGGCCAGATCGATACCGGCCAGCCCGTCGATGCCTGGAGGATCGAACGAGGCGGGCAGGGAGCCTGGTGTGGCTGGCTTGCAGCCCGTGAGGGTGAGGGCGGCAAGCAGGAACCACAGAAGCGGGCAATGACAAGTGCCCCG
This sequence comes from uncultured Planctomycetaceae bacterium, assembly GCA_964563135.1. Lineage (GTDB taxonomy): Bacteria > Planctomycetota > Planctomycetia > Pirellulales > Thermoguttaceae > JAAYAY01. The sequence goes on from CAZLWV010000017.1 coordinate 6,892, forward strand.
GCGAGATCGCATGGCAACGCCGTGTGGATCTGCCTGGCTCACTGTACTGTCTCCCACCCGACGGATAGGTAATTTTGCACCGGCCTTGATGGCAAGCCTGCCCGTCCAATCGTAAATCCGAAGCGTGAGCCAGGAGGGTAACATCTTGCCTCGCTTACGCTTCGCGCTTGCGAAGATGCGACAGCAGTTGGCAAGGTTACGATCAAGGCCTTTTGTATACACATAGACAGTATCTATGTCAAGTCCTTGCCATGGCCCCCGGGGGCTTTTATGTCTGGAAAGGGCGCCGTCTCTCAAGCGGCGCCGGTTTCCACCGCGGCGGGGGACCTACTTCTTCGGTTTGATGAACATCATTTCGGCGGGGGTGACCCAACTGGAGCGGAGGTCGACACGGAACCAGCCCTCGCTGTTCATCCGGTGAAAGCGGCAGGGGGAACGGCGGCCGAACTCTTTGAGGTCATACTGGGCCCAGGTCTTGCCCATGTCGGTGGAGACGATGAAACCGGTGGCCATGGGGGAAGCGGGGGCGCAATGGGCGGCAAGGATCACGCCGTCCTGAATGATCATGCACCCAGACTCGACGCCCGGGTTGAACAGCAGTTCGTGTTTTTCGCGGTTGGCGATGTCGGCCGGCTGGCAGCGAAAGACGCCTCGGTCGTAGGGTTCCGGGCCGTTGGAGTCGCTGATCCAGTAGACTTTTCCGTCAACAAAGGTGATGCCGCCGCACTTGTAGCGGGAATTCAAGTGGTCGGAGATGATGACCTTCCAGTCCCACTTGTCCTTGCCGGCGTCGTACGTTCCTCGCAGCCAGTGGCACTCGAACCCTTCCGGCCGATCGCCATCGCCGGTACAGGCGTAAAAGGCGTCTTCGACCGGGTTGTAGGCCACGCAGTGGACATGGCGGCAGATGGTCGGGTTTTTTGGATCGCCCAGGAGCGTACCGTCCTTGCCGCCGCCCGGGGAGCCGTTGTCGCGAAAGTAGGGGTTCTGGCCGAAGGAATAGGCGATCTTGACGGTCTGCCCCTGGTCGGGGGAGTAATAGATATTGGCGGGGCTGGCACCGCCGATCACGTTGCAGTAGTTGCCCCAGACGAGCATTTCCTTGCCCTTGATATCCCAGGTGATCTCCCCGCTGAGGCTGTGGAAATACCAGCCCGGGAGTTCCGATTTCTGGGGGGTGTGGCGGACGTAGTTGCTGCCGTCGGCGTTCTTGACGGTGACCTCATGATAGGTCTTCAGGTTGTCGGTACTGAGATACAGTCTGGCCAGCGCGCTGAACAGGACGTTGCCGTTTCCGAGGATGCAACTGAACACGATGTCGCGGGCAGCGGGAAATGCGGCACGGTGGGACCAGGTGCGGCCGCAGTCTTCCGACAGGAAGATCTCTCCGTCCCTGTAGCCGAAGGCCTTGTTGTCGCGCTGGGAATCCACGAACATGTCTTCCGGTTGCGGGCGATACCAGAAGTGATCGGTGGACGGGTACTGGGGCACTGCCGACCCCGACTCGGCGGTGAAAGCACGTGTGGCTGGCAGGAGGATTCCGCCGGCGGCTACGGCAGTGGCTCCAAGAAAGTGGCGGCGGGTGAGTTGGGGGCGAGGACGGATCATGGTCGGTCTCCTGGAGGTCTATACGGGCGTGACTGGCTGAACCATGTTATGCACACCTGCCGAAGAGAATGCAAGACGGCGGATCTTTAGTCGTGATGGCCGCGCAAGTGCATCACGGCACGGTAGATCATCAGGAAGATGCCGCTGCCGAACAGCCCGATGACGAGGCCGAGAAAGCCGCCGACGAAGAGGCCTGCCTGCCACTGGTCGAACAGGGCGGCGCACACGCCTGCCCCGACGACCAGGCACACCGCAGTGACGATCGCCTGGATCACATTGTCTTTGACGCGAACGTTTGCACCAATCACCGTATCGCTGACGATGTTGTAGGCATGCCGCGTGCTCATCCGCGGGCCAGGCTGTTCGTTATGGTCTATAGGATCTCGATCGTCTGGCATTTTGGGCCCTCCGTTTGGTTGCACCGGCACCACGGCGGTGGCTGCGTCTCGGCAAGGATGCACCCATGCCGACGGCCAGAGGATCTTACCACCACGACATCTTGTCATGCAAGCTGCGGGGGGCTACCAGGCCTTGGTTACGCCGGGGATGGCGCAGGGGTAGATGCCGTCCGGGCCGGGTTTGGGCTGCGGGGTGCTGTCCCAGGTGTAGCCGTCGGGGGAGAGGTCCAGGTTGGAGTTGACCACGTCGTCCCAGGTGACTTCCTTGCCGGAATGGGTGGCCATGCGGCCCATGATGGCGGTGAAGGTGCTGGCCACTCCGTAGTCCCCCTCGTTGTAGGGCTGGCCGGCCAGGAGGGCGGCAAACAGATGGTCGTGCTCCGTCTGGTGACTGTCCTGGGAGTCGTTGGGGAAAACGCGCTGTGCGGCGCCGTCGGCCTGGATCACGGTGCCGCCGGGCCCCGGCCCCATGCTGCCCCTGGTGCCGAGGGCGTGACGGGCGACGTTCATCCAGCAGTTTTTCTGGTGCCGGCAGAAACTGATCAGTTTCGTGCCGTCGGCATAGTCGAACTCGATTGCATGGTGGTCGAAAATCTCGCCGAACTCGGGACCCGAACGGCACTGCCGGCCGCCCATACCGTTGGCGCGGACCGGATGAGCCTCTTTCATCATCCAGTTGGCCGCATCGAGGAGATGAACGTGCTGCTCGACGACCTGCCCGCCGGAGAGCCAGGTGAAGTAGTACCAGTTCTTGACCTGGTACTGCATCTCCGTTTCGCCGGCCTCGCGAGGCCGGACCCAGACTCCCGACGAGAGATAGTAGATCCGCATCAGGCGGATGTCGCCGATCGCCCCGTTGTGGACCTCGGCGATGGCGTCACGGCTGGATTGGGAATGCCGCCCGTTGAGGCCCACGGCCACAGCCAACCCTTTCTGCCTGGCCAGTTCGTTGGCAGCCTGCACGCGGCGGGCGCCCGGGGAGTCGCAGGCAACCGGCTTTTCCATGAACACGTGCTTGCCGGCGGCAACGGCGGCTTCGAATTGCATGGGGCGAAAGCCCGGAGGGCCGCAGAGAAGCACGAGGTCCGCATCGGTGGCCATCGCCTTCTGGTAGGCCTCGAGTCCCACGAACCGCCGCTCGGGCGGCACGTCGATCGCTTGCGGACGATCGGCACACCGCTTCTGGATGCCGGCCAGGCTCGATTCCAGCCGGCCCTGGAAGGCGTCGGCCATGGCGATCAGCCGGACGTTGACCTTGCCACCCATGGCATTGATGGCCTCGGAGGCCGCGCCGGTGCCGCGCCCGCCGCAGCCAACCAGCGCAATCTTGATCGTATCGCTGCCGGCGGCATGAGCGGCGCGGGCGACGGTGAGCGTTGCCCCGGCGGCCCCCAGGCCGTGCAGGATCCGGGACTGGAGAAAGGAACGACGCGACTTCTGCTCGGACTGGGCCATGGCAGGGCTCCCACGAAAAACCGTTCGGGTCGGGTTGCGGACGGCCCTATTGATAACGCGCGTGGGCAGCGGTGTCCAGCAAGTCGATCGGACAGGGCCCCTTGTCTCCGCCCCCTGACTGGAATGCCGACACTCTCAACGAGTGCTCTGTGACAGCATGATTTTGGGATACAGGGCGTAGAATCTTGCGACCATTGCCGAATTGTTCGGCAGTGGCGATCCCGATTCTCAGTTGTGACAAAGCACCAGCCGCCTCACGGGCCGGCAGTTCCCGGTTGAGTTTGCGCAACCGCGCACGGCCTTTGGTTCTTGATCGTAATCTTACTCTTGATCTTAATCGTGAATCTTCACGGACACATTCTACCCCATAGGTGGTGTGGTTCTCGACCGCAAAGTGGCGCAAGGCACACGCAGTGGAAGAGGTCGCTGGTGGTGTGAGTGTATGCGATTCGAAAAGAGGATTAAGAGTAAGATTGAGAGTAAGATTAAGATCACGGCGGGAGGGATTCGAGCAGCTCGTCGAGGGCCTGCTCGGCCTCCGGGGATTGGGGGTCGTTGTGGTCGCGGCCGGGCATGCGGACAAAACGTTTTGGACCGGGGGCGGCTGCGTAGAGCTGCTCGCCCTGCTGGAATGGAATCACGCGGTCGGCGTCGCCGTGGCTGATGAGGACGGGACCGGGGTAACGAGCGATCTTCACAAGGGAGTCCATGCGGTTGTGCATGAGGAGGCCTGTCGGCAGCCAGGGAAAGTCCTTGCCAGCAGCAAGAGGATCGCTCGCGACATGTCTCCAACCCCCAAAGGCACTGTCTGGAAGGATGGGCAACGTAGCGAAACACCGAATTGGGGTCAATGGCGGTTCTTCATGGTTCCGGTGAGCAGCCTGCCAGCCCGGGAGCAGAATCAGCGGCCGCAATTGCCCGCCGCGGAGCAACTTGGGGGCTGGCTTGGAGTCGGTCTCAGGCGTATCATGTCGCGGAGGATTTGGGGCCCGGCCACCCCTCACCCGGCGCGGAAGCGTGGCGGCAGTAGCGGCCGACCAGGGAGACTGGGGGCTCAGTGATGGAAAATCTGCTGGCTGATCTGCCGAGAACACTCGCCGATGAACTTGTCGACGTGCTTGCCGAAGGCAGGCGGGTGCGGATCGAGCGGATCGTGTCGACCGGACAGGCCAGCCCGACCGGTTTCTGGTACGACCAGGATCAGGCGGAATGGGTGTCGGTACTTCAAGGGGAGGCCGAGCTGCTTTTTGCCGGTGATGAAGAGCCGTGCCACATGAAGGCGGGCGATCACCTGACGATCCCAGCGCACAGGAAACACCGCGTCCAGTGGACTTCCGAGGAGGAACCCACGGTATGGCTGGTGGTGTTCTACGACGAATTGCGGACCTGAGGGGAGTGTGGGAGAAGAGCAAATCGTGTGGTGTGGAGCGGGCCTTGGGCCGGACCCCACCGCCATGGGCTGGCTGGAAATGACTCAGACCTCGACGCGCAGGCCGTCCCGGGCAGAATGTCTCAGGGCCTCCATGAGCCGCTGGATACGAACTGCCTGGCGGAAGCCCGGTTCGGCGGGACGGTCTTCTGCAACGGCCAGGAGGAAGTTGGCAAGACAGGCAACGTGCCCGCGGAGCCAGCCGATCGACGCCTTGGGGCTGGGAAACGAGGTTGCCGGGCGCTCGTAGCGCTGGCCGGTGTCGATACGGGTCCAGCCGCGGGAGCCGACGGGGGGGTAAGAAGCCGTGGCATCGTAGTATTCCAGGTAGTGAGGATCCATAAGATTGAACCGGAGGGCGCCACGGGTGCCGTGGATCTCCAGCCGCAGTTCGTCTTCCATGCCGGTGGCGATCTTGGAGGCCTCCACAAGGCCAACGCCGCCCGAGGCGAGTTCGGCCATCACCAGCACGCAATCCTCGGCGTCGACCTTGGCCCGGGCCGAGGGGTTGCCCGGCAAGGGACGATCGGGGAAGGCGATGTGAGTCTTCGCCTGCACCGATCGGAATGGGCCGACGAGCCAGTCAAGGCAGTCGAGGACATGGGAGGCGATGTCGGCAATCACACCGCCGCCGGCGGCCGCGGTGAGTTTCCAGCGCAGCGGCGCCTCGGGATCGGCGCTGCCGCTGTGCAGGTAGGCGCCGCGGAACTGGAGCACCTGGCCGATGGCTCCCTGCTCGACCAGCCGCCTGGCGTGGATCGTGGCGGGATAGAATCGATTGTGGAAGGTCACCTGGGCCACGCCGCGATAGTCGGCCAGCGCAGCCTCGATCTGGTCGGCCTCTTCGGCGGTGCCAACCAGCGGTTTGTCGCAGTAGATGTGCTTCTGGTGGCGCATGGCCGAGAGGAGCGCCTCCTTGTGGGCGCTGTTCGGCGTACAGATGTGGACGATGTCGATCTCGGGGTTCTCTGTCACGTCGCGATAATCCGTCGTCGCAACCTGCGCCCCGAGAATCTGGCGGGCCTTCTCGGCCGTCTCCGGTCTGGAGGTGACCACGTGGGTGATCTGGGCCTGGACCGGGACCGGGTCGTAGAAGAAGGAGAGGTTCCGATACCCGTAGGCGTGAACCTTGCCGATGAAGCCGAAGCCGACGATTCCGACGCGAAAGGATTTCATGGTGAACTGGCCAGTCGAGAGTCTCTGGGAATTGTGTTGGGGAGCAGTGGAGGGCGACGAAAGGACGATGGCCGGCAGCGGCGGGGCCCGTGGTCGAGGCATGTCTGCAAGTCGCGCTGCGGCGGCTACTGCCGCCGGCCGCTGGAGGAAATACTACCCGATGCGGGCCGAGGCTGCACCTCCAGGAGGAGATACACTTCGGATTTCCAGACCGGGCGGAGCCAGCCCTGGAAGACGCAGGCATCGAGGGCGTCGAGAAACGGTCTCTGGCGTGCGAGCCAGTCGTCGGTCTGGTCGGGGCCCATGGCCGCCTTGGGAAGTACCACGTGCGTGATCCGCATGCGATGGAGCACCTCCACAATCTCGTCGGGCCGGGAGTACTGTTGCGGCAAAGTGAACGGCCCTTCCTGAAACAGCGGGGTGCCGATGACGTGGTCGCGAGGCATGTAGAAACCGCGGTGTTCGTAGAGAAGCATGAGCCTCGAGTCGGAGGGCGTCAGGGCGTCGAGCGCCTGGACGAGCGGCAGGTAAACGGTATCGGTCATGTTGTGGACATAGTCGGCGCGGTTGACGGCCCCGACAGCAGCCAGCGCGGAGTACCAGTAGTAGCCGGTTCGCTCCCAGGGAACACTTGCCAGCGAGGCGATCGCCAGAATGAGGAGCACGACCTGCCGCCCGGCTCCCCGGATGCGGCGAAGGCCCACGGCGGCCAGGATCACCAGGGCCACGGCGGCAATGGCGGCGCCGGCTCAGTCGGCAAGCCGGAAATCGACCGTGCTGGAGCCTTCGGTCGCGGAGCCTTTGGTCACTTTGGCGAGGCAGAAAACAGCAGCGGCGCCCGAGACGCTGGCGCGGGGATCGGGCCCCCGCTACCCGTCGCCACGAGAACATCAGGAAGCGGCGTCTTCCAGGACCGCAGCGATGAGCAGCGGCCAGGCGATGGTGGCGTCGCAATGGACTTCGGCAAAACGGCCGCCTTCGGCCGGACTGACGAACTTCCCCCAGGAGACGCCCTCGCTGTAGGTGCAGCCGCTCAGGCCGCCCCAATGGACCGGTTCAGGGCAGATCCGCACACCGTACTGGAAACGCGGCACTTCGAAAGATGTGCCGAGACGCATGTTGATGATGTCGATGAAGGGCCCCACCTGCTGGGCCCAATTGCGGGGGACGCCGCCGCCGATCGTGACGATCCCGATCCGTTCGGCCGCCAGGATCCTGCGGGCATAGTCGTACAGATCGAGGAAGGGATTGAAGGACGGAAGACTGGAGAAGAAAGCGGCCGGGTCGTCTTGGCGTTCTCGGGCCCCGCCGGCGTGCAGAAAATGGGTGGCCACGTCCAGGCCAAGTTCGCAGTCGGTGAAGGCCGGAATGTAGACCGGCACCTGCTGGTTGTAGGCGCAGCCGAGGACGCTGGGCATCTGCCCCTGCTCGACCAGGCGGCGGCCGATCTGGCGGCACAGGGCAGACGAGCAGGTGGGCTCCGACCAGTCCATCTGGGAGAGCACTTCACTCATCGTCTCCTGGGCCTTGCAGAGGTTGGCCTCCATTTCCAGGGTGTCGTACACGCGGTTGTAGCCCCACTGGTAGAGCTGCGCGTCGGAGTGCCGGGGGTCGTACTTGTAGTGGACGCAGCCGATTGCCTCGCTCAGGCCGTGAGACATGATGGCGCCGGTCGTGATGACCGCGTCGGCCAGACCCGCCTCGATCATGTCGCACAGGACCCGGCCCATCTTGGCCACCGTCATCGCTCCCGAGACGCTGACGACAATCCGGCACTCCTTGTCGGCTGCCATCTGCTTGAGAACATGGAAGGCCTCGCCCAACTGCCGCGCCCCGAAGGCCGTCTTCGACATTCGCTGCAGCATATCGGCAAAACCGTCGGCCGCCCGCACGTCGAGCGACTCGAGGGGGTCCAGGCCATCGTCGCGTCCATCCCGGAGAGTTCTCATGGCAGTAGCCTCACATAGACAGGGCGGAAATAAACCCTGAAGTGTAGCGTGACAAGCGCCCGTTTGTCCAGATTGCCGGAGAAATCTGCAGGAGAACCAGGAGAACTGCGAAGTCCTGATGTGGCAAGAAAAGCAAGTCACTCTCCGAAAGGGCGCGTGCGGGAAGTAGGGGTTCCTGGCACTTCCGCGATCGGCACTCGGAGAGCTTGGAGAGTGGGCTGCTACTTTGGGCCCGGCGGCCGCAGGGACCTTCAGGCGGTTCCGGCCCCCGACCTGAAAAAGCTCGGCCCGCAGACCGGCCGGACGGCCAAGGAGTCTGGAGTCAGAGCTTGAATAGTGAATAGGCACTCGTCAGCCCACGGACGGATCGATCCAGGGCCCGACTTTGTTCAGGGTGAAGATCGTGCTGGACAGCCGCTGGGTGTCGACGCCGCCGTGGATCGAATTGGCGTTGACCGTGCTGAAGTCGTAGACCTGCGTCGTGTGTTCGCAACTGCGAATCTGGGCGATGTTTCCGGCCGCATACAGTTCATCGTTCCCCGCACGCAGACGGATCTTCGGCGATGAGAGAGGAACGATCTCGGTCGAGCCGTCGGGATTGACCAGTTCCACCTGTTTGTTGCCCAGGTATCGGTCAAGGCCGGGCGAGTCGTACATGGTGGCCGTGTCGACTCCTCCCGCACCGCGGACGACGATGGATTGGAAGAACTTGGCGCGGACATGGAAATCGTCGCCGTAGAGTCTTCCATAGGTGGAGTCGCCCACAAAGGTGTCGTTGCCGGCGGATCCGTAGAGGATCGCACTGTCGCTGCCGCCATTGCGGGCATAGGCCTGGAAGGAGTCGAAGACATTGGCGGTGATGCTGTAGCCGGTGCCGCTCAAGGTGGCCGTGCCGGGCGAGGCGACAAAGCGGTCGGAGCCGGTCGAATCGGTGAAGTCGGCGGTGTCGACGCCGCCGTTGACCGCGGTGACAACCGTGGTGTCGAACTGCAGTGCCTCGTGGACCCTTCCGCCGGAGGCGAGAGAAACGGTGGTCGGGCTGGCGGTGAGCGTGTCGTTTCCGATGGTGCCTGCCAGCGAGGCGGAATCGGTGCCGCCGGAGACGGCGATGCCCTGGGCGGTTTCAAAGAACTTGGCCCGGGACATGGTGGTTCCGGTGGTCATGCGAACGAAGTCCAGATCGGCATTGGCGAAGAAGGTGTCGTCGGCGGTGGAGCCGTAGAGTTTGGCCGTGTCGGTGCCCCCCGCCTTGGCATAGCCATGCACCTGATCGAAGAACTTGGCGCGATTGTAGAACCCGCCTCCCGACATGAATGCGGCCTCCGGGCGGGCCACGAAGGAATCGTTGCTGCTGGTATCGAACAGACTGGCGACATCGATGCCGCCCGACTTGGCATAGCCGTGGGCCTGTTCGAAGCCGTTGGCGCGGTTGGTGACCGAGCCGAGGTAGAAGACGGCGGCGCCGCCCTGGGCTTCGAAGGTGTCGTTGCCGGTCGAGTCGAAGAGGCTGGCCACGTCGATTCCGCCGTGCGTGGCGCTGCCGGTATTTGCGTCAAAGCGCACGGCCGTGTTGGAGAACCCGCTGCCGCTCATCGTGGCGCTGGTCAACGTGGCATCGAAGGTGTCGTTTCCCGATGAGTCTTCGAGTTCTGCGGCGTCGGTCCCGCTCGAAGCATAGCCATACACCTGGGCAAACCCCTCCGCCGCGCGCAACCAGTCGCCATAGGTCTCCGCTTCGAGCTGGGGCGTCATGGTGGCCGACGTTGAATCGGCCCAGAACAGGTCGTTTCCGGTCGTGTCGTAGAGCCTCGCCACGTCGGTGCCGCCGGCGGTGGAGTGGCCGGTCACGAAATCGAAGAATTTCGCCCGGTTCAGGAATCCGTCGCCGGTCATCGACGAAAGCTCCTCCCGCGATACGAAGGTATCATTGCCGGAGGAGTCGTACAGTTCGGCCGTGTCGTCGCCACCGCTGCTGGCATAGGCGTGGACCTCATCGAAGGCCAGAGCTTCGTTGAAGTACTGGGTGTTGCCCAGACTTGCCGAATCGGAACGCGCCGTGAAGGTGTCGTCTCCCGCGGAGTCGTAGAGGCTGGCGACATCGTAGCCGGTGGAACCGATCGCATGGATCTCGCTGAAGGCCGTCACGGCGCTGGTGAACGAGGCCGCCTGGAGCGACGCAACCGTGGGCGACGCCGTCAGCGTGTCGTTGCCGGTGCTGTCGTGCATGGTGACGGTGTCATAGCCGCCCCCGCCGGCGATGGACACGTCTTCGGCGTTCAAAATCAGGGCGTCGTACGCGGAGCCGGTGAGGACCGTCTCGCGCAGGCGCATCACGGCGGTGTCGTTGCCCAGTCCGGCCAGCAAGTCGACCGAGTCGCGTCCCGGTCCGGCGTCGAGCTCGAGGGAGTCCACCTCGGCGACGGAGAAGTCATAGACCACGCTGTTGGCCGTCAGCAAGTAGGTGTCGATCGCCCCGGTGCCGTCCAGTTCCCACTCGAAGGCAAAGGCGTCGTTCTGAGTGGTCCCATAAACCAGCAGGTCGACGGTGGCCGCATCCACCAGGTTCGCCAGCCAGAGCTCTTCGTCGGCCACGGTGCCCGTGAGGGTGACGAAGTAGGTTTCGCCTTCGCCCACGACGATATCCACCCGTCCGGCGTCGGAGGTGATCAAGGTGTAGTCGGCGTCGTAGATCGCGACCGTGCCGGTGCCGTCGAGTTCCGCCGTCAAGAACCCGTCGTGCCGGGTTGTGAGCTGATAGGTTTGATCGGCCGCCTCAACTTCGCGGTAGTCGACATTTCCCAGGTCGGTCGTGCCATCCGGCGGAAGCGCCGGGCTGACCGACAGGAGCGTGCGCTGCTCCATCTGTTCGAACCGCACGGGGCGATGGCCGCCATGATGCCGCAGGCCGTTTCTCTTCTCTTGCTTGCGTCCGCTGCCGCCGAAAAACTTGTTCCATCCCATGACGCTGACTCCAGATAATCCCCTGGGTGGCTCGTATCCTCAGGATCGCTCAGCAAATCACTGTCGTCATTCCCTGGCAGCCATCACGCTCCGCGGTGATGTTCCCCCAGCCAACACGGGACAGGCATTGATTGAGCGATACCCAGTTATGGTTACGGCATCTTGGCAGGCAAAACTTTCCCTAAAACCGATACAATCCGAACCAGACCACCCCAAAGGAAGGGCCCCGGTTCGGTTGTCACGGCAGTTTTGCCTCACCGCCGCTTTCGAACCCGGCGGCGATCATGGGACTTGGGGCAGGATGGTGGAACTTTTCCACCGGGTCGGCCAAACCGCTCGTTGTACGCAAAACGGGGGATTTACTTTTTTCTGGTCGCATTAGGATGGAGTTGAGGGCAAAATGGGGCACATTCTTGGGCGGGAGGTCTCACAGCTCTCCTTCCTTTTCCCATGGGCTACCGGGACATCCCCGAACTCGTGCCACGGCCAGCGCGACCTCCAACGGCGGAACGTCCGCCTGGAGATCTTGGCCTGGGCCTTTGATCCGGCTGTTACCCTGCGGCGATCCCCGCAGGAATCCTTCTCGAGGAGATGGACCTCATGCGAACCGCATTGTCAATCGCCTGCCTGGGCCTGGGACTGGTGCTCCCGAACCGCTGTCCGGGCCAGGCGTGGGCCGAACGGATGTTTGAAACGAGGACCCACGACTTCGGGTCGGTTGGCCGGGGGGCGAAAGCGGAGTACGAGTTCAAGCTGACCAATCCGTATATTGAGGACGTCGAGATTGCCCGAGCGACCACCAGTTGCGGTTGCACAAGTGTTGAGGTCTCCAAGCGGGTCTTGAGGACGTACGAGACGGGTGCGATTCTCGCCAAGTTCAATACCCATCTGTTCCTGGGAAAACGCGGGGCGACGATCACGGTGACCTTCACCCGACCCGTGAGAGCGAGCGTTCAACTGCGGGTGGACGGCACCATCCACAGCGACCTGATCGTGACACCTGCCAGTGCGGACCTGGGGATCGTGGACCGGGGAACGCCGGCCGAACGCAGGATCTCGGTACGGTATGCAGGCGGGCAGAATCTCAGGATTGTGGACGTGAAGACGGAGAATCCGCATCTGAAGGCCAGAATCGTCCCCACCAGCGGTGCAGAGCGGGCAGTCTACGAGCTGATCGTGCAGCTCGATGACCAGGCCCCGTCCGGGTACATTCGCGACAACCTCCTGCTATTGACGACGAGCAAGCAGTTGCGGCAGATTCCGGTCATGGTGGAAGCAAGGGTGGTGCCCGAGATCGCCGTCACTCCAAGCACGCTGTTCCTGGGCGTGTTGAAGCCGGGCGAGCGCGTGGCAAACAACATCGTGATCCGCGGGAAACGGCCGTTCGCGGTCAAGTCGATCACGGCCGACCACGAGGGGGTGGAGATCGGCAAGACCACCAGCAACGAGGCCGGAACGATTCACGTCGTGCCGATCACGATCATCGCCGGACAGGAGGCGGGCGCCCTGGTGCATCGGCTCAGAATCGAGACCGACGGGTCGCCCGAGGCGCCCGAACTGAGCACCTACGCGGTCGTGCAGCCGTGAGCCTTGAAGCCGGCGGCAAGAGGCCGTGCAGTCGGGAGAGCTCGGCGCGGCCGCTTCCGGGAGGCTTTCTTGGGGGAGAGCACCAGCAGGTTCTCCCTTGCCGGGCGTCCTTCTTGGTTCGGGTTCGCTGCCGACGGCAGCCCGTCAGCCTTCCTTCTTCTTCTCATCGGCGGGGGTCCCGCCCGGCAGCTTTCCGGCCTTGATCAGGTCGCCGAAGGTCGGTGACTTCTTGTCTTCCGGCTTGGAGGGAAGCTTCTCCACTTTGTCGAGGACGCTCAGGATCTTCTCCCGGTTGTCCGTGTCGGCCGACTTGTCGAGAAGCTTGGCCAGCTCGACTCCGTAGGGGTTTCGATCCTTCTTGCTCTTGCCGGCGTGGCAGACGTTGCACTTGGTTTCTTCGACCAGTTTGGCGAAGTCCTGATCCGCCTTCTCCTTGCTGTCCTTCTTGACGTACTTGCCGACAAACTCGTCGGAGAAGGGCTTGACGGCGTAGGCGGATGGAGCGGCTGCGAGAATGACAGCCACAGCGGTTGCGATGCAGCAGAAGATGGTCAGCGTCTTTCTCATCGGATTGGTCTCTCTTACGGAAAGTGGCCCCGCGTTGAGCAATGTTCCCTCGTACCGTCGCGGCGGTCGGCACGCGCGACTTCCTGTCGGGTTGGATGGCGGCAATTATAAGGCCTTGCGGCAGGAAGGGGAACCGGCGTCACCGGGCGGCGGCCCTGGCGGGGGCCGTGCGGCAGGTCTGGTTGGTCTTGAAGCGGCTGACCAGGTCGCGGAGGGTGGCGGACTGCGCCCCGAGCTGCTCGCTGCTGGAAGCCATCTCTTGGCTGCCGGCAGCGGTCGCCTCGGTGACATGCGACACGCTTTCGATGCCGCGGGAGACCTCCTGCGCCGTGTCGGCCTGATCGGCGGTTGCGGCGGCGATCTCGGCGATTCGGGTGGCCGTCTCGTCCACACCGCGAATGATCTCCTGGAGCGCCTTGCCGGTTTCTTCGCTCAACTGCGCGCCTTCCTGGACTCGCTGCGAAGACTCCTTGATCAGGGAGGAGATTTCGCCGGCGGCGCGGTTGGACCGTTCCGCCAGTTTCCGCACCTCGTCGGCCACCACGGCGAAGCCCATGCCGTGCTCTCCGGCCCGGGCCGCCTCGATGGCCGCATTGAGGGCCAGCAGGTTCGTCTGGCTGGCAATCTCCGAGATCACCTGGATGATCTCGCTGATCTGGTCCGAACTGGTCCGGATCAGCTCCATGGCCTCGACCGACTTCTGCACGGCTTGCCCCCCCTGCTCGGCAAGGTTGGTCGTCCGCCTGGCAACGTTGTCGGCGTTGGTCGCATTCTCTTTGACCGCGGCCACGCTCTTGGCAAGTTGCTCGATCGAGGCGCTCATCTGCTCGATCGAAGCGCTCTGGGTCTGGGCACCGCCCGCCAGGGTCTGGGAACCCTCGGCCATGATCCTCGCGCCTTCGGCAAACTGCTCGGCACTCTCGCTGATCTGGGCGATCATCTGCCCCAGGTTCTCCAGGGTCCGATTGACGGCCTCGGCGATGCCGCCGAAGGCCTCGCCCACTTGCCTCGTATCGTCGTCGGTCGTTTCGGTCCGGTAACGGGCGGTCATGTCGCCGTCGGCAACCTTCTGCATGGTCTGGGCGAGCTTGGCCACCTCGTCTTCCTGGAAGGCCGCAATCTTCTCGGCCACGTCGCGGGCCTTGGCCAGCGACTGGATGGTCGCGTTCGTCGCCTGGGCGATCGCCGTGAAGCTTTGGTGAACCTCGCGGGTATTCTGGTCGGCTTCCGCAACGTCGTAGCGGACCGCAAGATCCCCCTCGGCAACGCGGCTGAGGGTGTTCGAGAGCTTCTCGACCTCCGATCGCTGGTAGTCGGCAACCTGCCGCATGACCGCCTGGGCCTTTCTCTGGTCGGTCACGTCCATCGCGTAAACCAGAGCCCCCACGATGTTGCCTTCCTGGTCCTTCAGCGGGCTTCCCGTGTACAGGATCGGCAGCTCCTGCCGGGTGAGAACGGTTTCGGCCTGGAAGACGTCGTCGTTCTTCATCGCCTTGGCCAGGCAGCACTCATCGGTGCCGCAATGCGGATTCTGGAAAAGATCCTCGTACTTCTTGCCGACGCACTGCTCGGAGGAAATGCCGACCATTTCGGCCGCAGCGGGATTGACGAAAGTGACGTTGAACTGGCGGTCGACCGTCAGCACGGGTGCGGGGATCTTTCGCAGGGCCCCCACCTTCGCTTCGTCCATGGCCAGGCGAATGGCGTCGATACACGTGTTGAGCGAGGCGGCCATCTTGCCGACCTCGTCCTGGCTCTTGACCGACACCTTCTCGCTGTAGTCGCCCCGGGCAACCCTTCCGAGCACTCGCATGGTGCGGAACAGCGGCCGGGTAAGCACCCCGGAAATCCACCAGGTGACGCAACTGCACACCAGGATGCCGGCAAGGGTCCCCAGGATCGACCAGAGGGTGAGATTCCGGAGTCCGTCGTCGACGCGCTCGAGCGCGTCGTGGAAGTCTTCCTCATAGGCGCCGACCCCAATCACCCAATCCCACGGTTCGAAGTAGCTGATGGCGGCCACCTTCCAGCGCGGCTCCGCTTCTCCCTCGTTCTGCCAGGGGTAGCGTTCGAAGGCAACCTCGCCCGGCTTGAGTTCGATGCCCTTCTTGATGAGGGACTGGACGAACAGACGCCCTTCCGCGTCGGTGGATTGCCAGATGTTCTCGCCGTCACGGGCACCGTTGTCGGAAATGATGTACTGTCCCTGGTGCTCGCCTTTGCCGCCGAGGACAAAGACGTAGCCGGTCTTGCCGACGACGATGTCCATGATGCTCTGCCGCAGTTGCGGTACGCTCTCCTGCTTGACGCCCACGTAGAGCATGCCCACGACCTGGCGATTCTCGTCGAAGATCGGTTCGTAGGCTGTCACGTACCAGGCGTTCACCACAAAAGCGCGGCCGTTATAGGTTTTTCCTTGAAGCACCGTTTCGATCACCGGATTCGGCGAACCGTCCGGGTTGCAGGCGGGAATGTAGGTGCCGATGGCTCGCGTTCCGTCGAGCTTCTCGACGTTGGTGCAGATGCGCAGCATCTCGCCCGACTTGCCCATTCGCTGGAAAATGGTGCAGGTTCCCCCCACCATCTTCCGGACTTCGTCAACGATGGGCGACTCGACCGCAGCGTCGGAGTTCTGCCCCAGCCACTGGTCGCCAACCATCATCTTCGGCAAGGTCGTCTCGGTGACCTTCTTGTCGTACTGGTTCAACGCGGACCATGCGACGGTGGCTTTGTCAAACTCGATTCCTCCGGCCCGTTCGAGGATCCCGCGTGCCACGCTGAGATCGCTGAGTACCTTCTGGTTCACGACCGCGTCTTGAACGGCCAGCATCGTGTGAACGTTTTGTGCAATGGCCGCACACTGCTGGTTTCCCAGTTCGTTGACCTCGAGGCAGACCCTCTTGCCGATCAACTCGCGCTGATACCCGACGGCACAAAGCAGCCCGGCGGTTGTGATTCCGACTCCCACAAGACCGAGCAGCAGAATCTTCACTCGGAAGGAAACATGCCGGAAAGATGAGATGAACGACATTCCCTGCTCCTCATAATTGGTTTGGAGACAAACCCAGATCCGCCGTGGGGCCCGGCGTTTCACCATCCGCGCGTCGGTTTCCTCGCCAGGAGCAGTCGCCGGCTCCGCACACTCCGGCACGGCCCGCTTCCCACGCACTGGGAGTCAGAAAACCGTACGTTGCCACAGTACACGTGTCAAACCACGTGACACTGCGGCAAGCCACGGCAAACACGACTGTCGTATCGTATAGATACTCGACATACCAGGAACAGTACGGTTACTGCGCACGGCAGAATGAGCCTGCTCGGCAGAATCGGCAGGGCAAGCCTTTCCCCAGAACGTGGGAGACTCGTCGCCAACACTTCCCCTGCCGAAAGCCGCTGGCAGGGGGCGCCGGTTGCGCCGGCCGGGCTGTCCCGTGAGGACTGGATGGACTCGGGAGGGGAACAAGCCCGCTGCGCGACGGGGCAGACGGCCAGACAGGCAATCTTCGCCAGGATTCGCCCAGACGCCCTCCCGCCGCGCCGGTCCATGAAGAGACCGCCAGGCCCGGCGACCGGCGGGCGGTTCACAACCCGACAGCTCCAGCGCTATCAAAACACAAGGAGCCTCCTTCGAGGCCACGAAGCTCCGCACGATCGCGGGCTTCGTGGCCCAAGGAGGCTCTGGTGTCTACTGAGCATTCCGCTCAGAGCGGATGACAGGTGCGCTACCTCTCACCGGGTCTTGAACTGGCTGACAAGGTCGCGGAGATTCACCGATTGTGCACCGAGCTCTTCGCTGCTGGAGGCCATCTCTTCGCTCCCCGCGGCCGTGGTCTCGGTGACGTGCGAGACGTTCTCGATCGCCCGGGCGACTTCCTGGGCCGCCACGGCCTGCTCCGCCGTTACTGCGGCGATCTCGCCAATACGGGTGGCCGTCTCGTCCACACCGCGAATGATCTCGTGGAGCGCTTTGCCGGTTTCTTCGCTCAACTGAGCGCCTTCCTGGACTCGTTGCGAAGACTCCTTGATCAAGGAGGAGATTTCGCCGGCGGCGCGGTTGGACCGTTCCGCCAGTTTCCGCACCTCGTCGGCCACCACGGCGAAGCCCATGCCGTGCTCTCCGGCCCGGGCCGCCTCGATGGCCGCATTGAGGGCCAGCAGGTTCGTCTGGCTGGCAATCTCCGAGATCACCTGGATGATCTCGCTGATCTGGTCCGAACTGGTCCGGATCAGCTCCATGGCCTCGACCGACTTCTGCACGGCTTGCCCCCCCTGCTCGGCAAGGTTGGTCGTCCGCCTGGCAACGTTGTCGGCGTTGGTCGCATTCTCTTTGACCGCGGCCACGCTCTTGGCAAGTTGCTCGATCGAGGCGCTCATCTGCTCGATCGAAGCGCTCTGGGTCTGGGCACCGCCCGCCAGGGTCTGGGAACCCTCGGCCATGATCCTCGCGCCTTCGGCAAACTGCTCGGCACTCTCGCTGATCTGGGCGATCATCTGCCCCAGGTTCTCCAGGGTCCGATTGACGGCCTCGGCGATGCCGCCGAAGGCCTCGCCCACTTGCCTCGTATCGTCGTCGGTCGTTTCGGTCCGGTAACGGGCGGTCATGTCGCCGTCGGCAACCTTCTGCATGGTCTGGGCGAGCTTGGCCACCTCGTCTTCCTGGAAGGCCGCAATCTTCTCGGCCACGTCGCGGGCCTTGGCCAGCGACTGGATGGTCGCGTTCGTCGCCTGGGCGATCGCCGTGAAGCTTTGGTGAACCTCGCGGGTATTCTGGTCGGCTTCCGCAACGTCGTAGCGGACCGCAAGATCCCCCTCGGCAACGCGGCTGAGGGTGTTCGAGAGCTTCTCGACCTCCGATCGCTGGTAGTCGGCAACCTGCCGCATGACCGCCTGGGCCTTTCTCTGGTCGGTCACGTCCATCGCGTAAACCAGAGCCCCCACGATGTTGCCTTCCTGGTCCTTCAGCGGGCTTCCCGTGTACAGGATCGGCAGCTCCTGCCGGGTGAGAACGGTTTCGGCCTGGAAGACGTCGTCGTTCTTCATCGCCTTGGCCAGGCAGCACTCATCGGTGCCGCAATGCGGATTCTGGAAAAGATCCTCGTACTTCTTGCCGACGCACTGCTCGGAGGAAATGCCGACCATTTCGGCCGCAGCGGGATTGACGAAAGTGACGTTGAACTGGCGGTCGACCGTCAGCACGGGTGCGGGGATCTTTCGCAGGGCCCCCACCTTCGCTTCGTCCATGGCCAGGCGAATGGCGTCGATACACGTGTTGAGCGAGGCGGCCATCTTGCCGACCTCGTCCTGGGTCTTGACCGACACCTTCTCGCTGTAGTCGCCCCGGGCAACCTTCCCGATGACCTCCATGGTGCGGATCAGCGGACGGGTGATCACACTGGCAACGTACCAGGTCAGTCCGCCGCACACGACGATCGTGCCCAGGGCGCCGAAGATCGACCAGAGGGTGAGATTCCGGAGTCCGTTGTCGACCCGGTCGATGGCTTCCTGGAAGTCTTCCTCGTAGGCCCCGACTCCGATCACCCAATCCCACGGTTCGAAGTAGCTGATGGCGGCCACCTTCCAGCGAGGCTCCGTTTCTCCCTCGTTCTGCCAGGGGTAACGTTCGAAGGCGACCTCCCCGGGTTTCAGGGCGACGGCCTTGTTGACGATCGACTGAATGAAGGGATTGCCGTCGGCATCGGTGGCCTCCCAGATGTTCTCGCCGTCGCGTTTGCCGCCGGCCGAGATGACGTATTGTCCGCGCTGTTCCCCCTGGCCGCCGAGAACGTAGACGTAGCCGGTCTTACCAACGACGATGTCCATGATCCCCTGACGCAGCTCGGGAACGTTTTCCTGCTTGACGCCCACATACAATACGCCGACGATCTCGTTCTTCTCGTTACGGATCGGTTCGTAGGCGGCAACGTACCAGGCGTTGACCACGAAGGCCCGGCCGGTGAACGTCTCTCCTCGGAGGACCGACGCGATCACGGGATTCGGCTTTCCCTCGGAGTCCACGGCGGGAATGAAGGTCCCGATGGCTCGCGTTCCGTCGAGCTTCTCCACGTTGGTGCACACGCGGAGCATGTCGCCCGCCTGGTTCATTCGCTGGAAAATGGTGCATGTACCGCCGACCAGTTCCTTCACCTTGTCGACGACGGGCGAGGCCACGGCGCTATCGGTGTTCTGCCCGAGCCACACGCCGCCGAGTTCCATTTTCGGCAAGGAAATCGTCGTGGTCTGCTTGGTCGTCTGATTCACCGCGGGCCAGGAAATCTGATCGCTGCCGAAGCGGACGTCGCCGGTCTGCTTCATGACCTCGCGGGCGATATTCAGATCGGCCAGAAGCTGGTGCTCGATCGTCTTGGAGTGCACCGCCAGCATCGCGTGCACGTCCTTGGCCACGGCAGCGCATTGCGACTGCCCCAGGTTGTTGACCTCTGCAAGGACCGTTGTGCCCAATGCACCGCGCTGGTACCAGACGGCACATGTCAACACGGCGCTGGTCATGCCGATACCGACAAGACTGAGCAGCAGGATCTTAACCTTGAACGACATTCTGCGGAAGAATCCAGTAGCAAACATCCTAACTCTCCTGTATCACATCACGGGTTGAATTGGCGCTGCGACGAAACCGCTCAACGTGAACGTCTGCCCTGCAGCGACTGCCCACTTCCCGGCCGGAACGAAAGATCCAGTCCGGGGATCGTCTTGCCCTGACGCGTCCCACTCCCGAGTCGTACAAGATTGGTACTGAAACCTACGTCGATGTCACGGCGCCGTCAAATCCGCTGCGTCTGGCGGATGGATTCTTGCCACTGCGAACCGGCATGGGCGGGATCTGCGGATTGCCAGGGCCCTGCAGGCAGGGATCCATGCGGAGTTGTCGGCCCATCCGGCGCAATCCGGCCGGCCGTCTTGCGGCGCGAAAGCCGCTCGATTACACTCGGCGCCATCGGTCAACAGGTGTATCCCGGCGAGAGGAGTAATCGATGGACCCCAAACGAATGACGCGACGAGACTGGCTGCAACTTCTGGGCGCTTCGGGCCTGGCCGCAGGAATCGGAACCGCGGGCGGTTCCCGAACCGCCTGGGCAGACCCGGTCCAGCGCAAGGACGCACCGCTGGGAGTCAAGGTCGTCGGTAGCGATCATCCGGCTGCCAGGCTCGTGGACGGCAAAGTCATCCAGCCGCAGCGGGAACTGGCACTCCTCCACCAGACGGATGTGCTGGTCGTCGGCGGCGGGCCGGCCGGTGTCGTGGCCGCCCTGGCGGCCAGGCGGGCGGGCGCCCAGGTCACGCTCGTGGAACGCTACGGCCATCTCGGGGGCCTCTGGACCGGCGGCCTGGTGCTGATCGTCATCGGGCATATCGTCAGCGGGAAGAAACAGGTGTGCCAGGGGATCGGCGAGGAGATGATGCGCCGGCTTGAAAAACTCGACCGCGGAATCGTCAACCGCAAGCCCGGCGTGAACCCGACGGTCGACGCCGAGGCGCTCAAGTACGTGATGGTCGAAATGATCATGGAAGCCGATCTGGACGTATTCCTGCATTGCTGGGGCGTCGATGCGATCATGGACGGCAACAAAGTCTGCGGCGCGGTTTTTGAAAGCAAGTCGGGACGCCAGGCGATCCTCGCGAAGATGGTTGTCGATGCAACCGGCGACGGCGACGTATTTGCCGCGGCGGGCGCCGAGCACGAACGGCGAAAATACCATGCCGGGCTCGTCCATCGGCTCGGCAATCTCGACAAGGTGAAGAAGGATGCGGACAAGGTCGACAAATCGCTTCTCGGCAGCCTGACTCCCGTCGAGGGGGTCAATTGGGTCAACATGCATGGTCCCGACGTCGACGCGCTCGATGTGGCCCAGTTGACCGAGGTCGAGCTGAACGCGCGGCGGTTGATCTGGAAAAATGTCCAGACCGTGCGCAAAACTCGTGGATACGAGGACGTGTACCTGATGGAGACGGCCCCGCAATTGGGGGTCCGCATCTCGCGGGTCCTCAGCGGGCTTCACTCGCTGAAGATGAGCGATGTGGAGGCGGGAACGCGGTTTCCGGACGTCGTGGCGGTCGGAGGCGCATGGAACGGCGATCATCAGGAGTGGCAGATCCCCTACGGCGCCCTGGTTCCGAAGGATGTCGACAACATCCTGGCAGCAGGGCGGTGCATTTCCGGGGAGCGTTTCATGTCGGACCTGATCCGTGTGATCCCCAACTGCTTCATCACCGGACACGCGGCCGGCGTTGCGGCTGCCGTGGCCGCAAAGGACGGCTGCCTGGTGCGTAGCGTGGAAGTGCCCAAAGTGCAGGCGGTGCTTCGCGAGCAAGAGGCCTATTTGGGTTGAGATCCCGGCAGGGTTCGGCAGTGTATACAACCAGGAGGGGCTCGAAGCCGCGTTTGCGGACGATCGTTCGATCGCTGGCCATGGTCGCGGCCGGCGTGCTGGTGCTCGTCCCCTGGCCGTGCAGTCAGGCCCCGCGAGTTGTGCCCGCAGCAAGCCCCTTTGTGGGCATCGCCGTCTCTCTGGCCTCGCGGAGTCTCGGGCCAGCCGCAGCGGCCTGTGCGCTGGTGCTCGTTCTGTCGATCGCGCGTCGCCGCTGGTTCTGCCGCTGGGCGTGCCCGGTAGGCCTGATGACCGAGGCGGTGGGCCGGGTTTCACCGATCTCGCCTTCCCGGTGCAGGCCGGTGCCAAGGATCGGCCTGTGGATCGTTCTGCTGTCGCTGTCGGCAGCCGCGGCCGGATACCCGCTTCTCCTCTGGCTCGACCCGCTGGCCCTCTTCAGCGCTACCCTGGGGCTGGCGAGGGATTTCTCGGCGGCCGCTTCCCAGGCGGCTGCCGCCATCCTGGTGGGGATTCTCCTCGTGTCCTACGGGCTGCCGGGCACGTGGTGCTTGAAGCTGTGTCCCCTGGGTGCGACCCAGGAGTTGCTGGCCAGCCCAGGGCTCGCGGTCCGTCGCCTCCGTGGCGGCAGCAGCCGCGATTCTGCCCGGGATGAACTGATTGAAGAACCGCTAGGCCGCCGCAGCGTGCTGACAACAGCGGTCGGTGCGGCCTGCGTGGCCGGCCTGCCCCTTGGACTGGCGGGGCGTGCCCATGCAGAACAAGCCCCGACCGCGTCGCTGCGACCGCCGGGGGCGGCGCCTCCGTGGCAGTTCGGCCAGTTGTGCCTGCGGTGCGGCAACTGTGTTCGAGCCTGCCCGCCGCAGATCATCCGCACCCGCTGGCAACTGGACCGATGGCAGGACTGGCTGCTTCCCGAGGTCGCCTTGGATGACGACTATTGCCGCGCAGGCTGTTTTGCCTGCATGGAAGCATGCCCCTCGGGCGCCCTGGCAATGCCTTCGTCGGATCGGGCTGCGAAACCGGCGATCGGCCTGGCCTGTGTGCTGATGGATCGCTGCCTGCTGGCCCAGGGGAGCGAATGCCGAACAATGTGCCTGGATTCCTGTCCCTACGAGGCAATCACGCTGCACCCGTGGACCTGGGAAGACGCCCGGCGCTACCCGATGATTGCGTCGGATAGGTGTCCGGGGTGCGGCGCCTGCCAGGTCGCCTGCACACCCATGGATGCGATTGTCGTGCGGCCGGTGCCGCAGACCGGGGTCGGCTGAGATCCGCAGCCCCGGAACCGCGCAGCCCGCTCGGCACTACACGGCCCCGGGCCCGCGTGCACCGTCGTTGATCTGGATGGCCTCCATCGCCGGCAGCACGAAGATCTTGCCGTCGCCTATGTTGCCTTCCACACCGGTACGGGCGACCGCAACAATCGCGTCGATCGTCCGCTCGAGAAAATCGTCGTTGACCACGATTTCCAGCAGGATCTTGCGGAGAAGCTTGGTATGGTACTGGTGCCCACGGTAGGTGGCCGACTGTCCTCGCTGCTGTCCGAATCCCTGGACCTCGGTCACGGTCATGCGCATGACTTCGATCTTGTCGAGCGCCTCTTTGACCGCGTTGAGCTTCGGGGGCTGGATGATCGCAAGCACCAGTTTCACCAGGCAGGCTCCGTGGGTTATCGCATTAGACGACACGGGTCGACGAAAACCGCCGCATCAAGCCGGGATCGGGATGCGGCGTCGGCAAAACGTTCAACCCGGATTCGCGGTTCGAGAAACAACCGTCCAGCAGTCACCGCCGACCATCGAATTGCCAACGTTGCTGCTGAGGCGTCCCTCATGGTCGCCTGCGCAGCGAGCGCTCGAGGGCAACGGCCGGAAGCCCGGCCTCTTGCCGTCTTCCGCCAGGTGGCCACAAGCACTTTCTGGGCAGACATCCCTAGGATACCCGCGCTGGCGGCAACTTCAACCCCGGCCCGCTCGGGAAACAGGTCTTGTGGACGCGCTGCCTGACGGCAAACGCAGAATGACCTCTCGGCGAGCCGCCGTGCTTCACCATTTCTCGTCGTACCTGGTCCACAGCCAGTCGCCGAGATTCCAGTACGCCTCGGTAGCCTCCAGGCAAGCGTCACGACTCCGCCGGGTCAGGAAGGCCCGCAACTGCGTCTCGTCCCTTTCTTTGAGGATCGAGGCCGCTTCGTGGTCGACGGCAGCCTGCCCGGCAAGCCATTTCTCCTGGAGCGGATCGCGGACCTGGGCAACGTCTTTGCGCATCTCGCCCCAACGGTGGGCGGCAATGGTCTCCACACGATTATACGCCCACCATGCCGAGCGACGACTGAAGCCGGTCGTTCGTCCGTCAGTCCTGTAGGACTCGGGCAGATCGGTGATCCCGGCGTAAAGGGGCACATAGACCGTCGTGGCGGGATTGCCGTAGCCGAACCACACGATCCCCCCCGCGGCGTCAGGCAGCCAGCCTCGCGACTGCGTGACGGTGGCATACATGCAGTACCAGCGGGCCATGGGACGCTCGCCCCGCCAGCCCCAGCCGCCGTTGATCCGCAGCATCTGGTTCATTTCATAAGGCATGAAAGGATTGGCCAGTGGACTCTTGACTGTCTTGCCCTCCTTGTCGGTAACGGTGAGGTTCGCCGTCATGTCGAACTCGGTGCCCTCGAAGGTATCGCGAAACAGTTCCATGATCTTCTCCGGTCCGACCGGCTGTTCGGGCTTCACGGAGAAGGGAAACACGTTCCCGTTGGCGGCCAGCCCGAGCGACGGGGCGAGCAGGTCGAGCACTCGCCATTCGCGGCGGGTGGAGGCCACGTTGGTGCGGCCGTCAGGGTCGTAGGCCTCGTAGAACCGGAAGGGGCGGCCCCCCTTCGGGTCCCAGTAGCCCTGGTCCGAGGCAAAGCTCTCGACGTTCTTCGACGCCATGAAGAACTCGGCGTTCTTGAGGTCCAGCTCGCCGATCCGCGCCGCGTTGGCCACCACCGACACGTGGTCGTCGGGAACCCGCTGAGCGGCCCAGACCGCGCCCACCTGCTCCTCGCCCACGCCGACAATCTCCATCACCCAGACTTCCTTGGTATCGGCAATGGTGAGGGCTTCGCCCGGATCGCACCATCCGTACTTGTCGATCAACGCCCCGCCCAGCTTGATGGCCTGGCGGGCCGTCGTGGCCCGCTCGAGCATCAGCCGCGTGAGCGTATCGCAGTCGACCAGGCCTTTTGGGCTCACCAGTTCTTTACGGCCCTCGAAGGTCGACTCCCCGATGGCCAGTTGCCGCTCGTTCATGGCCGCATAGGCGGGCGCGAGGTAGGCATAGGTCTTCTCGACCTCGGGAATTCGGCCTGTGGGCTCGCGGCTGTAGCGCTCCATCGGGCCGGTGTCGTCGTCCCTGCGTTTGGTGAGCAACTGCGTGTCGCCCGGCTTGTGACTCCTCGCGGGGACGACGACGATCGTCGATCCGTTCCGGTGGCTGTCGCAGGTGTGGGAAGTCATCACGGAGCCGTCCGTCGAAGCGGCTTTGCCGACCATGATCGAGGTGCAACTCTGGGCAACCTGTGGCCCGGTGCTGCCGATCAGGATCGTCGCCGTTGCCAGCACGATCGACGCCTGCGCAGTCAGTGCACGAGGGCGACAGGTGAGAACCCGGCCTTCCGCGGTCTTCCACGGGGTGGCCGCAAGAGTTTTCCTCGCAGATATCAGCAGGCAGGACACGGCTCGAGGCATGGTGTTTCTCCCGAGAGG
>CAZLWV010000017.1:32122-76322 GCA_964563135.1 uncultured Planctomycetaceae bacterium
CACCGACATGCCGGCGCCCTGGTAATCGAGCATCTCCGCCTGGGCCTGCTCCAGAGTCTTTTCGGTGCTCGTGGGATCCACGCGGCGACAGCTCTCGACCAGCAGGCTGGAGATTCCCTCAAGGTCTCCGCGCCAGTCCGCCTCTTCCGTATCCGGGGGGGTGAGAGAGGCAAATTCGGCCAGAAGGAGGATCATCCGCAGGAAATGGCGGAAGAGCAGACCTTCCTGTTTCTGCAGGCTCTTGCTGGTGATGTACTTGTTGAAGTCGCCCCCGAACTCCAGCAGTTCCCCCACCGCCCAGACCGGAAAGGTGCGGAGGTCGCCAACGCCCGGGTAGTCGTAGTCGAACATGCGGCGGAGCTTGTCGGCCAGGGCGAGCACCCACACGCGCTCTTCCGGAAAACTGTGGCGGCGGTCGTCGTCTTCGTCGCGTTTCTGCTCGACCAGTTCCTCCGGGAGGGCCAGGCCGAGCTGCAAGAGCTGAATGTCGAGTCTCGTCGTTGCCAGGGGCCCGGGAGGCAGGAACTCCTGGCGGGGAACCCGAACGGCCGGACCAATCGACCGGGGCAGTTCCAGCACACTCTCCATCGCCTGGATCCGTTCCGCCCGGTCGGCAATGCCGAGCTGGTTGACGAGAAACACTCCGTACAGCGGATTGACTCCCCGGAACATCCGCAACATTTGCAGTCGCTCGGTGGGATGGGCGAGCCTGGCCTGGCAAGGCGGGGGAGTCTTCTCCTTGGCCTCGTCCGCCTCCTGGCCCGGCACGCGGAAAACAACAGGAGAATCGCCCAGGTGGAGTCCGAAAAGCGCGGTCGGACTTTTCGCTTCTTCAGGCTTGGGTTCTGAGGCGGGCTCCGCGCCCGCATCGCGATCCATCGGCTCCGGCTCAAGGACCACGTAGCCCGCCCTCCACAGGGTCAGCAGCATCTGGTCGAGGTCGCGATTGGCCCGCTCCAGCCGTTTCGGGTCCATGAGCCGTTTCTGGACCAGGGTGCGGACGCGCTCCACGTCGGGAGAGGCCTCAAGCATGTACGACAGCAGCCGCCACGGCAACGGACCGCGGCTGGCCAAGTGGCTTGCGGGGGCCGTGCGAAGCTTGTTGAATTGCTCTTCCGTCCAGTACGTCTCGGTGGCCCTTCTCTTGGGCATCTTCTTCTTGAGCTGTTTTTTCGCCTTGAGCAGCCCCGGATCCTTCGTATCTTCGGGGATCTGGTCGTACTTGTCTTTCCAGCGGAGGATCTTGACGTCGTCTTCATGGGCCAGCACGAAGACATACCCCTGGGTGTCGAACTGGGGGCGCCCGGCGCGGCCGAAGATCTGGTGGGCCGTGCTCGGCTCGAGCAGCCGGCGTTTGTCGGAAGGTCCCTTGAGGATGCTCGGCAGCACGATCGAACGGGCGGGCAAGTTGATGCCGGCGGCGAGTGTCTCCGTGCAGGTGGCGATCGAGAGCATCTTGCGCTGGTAGAGGTCCTCCACGATGCGGCGATACTTGGGAAGGATCCCGGCGTGGTGGACGCCGACGCCACGCAGCAGGAGCGGCCGGAGTTTCGGGCCCGCACCCTGGGACCAGTCGAAGCGTTTGAGTTCTTCGTCGAGGGCCTTCTGCCTCTGGGCATCGATCAGGTGCTTGCCTTTGAGCTGCTCGGCGATGGTCCAGCATTCCTCGCGATTGAAGCAGAAGATCAGCGCGGGGGTGGTGCGCTGCTGCTCGCTGCCCTGCGACATCCACTCGATCTGCTCGCTCAGGAGCTTGTCGGGAACCCACTGGAAGGTGAGCGGGACCTTGCGCTCGTCCCCCTGCACGAGCTGGAGCTTGCGCTGGTGGCAGCGTCGCAGCCAACCGTTGAACTCGACCGCGTTGCCGACCGTGGCCGACAGCAGCAGGGTGCGGACGTGTTTGGGAAGCAGGCCGAGGGAGAATTCCCAGACGATTCCCCGCTCGGGATCGGCGAAACTGTGAAACTCGTCCATGACGACGGCGCTGACCTGCTCGAAGTCGAACGCCTCGGGGTGCAACAGCCGGTTGAAGAGGATCTCGGCCACGACGACCAGGATCCTCGCATCGGGATTCTCTCGCCGGTTGCCGGTCACGAGCCCCACCTCGGTCGGATCGAAACCCCAGCGAGCAGCGGCAGACTGCATCTCGCGGAACTTCTGTTCCGTTAAGGCGATCAGCGGGGTCGTGTAATACGCCGTCTTGCCGGTGTGGAGGGCCTCGAACATGGCCGCTTCGGCGATGACCGTCTTGCCGGTCCCCGTGGGCGTGCAGACGAGCACCCCCTGCTCGGCCGAAAACCAGGTGTAGAGGGCGTCTTCCTGGATCGGGTACGGTTCGAAGGGGAGCTGCTCCAGGTAGCGCTCGAGAAGCTCTTCACGAGAGAGGGGTGCGTCGGCCATGGAACCACGGGATCTGCGGCTGGAGGAAAGCCGTCACTATAGCAGGCGGCCGGCTTCCGCGGTAGCCGCAACCCTGCCGGCTTCAGGCCGGATGGAGCTGGAGCCTGGACTTGAACCGGCAGCCGATGAGCACCGGCTGACAGACCCAGTCGCCGGCGTCGAGCTCACCAAGCACAAGGGCGTCCCCGCGTCGGTCGGCAAGGGGCCGGCAATTGACCACTTCGGCCTCAAAGTACATCCATTCGGCGTTCGAACCGAGTTCCACAACGAGGCGTGAGAAACCGAGCGGCCCTGGAAGCATAAACGAGACACCGCGGCGGGAAATGTCGTAGCACTGGACCGGAAAGAACCGCAGGCGGGCGAGGCTATCCTCCCCGTCGTACGAGGCGATCCGCTGGACGAATCGAAAACGATGCCGCTGGACCGCCCGCCGTTCCTTCTTCTGAGTGCCGAAACCGGGATTCAGCACTCGATAGGCCGTTTCGTAGGCAGTCGGCAGCGGGGAAGGAATCGGCAGTGACATGCGTCAACTCGATCAGTCTGATGGCATCGCACCTGCACCAAGGCCCGTGCGGCAATTCTCAAGCGGACGGAGAATGCGTCGGAACTTGTCCGTGGCAGCCAGGCATGCCGTCTCGTCGACTCCGGCCGCCGTTTCCCAGACCCCTGCCGCCGCCAGCAATCTCCACCGGTAGAAACACCCGCACGTTCTGTCGGGGCTCCTCAAGCATAGGTCCCTGGAGCCGCAGCCGCACTGGCCAGCGGCGTTCTCTCTGCGGACCGGGCCCTGCACCAGACCGGCCAATCGGCACAAACGCTGCGATCGCCAGAGCCGGATCCCCTAGGATGGCTCAACAAACGGCTGGCGTGATTCCATCGTAGCCATCACGCTCCGCGGTGATGTTCCCCGACCAACACGGGACAGTCGTTTACTGAGCGATCCTAAGCGTTAGCCCCGGGATGTTCCGGAGGTGCCGGCGAGTCGACCGACCGGGTCGGGAGCGTCACGAGGAATCGCGTGCCGCCGCCGGTTCCCTTCTCGTAGCGGAGGCTTCCATGGTGGCAATCGACGATCTTCCGGCAGTAGGCCAGACCCAGGCCGAGACCGGGGTAGACATCTCGCGGGTGGAGACGTTGAAAGATCGTGAACACGCGGTCGGCATACTGTTCGTCCAGGCCGATGCCGTTGTCTTCCACAACGATCCGGCACCCGGATCCGGCGGCTTCCGCAAGCACGCGGATGGCGGGGGCCGTGTCGCCCGACTGGAACTTCAGCGCGTTGTCGAGCAGGGACCGGAACAGCAGTCTCATTTGATCGGCACGTGCCTCGATGATCGGCAGCGGCTGGATCGAAACCGTGGCGCCGGAGGATACGATTCGTTCGCCCAGATCCTCGCAGACGGCGGCAAGCGTCTCGTTCAGGTCCACCTGGGTGGCCGGGCCGCTGTGGGTCTCCAGTCGCGACAAGACGAGAAGCCCTTCGATCATTCCCTGGCCTCGCTCGGCGGCGCTGAGGATCCGCCGGAGGTCGTCGCGACCGGACGGGTCGAGGTTCTCACCCAGCCTGGCAGCCAACCGCTCGCTGAAGGTTCGCACCTTGCGGAACGGTTCCTGCAGGTCGTGGGAGACGGCATAGAGAAACTGCTGCATCTGGCGGCGGAGCGCGTCGGGATCGTCGGGCGGTGTCATGGGGTCTCGCGGGAGTGCAGGCTCAGGCGTGGGATACGTCTGCAATGTGTCTGACAGACATGCGACTGGCTGTCGGCTCGTTCGACACGATCCGCTCGTATCCCACTTCCGTGTTTCTGAAACGATGCCGTCGTATTCTAGCGAGAATGGTCGACTCAACCTACTCCTGATTCTGGCGGCCGGTCAGTTCGGGCGTCGCGCCGGGGATCTCGATTTCGCTGACAACCGGGTTGGACGCCGGCTGGGTCTCCCTGTTGTAGCGATAGTAGACCTCCAGGCAGAGGGCGGCCAGAGCGGTGGAGTAGACCCGGCCGCCTTGACCGCCCCAGCGGGATTCGGGAGCCCAACTGCCGCGACTGCAGCCTTCCTTGCACTGCAGACCGATGATTGCATCGCGAATGATGTGGTTCCATCGCTGCCACGTATCGCCGCCGTCGTGGAACATGGCCAACGTGCAATTGTACCAGAGGTAGTAGTCGCGGTCGCTTCGCTGTTTCTCTTCGGTGTCCCAGCGCCGTTCGGCCAGGTCGGCCAGGAACATGGCGGCCTTCTTGACCATGGGCGAGTCGGCCTCGTCGAGCAGGAACTGCCGTGCGAGCATCCCGACGCCGGTCGTGGCCTCGGTCGACGTGCTGCCCCCCTGGTAGCGAGTCTGCCCGGTCGACTCGACCGCGTGCGCGTCGAAAAACGGCCCGATGCGGCGCAAGCATGCATCGCTCACGGGAACCCCCGCCTCCCGGGCGGTCTTGATGGCCAAGACCTGCCAACCGGTGACCGAGGTATCGCTGGGCAGCCGGGGATCGGGTTGATAGCGCCAGCCGCCGTCGTCGTGCTGCATCCGCTCGATGAAGTCCATGGCTTTGCGGAGCGCCTGGGAGTATCGAGGATCGGGCGTCCGGCCCGACGCCCGGGCCAGCGCGCAGGCTTCGCCCAGGGCGAAGGCGGCGATTCCGTGCTCATACATGTAGTATTGGTGATAGGGGGCTGCCTGGTCCCCGGGATGCGTGCCGATCAGGCCGCCATCGGGCCGCTGGTGCTCGACCAGCCAGTTGAGACCGCTTCTGACCTCATCGGAGTACGTATTGGCATTGAAGTCGTAGTGCCCGCCGGCCTGAAATGCGAGCAGGGCCAGGCCGGTCTGAGCCGCCTCGAACTGGCCGCCGGGACCGTTGCACGACGCATCGACGCAGCGCGAACCGGCCCCGCCTGCCAGACACTCGGGCCCCCAAGAGCCCTCGGGCATCTGGTGACGGGCCAGCCAGTCCAGTCCGGCCGTGACGGCCGCCTCGCTCGCGGGTGTGCCGCCGTACTGGCCGATCCAGGCGGCGCGATTGCCCTGCGTTCGCTTGGCATATAGTCCAAGAGATCCGGCAGTCGCCCGGTCAAACGTGTCGATCTTCTCCACCACGGCCCCGTCCGCGGTCACGTTGATCGTACACACGTTCCAGACGTTGCCCATCAGCTTGCCTTCGGGCGCAAAGCGATAGGTCTGGCCGCCGTGATAGACCTTCACTTCCGCCCCGCTTTGGGCCAGGGCGTTGGCCTCCGGATGGTTGCGGTTCGTGTAATCATGCACGTAGTAGCGGTACTCGCCCGGCAAAACGCCCAGCACCGTGATCGTCTCCGGGCCCTCGCCATTCAGGTCGTCCACATCGAGATTGACGAACTCCTTGCTCTTCAGATCGCCACGCTGGTGAAAGTACACGTGAAAGCGTTCTCCTCCGGGCAACGGGCCTTCCAGGTGGGCGTCGAGGTCGGCGGGCTGCTTGCCCCAAGTGAGCACCAGACGAAGCTGTCCTTCCTTCAACCCCGGGCTGAGTACGACGCGGATGGCCTGGGGGGTGGCCGAGTCCAGGGTCCGCTCAAAACGCTCCACGCTGAAACCATCGGCGGAGACTTCCAGCGGCACGTTTCCTTCGGCCAGCGATTCCAGGCCAAACCAACCTTCCTCATCCGTCTGGGCTTGCTGGGAACCGCCCACCACCCGGACGACGGCATCGGGAATGGGCAGATTGGTCACCGCGTTGACGATCTGGCCGCGGAGTGACGCCTTGCCTGTGGCTGCCTCAGGGGAAAGCTCCGGCACGGCAAGGTCTGTCTGGCGAAGACGAAGTCCCTCGCGATAGGTGATGCGGATCGTGTCCCCCGGCCTCAGCCCCTCGGCACGCCACTCAAACGACTGGGCGGTTCCCACGCTCTCCTTCAGAACGTCATCGAGCAGTTCGCTGTCGCGGTCGTCGCCACTGCGGCGAAAGGCGATCTTGCCGGTACTGAGCGGCGTGTAGGCGAAGGCGAGGCGGTCGGGTTCGACCAGGCTGCGAGCAACGGCAGGCGTGCCGTCGAGGGTGGCGAAGGGAAGGACGGCCGCGGCCCAGTAGCCGGCCAGACAGATGGCAGCGATCAGGATGGCCGTCAGGGCTCCCAGCCCGAGGTACCGGCCGCGACGGCGGCGGACGAGCACTCGTCTGCGAAGATGGTGGAGTTCCTTCTGCAATTCGTTGTAGTCCTCGCCGCCGCGGGCTGGCATGCCACGAGCCGGAGGGGGCTCTGGGATCGAACTGCGGACGTGCGAAAACTGCGGAGGAGGCGACGGGCCGCCGGGTGGCGGTGGCGGCGGGGGAATTGTCGGCGTGCTGGCGTGTTTGTTTGCTGCCAGGCCTCTCGGTGGACCGCCGGGAGGCGGTGGCGGCGGTGCCCCGGGGATCGGAGGAGGGGCCGCTATTGGCAGGCCGCCCGCAGCGGTCGACAGATCGCCCCGGCAAGCCGGGTGGGGGCATACGGTGGCACCTTCAGGGACTTCGCGTTGGCACCAGCGGCAGCGGGGCATGGGAGAATGAGAGGCAAGGGCTGCTGACTGTCGAATTGGCCGACAACTTCAGGCCCCATTGTAGCGGAAGACGAGGGGGAATGGAAAAGCGTCTCCGATCCGGAACCGGAGGCGTCCTGCACCGCGGGTATCGGCAGTTCGCGATCGTCAGCGCAGATGCGATTCGGCCATGGTCTGGGCCCGGCTGAGCGCCGCACCAAGTTCGCCGATGACGGCCGTCACCTCGGTGCGTTCCATGCCCAACTCGATGAAGAGCTCGACCGGGGGCGGGCTGGAGGTCGACGTCCCCAGGGCAGGTCGCTGCCGGTAGTCGCAGAGCCAGTCGCTCAGCGCCGTGGTCAGGACCACATCGCGATGGGGACCAAAGTAGTCGGCCGGGTGGTGATGATGCCCAATGGCATCGGTCAGATGCGGCGGAAGCTTCCACTTGACGGCCACATATTCGCCGAGCTCGCCATGGTCGAATCCGATCGTATTGCGTTCCACCTCATGGGCCGGCTTCTCCGGCGTCAACTCGTCGATGATGCGGCAGAACGGCTTGTGGAGATACTGGTCGATCATCACTAGGCCGATATCGTGGAGCAGGCCGGCCAGATAGGCCTCCGGCGGGTTGACTCGCCGCGAGATGCGGGCGATCTCCTGGGCCACCATGCCCGTGCTGACCATGTGATTCCACAGGCCCTCGCGGCTGTAGTTGCGGTAGCCCGACGTCGTTCGGAACAGCGGGGCCACGTAGGAGCTCATGGCGATATTGCGGATCTCCTGGAAGCCGAGCAGCATCACGGCCTGCTTGAGATCGGCCACCGACTCGCGGACACCCAGGTAGGAGGAGTTGACGGTCCGCATGATTCGCATGGCGATTGCCGGATCGCTGCGAATGACCGCGATCAAGGCGTCGGCGTCGGCACTGGCATCCTGGGCCAGGGCGATGATCTCGCCCGCCCGCGTGGGGAGCGACGAGACGTCGCCGATCTTCTGGAAGACCCGATCGATCACTTCCGCCCTTGCCGGATCGCGTCGGCTGGCGACGGGCCTGGTTTCGCAGAGTTGCCTGTTCATTCCGCCAATTCTCGGCAAGCGGCAAATTCGTCACAGCCAGGCGCGGTGGACGCCCGGGCTCACCCAAAGGATAGCTTATGAAACGTCGGCCTATCCGGAATCCATGCAGATGGGGGGCACAACGACCCAAAGCCACATGAAATCCTCGGTCCCTCGGGGGAGGCGAATTTGCCAAGAAAACGCAAACGGGCACAACCTGACGGCCATGCCCGTTGGGGTTTGTCTGCCGACCGATTGATCGATCGTTTCTCACATTGCGGATCATCACGCTTGGAGCATGCGACCCGAACGAATCGTGACTCCACGAAAGGACGGCTCTGCGACTGCCGCCTGAATCGGCCATGCCCTGGGGATCTACTTCGTGTCGGCCTTGATGGCTTCCAGATACTTGGCCGCTTCGTCTTTGCCGATCTCGCGAAGGAAGACGTTGCGCCAGCGGATCTCGCCGCCGTGGGTCTGAAGTTGGATCGGGCCGTCGGCCGGCACGGGCTTGTCCTTTTCAAAGTAGTTGCTCATCTTCGCATCCTTGACGACGTGTTTGCCGTTGAGCCAGACGTTGACGTACTGGCCGATCATCTGGATGCGGAAGGAGTTCCACTCGCCAAACGGCTTGTCAGCCAGCTCGAGCGGGTCCTTGCCCGGCCAATCCTTGGGATTGTTCCAGAGGCCACCGGAACCCTTGTCGGCACCGATATTCCACTTGCCCCCCTCCTCGGTGTAATCCCAGATCTGAACCTGGGGAATGCCACGGAGGTAGATGCCGCTGTCGGCCTTGGCGACCGTCTTGTAGTCGATGAGAAGTTCGAAGTCGCCGTAGAACTTGTCGGTGGTCAGGTACAGCCCGTGACCATCGTTGACCAGTTCCTGGTTCTCGACCCGCCAATGCTCGCGGACGTCCTTGCGGCCCACTTCCTTCTTCTTCTCGAAGTCCGCCGGGCTGAGATCGCGATACGTGTTGTAGTGATCGGTCGACAGGCCCCACCAGCCGTCAAGGTTCTGGCCGTTGAAGAGGGCAACGAAGCCCTTGGGGGGCTGAACGGGATGGTCGGCGGCCGGCGTCGGGGCGGTCCAGGCGGCAGCCGAAAGGGCCAGGAGGGCGGTCAAGAGAACGGATCTTCTCATGGATGGGTTCCTCGCTGAAGACGGGAGCGGTGGGATGGGGGGGACATAGCGTAGATTATTATCATACACGGTAGCAACCGCAGATGGGAGTGTGGGAGGAATCCCAGCAGAAATCGCTGGTTCCAGAGGGCCTTGTGGCAAGCTTGCCGGTCCAATCGTAACCCGAAGCGTGAGCGAGGAGGGTAACATCTTGCCTCGCTTGCGCTTCGGGTTGCGAAGATACGACAGCAGTTGGCAAAGCTACGATCAAGGCCGTTCCAGACCGGCAAACCGGTCGGCCCACGTGGAGAGGCCTGAAAGTGGCCAGCCGCCGCAGGGGGCTTCCGGAGCATGCCCGTCCGGGTGGATACCGGGAATCGCTATGGCGACGGAAATATCTCGCGCACGGGCAGTGAGAAACCGGGAAGAACCTCTTCTTCGGTGAGCGTATCGTCTTCCGTAAGAATGGCGGAAACTCCGTCCGGACGATGCACCGTCACGCTCTTCCGCAGCGGATCCACGATCCATACGACCCGGCACCCGGCGCCGAAGTAGTCGTCCATCTTCGCACGCATCTCGGCGGCCGTGTTGCCCGGCGACAGGACCTCAACGGCCAGGTCCGGGGCGCCTTCCAGGAAGGCGTCGAGGTCCTGGTCCTTGAGTCGCTCCGTGGTGAGAAATGACACGTCGGGTTCGCGAACTGTATCCGGATCCCGCGCGAGGACATACCCAGCAGAGCTGTCAAACACTTCACCGAGGTGGTTCGTGTGGACGTAGTTGATCAGTCCTCGCAAAACGCGGGCCCCGACTGCCCCATGCCGTCCCTTCCCCGGACTCATCATGATCAGCTCTCCACGCACCAATTCGCACGGTCCGAGGTTTGAAGCAGCGCTGAGCAGTTCTTCAGCGGTCGTGATGTTCTGCGTTGGTATCGACATGCTGTCCTCCCGGGCACCAGGCCAGCGGGTCGCCCTCAATCCTACCCACCCATGCAGATTCTATCCCGTTGGAAGGTATTCCACAAGTTTGTGCCGAAAACGAGCCCCCCCTGCCCGCAATATCCCTGTCTGTCTTCCGTCCGGGAGTGCAGTTTTCGTTGCACTGTCTGCCAACAGGCAGCGGCACACAACAGGCACGAGCACTAGGGGTTTACTTACTCGGCCTTCACCGGATCGGCCGGCCGTTTGGGCAGACGCATCGGATTCTCCTTCATGCGGTTGAGCACCTCTTGGATCGCGCGCTCCAGTTGCGGATCGTGCCCCTCGATGACCGACTTGGGATCATTTTCGACCTCGATGTCGGGGTCGACGCCGTGCCCCTCGATGATCCACTTGCCGTCCGGGCCGTTGGTTGCCGACAGGGGCACGTAGACTGTGCCGCCGTCGAGCAGGGGGCCGCGGCCGGAAATGCCGACCACGCCTCCCCAGGACCGCATGCCGACGAGCGGACCGAGCCCGGCCTGGCGGAAGCGGTAGGGGAAAATGTCGCCATCGGAGGCCGAGTTCTGGTTGAGGATGCAGACCATGTGGCCATGGAAGACCGTGTCAGGATAGGTGCCTGGATCGTCACTCTCGCGGCCAAAACGGGTGCCGAGCAGCTTGTTGTCGAGCCGCTCGATAATCCACTGCGAGACGTTGCCGCCGCCGTTGGCGCGAACGTCGATGATCAATCCTCTCTTGCGGATCTGCGGATAAAACCACTTGATGAACTCGTAAATGCCTCGGTCGCCCATGTCGGGGATATGGAGGTAGCCCACCCGTCCCTTGGTGGCCTTGGCCACGCGATCGAGGTTGCCCTGGACCCAGTCGCGGTAGAGGAGGGCCGATTCGTCGAAGACGGGCTGGTAGGTGACTTCTCGCGATCCCTTCATCTTCGGCGTCTTGTTGACCGTGAGCGTGATCGGATCGGTCTTGTGCTGGAGCAACTGGTAGGGATTGTCCTTGCCGGTGAGTTTCCGGCCGTCGATGGCCAGCACATAGTCTCCCTCGGCAATGTCGACCCCGACCTCCGTCAGCGGTGCACGGTATTTCGGTTCTTCATTCTCACCCCGGAAGATCCTGGCAATGCGGTAACGATTCGCCTTGGCGTCGAGTTCGAACCGGGCACCCGGGAGGGCGACCTTCGGCCGCTGGGGAATCTCGTAATCGCCTCCTTCGATGTAGGCGTGCCCGACGTTCAGTTCGGCGATCATCTCGCCGATCAGGTAGTTCAGGTCGCTGCGGTGGGCAACATGGGGCAGCAGGGCCCGATAGCGCTCGCCGATGGCTTCCCAGTCGTAGCCGTGCATGTTTTCCACGTAGAAGAAGTCACGGAATCGCCGCCAAACCTCGTCGAAGATCTCGGCCCATTCTTCGGCTGGCACGCGGTCGACAGAGAGACCTCCCGTCGAGATCGTCTTCTCGTCCTTCGAGTCCGGACTGGTATTGATCAGCCGGTAGGCGCCGTCCTTTTCCAGGAGCACCTTGGAGCCGTCGCGGGAAAGGGCATAACCGCCGATGTCTTCGGCCAGGACCGATTCCTTGCGCTGCTTGATATCGAAGACCTTGAGCACCGGCTTGGCGTAGCTCTCGCGCCCGTAGAAGGAAGCGCCGCTGTCGACGTACAGGAGGTTTCCCTTGAGGGCGGCCAGATCGCTGCGGTTCTCGGCCGCAACCGGCACGCGGATCACCCGATCGGCCAGGCCGTCAAAATCGATCTCTGCATCCTCGGCTGCCTCGGATGCGTCCTCTTCCTGCTCCTCCTGGTCCTCCTTGTCGGCGGCGGTCTCTTTCTCCTTCTTCTTCTCGCCTTTCGCGTCCTCCTTGGCCTTCGAACCGGTCTCCTTCTGCTTGTCGCCGTCCGGCGTTACCTCGTCGCTTTCCGGGGCAAACAGATTGGCAACGTCCTTGCGAAGCGCCAGGGAAAAAACGCCGACCTGACGGTTGCTGGCGTAGTTCCATTCCACGGCGCTGACTTGTGGGGCGAATTCTCTGGCCGCCAGGAAGAAGAGGTACTTGCCGTCCGGATCCCAGGCGGGCGAGTACTCGTCAGCATAGGGTCCGGTCACCCGGTGCTGCTTCTCCTCCTCGGCGTCCCAGATGTAGAGGGAGTTCAACTCCGAGGCGTCGCGCAGCGTGAAGGCGAGATAACGTCCGTGAGGAGACCAGGCGAAATCGCCAAACAGGCCGCGCCGCTCGTCGGCCACTTCCACGACGCTCTTGTCTTCCAGCGTGAGCACGTAGAGTTTGCCGTCCTTGTCGCTGAAGGCCATCCGTTTGCCGCAGGGAGACCACTCGGGCGCGAAAAGCATTCCCTCGAATTCCGTCGTGAGCTGCTGCGGTTCGCCCAGGCCATCCTGGTCGATCAGATAGACCTGGTCCTCGCCGCTGCGGTCGGAGATGAAGGCGATCTTCTTGCCGTCGGGCGACCAGCGGCCCCAGCGGTCGTGAGCTCGGGAGGAATGGGTCAGGTTCCTGGTCGGCCCCTTCTCGACCGGCACGCTGAACAGGTCGCCGCGAGCGACAAACAGGGCCCGCTGGCCCTTGGGGCTGAGCTCGAAATCTTCGATGTTTCCTTCGGCCGAGTACCGGGAAGGCCGCATGGCCAGGCCCTCCTGCGGCACGGTGATCGAGATCCCGCGGTCGCTGGCCGACTCCGTGTCGTAAATGCGGAGTTCGCCGTTGAGCTCATAGACGATTCGATGGTCGTTGTCGGAACTGGCCCAGCGAACGTCCCACTTCTCCTGCCGGGTGAGCTGCTCGGTCTTGTCGCTCGCCTGATCGTAGGCGTAGAGATTGAGAATGCCGTCGCGGTCCGATACGAAGTACAAACGATCACCCATCCACATGGGATCCCGTTCGGTGCGTTTGCTGGGAGAAACCGCCCGGGTCTGGTGGTTCTCGAGGTTGAAGACGAGGAGATCCTGGGCCCAGCCTCCTTCGTAGCGTTTCCAGGTGCGGAAGTCGCGGAACAAGGGGCTGTACAGGATGCTCTTTCCGTCGGGCGAGAAGTCGCCGGCCCCGGCGGTCGGCATCGGAAGTTTGACCGCCAGGCCACCTTCGATGCTCACCGTGTAGAGGGCGCTCATCGTCCGTCCACCGTCGGCGTCACGAAGGGAGCGAAACAGGATCGACTTGCCGTCGGGGGTCCAGCCGTAGACCTGGTTGTCGTAGCCCCAGCGCGGAGGCAGGGGGCCGTGGGCCGGATAGAAGGTGAGTTGCCGCGGAACACCCCCTTGGGCCGGAACAACGTAGACCTGCTCGTCGCCGTCGTACTGGGCGGTGAAGGCAATCGACTTCCCGTCGGGTGAGAATTTCGGGAACAGTTCCTGGCCCGGATGCGAGGTGATGCGAATGGCAGCCCCCCCTTCGGTCGAAGCTCGCCACAAATCGCCGCCGTGGCAGAACACGACCTGTTGGCCGTGAATGTCGGGGAACCGCAGCAATCTCGTTTGGGCTGTTGCGGTTGTGGCGCATAGGAGGCTTAGAACGAGAATAACCAGAGAGATCCGGGCAGATCGTCGGCAACGCACTGGAGTTGCTCCAAGGATTCCGGGGGTGAGGGACATGGGTACCTATTGGACTTCAGAAATGCAATGCCGTGATGATTCAGGGCCGAATGCCGCAGAATCCGGGCTTCCGTTGGTCGCCCTCCCGGCATTGTCTGTCTGAAACCTTATAAACGTAGCTCGCAGGGAGGTCCATGGTGGGCTCCGGGTACCGCACGGTTCCGGGATTTCCGACCGGAAACTCCACCCCAGGGCACCGCGAGGCATCCCGGCCTGCGGTCGGCTCACCCCGTGAGCGCAGTTCCGGGAAACCGGTCATGTCTCACACCTGTCACGAGTAGAGCAGGAAGGACCGCGACCGCTCCCGCCACCGGTCCACATCCAGCGCGGCCAGCTCACTGATCTCCTCGGGCGAGGCCAGGCCGGAATCGAGCGCGCCGCGAAGGCGGCTGCTCCCGGTGAGGATATCGATAGGCATCAGGACTGCCTCGTACTCGTAGGGAGGCGACAGCCAGGAGAACTGCTCGGGATAGAGGCTCTTCAGGCAGGCAAAGATCGCCACCGTGGTCGCGTAGCAGCGGACGGCCGTCGGATCGGTGTAGTGCAGGGCCACTCCGCCGCAGCTCTGGCCGGCCCACTTGTTGAACGTGGGGCGGAAGCGGACGGGACGGATCGCAAGCCCGGGCGTAGCATAGTCGGCCAGCCTGGCCGCGAGCCTCTGCGGGTCGATGTAGGGTGCCCCGACAACCTCGAACGGGGTGGTGGTTCCGCGGCCTTCCGAGAGAGTGGTGCCTTCGACCAGCACCTGCCCCGGATAAACCACGGCCGTCTCCAACCGCGGCATGTTGGGGGAGGGCATGACCCAGGGGCGGCCCGTTTCGGGCCACAACATCTTTCGCCGCCACCCCTGCATGGCGACAACCTGCACGTCTGCCCCGATGGCGAGCATGTCGTTGACGAGCAGAGCCATCTCACCTAGGGTCAGCGCATGACGCATGGGAATCGCCGCTCGGCCGATGAAACTGGTGAAACCCCCTTCGAGAATCGGCCCTTCGCAGATCTCGCCCCCGAGAGGGTTGGGACGATCGAGAACCACTACGGGAATTCCGGCCTCGGCGCACGCCTCCAGGCAGTGGGAGACAGTCCAGATGAAGGTGTAGACCCGAGTGCCGACATCCTGAAGGTCGACCAGCAGGCAGTCCAGACCCTGAAGCATTTGGGCCGTCGGCCGGCGAGTCTCGCTGTACAGACTGTGAACCGGGATTCCGAGCGGCCGGTAGACGCCATGGCCGGTTTCGATCATGTTGTCCTGCTCTTCGCACCACAGGCCGTGCTGGGGTGAGAACAGGGCGGCCAGTCGGCCGGGAAAACGCTCGGCCAGAAGATCGCAGGCGTAGCGGAAGCGGCCGTCGACCGACGCCTGGTTCATGAGCAGTCCGAAACGCGAACCCATGAGAATCGAGGGGGGATCGTCGAGGACAATCTCCAATCCGATGCGGACAGCGGGTTGCAGCATGGTGGGAACCTTCGGGATGGCAAACAAAGCCGAGGGGTATCGTTGACAGTCCTGCCCGGCCCTACCTGGCAGCTTCCAGCATCTTGATCCAGGGACCGATATACTGGCCGTGATCGTGGTAGGTACGACCGCTGACAAGGTTGCCGTCGATCACACAGGCTTCGTCGACAAACGTGCCGCCGCAGACCTCCAGATCGAACTTGCACTTGGCCACGGTAGCCATGCGGCGTCCCTTGACGCAGCCGGCATGGGCGGGAATCTCCACGCCATGGCACACGCAGGCGATCGGCTTGTTGGTTTCGAAGAAATGGCGGGTGATCCGCATGAGGTCGTCGTCGTAGCGGATGTATTCGGGAGCCCGGCCTCCGGAGAAGAAGATGCCGGCATACTCCTCCGGCCTGACGTCGCGGAAGGCGATGTCGGTCTGGATCGTGTAGCCCTCCCATTCCTTGGTGATTGTCCAACCGGGCTTCACCTCGTGCATCACCATCTGGTAGCGATGCACTTCCGGGCCAGCCACGACGGGCTGGAAGCCCCCTTCGATGAGCCGGTAATAGGGATACAGTGTGTCGACCGTTTCACTGGCATCGCCGACAATAATGAGGACCTTTTCCATTGGAGCCACTTCCTTTGTCTGAGTGCATGAATGAAATCACTTGGGCAAGTTCATGGGCAGTCGAGGAGAACTCTTGCCCCTATGATCGACGATCGCGCCGAGTTTGCCAACCCGCTCCGGCCCCTGGAAAATGGCGGAAATCGCTGGAACCGTCCCGGCGGCAGCGGATCGTTTGCCTTGCCGGTGATCGCCGTGCCCGGGGAGCGCATGTCGACGCCGCCAATCCCGGGGCAATCGTTCCCCGACGCCGGAGCCGACTGCGCGCGGACCGGCCACACGACGGGCAATGATGGACACCCACGCAGGAGGATTACGGTTGAGAACCGTTTACATCCAAAGGGCGTGAACGGTTACACACCCACGCCATCTTCCTCCCTGCCGACGGAATCACCAGAGCGACCGTCGACAGGGCGACGGACCGGTTTTGCAGCGGTCTAGAGAGCGAGCGGCCGGGCCCGCCAGAGGGCTCATGTCGCTGCGGCCGGGCCCGCGGGCGATTGGGCCGACTGTTTCTCCTCCAGCGACCGCCGGATGGCAATCGCCAGATCCAGCGGGTCGCAGGGCTTGGTGAAATAGCGATAGACCAGCCCTTCGTTGATGGCGCGGATCGCAGTCGCAGCGGTGGGATGCCCGGTGAGAACAATCCGGGTCGTGTCCGGGAACTGGTCCGCGATCCAGGCCAGCAGATCGCCTCCCGTCATGCCCGGCATCTGCTCGTCCGCCACAACGA
This sequence comes from uncultured Planctomycetaceae bacterium, assembly GCA_964563135.1. Lineage (GTDB taxonomy): Bacteria > Planctomycetota > Planctomycetia > Pirellulales > Thermoguttaceae > JAAYAY01. The sequence continues at coordinate 48,547 of CAZLWV010000017.1, forward strand.
CATGGATGGTAAGGCGTTTCAGGGCATCCATGGCTTCCTGCCCGGACCTCACCGTGAGCAGATCGAACGGCTGGTGCCGCAGGGCGCGAGTCAGGCCATGAAGGACGTCGGGATCATCATCGACGAGTAGTACTCTCGGGTTCATTTCCGAACTCCTTCGTGTGTGACCGATCCGATGGAATGAAACAATGCTTTCTGTTCAGCCGGCTGGTCCCGCAAAGGAAGGCGGATGACAAACGTCGTCCCCTTGCCCAATTCGGTGCGGAAGTCCAGAGTCCCTCCATGCTTCTCGACGACCATGGCATAGGCAATCGTGAGCCCCTGTCCGGTCCCCTTGCCCACCTGCTTGGTGGTGAAGAAATGATCGAACACCCGCGGCCGGATGTCCTCGGGGATCCCGGGGCCCGTATCGCCGATCTCGATCACGATCCAATCGTCGCAGCGACGTGTCGAGACCGTGATCGTGCCATGGCCGCTGGGAGTCTCCGCAATGGCGTGCGCGGCGTTGACCACGATGTTGAGAACGACCTGGTTGAGATCTGCCGGGTAGCAGGGTACGGGTGGAAGGTTCGGCTGCAGGTCGAGCACGAGGTCCGCCAAGTGTTTCCACTCGCCCCGCGAAACTGTGAGCGTGTTCTCCACGGCCCGATTGATGTCGATCGCCTGTTTTTCCCGGCTGCCGGGATGGGAGAATTCCTTCATGGCGCGCACGATGCTGGCGATCTGGCTGACCCCTTGCAGGGTCTGCTGGATGGACTCGGGGATCTCGTTGCGCAGGAACCCTGCGTCGACCTCCTCGATCGTGCGGCGAATACCGTCGAGCTGTTCCGCGTCCACGGTTCCGCCCTGGCTCTTCTCGAGGAGTCGGTCGACCTGGACGAGAACCCGTTCCAGATCGTGAAAGCCTTCGCCCAGGAACCGCGTGTTGTCGCCCACGAACTGGGTCGGCGTGTTGATCTCGTGGGCGATCCCCGCCGCCAGTTGACCGACCGCTTCCAGCTTGCTGGCCTGGTTCAGCTTGACCTCCAGGGCTTTCTGCTCGGTGACGTCCACCAGCACGGCGGCGTACATCTGTTCTCCCGCGTGCGAGCGGATCGGCACCGAGGTTCGCTGGAAGATGCGGTCTTTCTCCAGGGGGAGGGTGAAGTGCGCGATGACGGTCCGGTCGCGGGCTTCGGGTATGGTTTTCGGACAAGCGGAACAGCACTCGGAGGACAGGAAGAGATAACGGCTGCATTTCTGGTTGGCCAGGGTGCCGTACTGGCGCTGAGTCTCGGGATCCGCATAGCGGACGACACAATCCTCGTCGGTCAGCAGGAATCGCGTCCTCGTGGCCGCCAGAATCAGTTCGAGTTTCTGGTTGAGAGCCTTGATCTCCTCGTTGCTGAGATATCGTTCGACCGCTCGACCGAGGCGTACAGCCAGTTGCTCCAGCAGCATCCGTTCCTCGTCTGAGAACGCCGTGCCTTGCGGTGTGCTCTGACTGGGTGCACAGCGGATTTCGATCGAGCCGACCGGCTCCTGCGCCACGATCAGCGGAACCTGGAGGGAGATTGGTTCTTCGGCGAAATCGGCGGTGTGGAACTCCTGGGCGTGGTAGGTGATTCTTGCGCACGCATGTGGTCGATCCTGCACGGCTTCGGGGAGCAATGCGACCACCCGTTCGATCATCTCGATGGGATTCAGATCGCTTCTCTCGAAGACCCCGGAGGCTCGCTCGAGGCAACTGAGTTCCCTGACCTTGGCGGTCAGTTCGGTGGTTCGCTTTCTCAACACCTCCTCGAGCCGTTTCCGGTCGCTCACGTCGCGGATGATGACCACCGTCGCCCATCCCTCTTCGGAGCGAGTTCGCGAGACAGAGGCCTCGACGGGGAATTGTTTCCCGTCCTTGCAAAGGGCGGAGAATTCGAAGACCCGGCCCGTGGCCGGCCCGGTTCCGGACGAGAGGAACTCGACCATGTCCACGTCACCGGGTGCACCCGCTTCCGGCGGTCCCAACAGTTCGTGGAACCTCGTGCCGATGGCCTCATCGACCGAGTGGCCGAACATCGCGGCGGCCGCGGGGTTCCAGTGGACGATCAGGCCCGCCGGGTCGATCATGACAATCGCGTCCACCGCGGCCCCGGCGATCATCCGCAACTTCTGCTCGTTGGCTCGCAGCGCCCGCTCGATGGCCTTTCCCACGCTGATATCGCGGACGGTGGCCTGAACCAGTTGCCTCCCCCCAATCTCGATGCGGGTCAGCAGAACGGACGTCTCGAACTCCGTGCCGTCAACCCGGCAATGAACCCAGTCGAAGCTGTTCGATCCCAGCCGCAGGGTCCTTTCCATGGCTTCGCGAGCGGCCAGTTCGGAGGGGCGCCCGTCGGGCTGGAATGGGGGGGAGAGGCTCACCGGACCGTGTCGCAGGAATTCCCCCAGATCCTCGCAGCCGAACATTTCCAGCGCCGCCGAATTTCCTGCCGAGAACAAGGGCCCGTTCTCTCCCAGCACCATCAGCGCGTCGCGGGAGGCTTCGAACAGGGCGCGGTAGCGCAGCTCGCTTTCCCGCAGGGCGGTTTCGAATGCCTTGCGTTCGGTCAGATCACGCGCCGAACCGCAGAGGGCCAGCGGGGTACCTCGTTGGTCGCGGTACAGCGAACTGGAAAATTCGCAGGCAGTCCGAACCCCGGATTTTGTGACAATTTCGGTTTCTATCGCCGATGTGCCCACGGTCCACGCCTTCTCGATGGCCGCTCGCACGCGTTGATATTCCTCGGCAGGAAAGAAGTCCGCCAGAAGCATCGAGCGGATCTCCTCGTCGCTGTACCCGGTGTTCTCCACAATGGCCCGATTCCAATACAGCAACTGCCCCTCCCGATCGAGCACATAGGCCAGATCGGGCAATGTGTCGGCCGCCATCGAGGCCAGGGTGCTTACCTCAGTCCGCGAAGGCGCTCGCGGGGTGACGTGTTGCGTGTCAGCGGGTCTTGTGTGCTGCGGATTCATCGGTGGCTATTTCCCCGGACATGCACTGCCAGACAGACCACTCTCCGTTGCCCCGCCAGCCTTTCCGGAAACCTGTTCGGCCATCTCGCCGGCAAGGGACATGGGAACGAAAACGGCGATTGGCCCGTCGATTCCGACATTGAACGCGTAGTTTCTCAGGCGGAAGCGGACCGCCCGAGTGATCTCCTGTCCCTTGGCGCAGAGCAGAGTTCCTTGCTGGGACCTGATGTCGCGGGCCAGAAGCTGGCCGTCCTCCAGGTCGTCCAGCGGAATCTCGAAGACGATATGCGTCTGGGTGACATTGAGGACCTGGCGGAGGGCCTCGACGACTTGCCCGTCGTACCAGCCCCGGCGGTGGAGCATCTCGGCGATCGCCATTTCGTGGCTGCTGCCGGTGGAAACGAACTGGTCGAAGTCGAGCACCGCCTTGAGAATCCGGCTTCCAAGCGGAAGGTCGTCTCCCTGGACCTGATCGCGAGGACTTCCGCCGCCGTCGTACTGTTTATGCTGGTACGCCACGATCTCGGCCACCTGTTCGAGCCGCGGTATGTTCTTGATGAGGTCTCGCCCGAGCAAGGGGTGCACGGCGTACATTTCGGCCTCGCCGGCAGTCAACCCGTCCCCGCGGCCGATCTTCTCCAGAACGGCGTCGGGAAGTCCGATACAGCCGATCTGCGAGAGCAGGGCGGCAATGTCGGTCATCCATCGGTCCTGGAGGTGCAGTTTCTCCGCCACGGCATGGACGAGGTTGCGGACACGAGTGGTTCGCCCGAAGGCGGCGGGGCAGGCGAGCATGAGGACATCGGTGAGCACCTTGATGCTCCCGCTGAGAGTCCTGGACAGAAGGTCCTGTTCCACGCACACCAGCCGGTACTGCTCCAGAGCTGCCTCCAGGGCCCTGGCAAAATCCTCGGGAGGGCAGGGCTTGGTCATGAAGCGGAAGATCTGCCCTTCGTTGACCGCCTCGAGGGCCGTCTGCTGATCGGCATTGCCGGTGAGCATCATGCGGATCGTCTTCGGCGCCAGCCGTTTCGTTTCGGCAAGCAGCTCCACGCCGTTCATTCCGGGCATGCGCATGTCGGCGACCACGACGGCATAGGGCCCCTGCTCGGTGATCGCCTGGAGAGCCTCCTCCGCGCCCAGGGCGATCTCCAGCGTGAAACGCTTGCGGAGTGCCCGCTGATACCCCAGCAGGATATTGGCATCGTCGTCGACGCACAGGATCCGTTCGTTCATGGCAGCACCTCGTGGAGTTGGGTCGCCGAGCAGATTTCACGCCACTGGTCGAGGCGGTCGGCAAGGTTGATCCGCGTCAGGTAGTCCCGGTCGACCTCGTAGCCGTCGGCTTCCGGGAGGCCGAGGCACCGGTCCAACAAGGCGCCGGCCACATGAAGGGCGGTCAGCGCCGTGAACGCGTGCCGTTCCAACTGGCCCGGGCATCGGTAACTGCCGATCGCGTCGGCAACATCCAGGGGCAGCCCCCAGAGAGCGGCCAGGTAACCGCCGGCCCGGATGCCGCACGTCTCCGCTCCGGGTGTCGGCTGTTCCGGGCCGAGGACGCCCGCCGCCGGTCCGGCGCCGGCCGATGCCACGGGGACGAGGGTGCCCACCTCGTGGAACAGGCCGGCCAGGTACGACTGCACGATCACGTGGCAGTCGCTGGTCACCGACTCGGCGATTCGCCTGGCGGCCGCGGCCACCGCGAGACTGTGGTCGCTGATGCGGCCGACCAGTTCGACGTCGATCTCGTCCGGAAGCGGGAGCCGGAAGGCATTGGTGCCGGCCACCATCGCGCGCAGGGTGTCGGCTCCGAGCAGTTCCGCCGCCCGATCCACCTCGATCGTGTGCTGCGGAGTTCCGAAGAATCCGGAACTGACGAGCTGGACGACCTTCATGCTCATGGCCACGTCCGATCGAATCGTCTCCGCCATCTGGCGAAGCGGCGTCGTTTCCGTTTCGACCTGATCGATGAGTTCCGCATAGGCGGAGGCCCGGCTGGGGAGCGAGTCGATCCGTGAAACCGCGGCCCTTGCGGTGGCGTCGCCCACGCACTGGCGCAGGCGGCAAACGTTCTCGATCGCGGCCTTCAGCGCCTCCGCATCGCACGGTTTGCTCAGAAACTGGTGGGTGGCCCCGATGCAACGCAGGACGGAGTCGCGGCCGCATTGGCCCGAGAGGATCATCCGGACCGTATCGGGGTATTCGCAGCGTACGCGCTCCAGGAGCTCCGAGCCCTCCATGCCGGGCATCCTCGCATCGCTCACCACAACGTCGAAAGCCTGCGACTTCAGCAGTTCCAGGGCCTTGAACGCCCCCTCGGCGAACTCCATGTCCCACTGGTGGCGCATGCTTCTGAGCATGCGGCGCAGTCCGGTCAGGATTCTTGGCTCGTCATCGACAAACAGGATCCGATACATGTTCCGCCTCCATCCAGTCGACAACGTGGAAATAGTCGGGCAAGTGATGGTAGATCTCGCGCAGCTCGGGCAATGTCTGCAGGAACGCCCGATAGACTTCGGGATCGAAATGCGATTCCGCCTCGTCGGCCATGATGGCCAGGGCCTTCTCCTCGGGAAAGGCGGGCTTGTAGGGCCTCCGCGACAGCAGCGCGTCGAAAACATCGACGATCGCGGTGATTCTCGACTCCATGGGGATCGCTTCGCCCGCCAGGGCCTGCGGGTAGCCCGAACCGTCCCACCTCTCGTGGTGGGTCAGCGCGATCCGAGCTGCCATGTCGATCCAGGGGTTGCTGCTGGGGCCCCCGTCGTACACGGGCATGCCAACCAGCCGCTCGAACACCCGCTTGGGCCTGGGTTCCTCATGCAGAATCCGCTCGCCGATCCAGCAATGCTGTTTCATTACGTGCCATTCGGCCTGCGAGAGGGGGCTGCGTTTGAGAAGGATGGCGTCCGGGATGCCGATCTTGCCGATGTCGTGCAGCGGAGAGGCCACAAACAGGGTTTCCACCAGGTCGTGATCGAGGCCCAGAGTGGCAGCAACCACGCGGGCCATGCAGCCCACCCGGATCACATGGTTGCCCGTCTCGTTGTCGCGGTGTTCCGCCGCTTTGCCAAGGCGCCAGATGGCCTCGAGCCGCGATCGGTGCAATTCGGCCGTGCGCTCCCCGACCCGCTTCTCCAGCTCGATCGTCTGGAGCCGGAGTCGATCCTGATAGGCCTTGATGCGGAGCACGTTCTTGAGGCGGGCGACCAGGTCTTCACACTGCACCGGCTTGTTGAGCAGGTCCGCGGCGCCGAGGTCCAGGGCCTGCCGCTTCAGATCCCGATCTTCCAGGCCGGTGAGCATCACCACCGGAATGTCTCTGGTGCTGTCGCAGGTCTTCATGTACTGGAGCAGTTCCAGGCCGGTGAGCCCGGGCATCCGGACGTCCAGCACGGCGGCATCGAACGCTTCCGCCTGGAGGGTCGTCCAGGCAAGGCGCGGATCGTCGAGCCAGATCATCTCCCACTCGCGCCTCATTCCGTTCAGCATTCGAGCCAGGGAGTCCAGGATCTGCCGGCTGTCGTCGACAAACAGGATGCGGGGTTTCATGGGCTTCTCCTGGCGTGACTGGGGTTGACCGGCAACTGCACGATGAACGTGGTGCCCCGTCCGATTTCGGTTTCGAAGCAGATGGACCCGCCGTGCTTGTCGACGACGACCGATCGGGCAATCGCCAGGCCCTGCCCGGTTCCGCGTCCCACCTCCTTGGTGGTGAAGAAGGGATCGAAGACCTTGTTGCGGTGGCTCTCGGCAATGCCCGTTCCCGTGTCGGCAATCCGGATCTCGACCCTCTCCTCCATGGTGCGAGTCCGCACGCTGATCGTCCCTTTGTTGTGGGGAGCGGCCGCATTCGCCTCGGCAATCGCGTGGGAGGCGTTGATGACCAGGTTCAGAAACACCTGGTTGCACTCTCCCGGCAGGCAGGTAACCAGAGGCAGATCGGGATCGAAGTCGGTGACGACATCGGCAACATACTTCCATTCGTTGCGGCACACGGTCAGGGTGCTTTCGATCGCCCGGTTGAGGTCGACGCTCTGCATCTCCTCGCCGCTGGGATGGGAGAACTCCTTCATCGAGCGGACGATCTTGGCCACTCTCTCCACCCCTTCCAGCGACTGCGAGATCGCCCGGGGCACTTCCTCCATGAGGTACAGAAGATCCTCTCCCGCCAGGGGTGGGGGCTGCTCATCGTCCGGCTCACGGGCCGAGCCGGCGGCCGCTGCCTTCGGGGAACTCTCGTTGATGGCCAGCAGGGCCGGCTGGAGCTCCTCGAACGCTTCTTTGAGGAATCGCAGGTTGTCGCCGATGAACTGGGTGGGCGTATTGATCTCGTGCGCGATTCCGGCCGCGAGCTGGCCGATCGATTCGAGTTTCTGCGCCTGGACGAGCTGCCCCTCCAGGGTCATTCGCGGAGTGATGTCGCGGAAGGTGACCACGGCCCCGATGATCTCGTCCTCTTCCCGCATCGGGGTGGCCACATACTCGACGAAGAAACTCGTCCCGTCCTGCCGCCAGAAGACCTCGCTGTCTTCGCGGTGCACGGTTCCCTCCGATACGGATCGCTGGATCGGGCTCTCCTGCCAGGGATAGGCAACACCGTCCATCCGCGCGTGGTGGGTAATGGAATGAAACGGTGTTCCCACCATTTCGGCCGCCTTGCGGCCAAACAGATGCTCGGCCGCGGGATTGGCAAACGTAACCTTGCCCTCGCAGTCCAGCCCCACGATCCCTTCGCCGGCCGAGTCCAGAACCAGGCGGTTGAAGGCGTGAAGACGCTTCAGTTGCCGTTCGGCGGCCTGCCGTTCGGTGATGTCGCGCAGGATCGCCGTGGTCAGGACCCGGTCCTGGAAGGTCGTGTTGCTGATCGCCAACTCCAGCGGAAAGGTCGTCCCGTCCTTGCGGCGTCCCAGCAACTGCCGGGACGAACCCCGGCGGGATTCTCCGGCCTCCTCCAGGATCCACCTGCGGACCGGACACGCCGGACTGCCGGCGTCGTCCGCGAACAGAATCGATGCGCTGGAGCCGATCGCTTCACCCGCCTCGTAGCCGAAGACCTGCGTGGCAGCCGAATTGAACGATTCGATCAGGCCGTGCTCGTCGATGGTCACGATGCAGTCGGCGGCGGTCATCATCACCGCCCGCAGACGCGACGCATGCTCCTCCTGCTCCCGCAAGCGTTCGTCGCGCTCGGCGACGGCCTGCGCAAGCGAGCGCCAGTAGGATCCCTGGATGGCTTCGTGCTCGGCGGTGAGCTGTTCCACCCTGGTTTGCAGCGATACCCGGCTCACTTCGCCGGCAGCCACCAGGCAGCCGAGGGCGCCCAGCATCGCCGCTTCCACCGAACATCGGCACGCGCCTTCGCCGGTCGCCCCGGCCGTGTCTGGTTGAACACAGGCGAGAATCGCCTGGCCCCCCTCGACCGGCAAGGACACGGCCCGCACCCACCGCGGCCCGGCCGCCGACACGACATGAACCTCGCGGACCTGGCCCGGACCGAGATCGGCAAAACGGCCCGCCACCTCGGCCGCAAAAGCTGTCTCGGCGTCGGACTGGCCGGGCAGCACGACCAGAGAGTGGTCGGGGAGAACGAGCAGCACCTGGAACGCCTGGAACGCTTGCAGGGCGTCGGCCACGCTGCGAGCCCCGGCGAATCCCGGTGAACCGGCGGCGGCCAACTCGATCACATCGTCGATGGTTGCCGCCAGCGTCTCCCCCAACAAGTTGTCAGAGCTTGAACAAAGCGGCATGTTTGGCCAACTCCGTATCCAGGTCGTTTGCCAGCACGACGATGTTCTCTTTTGTCAGCTCCAGCGCTTTCAAGGCGGCCGGAGACGGCCGCACCAGCTTCAGGCCCACCGAAGAATAACCCTTGACCGTACAGATCAGATTCGCCACTTCCACGCAGCGGACGATGACGATATCGTTGCCGCGGTAGCCTGCCGAGTTATGGTGGAACCCGATTGCCGCCTTGACGCTGTCCGACAAACGCCACAGCTCGGCCACCTTCGTTCCCAGCCTCGTGTGGTCGAATCCGATGATCTTCCTTTCGGTCTCGGAAAGCGTGGCTTCAGGAGTCAGGGACCGAACGACGCTGCGAAACGGGCCGTGGAGATACTGGTCTTCCAGAACGATGCCGATGTCGTGGAGCAGGCCGGCGGCAAAGGCGTCCTCGAAGTCGATCGATCTCTGACGCATCGCGATCAACCGCGCGCAGATCCCCACCGACACCAGATGGCTCCACAGGTCGCACCGCCGATAGGAATAGATGGCCTCGTCCTTGGCAAACATCTCGGCAACGCTCGCCGTCAGCGCCAGGCTCCGGATCTGCCGCAATCCCAGAATGCTGATGGCTTGTTGAAGATTGGTGACCCGGTCCCGTAGTCCGTAGGCCGACGAGTTGACGCACCGCAGAATCCTGGCCCCCAACGCGGCATCCGACTCGATCACCTCCTTCAGGTCGATGGCGCTGGAGTTCGGGTTGTTCGCAATCTCCATGATCTTCATCGCGATCTGCGGAAGCGTCGAAATCTCGCTGACCCGCCGGATCACCTCGTCGATCGACGGCGGCCTCTGGTTCTCCAGAACGTAATCTTGAAGCTGCATGCCTGCCTCTCCCGCTGCCCGGATGTATCGCCGGATCCCCGCCGGATTTCACGGACCGATCGCCCCGCATTCGATGGAATCGGGGTGGTCTCCATCAAGAATGGCCCACATTTCCCCTGGCTGACCAGGAATTACCACGTGGCACACCCGAAGCAACCACACCCAAGACGGTGCAACCCGCAGAATGCGTCTCTCGCAACAGCCACAACACGCATGGCAATTAAGAGAAACGATCAGGCTCTTCGCCCCTTCGAGGTGGGGGAACCTGTCGCAAGCAGACACGGCCCTGATGCACACGCTACCGGCCTTCAGAGAGCACGCGCTTCGCATCCACCAGATCGGCAGGGCCGTCGGCCTCAGCCCGTGCGAATCTGGCGCCGGTACCGCGCTGGAGTCGTGCCGAGGGCCTGGCGGAATACCTGCCCCAGGTAGCTTGCGCTGCCGTAGCCGGTTGCCTCCGCAATCTTCGGAACGGGAAGATCCGTTTCGGTGAGAAGCTGCTTGGCCCGCTCCAACCGCACCCGCTGGATTTCGGCATGGACGGTTCGCCCCATGGTTCTCTGGAAGCGGATTTCCAGGCTCCGCCGGGAGAGCTGCACGTGGGAGACAACATCGTCCACACCGATCGGGCTGGCGGCATTGTCGTGCAAGAAACGGAGCGCTGAGGCCACCTCCCTGTCGTCCAGGGCGATGATGTCCGTCGAACGCCGCACGACAACATGGAGCGGTTCGACGACGAGCGTCTGCTTCCGGCAGACTCGCCCCCGCATCATCTTGTCGAGCAGGGCGGCCACACGGTAGCCGCCGGCTTCGGAATTGAGCGCCACACTCGACAGCGGCGGGTCGGCCAGATCGCAGAGCAGTTCATCGTTGTCCACTCCGATGACCGCGAGCTGCTCGGGAACGAGGATGCCGGCCTCCCGGCAGGCCTCGAGAACCTGCCTCCCGCGGTCGTCGTTGCAGGCCATCACACCGATCGGCATCGGCAGCTCGCTCAGCCACCGGGCCAGCCGTTCCTGTTCCCGCTCCCAGCGGCGACTGCGCCTGCTCCGTGGCAACGGATAGATGAGCGGGTCGAAGCCGGCCTCCCGCAGACGTTTGCGGAACCCTTCCTCGCGCCGTTCCGACCAGACTCGCCCCGGAACCCCGACGAATCCGAACCGCGTGAAACCTCGCGACAAAAGGTGTTCGGCCGCCATCCTGGCCGCCTGGAAGGAGTCGGATGCAACCTCGCTCAATGCGGCCAACGGGCTGTCCACCGCCAGTTGCGACGAGGAAAGATCCAGGGCGATCGTGGGGAGGCCTGTCTCGAGGATCGCCCTGGCAACGCGAGGCGTTTCAATCCGGGCGATGATCCCCGTCCCCCCCCACTGGCGCATCCTCGGAACCGCCTGTTCGAAATCGCCCGGAGTGACATAAAAACTCCACGGACCGTGGAGACGGGCGTAGCTGACGATTCCTCGCAGCAGCCCACGGCCGTAACCGCGAGCCGTTTCGACGAGCAGTGCCACCTTCGGGATGTCGGGACTGCAGAGCCTGGCCATGGGTTCTATTGTATTTCGAGGATCCCAGAAGAGAAGTAAGGATTGGGCCGGCAAACCGGCCGCGAAGGATGCCAGGCCGGACTCCCCCTGCGTTTCCTGGATCGGCGGGCCGGCGCTGGAGCGTCAGGCGGCCAACCGGATCGGCCCGCTGGGCGACTTCAGATCGAACAACCCGAAGATCTCCTTCTGCGTCAGCCCCAGCTTGTTCTGGGGCCGGTCGGTGCCGGACAGGATTGTCTCGAAGAGTTCCCGTTTCTCTTCCAGGACAAGATTGATGCGCTCCTCGATCGTGTCCGACGCCAGGAACCGGGTGACCGTGACCGGGCCGGCTGCGCCGATGCGGTGCGCCCGGTTGACCGCCTGGTCCTCGATAGCCGGGTTCCACCAGCGGTCGAACAGAAAGACGTACTCGCAGAACTGGAGATTGAGCCCCACTCCCCCCGCTCCGTAACTTATCAGGAGCGCATGTTTTTCGGGCGAGTTGCGGAATTCCTCGATGATCGCGTTGCGTCGCTGCGGCGGGATCTTGCCATGGTATTCGAGGGGGCCGAACTGTTCCAGCCGCTTCGACAGGCATTGGAGCGTACTGACCCACTGGCTGAAGATCAGCGCCTTGCGGCCGCTGGCAGCCACCTCCTCCAGGTCGGCTTCAAGACGCTCGAACTTGGCGCTTGCCCCTGTCGCCGGGTCGAAGTTGCAGATCTGCTTCAGTCTCAGGATCAGCTCGAAGACGTGCTGGATCGTGGCCTCGTCCCCCATCTCGCTCAGCCGCAGGACACCATCGTCTTCGGCCAACCGATAGGTTTCGCGCTGTTCCGGCAGAAGCTCCACCGCCGCATCGCGGAACATCTTGGGAGGCAGTTCGGTGAGCACCTTGTCCTTGGTCCGCCGGATGATGTAGTCGCTCACGCACTGCCCCATTGCGCTGGGCTTCATCTCGGATGACAGATGGCCGGGCACCAGGAACTCGAAGATCCCCACCAGGTCCTCGGCGCAGTTCTCGACCGGCGTGCCGGTCAGGGCCCAATTCCTCGACCGGGCGATCGAACAGGCAATCTGGCTGGTGGTGCTGCGGCGGTTCTTGATCCGCTGCGCCTCATCGAGCACCGCCAGGTCGAAGCGGAGGGGCCCGCAGCCGCTCGTGTCGGTTCCTTCAAACAGCTCGCGGTCGCGGAGGATCAGCTCGTAATTGGCGATCTTGACCGGTACATCGGCCAGTTGCCACTGCCAGCGGCGGCGATTGTGGTCCCCTTCGACAATGGCCACCGGGATCTCCGGTGCCCACAGGGTGAACTCCCGCTGCCAGTTCGAAACCAGCGGTTTCGGGCACACCAGCAGCACCGATCGGATCTCGCCACTTCGAAGCAGCAGCCGAATCGCCGTGATCGCCTGCATCGTCTTGCCCAGCCCCATCTCGTCGGCAAGGATCGCGGCCTCGCGCACGTAGAGAAACGCGATCCCTTCCATCTGGTAGGGAAAAGGCACAAACGGGAACTCGAGCGACCGCTCTGAAAGCACCATCTCCAGCGATGGCTGGAGAAGATACTGCAGGCGATCTTCCAGCTTGATCACATCCTTCGGGGGACGGATTCTCGTCGTGCCGGCAAGTCGCGGAATCAGTCCGGCGCCTGCCGCGGCAGAAGACGTGCCTTGCCGCCCTGGGATCGAGACGGCTGCGAATCTGTCGGCCCCGCTACCCTGGCTGCTGAAGACGAAACTGCGCACGGGAACCCGCGGCGTCTCGATGGGGATTCGCACCGTCTTGAGCCGTGCTCCCGCCAGCTCGATCGCGGCCACCGGAACAAGCACGTCGCGCTCCAGAGCGCGGTTCCAGCCGGTCACATGGGCACGAACATCCAGGCCGAGCTGCTGCTGGTGGGTCGATGGCGGCGAGGCGCAGGTCCAGTGATGGCTTCCGTCGCTGCCGCAGGGAGCAAATTCGTCGGGCATAGAGTCTATTGGCCTCCGCGCCGCGCTTCGTCGATCGCCGCGCGAATGCGATCGAACGGCTCGGACAGATCCAAGCTCGCGGCAACGGTTCCGATCTGCTGCACCACCGCATCCTCGGCCCGGCGGTCCGGGTTGCTGCAACGCATGGCCAGCCGCTGCCCCCCCGCTTCGAAGAAACGGAGATTGGGCTCCGCAGCCTGGGCCCGGTCATACCGCCATGTCCGGCCGTTGTTGTCGGTATCCTGCTCCGTCGCCGGTTGGGCCGCTGGTTGCCCCCCCCCAACGAGAATCACGGGCAAAGTGACAAACTCACTGACAGCAAGCACCGGCTCACAGTCGGTAAGAACCAGTTCCGTCGGGCTCTTCCCCTGCTCAAGTAGGGTTCGCCCGATCTGCTCGCCATAGAGATACGGACGAAGCGTCGGCCCGTACAGGATTTCCTGGGCACGATTTGGGCGAATCGGCGCCGTACAATGAAACTCCAAAGGTCTGCCCGCCCGGTTGAGGACGAGGTATCCCCCAAAAAGCCCGCATTTGCGGTCTTCCACAACCGTAAGGAAACCTAGCAGGCCTTCCGAACCGGCAACAGACGCTGTCATTGATCTTCCTGCCTCTCCCCGTACACCCAAGCTGCGCATCTTCTCAATCAGGGACCGCCGTGATAGTTCCTCTCGGTAATTCGGGCCGTGACACCCGCGGACTTTAACGCTCGCTCCGCGCCAATCTGTCGGTCGAGCGGCATCTGAGGATTACAGAATCGATGCCTCTTCGGGCAACTTCCTGCAAGGTGCCGCCAGTTGCCCCACCGCCTGGAAACCGGCCCGTCCCATTCGCGGGTATGGCAGCGTGATCCCAAAATCCGCGCCGGCACATATCGTCCTTGCGGCCTGTATCGCCTGGGTAATCTGTAAACGCTGCAAGCTGAAGACTTGCACGCATAATGACGAACGTGAGGCTCGACTTTGCCGCCCGGTCGTGCTTATACTGGAAGTCTGAAAGGAAAAGGCACCTATGACAGATCATAACCGTCCTCAACCCTCCTTCTTCAGCCAGATTGACGTTTCCCACGGCGCGCCCGCTCCGCCGGCTCATTCGGGCGCCGCAATGTTTGCCGAAATGGCCGGACTGCTGCGAGCCATGCTTGCCGCACAAGACCGCCAGAACGAATTGCTGGAAGAGCTTGTCAACCAGATGGGTGCCGCTCAGCGTCAACGGGCGGCCGAGCTCGGCCAGTGGAAACAGGCCAATCCGAAGCTCGCCCGCGCCTGCCGCATGGCCGCAGAATCGCTCAGCAAGATCCAGACTGAATACCTGGAAACACTTACCGGCGAGATCGGCGAGAACTTCGAAACCCTTCGCGATGGCGAATTCATGCTCAACGAGTTCGTTGATCGATTCGGACCGCGAGTGGCCCACCTCAACGGTTTGCTCCAGGTGCTGTCGCAACTGAGTGCCACCCCCGATTCGTCGCACGTCCACTGACGCCTGCCGGGCGGAGCCAGCGTTGTCTCGGGCGGTGCAGGGGACCGCTTAATCCACTGCGACAACCGCCGACAAGTCCTCCCGCACCGGGTGGCCGGCTGCAGCAACCGAAGTTCGGGGTTGGCTTCTGGAGCCCCCGGCAAACCGGGATCCCCTCGCGGCCCTGTTCGGCACGATCACGGCAGTTGCCGATCTGGCCCGCTCATGCCCCTCGACTTCGCCCTGTCGAGTTCTAAAATTGGAGAATGACCAGGCAGCAGGTTCTCCCATGCGATACCCACCCCACAGCCACCTTCTCCACTGGATTGCGGTCCTGCTGAGCCTCGCCGGCCTGGCGCGGGCCGAAGCAGCGGAAGGTCCTGCCGGTTGGCCCCTGTTTCGCGGCGACCCCCTGGCAACGGGCGTTGCCAGGACCGAGCTGCCCGAGAGCCCCGAAGTCGTCTGGACCTTCAAGATCGAAGAAGGGGGATTCGAGTCGACGGCCGCGATCGTCAACGACCGCGTCTTCATCGGTGCCACCGACGGCAGCCTCTATTGCCTCGAGTTCCAGTCGGGAAAGAAACGCTGGGCATTCTCCACGGAATTGGGGTTCACCGCCTCGCCGTCGATCCAGGAAGGGCTGATCTACGTCGGCGACGTTGACGGACGTTTCCACTGTGTGTCGGCTGAGGATGGCAGCCAGCGCTGGCACTTCGATTCCGAGGCGGAGGTCAATTCCAGCGCCAATTTCTATCAGGACAAGGTGCTGTTCGGTTCCCAGGATGGGAGACTCTATTGCCTCAAGCGGGATTCGGGCGAACTGGCCTGGAAGTACGAGAGCCAGGACCAGATCCGCTGCTTTCCCACGATCGTCGAGAACCGTGCCTTTGTGGCCGGGTGCGACGGAAGCCTTCACGTGATCGATCTCGACCAGGGCAACGAGATCGGAAGCGTGCCTATCGAGGCCCCCACCGGTTCCACGCCTGCCGTCCTGGGCGAACTGCTGTTCGTCGGGACCGAAGGTTCGACGTTTTTCGGTATCGACTGGAAGACCCCCAAAATCGTCTGGCAGTACGCGGCCCAGCAGCGACAAATGCCGTTTCGCAGCTCCGCCGCGGTTACCGCAAAGGTGGTCGTGGTGGGATCCCTCGACAAATCCGTGCACGCCCTGGAGCCCGCCACCGGCAAACCGCTCTGGACCTTTGCCACCCGAGGAAAAATCGAAGGCTCGCCCGTGATCGTCGGCGATCGGGTCTTCGTCGGATCGGGAGACGGGCGGCTCTACGCCCTCGACCTTCAGACCGGCCGCGAGGTATGGCAGTACGAGGCGGGCGGGTCGCTGGTCGCCTCACCGGCTGTCGTCGACCACCGGCTCGTGATCGGAACCGACGAGGGAACCCTGCTCTGCTTCGGGAAGAAACCGTAGCCCCCGCTGCACCGTCCAACACCTCCCATCCGTCCCCATGCCAAAGCCCCTGGTCTTCATGATGGGCCGCTCGCCGGCCATCCTGCCCGTCGACCGCCGATACGCCAGAAATCACATGTGGGTGCTCGGCGCCGGAGAGGTCCTCCGGCTCGGACTATCGGCCTACGCCGTGCGGCTCCTGGGCGATATGCATCACATTGAGTGGTCCGTGGCCGTGGGGGCCGAGATCCAGGCCGGCGGGCAGATCGGTTATGTGGAGGCCTCCAAGGCCACAAGCGACCTGTATTCGCCCGTCTCCGGCCGGGTTGAATCGATCAACGAGTCGCTCCTTTCCACCCCTGGTCTGGTCAACACGAATCTCTATGATTCCGCGTGGCTGCTGGATGTGCGAGGGTTGGGCGTGGACCTGCTGGAGCCGCAGCGGTACGTCCGCCATCTGGAGGCCGTATGGCCCTTCGCCGAGCGGCTCTTGAAAGGGCAAGCCGGCCGGAACACGAACTGACTCCACCGTATCACCGCCAGCGGTAGCTTTCCATGCCTGAAACCATCTCTGTGATCCTCTCCGAGCCGCGTCCGGGCGACGCGCAGCAGCAGGAATTGGTCGATTTCCTCTCCCGTGCCCTCGCGAGCCGGAAATCGATCAGTTTGACGAGCGTGCCTCACCTCTATGACCTCGATCCCGCGGGACCGACCATGGAGTTCCTGCGCCGGCTCGATGGCCCCATGATCGTGATCAGTTGGCTCCATCCCCGCGCGGCCTATTGGACGCTTCGAACAGGGGGTGTTGAAGGTCGGCTGGCAGACCCTTCGGACACGGCCGACCGGGAACAGCGTCCGCTTTGGTGCCTCGGCCTGCACTCCCGGGTCGATCCGCAGCAAATCCTTGACCAGGTCGACCGGATCGCCGCCAACGCTCCCGCAGACCGGCCGGCGGAGGGCCTGTCCCACAACCGCCAGGTCGGCCTCCCACCGGCGGGGATTCCTGACAGCGGCGGGAGCCGTCAGGCCGGTTCTCCTGCGCTTTCCCAAGCGCCTCGTCGCCAGTGGGAAAACACCCGCGAGCGCTGGTACCCGGTGATCGATCGCGATCGCTGTTCAGGCTGCCTGGAATGTCTCAACTTCTGCCTTTTTGGGGTGTACGGCATGGACTCGGCCGATCGGCTCCTGATTGAACAGCCTGATGCCTGCCGCACCGGCTGCCCGGCGTGCAGCCGGATCTGTCCTGAAGGGGCGATCATGTTTCCCCAGCATGCCGACCCCGCAATTTCCGGCGGTGCCGAGGCCTCGTTGACGGGGCTCAAACTGGATCTTTCCCAGTTGTTCAGCGGAGCCGACCCGGCCGATCTGGCCAGGGCCGAACGCGACAGCGCCCTCTCGCAGGTCCAGACGCAGCCAAAACCCGCCGATCGGCTCGACAACCTGGTTGATGAGCTCGATGAACTGGATATGTAGAGGGGCCCGCCCGAAAGACCCGAGAACCCATCGGCCGCCTGGGATCGAGCCGGGCTCAGTGGCGGGCTCTTGTCCGGGCAGGCTGAAGCCTGAACCCCAGCCACTCTTTCGCCCGCAAGGCGGCGTGTCGGTCCTTGCCAGGCAGCGCTCGAGCGACTACGCTGCTCCTATCCGGTGAAACCCAGGTGGGGGCCGACGAAAGCCGGTCCGACAAAAGGCCCGTCCCAGGACTGCCAGAGAGACCTTCCACGGGCGCTAGCTCAGGGCGGCGGCCGGATTTCTGGGATCGGCTTCAGCCGTGGCGCCTTCACCGTTGCGGGAATCCCGCCAGGACTCGCCTCCCCATCATTCCTTGGAGAATCGACCATGAATGCTTCATCGCACGGCTGCGGTTCCAGCGGCAAACCGGCAGGCAGCGACGCTTGCCGGCCGGCTGCCTGCTGTTCCGGTTCTCCTTCGCCGGCCGCCGCCACACCCTGCGAGCATTTCGGCCGCATGATCGCCAACTGCCTCGAATATGCCAGGGGGGCCAAAGCCCAGGGCCGACCCATCGTGGGTATCATGTGCGAATACACGCCGCGGGAGTTGATTCTTGCCGGCGGCGGCGTGCCGGTCTGCCTGTGCGGCGGGGCGGCGGAGACGATTCCCGCGGCCGAAACGCAACTGCCCGCCAATCTGTGTCCGCTGATCAAGTCGACCTACGGATATCATGTCCAGAAGAGCAATCCTTTCCTCGAGATGGCCGACCTGATCGTGGCCGAGACCACCTGCGACGGCAAGAAAAAGATGTACGAACTCCTCGGCGAGACCCGCCCCGTCTACGTGCTCGAGCTGCCCCAGAAGGTCGACGACCCGGACGCCCTTGACCACTGGCGGACCGAGCTCCGCAAGTTCCGTGCGTTCCTGGAGGATCGCTGGAACGTCGCGATCAGCGACCAGTGCATTCGCAACGCCATCGGCGTCATGAACGAGGAACGATTCCTGCGCCGCCGACTGGCCTCGCTGATGGCGGCCGAGTGCCCGCCGCTCAGCGGACGGCAGCTGCTCGACCTGAAGAGCAGCATCTCCGGGCTGAAGGCCGACTTCGAGCAGTACGAGAAGGCCTTCGAAACCCTCAGCCGCAAGCAGCCGTGCAGCCGCACGGCCTCGCCGGTGCGCGTGCTTTTGACCGGCGTGCCCATGGCCCACGGGGCGGAGCGGGTGCTCGATATCATCGAGGATAGCGGCGGCCTGGTGGTGGCCATGGAGAACTGCACCGGCCTGAAACCGATCCTCGACGACGTCGATGCCGACGCGTCCGACCCGATCATCGCCCTGGCCGACAAGTACTTCCACCTTCCCTGCTCGGTGATGACCCGCAACGATCGGCGGCTCGAGTCGCTTCGGCGCCTGGCCGAATCCTATCGCCCCGATTGCGTGATTGAACTCGTCTGGCAGGCGTGCCTGACCTACGACGTCGAATCCCGCCGGGTAAGACGTTGTGCGGAGGAGCAACTCGGAATCCCCTACCTGCGGATCGAAACCGATTACTCCCCCTCCGATTCCGGCCGGATCGCCGTGCGCGTGGAAGGGCTCCTCGAGACCATCCGTGCCGGCGCCGCCAGATCATGAACCGTGTCGGCTGGGCAACTGGTATTGAGATCCAGAAGTAGTTGGTTTCCTGCTCCCAGTTTGGTTGGACATTCAAGATGCTCTGTGCAGGCATTGACGCTGGTTCACGCACGATCAAGGCGGTGCTCCTCGATGGAGGAAGTCGGGCCGTCGTTGCAGCAGGCGTGGTTGACCAGGGAATCGAGCAGGAAGAGCTTGCCGATCGGTTGCTGCGGGATGTGCTCAGCCGGGTCGGCCTGGAGCGCAGCGATGTCGCCTCGATGGTAGCCACCGGTTACGGACGGAAGCTGATTCACGCGGCCGACACGCAGTTGACCGAGATCACCTGCCAGGCAGTGGGCATTTCTCATTGCCTGCCGGGAACGAGAACGGTCATCGACATCGGCGGCCAGGACAGCAAGTTTCTCCACCTGTTGCCGTCGGGCAAGGTGGGGGATTTCGCCATGAACGACCGCTGTGCCGCCGGCACGGGTCGGTTTCTGGAGATGGCTGCGGCCCAGTTGGGCGTTCGCGTCGCAGAACTTGGCCACATGGCCGCCCACAGCGTCAACCGGTCGCAGATCAGCAGCATGTGCGCGGTGTTTGCCGAAACGGAGATCGTCGGCCTCCTGGCCCAAGGCTGCACGGCCGACGATATCGCGGCGGGAATTCAGGCCTCGATCGCCCAGCGGATCCGCGCCATGAGCGGCCTCAAGGCGGCACCGCCGATCGTCTTCACCGGCGGAGTCGCCCTGGTCCCGGCCATGGATGCGGCCCTGAGCGCGGCCCTCGGGCAGCCGGTTGTCATCGCCCCCGACCCCCAGTTGACCTGCGCCCTGGGAGCCGCCATCATGGCCGCACGACGCATGGGGCAGACGCAACGAGAAGAAGGCCGTGCCTGACGTATCCTGGCGGAAAGAGGTCCGGCCCCTGGTCAGCACGTCGCCGATCATCGTGGCAGCCTCGACGATGGCGTCTGCCATCGTGCTCATGCTCACCCAGTTGGCGATCGCCCTGGCGATTGCGGCGGTGATGATCCTTGGCGTGATCCTTCATTCCCCGACACACTCGCGCTGCAGCCCACCGGATCGACAGCCGGCCTGCACTCCTCCAGCAGCAGCCGTCGTTCGGCCGCTGAGGCCTGAGTTCACTCAGACCGCCTCCGGCACGACATACGGCTGGCGGTAAATCCTCGTCAGCATTGCGTCGGCCTCCGGGTCGTCAGCAAACTTCTCCTGGTCGCCGATGAACTTCAGCGAGCGGCCGACGCGGTAGGAGATGTTGGCCAGGTGGCAGAGCGACGTCGAGAGGTGGCCTTCGTGGATGTCGCAGTGCATGGCTTCGTTCTTCTCGGAGCGGATCGCCTCCACGAAGTTCGCCCAGTGATTGGCGCGTTCGCTCTCGGCCGGTTTGGATTGTGCAAAAGGCTGCTTTTCCCGCTTGCGGAAGGCTTTCCAGGTCTGGCCGCCGATCTCCAGCCACCCCTCGCTGCCGTAGAAGATGTTCCCCACTTCCTGGCCCCCGCTGCCCTCGTGGTTGGTGTAGCGACCGCGGGTCTCCATTTCAATGATCTTGCCGTCGGCGTAGGTGAAGGCGGCGGTCTGGGTGTTGGGCGTCTCCTGCGTCGTCTTGTCGTGGCCGTAGGTCTCCACGCCGCCGTAAACCATCGTGCCGGGAGTCTTTCCCTCGTCCTGGGTGAAACCGAAAATCCCGCCGGTCGAGTACACGGCCACCGGGTGCTCGTTCTTCTTCATGCCCCAGCGGGCGATGTCGAGTTGGTGCGGCCCCGTGTTGCCGGTGTCGCCGTTGCCGGTATCCCAGTACCAGTGCCAGTTGTAGTGACAGCGTTTTTCGTTGTAGGGGCGCAGCGGCGCCGGGCCCAGCCAGCGCTCGTAGTGAAACGTGGCGGGAGGCGAGCTGTCCTTCGCCATGCCGTACGAATCGCGGGCCTTGAAACACAACGCGCGCGCCATGTAGATCTCGCCGATCCCACCGCCGTGCAGAAACTCGATGGCCTCGCGCACATTCGCAGCGGAGCGATTGTTCAGGCCGACCTGCATGCGCCGACCGTACTTGCGCCACGCCTCGATCATCTTGCGGCCTTCCCAAATATTGTGCGACGCGGGCTTCTCCACATACACGTGCTTGCCCGCCTGGCTGGCCCAGATGGCGGCCAGCGCGTGCCAGTGATTCGGCGTGACGATCGAAACCGCGTGAATCTCCTTGTCGTCGAGAACCACGCGCAGATCCCAGTTGGTGCTCGGCTTCGCGCCGGACTTCTCCTCGACAAGCTTCAGGGCGGGCGCCAGCAGCGCCTCGTCGGTGTCGCAGATGGCGCGGACCTCCACGTTGTGGCTTTCCTTCAGTGCGCACCAGCTTGCCAGATGAACGGCGCCCTGGTTGCGCGCGCCGATTACCGCCACGTGGATGCGATCGTTGGCACCGGCGATGGCCCCATAGGACTTGGCGCTGAACGGCGCCCCCGCGATCGTGATGCCCGCAGCGCCAATCACGCTCGCCTTGATGAACTCTCTCCGGTTGTGGTTGTTCGTGTTCATAGGGTCCTCGCACGGAACGGGTCAAAGGAACTGGCGGCCGGCAGGCGCCAGAACAAGGGATGAATGGGGTGCTCGGCAAATGGGGCTTCACGATCCGCTGTCAAAACCACCGATTGTGCCCGCTCGCGCCCCTGCAATGCCCCCTGGCGGGCGCGGGACAGGCTCTCCACAAAACCGTGGAGATCTCTTGCTCGCACAACACGGCACTGGCTGCACACCACCCGCACGCAGGTCATGCAGACGGAGGGACGGTTCTCCGGCCCATGGGGTCCCGTGTCTGTACCATCGGCCGCTCAGAATATCACCCCCGATGCGCAAGTCAAGCTTTTGCCTTCAGATTTCAGGAGAACCGCAAAGTAGCAGGCACTCTCCGAGCTCTCCGAGTGACGTCCGCAGAAGTTCCAGAAACTCCTGTTCTCCGGCGAGAACATCGCCCCCCCCCAAGAGAGCCCTCTCTGGCACAAGTGGCATCCAACTTCGCACCGGCAACATCTCGCCGAGGCTGATCTTCTCGCGGATCCCTGATAAACTGTTGGAAGCGGCGAACAATCGATTGGAGCTTGGATCTGCAATTCGCCCGGATGGGATCTGTGGATGGTCTCCGCCGACACGGGCCGGCAGATCGAGTGGCGTTCTTTGGGCGCCGGTCGCGGCGGAGCATGGTGGCCTGTAAAACTCGTCTTTCCAACGTGGTGGTAGCATGATGCGTGTGCTGAGAGCCTGTCCAAAGACCGCCAGGGAGAACTCCCACGAGCGGGGATCACCGGCGGCAGGAGCCTTGCGATCGGCTCCAAGAGGTTTTCCCGCTCGATCGCTTCTGGTCATGGCCGCCCTTCTTGCTGCCTGCGTGTCCGCCGAGGCCGGCTCGGACGTTGCCCCCTGCCAGTTGACGATCAAGGGGCATTCCATCGGTCAGTTGACGCTTGTGGAAAAATCCACGTCGCGAGGCTACTCGTTCAGGACCCCAGGCCAGACCGTACCCGTTCCCGTCGGTGAGTATCGCGTCGAACAGGTCGAGCTGGATGGCGGCTATCAGTTGAAACAGGCGGAGAACCGCCGGCAAGGCTGGTTTCGAGTGACGCGAGAAGGCCCCAACCAACTGGTGGTAGGCGCCCCGCTCTACCCGACCGTGACTGCCCGCCGGCACGGCCGCTTCATCCAGATGGACTACGCCACGGTCGACGGCGCTGGTCGAGCCTATCAGAAGACTCGGACGGCGTCGGATCGCATGCCTCCGGAGCCGACGTTTATCGTCTACCGCGATGGCCACCAGGTCGGCGCCGGCAAGTTCCAATATGGATGAGGGGGCACCTGCGCGTGCTCGTGGCGAGTACCGGCAACTGTTGGAAATGGACCTTTGAAGATCGTCGCATCGAGCCAGCTCGGGAAGGTCGGTGCCGCGGAAGGCCAACCGGTCCTGGTCCAGTGGCGATGGTTCGACAGCAAGCCGACCCTTGCGTTGTGGATCGCGCTGGCAGCGATGCTCGTTTTGCCAAAGCAGAACCGCAGCCGCCATGCCTGGCTGATTCTTGTGGTGCCCCTGACTGCGTTGCCGCTTCGGCTGTTCTGCCTCATGCCGACACTCGCCTCCTCCGCCGGCTTCGATCTCTTGATCCAGGTGATCGTGAGTTTCGCAGTCGCCTGGGCGATCGTCTGGCTCGCGATGCCTTATCTCAGCATCCAGAGCCGTCGGCGCAACCTCCTGTCGATTGCAGCGGTGATGCTGGCGGCCGGCCTCCTTGCCTACTTGGGCTATTTTGGCTTCTGGATTGAGTTTCCGGAGCCGGTGATGGTGATCTGCTTCTGGTGCGTCGGCTCGCTGGCGCTGGCGGCAGCCCTGCAGTTGAGCGGCATCTCGTGCCGAGGAAAGTATCACACGGGCAAGTTTGCGCTCTGGTTCGTGCCATGGCTCCTGATCGCCACGATGGTCTGCCTGACGCTTGTTCTCGGCACCGTGATTCTGATTGTGGACGGACCACCACGTATGGGCTTCATCCTCGCGTTCGTCGTACAGATCCTGATCATTTCAGGGTTCCTGTCGGGGCTGTTGTATCTCATCAATCTCCCCGTGCTCCTTTTGGCGGGGCGAACCGACTGTTACCGTGACCGGCTGCGGAGGGTCGCCATCTGCCAGCTCCCGGGAGCCAGCCCATTCATCCCCGTTGCGGCAGCCGGCGATTCCCCCGCCCCAGAATGAGCAGGATGGGCCCCTATTCGATAGTCCATGCTGCATTCGATGGCGGCCTTTGCCACACGGTGGACGAAGATGACGTGGACGGTATCGCTCAGCCCGACCGCTGCCGGCGATTGCCTCTGGGCGTTCAACGATCTGGTATCGCCCGTTGGGAAAGACCTGTAACCCGCCCGATCCGCGAAACACCTTGTTTCGAGCATTTCTTGATGCTCCCGCTGTCACTTTTTTTCCCGAATGGGTCATAATGGTCTTTGTCCACTACACCGGTCGGAAGTGGCCGTGTCGAATGAACCTGTTGCGGCAGAATGGAACATGTCGTACTCGTCGAACCGTTACACGCCCCTGCAGGTCGCGCTGGCCCTGACGGCCCTTGTGGCTGCCAGCTCGCCCGCTTGGGCGGGCACCGAGACCGCCGCCTGCCAGCTCACTATTCGGGGGCATTCGATCCGCCAACTGACACTTGTCGGAAAGGCGGCCTCAGCGGCAGTTCGCTTCCAAAACCCCGGCGGGACCGTCACGTTGCCGCCGGGCGAGTATCGCGTGGCACAGGTCGAGCTCGAAGAGGGTTTCAGCCTCGTGCCGCTGCAAGGCAACTGGCAAGGCTGGTTCCAGGTTACCGCCCAGGGTCCCAACGAACTGGTGGTAGGCGCCCCGCTCTACCCGACCGTGACTGCCCGCCGGCACGGAGGGGTCATCCAGATGGACTATGCCACGGTCGACGGCGCCGGACGGGTCTACCAGAAGGCGGGGATCTCCCGGACAGACAGGAAGACGCCTCCAAAGTTCAAGATCTACCAGGGGGGAAAGGAGATTGGCGCCGGTTCTTTCAAGTATGGATGAGGTGGAACGTGCGAGTACTCGTGGCGAGTACCCATATCGGTCGGAAGGGAGGATTTAACGATTGTGACCTTCAGCCATCTGGGCAAGCTCGGCGCGGATGAAGGCCCGCCGGTTCTGGTCCCGTGGCACTGGTACTACGCCAGGCCCACGCTGCTGCCGTACATTCTGCTCGGGGTACTGCTGCTCGCGGTGCGAGAGAATCGCAACTGGCAGGTGTGGTTGATTCTGGTGCTGCCGCTGGCGGCCGCCGCACTTCAGCCCCAGGTGATGAGTGGTCCCTTCGGCAGCGATTTCGACATGGGTTTTCTGGTCCATATGGTCGCCATCTTCGCCATCAGTTGGACGGCCTTCTGGTTGTTGACGCCGTGGCTGCGGATGCGCAATCGCCGCGAAGCTTTCGTTTCCCTCCTTGCGGTCATGTCCACCGGCGCGGCGGTCGGTTGCGTGGCGTATTTTGGCCTCTGGGTCGAGCCCTGCACGGCGATATCGACGTTTCTCTTGTGGGGAATTCTGTGCGCTGTTTTGTTTCTCGCCCTGGTGGGCTGCTGCCGCACCTGCCGACAGACGTGCCGCGTGGGAGCGCTCGCGATCTGGCTGCCCGTGTGGCTGATGCTGCTGACCACGATTGCCGCAACGGCTCTCTTTCTCCCCATCATGCTCATCGCAGCCATCACGGGGGAGCCGGATGCTACCGTCCAAGTGGCAAAGCTGGCCGCATGCGTCGCGCTTGGCGTGGCGGCGTTTCTCTATGGAATCAACCTGCCCGTCCTGCTCCTGGCGGGATGGACCGATCAGTACCGCCGCCGATTGCAGGGGCTTGTCAGCCCCCCTCCAACCCGGCGGGCTCCGCTTCCTGGCGGCGATCCATTCCGGGGCAATGTCTAGCCGGTAGGGGCAATGGCCGGATCTTCCGCGGACCCGATGGTTCTGATGGGGCTTGCCAGTTCGCCGGCTCCGATTGCTTGCTTCCCTGACAAGAACAGGTTAGGATGCGGGGGCCGAACGGAGTCCGGCCGGCAAGCATTGGCGGCAGCCAGACCGGACAGCGTGCCGATGTGCGATCAGCCGCAACTTGGCGTCCATGCCGTGGTGCTCTGGCAGGCGTCGAGCGGGCTGACGATCGACGCCCGCCGAGTCAATGCTCCACAGTGACCAGCGGAAGCCCGCCCTTTTTGCGGTTTCCTGTTGGATGGCCGCAAGTGTTTTCCAGGCCAACATCAAGAGCATCGCAGGCAGCGGGCCCGAGGTGGCGTGGCTCAACCAGGATGCCAGGGGTGGATTGGAGAAGGTGGGATTGCCCATGAAGGACATGGAGAAACGGCGCCGGGTGATGGCCCGATCCATGCGGTTGGGCCACTGCATCTGCGATCCCAAGAAATCCTGCCCCTGCGACACGTACCGCCAGGAAGACCTCTGCCCCTGCGCTGGCGAGCAGCCCGAACCCGCCGTTGGCCAGGTCCAGCTCACCGATCTGGTTCATCGCCCCG
Source organism: uncultured Planctomycetaceae bacterium (assembly GCA_964563135.1). Classification (GTDB taxonomy): domain Bacteria; phylum Planctomycetota; class Planctomycetia; order Pirellulales; family Thermoguttaceae; genus JAAYAY01. Next base: position 74,643 of record CAZLWV010000017.1, read on the forward strand.
GGTGTGCCTCGAAGATCGACGCCCGCTCCCTCAAGCGGATCCTGGCCGGCCTGCCTGCAGTGGATGATCCGCGGGTCCTGGTGGGAATGCCCGCGGGGGACGATGCGGGCGTGTACCGGCTCGACGATCAAACCGCCCTGGTGCAGACGGTCGACGTCTTCTCCCCGAGTGTCGACGACCCCTATACCTTCGGCCTGATTGCCGCTGCCAATTCGGTCAGCGACGTCTATGCCATGGGCGGCCGGCCAATCACCGCCCTGTCGATCGTCGGCTTCCCCGTGGGGTTCGTTGCCGACGAGGTGCTCCGCGAGATTCTCCGCGGCGGAATCGACAAGATGAACGAGGCGGAGGTGGCCGTGATCGGCGGCCACAGCATCAACGACCGTGAGATCAAGGCGGGGTTTGCCGTCACGGGCCTCATCGATCCCAGGAAGATCTACACCAACAGCGGGCTTCACGCCGCCGATCAGCTCGTGCTCACCAAACCCCTCGGAACGGGCGTGCTCGCGTTTGCCGGACAGATCGGGCGGGCACCGGAGGGCAGCCTCGAGGCCGCCGCCCATTGGATGGCTCGCTTGAACCGGCAGGCTGCAGCCCTTATGATCGAGGCCGGCGCCCACGCCTGCACCGACGTGACCGGGTTTGGACTCATGGGGCACCTCGCGGCCATGGCGGCTGCCAGCCAGGTGGATGTGGAGGTCGTCTGGGACGATCTCCCCGTACTCCCGGGCGTGCTCCAGTGCCTGGCCGACGGCATCATTCCCGGTGCGGTGGAACGCAACCGCGAGGCGTCGGCGTCGAGCCTGGTTGCCGTCCAGGGCCTCGACGAAACCAGGCTGGAACTGTGTTTCGATCCCCAGACTTCCGGGGGCCTGTTGATCGCCGTGCCCCCCAAGAATGTCGACGCACTGCTGCGGCGGCTCCACGAGGCCGGGGATGTCCAGGCGGCAAGAATCGGCGAGGTCCGTGATCGTGGCAATGGCCAGGTGCTGGTGTGTACCACCGACAGCAGGTCGCTGCCGAGCCCACGGACCACGCCAGCAACGAACAGTGGAACCGAACCGGCGGCCACAACCGCCCCGCTCGCCTGCTGCGGGACGCCCGGCCCCAAAGAACCGATGGAATCGGCCATGAACCAGCACGGACCCGGATCATGCTGCTGTCCCCAGAACACCCTGCCCCAGGACTGCTCCGGTGCGGAATCCCCGGGTAGCGGTACTTCCGAGACGGAAGCTCGTTTCCACGACTTCCTCAAGTCGGCCAACGCCCCCGGCCTGCTGGGGGCAAAAACGAAACAGGCCATGGCCATCGCCCTGTCGGTGCTGGCCAGGTGCGAGCCATGCGTGAAGAGCCATATCAAGAAAGCCCGCGATATGGGCTTCACCCAGGACGAAATCGACGAAGCCGCCTGGATGGCGATCGCCTTCGGCGGCGCTCCCCTGATGATGTTCTACAAAGCCCTGCGAAAAACTGTTTGACGGAGGTGACTGGTATCTGGTGGTGCCCCTGGTCTTCAAAACCAGTGTGGGGTTCGCAAGAATCCCGGGTGGGTTCGATTCCCATTCACCTCCGCCATTTTTTTGTCCCCCTCTCCTACCGTGGAGTGGCCAATTCCTTTTGACCTCAATCGGGTTGCGTGATTCCCAGAATGGGCCATCTCCTTCAGGCCGCCTCCCGAAG
>CAZLWV010000018.1:0-4148 GCA_964563135.1 uncultured Planctomycetaceae bacterium
AGCGGCTCGAGGACGCCCAGGAGGCAATCGACCGCGGAGAGTTCACCGCGGCCGTGCTGTTGATCCGTTCGGCGATCGACACCGCGGCCCACGAGGCACTTGGCCGGTCCAGGGATTCAGCCATGTTTATCCACGTCGTAACCCAGGAGGTCGACGCCGCACGCTTGACCCGGCGGAAGGTCGGGAAAATGCGAAAGCGGGCCAATGCGGTGGCCCACGGAGGGCGCGAAGGATACGCCAGGGAGGCGTTGCGGATGCTGACCCTGTTCCGTGCCATTGCCGCCAGGTGGCTCGAGCGGATGCCGGGCGGATCGCCGGCCAGCCTGGCCCAGCCCGAGCCCCGTCAGAGCCTGGTCCGCCAAGAGCTGGGCGAGTTGGCCGGCCGCCAGGTCGACCAGGTTGAGGCCGTGTAACCCTTCGAAGTGCGCCGCCCCGGGGGTGCCCGAGCGTTATCGGGGCCCCAGGGCGGCCATGCAGACAAGTGATCGGCAATGAACGAACCCCGCAAACGCCCAGACCGGCGAAAATGGCAAAAGAGAAGGCCCGACCAGAAGCGAGTACTTCGGTTCGACGTCTTTGCGCGAGATGGTTTCCGTTGCGTCTATTGCGGCGCCGACCTCCTGCAGAGTCTCGACGTGCTGCTGGCCGCGACGGTCGACCACTTCGCCCCGCGGAGCGCCGGCGGCCGCTTCACACGCGACAACCTGGTAACCTCGTGTGGAGTCTGCAACGGCCTGAAGGCTGGCGAGACAAACCTGACGCTGCCCGAGGTCCGCGAGATAATCGCAGCGCGACGGGAGATGCTGATTGCCAAGACGCTGGCGGAGCTGGTCCGCGTCGGGGTACCGGCCGAGCGGATGCCGGCGGGGATCGAGCTGCGGCCCGACCAGGCCGCGGCGATCGCGGCGGCGACTGCGCCGAGCTGAGCGAGCTCGTTGCCAAGGAGTTGGTCCGCGTCGGTGTGTCGAGCGCATGCCGGCGGGGATCGAGCGGCAGCTGACCCCCGAGGTCCACCTGGCCGCCGCATTTCGTGAGAAATGACCTTTGCCCACCTGGTGGCCCCGGACCTGAAAACCGGGGCATACTTCCGCCACCAATTTGCATACACCGCACAGCAGGGTATGCTTCTCTTGGCCGCATCGGTCACCCTGCCCCCCGATTCCGATGCCGGTCGGCAAACGAAACGATCACGCTGATTGCCCACGGCGTGATCGTTTTGTTTTGCCTCAGCCCCGCCTGCGCTCGCGAGGTGTATGCCCCAGATTCCGACACCCGTTTCGACACCCGACGACACCAAAACGGGCGTTTTTCTGCGGTTGGAGCGGACAAGAGCGGAGAAGCGGAAAACTCGAAATATGCTGGATTTCTCGGGGTTTCCGCGTTTTTCAGAGGAAAAAGCAATTAGTGTTTTTGCTTCCGAAGACCGATGCGCTATCCAGTTGCGCCACGGGCGCGTGGCCGTTTCCTGCTCGCCAGCCGACGGGCAGGATGACTTCGACAAGTGTACCACAACCGCCACGACCTTGGAACCCAGTCGGCCGAGCCGGTTGTTTGCTGCTCAGGGGGCAGTCGGATCGTGGCCGTCTTGCGGGCGGGTCCGCCATCCAACGGGCCCAGTGGGCTCGCCAAGAAAGCACACAAGCCGGGCTGCCCCTCCAGACTCTTGGCGAGTTGCTGGTCCCGGCTTGTGGCGCAGTTTCACGAGGTGCCCCCTCGGCCCATGGCGGCAAGGGCCGCAGGTCACGCACGGGATGAGGCTGCGCGTCGCGCGGTCAGGCGTAGGTCTTCTCGAAGAACTCCTTGCTCCCCTTGGGGTCTCCCTTCATCGAAGCCTTTCCTTCCTCCCAGTTGGCAGGGCATACCTCGCCGTGGGTCTCGAAGAACTGGAGCGCCTTGACCATCCGCAGGGCCTCTCCAACACTCCTGCCCAGGGGAAGGTTGTTGACCACCTGATGCTGCACGGTCCCGTCCTTGTCGATCAAGAACAGGCCGCGAAGGGCGATACCGCCGGGCAGAAGCACGTCGTAGGCCTGAGCGATCTTCTTGTCCAGGTCTGCGATCAGCGGATAGGCGATGTCGCCGATTCCACCCTGCTTCCGCGGCCTTTCCCGCCAGGCCAGGTGGCTGAAGTGGCTGTCGACCGAGCAGCCCAGGATTTGAACCCCCAGTTTCTCGAACTCTGCGGCAGCCTCCGAAAACGCGATGATCTCGGTGGGGCAAACGAACGTGAAATCCAGCGGATAGAAGAACAGCAGCACGTACTTGCCCCGGTAATCCGACAACGAGACTTCCCGGAAACTGCCGTTGGGCATTACCGCCTGCGCCTTGAAGTCCGGCGCCTCTTTCGCAACCAACACGCTCATTCCTTTCACTCCTCTGCAAATATCGGTCACATCGTTCGTTGTTTCCGTCGCTTGGGCGACGGGTGATTGACTCCTTGCGGGAGGTCCAAAGCCTGTTGTCTCCCGCTTGAGGCAATTAATGCAACCACATATCTGCCGTCAACTTGGCCCCGCGACTGCTTCCGGATTATCCCTTGATTCACGGGCTGTCGGCTCGCCGGCGCCCGAGAAACGACACTTTCGACAGCACCAAAATCGCTGCCCGTCAGAAACGGAACCATGCCCTGCCTATTTATCCATAATACAACTTTTGAGTGCAATTGAAATACCTCGCAAATGGTAGTCTGTTGGGCCTTCTCGCCGTCCAAGGCCAGGGCCAACCAGCTCTGCGGGAACTGGCGGAAGTGGCCGGATCAAGAAACGACAGCGGGAGGCGGTCACACGTACCGCCTCCCACATGTTGAAAGATCACTTGTGGCTTGGCACCACTGGGGAAACCGGTTCGCCTACGGGGCCGGTTTGTCCGCCGGTTTGTCGGCGGGGGCATCCGCCGGCTTATCCGCCGGCTTATCCGCTGGCTTGTCGGCTGGTTTGTCCGCCGGCTTGTCCGCTGGTTTATCCGCCGGTTTGTCCGCGGCGGCGGGGGCGTCGGCCGGTTTGTCCGCTGGCTTGTCCGCGGCGGGGGCATCAGCCGGTTTGTCCGCTGGCTTGTTCGCGTTGTCGGCTGGAACCAGTTTCGGCGCTGCATCGCCTGCAGCCGGCGCCGGGGCTTCGTCTTTCACCGCCGGTGCCTCTTCGCTGGCCGCCGGTGCAGCGGCTTGCGTATCGGTGGGCTCGGCCGTGGTCATGTCCACGGGCGGTGGGGTGGGATCAGGGCCGGAACCGCCTTTGTCTGTCGGGGCGGTCTTGGCCGGACATCCGGCCACAACCAAGACGAGACCCAGCATGATGACCAGAACACCTAACCTCTTCTTCATGTCGCACCTCCTAAATGCTCGAATGGGTGGGTCGTGAACGTTCTCAGGATACGTCTTCCCCTTGGGAAAGTAAATACGCTCGTTCCGAGACACCTAGCCCTCGGATTGGCCTGGCGACACTGCGGCTTCAGGTAGTTCTGTGAAGAGCTGCTGACGCACACTGCCCGCGAATACCAGGTCGCGCCGGCTGACGACCCCCACGACTCGACCCTTCCGAACCACCGGCACGCGCCGGATCCGCTTCTCGATCAGCAGATCGATCAGATCCGCCATGGGGCACAATTCCTCACGGCGACCACGTCGACCGACATGAATTCTCCCACCCGCCCCTGCAGTTGAAGGTCCCGCACGGCGCGGAGAAGATCGAATTCTGTCAGCATTCCCAGCAACTGTCGATTTGCGTCGACCACGGGCAATCCGCTGACGTGCTGCTCCTCCAGCAACCTCGCAGCCTCCTGGATCGTCGTATCCGGCCCGACTGTCACGACCGGCGTCGACATGATCTGCGCTGCCGATGAGAATAGACCTGCCGCCACGCTCATCATACCCGATTCCTCGAATGTTTGCTTCCGAATCCGGCCGGGCGGCAGCAGCCCAGTCGGGTTGCCGCTTCAGCCCCAGAGTAATGCCAAGGTCCCGACCCATGGGCCGCGCCGTCGGTCCGTCACGGAAACCACCAGGTACGCCCGATTGATCTACCACCTTGGCGGGGACACCAGCGAGCGGCCGGCGGAAGCGGGAGAAGGTGCGGGAACGCCATGAGAGACGTCACGCTTCAATTGCTGCAGAAGGCCCTTGAAGCGTGACGTCTCTCATGGCGTTCCCGCAC
>CAZLWV010000018.1:4158-73670 GCA_964563135.1 uncultured Planctomycetaceae bacterium
CGGCGGGACCTCACTCACTACCGTCAAGGATACTACCAGATTGTCGCCGTGCCGGCATTTTTCGGCGGTCCGAAACCGGTCTGGCCGCCCGTGAATTCATCCCCTGTCCGTTCCGCACTGGTGTTGCAGAATCCAGGCTTTGGCTAGACTAAGGGATTATTGGTTCGGCCTTGGTCATATCCTTGCCAACTGCTGTCACGTCTTCGTGACCCGAAGCGTAAGCGAGGCAAGGTGTTACCCTCCTCGCTCGCGATTCGGGTTACGATTGGACGGGCAACCTTACGATCAAGGCCTGTTGGCTCCGTGACTGACTGGGGAATACTTCGGTGCGTCATTTCCCGAGAAACCGGGCTCCCGCTGGTGGCCCTCGTTTCACAATCAGTGCAGGACTCAATAGAACCCGACGGGGCTGGTCTTGGGGCACTTCGCAGCGGACTACGGGGGTCAGGCAGCGACCATGAAGGCGATCGTTCTCGACCCTCTGGAGCGACGACGGCACCTCGTCCAGACCGTCCTCCTGGAATGCGGACACCAGGTGACGACCGTCAGTTCGGTGGAAGAACTTCTGGCTGCGCGTCGCTCGGGCGGTCACCAGTTGGTGTTCGTTGCGGCCGACATCCTCCGCGACCGAGGACTGCCCCTCAGTCAGCAGCTGCGGATTCCCGGAGAGGAGGGAAGCTGCCTCATCCTGGCACTGGAATGCGACCGTGTCGCCGACCCCCGTGAACTGCTCGCCGCCGGGGCCGACGATGTACTAGCCGGCCCCCTGGAGGCCGAATCGCTTGCCCTGCGGACCGCGATCGCGGAACACCATCTTCAGCGCGCCCTGAGAAGAGACCGCTGGTTCGAAACGCTCATCGCCCTCGGAAACACCGTCTACACGGTGACCGATGTTCATGGAACCATCCTCTACACCAGTCCCAGCCTGACCAGCCTGTCCGGGATCCCGCTCGGCGACGTCGTTGGCAAGAGCGTGTTCGATCTGGTGGTTCCCGAGGATCTTGAGCGGGTGCGGCGCCTTTTCGCGGAGGTCGCCTCCAAGCCGGGCGAAACCCTGCGGGCGCTGCTCCGCTGCTGGAACGGGCGCGGAGCCCAGAGCGTGGTGGAGGCCAGTGTTCGCAACGGGCTCGAAGACCCGCTGATCGGTGGGTTGATCATCACGTCGACCGACGTGACCCGCCAGCGCCAAATGGAATCGGCCCTCGAATCCAGCCAGACCCGTTACCGGACGCTGGTTGAGACGGCCCGGGAGGGCATCGCGATCTGCGACGCCGACGAGAAACTGACCTTCGTCAATCCCGCATTTGCCGAGCAGCTTGGCTTCCCGCGCGACGAGATGACCGGCATGAACCTCCGCGAACTGACGGATGCCGCCGAGTTTGCCAGGTTGCAGCGAGAGACGGCTGCGCGCCGCTTGGGCACCGCCAACCGCTACGAAGTCCGCCTGTTCACGAAACAAGGGAGTCTGCGGGTCCTCGCCGTTTCTGCGGCTCCCCTGTTCAGCGAAACCGGAGAGTTTCTCGGCACGCTCGGCGTAACGACCGATATCACCGACCGCCGCCGCGAGGCCGAGCGGCTCCGTAAGAGCGAGGAACGCTATCGCCTGATCGCCGAGAATGTGAGCGATGTCATCTGGTCACGGCACCTGCCCGAGCCCGTGCCGGTCCCCGCCCTTGCCGACTTGGCGGCTGCGGAAGCCTTTGCCGAGGAGATCCTGGGTGGTCTCGAGGCCACCTACGTCAGCCCCTCGGTCACTCGGATGCTCGGCTATAGCGTCTCCGAGGCTCTCATGTACTCCGTGCGCGACGTTCTCGTGCCGGCCTCCTACGCCAGGCTCCGCAAGGCCGTGGCATCGGCCGCGCTCAATCACCAGAGCGGGCAACCGGGGTCGATGACTGTCGAGCTGCAGTACCTCACCAGAGACGGCGGAACGCGATGGGGAGAACTGACCGGTACCTTCCTCTGGGATGATCAGTGCCGAATCGTCGGCAGCCTGGTCGTCACGCGCGATATCACCGAACGCAAACAGGTGGAGGAGGCGCTGCTCGGTTCGGAGCTGCGCCTCCGCCGCCTGATCGAGAACATGCCGGACTTCGTCATCCTCGTCGACGAGAATGCCCGGATCTGCTACGTGAACCGGGCTGCTGCCAATCGCCAGCCCCAGGAAATGCTCGGGCACGACGGTTTTGGATTCCTGGTCGAGGCGTCGCGCGAAGCCTGCCGCCAGCTTTTCGCCACCGCCCTGAAGACAGGCGACGTTCAGTTCGTCGAGGTCCAGGGTGTTTCCGGTCTCTGGTGGAGCTGCCGCCTCGTTCCGTTGAAGGAGCAGACCGGCACGAGCCACGTGATGATCATCTGCACCGACGTGACCGAAGAGAAACGCGTGGGCGAGGCCCTCCAGGACGAACAGGATCTCCTGCGCCGGCTCATCGAGCTTCACGAGCGCGACCGCAAGGTCCTGGCCTTCGAACTTCACGACGGCTTCGCCCAACAGCTCACCGGCGCCATGATGTCCCTGGAAGCGGCAGCTCGCCTGATCTCCTCCGCCCCGGAGAAGGCAGCGGCCTCACTGAAGGATTCCATGCGGCTTCTGCGGGACAGTGTCGACGAGTCGCGCCGGCTCGTGAGCGGTCTCTGTCCCCCCGTACTCGACCAGTTCGGGATCGTTCCCGCCGTCGAGCACCTCGTTGGCCTCAACCATTGCGGCGAGCAACTGGAGATCGAATTCGTCACGCGGGGCCGCTCCCAACGCCTGGCGTCTCCCATCGAAAACGCTGTCTTTCGTATCGTTCAAGAGACCCTCACCAACATTCGGCGGCACAGCGGAAGCCGGAAGGCGGTCGTCGAACTCCGCTTCGATGACCAGACCGTTTCCGTCCAGGTCCGCGACTGGGGGTCCGGGTTCGATCCTGGCAGCGTTCGCGAAGCCTGCTTCGGCCTCCGCGGAATCCGCGAACGGGCTCGTCTCCTCGGCGGGCAGGCAGAAATCGTCAGCTCCCCGGGCGGCGGCACCGTCGTCCAGGTCTCCCTCCCCATGATCGAACCGGCTCCCGACAGCGGCAACCGCGGCGAGTGGGATTGGGGCTGACAATGCTGGTAAAGACAACTCCCATGGTTTTGCAGGAGCCTGCAGTGGTCGACGACTGGTATGCTGAGCGATGCCGCTCCGGAACGGATGGCGACTACTCGACCCCTCCGCGATGCCCTGGTTTCGTCATCTTGCGACTGACCCTCGTTTCTGCGTGGTTGGCCGCGGCTGGCTATGCCCAGGCCGCCGGCAGCCACCAGGGGCCGGCCGCGATGGCGGCAACCCCCGACGGATCCACGCTCTTCGTTGCCTGCTCCGACTCACGCCAGGTCGCCTGGGTCGATACGTCGAGCAGTTCGGTTTCGCGCCGGGTGGCAGTACCCGGAAGCCCCACCGGCCTGGTCCTCGACGCCGGTCGATCGCAGTTGTTTGTCACCTGCGACGGTTCGCAAAGCTCGATCGTCGTTCTCGACTCCCGCTCGGGAGAAACGCTGCGGGCAATGCCGGCCGGCCACCGCCCGCTGCATCCGGTGCTCTCCCCCGACGGCGCTCGCCTCTACGTCTGCGACCAGTTCGACGATCACGTCTCGGTTCTCGCGGCGGATACCGGCGGCCAGATCCGCCGCGTGCCCGTCGTCCGCCAGCCGGTTGCTGCCGACCTCACCCCCGACGGACGGCACCTGGTCGTGGCCAACCTTCTGCCGAACACCCGCTCCGACCGCACCTACGACGGGGATGTCGCGGCCGCGGTTACCATCGTCGACACTCAATCCTTTGCCACAAGGAACGTGCGACTGCGACGCGGCTCGCACAGTCTCCGCGATGTGTGCGTCTCCCCCGACGGGCGGCACGCGCTGGTCACGCACCTGATGGGCAATTTCGACATGGTCCCCTTCCGCGTCGACACCGGCTGGATCAATGTCAACGTCGTCAGCGTCATCGATATCGCCAGGGCCGAATTGCTCAGCTCGATCGGCATGGACTACTACGACCTTGGCGTCGGCAATCCCTGGGACATCTGCTATTCCGCCGACGGAAAGACCGTCTGCGTCGCCTGTTCCGGCGTGCATCAGCTCTGCGTGATCTCGGAAGAGGAACTCCTCGGCGATTTCGCTCGTCGCACCATGCAGCCCATGATGGCGGTCTGGCCTATCTACCTGAGCCTCGGCGAAAGTCTCTGGAGACGGATTCCCTTGCCCGGAAAGGGACCTCGCGGACTGGCAGTTGCCGGCTCCAAGGTCTACGCCGCCCAGTACTTCAGCGACTCGGTTGCCGTCTTCGACCTGAACTCGAAACCGGTCGATCCGTCTTCTGCACCCCAGTATGTCGACGTGGCCTACCTCGGCAGTTCCGACCTGTCCAGCGGTTCCTATTCCGGCGGATACAGTTCCGCAAATTCCTTCTCCGGCGGTGCCTACTCGATGGGCAGGCGGGCCTACGACATCTACGAGGTGGCTTCGATCCTCTTGGGACCCAGACCCGAACTGACCCTGGAGCGAAGGGGTGAACTTCTCTTTCACGACGCCACCATCTGCTACGAGCACTGGCAAAGCTGCGCAAGCTGCCACCCCGATGCTCGCGTCGACGGCCTCAACTGGGACCTCATGAACGATGACCAGGGCAATCCAAAGAACACCAAGAGCATGCTCCTGGCCCATGTCACCCCTCCCTCCATGGCCGCTGGAGTCCGCCCAACCGCCGAGATTGCCGTCCGGGCCGGGATCGAGCACATCCTCTTCTCCGACCGTCCCGAACAAGAGGCCGTTGCCATGGATGCCTACCTGAAATCGCTCCAGCCCGTCCCGAGTCCGCGCCTTGTGGACGGCCGGCTGAGCGAGGCTGCCGGTCGCGGACAGGAGATCTACCAGCGGCTCAATTGCGCTCGTTGCCATCCTGCCCCGCTCTACACGGACCTGGCCATGCACAATGTCGGCAGCCGCGGCCGCTACGACTACCATGATCAGTTCGATACGCCCACCCTGGTGGAGGTCTGGCGCACCGCCCCCTATCTCCACGACGGGCGCTATCTCACCCTCAAGGAACTCTTCCTTGAGGGCAGCCACGGTTTGAACGCAACGCAGCGCAAGAAACTTGCGCAACAGCAAGTCGACGACCTCATCCAGTTCGTCGAATCCCTCTAGTACTTTGTTACACCTTAATTCTGGGATCCATGGTGTAGAATCATGCGACAATCGCCGAGCCGTTCCGCAGTCGCGATTCCAATTCTCAGCTGAGACCAAGCACTACATCCCCTGCCCCCTTCTTCCCGATCCCCAACGCCTGCCCCCCGCACCCGCCCATGTCCCGTCTCGGTCTCCACGTCATTGCCAAGCCCATCGGGCCGATCTGCAACCTTGCCTGCCAGTACTGTTTCTACCTGGAGAAGGAATCGCTCTATCCCCAGGACGAATCCTGGAGGATGTCCGACGATACACTCAAGGCCTACGTGCGACAGTATTTTGAGGCCCAGCCTGCCGGCGTGAGCGAAATCGACTTTGCCTTCCAGGGGGGTGAGCCCACCCTCATGGGCCTCGATTTCTTCCGCCGCGTGGTCCAACTGCAGCAGGAATACGCCCCGCCCGGGGTCCGCATTCGCAATTCCCTGCAAACCAACGGTCTGAAGCTCGATGCCCAGTGGTGCCGGTTTCTCAAGGAACACGATTATCTGGTTGGATTGTCGATCGACGGCCCTGCCGATCTCCACGACCGCTGCCGCGTCGACCGCAGCGGCGAGGGAACCCACGGCCGGGTGATGCGGGCCATGACAACCCTCCAGGAACACCAGGTCGAGTTCAACGCCCTGGTTTGCGTCACCCGCTACAATGCCAATCACCCGCAGCGCGTGTATCGCTTCCTGCGCGACCACGGCGTCGACTTCATCCAGTTCATTCCCATTGTCCAGCCGCTGCCGGGCGTCTCGCCTTGGGGGCCGCCGCCGCGGGATCGACCGCTCGAAGAACTCGTCACGCCGCGGAGCGTGCTGCCCGACCAGTTTGGCCGCTTCCTGATCGCCGTGTTCGAAGAGTGGGTCCATGCCGACGTTGGGCGGATTTTCGTCCGCGATTTCGACCAGGCGCTTGCCGCATGGACGGGGGCGGCGGCCACTCTCTGCGTATACGCCGAAACCTGCGGCCGCGCGACGGCCATCGAACACAACGGCGACCTCTACAGTTGCGATCACTACGTATTCCCGGAATTCCGCCTCGGCAATATCCGCGAGACGTCGATTCGCGAGCTTGCCGATTCCCCTGACCAGCAGCGGTTCGGCCGCGACAAACTCGACCGCCTGCCCGAGTGCTGCAGAACCTGCTCCGTCCGCTTCGCCTGCAACGGGGCCTGCCCCAAAGACCGCTTCCTCTGGGCCCCCGATGGCCAGTTCGGCCTGAACTACCTCTGCGCCGGGCTCAAGATGTTCTTCGAGCATATCGATCCGTGCATGCAGTTCATGGCCGGCGAGTTGAAAGCAGGACGCCCTGCCGCCGGAATCATGCGGCGGTTCCGTGCGGAAGAACAACGCGTCAAGCAGCAAGCCGAAGCGGCAGGCCGCCCCCTGCGGCGCAACGATCCCTGCCCTTGCGGCTCCGGCAAGAAATACAAGAATTGCTGCATGCACCGATGACTTGCTCCACCATGACGGCCCACGGTCCGCTGGTTCGCTGCTTGCTTCGTTTCCAGCGCGCCCTCCAGCTTGCTGGAGGATGGACAAGGTTGACGGCGGACAACAGATTCCGTTATGCTCTTGCCTCAGCAAGTCCGGCCTGCCGCTGGCGGCGGGTTGGACTTGCCGAGGTGGTACCACGAGGAACTGTTCACTCCGACGCCCTTCTTTGCAGACTTCCTGTTGGCCTTTGCGCTGCCAGTGCCCGAGGGCGACGGGCGGAAGCCCGGCCTTTCCCGGTCTCCCCTTGGGTGGCCGTGAGCGTCCTGCTGGCAGGCATCGGTGATGCGGCTGGTTTAAGCCAACGGACACGAGGGAATCGCCTCCCCGAGACTCGGAGATCATGAGAATGAACTACGCAGACCGTTTGAGCGCCGCTGTCGAGCGATGCAAAAATCCCGTGCTCGTGGGGCTCGATCCGCGGCTGGAATCGTTGCCTTCCCGTCTGGTGGCCGCCACGGGCAGCGAAACCCCGGCCCAGAAAGCCGCTGCCTACGAGGAATTCTGCCGCGGCGTGATCGACGTCGTCGCCTCCCTGGTTCCGGCGGTGAAGCCGCAGGCTGCCTTCTTTGAGCAGTTGGGACCGGACGGCATGGTTGCCCTCGGCCGCATCCTCCGCTATGCCGGCCAGAAAGGGCTCCTGGTGATCCTCGACGGCAAACGCAACGATATCGGCTCCACTGCGGTCGCCTATGCCGAGGGCATTCTCGGCTCGGCCGATCGCAGCCCCTGGGGAGCCGACGCCCTGACGGTCAGTCCCTACCTGGGCGACGACAGTCTCCGACCGTTTGTCGACGTGGCGATCCGCCGCGAGGCCGGGATTTATGTGCTCGTCAAAACATCCAATCCGGGTGGGGCGATGTTCCAGGATCTCCTTGCCGACGGCAAACGCCTCTACGAGCACGTCGGCGGTTTTGTGAACCAGCTTGCCCAGGAAACCGCCGGCCAATGCGGCTACGGGGCGGTGGGGGCCGTCGTCGGGGCGACCTGGCCGGAACAACTGTCCCAGTTGCGCTCCGCCATGCCGCAGACCTGGTTCCTCGTCCCCGGATTTGGCAGTCAGGGCGGCACGGCCGTCGACGTGGCCCCCGCGTTTGACGAGCACGGGCTGGGGGCCATCATCAACAATTCCCGGGGAATCCTGTTCGCCTACAAGCAGCCCGCGTATTCCCATCGCTTTGGCGAAGATCGCTGGCAGGATGCCGTCGAGGCGGCCACCCGCGACATGATCGATCGCCTGGCCGCCGATACTCCCGCCGGCCGCCTTGGCAACTCATAGCTCGCGCCTACAATTCTCCCATGCTGTCTCCTACGACCCGTCGCAGTCTCCTCCTGTCCGGCTGCCTGGCACTGGCCCTTGCGGGCTGCACTGCCCAGGATCCGTCGCGATCCGACCTCCTCGTTTCTCCCGCAGACACCGCAGGGGCAGCTTCGCCCGGAATGACCGTCTCCCCTGTTTCTCCCGGCGTCACATCGCTGCCGGTAATCCCCGTGGTCGAGGAGCCGAAGATGAAGGAACCCACCGGCCAGTCCACCCGGTTTCCCGTTCAGAAGACGGAGCAGGAGTGGAAGGCCCTCCTCACACCCGAGCAGTACCGGATCACGCGGCTGAAAGGAACCGAGCGAGCCTTCACGGGCAAGTACTGGAACACGAAGACTCCCGGCACCTACCGATGTGTCTGCTGCGGCCGGGACCTGTTCGTCTCCGACGCCAAGTTTGAATCCGGTTGCGGCTGGCCGAGCTTCTTTCAGGCGGTCGACGACAAGGCCATCGTCACCCAGCCCGACAACTCCATTCCGCCCCCCCGCCTGGAGATCATGTGTGCCAACTGCGGTGCCCACCTCGGCCACGTCTTCGAAGACGGTCCGCCTCCGACAGGCCTGCGATTCTGTGTCAACTCGGGCGCTGTCAAGCTCGTCGAACCTCAGGCAGACTCCCATCGCCAGCCCAGCTCACGGTGAACCGCAGCAGGTGATGCCCACACAGTCTTCCGTTCCGCTGGAACCGCACACCGGTCACCCGGCCGGCTGATACCGCGTGTGCAGCAGCTCGTGCGATAGCGGGCTGAGTGGTTTTCCCAAGAACTCCGCGTAGATCGCCTTGACGTTCGGATTGTCGGCGCTGCAGCGAATCGTCTGCCTCTCGTCCTTCGCGTAGAGGCCATCGATCCGCTTCTGCCGCAGAGCGTCGTCCGGCCGCCCGTTTCCGCCCGGCTTGGGCTGCCCGCCCCCGCCGATGCAACCGCCGGGGCAGGCCATGACCTCCACGAAGTCGTACTTCACATTCCCCTTGAGGATCTCGTCCAGAAGCGGGCGCGCTGTTGCCGTTCCGTGAGCCACGGCCACGCGAAGGGGCCGGCCGTCGATCTCCACCGAGGCCTCGCGGACCCCCGTCAGCCCACGAACCGGTTCGAATTCCAGCAGCGTGGCCGGTGCTTGTGTGCCCGTCCGATACCACCAGACGGCCCGGAGCGTTGCCTCCATGACTCCGCCCGTATTGCCGAAGATGATTCCACCGCCGCTTCCCCGCCCCATCATCGAATCGTACTCGGCATCGGGAAGCTCGTGGAACCGGATGCGGCTCTCGAAGATCCACTGCGCCAGCTCACGGCAGGTCAGCGCGTAATCCATGTCGCGGATCGTCTCGTCCTTCAGATAGCGCCCCGCCGCATTCATCTCCGGCCGCAGGACTTCGAACTTCTTGGCCGTGCAGGGCGTGAGGGCCACGTTCACGATCGTCTTGGGATCGATCCCGTTCTTCTTGGCAAACCAGGTCTTGATCGCTGCTCCCTGGATCATCACCGGACTCTTTGTCGTCGAAAGATTGGGAAGCAGAGACGGATAGAAGGTCTCAGCGAAACTCACCCATGCCGGGCAGCAGCTTGTGAACTGGGGAAGGGCCGGTTTCGACGCACCGTCGGCCTCCAGCCGCTTGAGCAGTTCATTGGCTTCTTCCACCACGGTCACATCGGCGGCAAAGGTCGTGTCCAGCACGCGGTGGAACCCGATCCGCCGTAGTGCTTCGACCATCTTCCCTTCACAATCGGCGCCCGGTTCCAGACCAAACGATTCTCCCAGCGCAACCCGCACTGCCGGCGACGTGGAGGCGATCAGCACCAGGTCTTTCATCTCCGTCATCCGGCGGATGCGCGGATACTCGATCCGTTCCGTCATTCCGCCCCGCTTGCACATGTTGGTGCACTGGCCGCAATGAATACAGACGGCCTTCTTCTGCTCCACCGCCGCCTTCGAGTAATGCGACACCGTCATCTGGTCCGTGCACGTCTCGTCGCAGTGTCCGCATTTCTGGCAGAGATACTCGTGCAGCAGAATCGACGGATTGTCTGGATCGACCCGAACGGGATCGATCTCCTCGCGGGCGGCCCTCTTGGCCTCCTTGTATTCCTTGAAGTTCGGATGCCCTCCCAGTCCCCAGGGCGGCCCTGATTCCGCAGCCGACGAGGCCTCGGCGCTGGCCGCCAGCCGTGAAAGACCGCCACTGAGCAGCAGTCCCGTCCCCAACACACCCGACTGCATCATTCGTCGTCGACTGATATTCCTCATGTTCCACTCGCTCCACAGAAGTGTTGGTGATCGGCCGTTCGCCAGACGGCTTTGTGACAACCGTGACTGTCAATAAACCTTGGATTGCCGCATTTGCGCAGTGGTTCATAGGCTACTGGAAACACCGGCCGCGATCAAGGACAACCGCCCAGAACGACACGAATTCGGACGCTCCAGCTATGCATCACTCCACCCACACCATTCGCATCCGCATCGGCTCCAGCGGCACCGTCAGCCGGCCGTCGGCGCAGGGCAACGCTTCCCCGCTCAGGGCGTCCTTCGCTCCGCGGGGCGTCGCGCCGATTCGACCAACGTCCAACTTGACCTCGGCCGTGGCCCGCTCGCCGGCCGACAGGTTGGAAACAACCAGCAGGGCCCGTCCCACCCTGCCGCCGTCTGCCGGGTGGACGTACAGGCTCACACGCACCGATTCCGGCCCGACAGCGGTCAGAGGGTCTTCTTCCCAGTAGGGGTGCCACTGGGCCTTGTCGACCTCGAAACGGGTCATCACGTCCCAGATCGGCGCCATCTTCTCCAGTGCCGCCAGACCGCACGGTCGCACCCGCACGTCGTGCAGCAACGAAACCGCCAGAGCGTGGTTGTAGGTCCAGTGCGGCGGCCGCTCGTAGGCCAGGAACTCGCACGGTACCCCGTAGTTGCGCCCCATGAACTCGGCCCGGAACGCGTCCAGCGGCAGGTTCTTCAACGGATCCCCCGCCAGACTGCCCCCCGCGAACTGCTCCCCGTCCCAGTAGCAGTCCGTGAATGCCAGGGTCGGCGTCACGCAGCATGTGCTCTGGTGCGCGCTGATCAGGCCCCCCTGGGGATGAAACATGCCGTACAGCCGTTGCATCAATCGCCGCACTCCGAATATCGGATAGGTTGGATGCAGTCTGCCGTCCGCCCCCCGATAGCCGCAGCCGTGCCGCTCGTTGCAGCAACCCCAGGGCGAGATCGTACCGTCCAGGTACAGCCCGTCGTACCCGTAGCGTTTCCTCGCCTCTTCGATCCCGTCGGCCAGCCGGTCCGCCCAGACGCTGTTGTAGCACACCCTGAAATCCCGCTGCTCGGGATGGCGATACCAGCCCGGCAGGATCTCTCCGTCGGCGTTCTTGACGAGCACCTCGTCCGAGAGTTCTGCCCACTCCGGCGCCAGCGGCGACAGTTCATATCCGTGATAGACCAGCACCTTCATCCCGCGCCGGTGGCACCCATCCACGATCTTTCGAAACTCGGCCTCGGGCGTCGTCATCGGATAGTTTTGGATCGGCGCCCAGTCCTCGTGGAACACGGCGGTCTTGACACCAAGTTCTGCCGCCCGGTCAAGCGTGGCCTCCGGATTGCGATCCGGAAACGCACGATGGCACAGCCACCACTCCTTGGGAACCGGCAGGGTCGAACCGACCCCCAGCTCAGGCACGTGCCAGACCCGCCACTGGTGAAAATCGGCCGGCCAGGGTTTGACCGGTGTGGCCTGAATGCCGAACGTAAACGTGGCCGGCAACCTCAGGGCCGAGTCGGCCAGGTGCATGCGGAGCAGCACCTCGTTTTCCTCCACAACCACCTCGATTGCAGCGTCGGCCTTTTCCGGCTGCCACCCCTTGTCCGACTCCGCAAACCAGCCCAGGCCGCTCTCCTCATTCCCCAGCCAGATGAACGGCTTGAACGGCAGTGTGAGCCCCGTTTCGGCCAACTGGCCGCTGTTCTTGGCGCCGCCCCAACTGCCGGGGAAGTAGTGATACAGACCCACTCGTTCCCGCCGCAGCGGCACCTCGAGCCACAACCGCTCGAGCTTCGGCGCCGTTTTGTACTGGGGCAGCACAACTGCGTCGATCCGTATCATCCCGTCCAGGTCGATCCGCGTTGTCGTGTTGACGATCAACTTGTCCCCCGCTTGCCAGCCGGTAACGACCGCTTGTGCCGGTTCGGCGCGAAACACGAAATTGCCTCCCCGTTTCCACTCGATCGCCGCGCCGTCGGCCTGCCCGACCAGGCGGATCGGCGCGCTGAGCATCTCCTGGTTCGCGGTCACGATCGAACTGGGAAGGGCCGTGCCGGCCAGCGTGTGCCTGCGGCCCCACACTCCGACCTCGACGCCCGTGGGCTTCTCTTCCACGGTCACCGCCGACCACGGCGCAATCAGCTTGGGAGCTTCTTCCCCGCACACTCTTGGAGCCCGCACCATCGCGCCGGCGATCAGGCAGGCTGCAAGACCCGCCAGATACGCCCCTTGCCCGCGCTGCCTGCCGATCTGCCCTCGATTTGCCGCAATCATGTCCGTTTCCTCCCCATGCCGATTCCCGGAAAAGCAGTCGTCCAGGCCGATTGTACCAGTCACTTTCGGGGCCAGGAGGCGCTCTTCCCGAACACCATCAGAAACCGGTCTTCTGCCGGACGCGGCAACTCGCGCAGTAGCTGGAAGCCTGCCTGGTTCATTTCTTCCTTGACGGTCTCCGCCGCGATCATGCGGCGGTGGCTGGCCTCTCGGCGCGGAATCGGCTTGGGTGCCTGGCGGTCCAGAACGAACACACAGCCTGACGGCGCGAGTTGTTCTCGCAGCTTCGCCAGCAACTGCGGACCGTGAAACAGGAGGTGGTAGCTGTCGAGGAAGTAGACGGCGTCAAGGGGTTCACCGCTCAGCTTGGGATCGCCTTTTTCCGTCAAGACCGAGGACAGACTCATGCCCGCTGGCAGCCAGGGGCGCTCGTCCTTCTGGGTGGCCCATTCTTCCAGCACGATGTCGACAGCATCGCAGGGCATCGCCTCCAACATCGGCCCGATCAGTTTGCGGCCTTCCCCCAAGGCAACCAGCGCCACACGCCGGGGGGTGGTGTCTGGCGCGGGTAGCAGTTGCTCAGCAACCGCCGGCGGCAGCGGCGAGGCCGGATCCGGATCCCGGTCGGGAGCGTCCAGGCCGACGGGCCGCTGAAAGATCAGGACGAACTGGTCATTCCCCTTCAGATCTCCTTCCGCACACTCGACAAACAGGTAGCCCTGTTCGCGGGCCTCTCGGACGACAGTCGTTTCGGCAATCCAGAAGTGCTTCTTGGCACGTTCCTCGCGCGGCACCCAGTCGGTCAAGGTTCCCAGATGCTGGTCCACGATCATCAGGTATCCGCCTGGCTTGAGCGCCCGCCAGATTCCCTGCAGCATCTGGCGCGGCTGGGAGAAGTGATGGTACACCCGGTTCATGTAGGCCATGTCGACCGAGCCGGCAGGTAAACCCGGGTCGCCGGCCTCGCCCACTACTGCCTTGACTTGCGGCAGTCCGCGCTTCTTGGCCTCTTCTTCGATCCCCTTCGTCTTGCCTTCTTCGATCTCCTCGGCCAGTACGGTGCCGTCTCGGCCGACGATTTCTGCGAAGGTCCACGAATCGCGGCCGTTGCCTGCGCCAATATCGGCAATCGTGGCGCCGGGCCCCACGCCAAGTCGTTTGGCGATCTTCTGGAGCGCCTCGGCTCGCTGCTGGGATTCCTCCTTTTCGCGTGATTTCCGGTTCGCGGCCGACTGGCCGGCCTGCTGACCGACGGCAACCGCCAGAACGCAGAGAGAGAGAGCAGGATACTCAACAGCGGAGAAAAACGGCGATGGAGAATCATGGTTCGTAGCCCTTCAGGAAGGAGTATGCATGCCGGCAGGTCCATTCTGGGTCCTGCCAGCACCCAAGGAAAGAGGGCCGCACGGATTGCCGGCCCGCTGACTTCGGCGATCGTTCTTTCGTTGGGGGCTGAACGCGTTCTGGAGACTGTGGTCAAACAACAGACTCCGGCCCGAGCATCGATGGGGCCGATCAGTCGTCTGGCTATCGGCTCGAGGTATGCCCGGGGCAACCACCCGAGTTGTGGGATTGACAACTGGTCCCGGCATCCTTGACCTTCCCTGCCAGCCACGCGTGCACTACTTCACGAACGTTCCCGGAACAGCCTCGAACGACCTGGATTCCATGCCCCTCCAGGATGTTCACCGCCCCGCCGCCCATATTCCCGGCCAGCATCAGCGTTACGCCCATACGGGCCAGTTCTGGGCCTCGCCAACTGCTGTCACTGCCAGCTTGGGTCTCCCGCCGCACTTGCGGCAATTCGTGGGTTTGCGGCGGCAGGCTGCCAGCACCTGGCAAGGTTGCGATCAAGGCCACCCGCATTGTCCGAGGTTCTCCATGCAAATCGCACCCTCCAGGTCGAAACACGATCAGATAGTCTAGCCACATCGCCGATAGTTTGGTGAAATACAACATTCAGAACTTCGCTTCCCCCACCGACATACACACACAATCCGGGTGAGATCGTGGGAACTGTACAACAGCGCTACGAACAACTGGCAGATCAGGCCGAAGCCAGCCGGCGCGAGCGGTTGGCTGGCGATCCGATCGTGATCCAGGTCGGCTCCGCCACCTGCGAGCACGCGGCTGGGTCCAGGGAAGTGTTCGAAGAGTTTCGCAAGCACGTAGTCGCCTCCGGCCGCAACGACATCCTCCTCCACCAGACCGGTTGCACCGGCCGTTGCAGTCGGGAGCCGATTGTTGGCGTGTTTGTGCCGGGCCAGATCCCCATCAAATACGAGCGGGTGGATCGCGAATTGGTCCACCAGATCTTCACCAGCCACATTCAGAACAATCAGCCCCTCCTGGCTCACGTCCTCGACGGACCGGTGGACCGGGTCTACGCCTTTGAGCTGCTCTGTTGTGGAAGCCACCGTTGCGGGTGGGTCGAAGGGGCGTCTCTTGAGGCAGCTCTGCCGGACCTCCTCCGGCAAGCCGGCGTCGACATGGAACGCGTCAACATCGCCCGGGCAAGTTGTTTCGGCGCGTGCAGTAGCGGTACCGAGAAAACCTGCTCCCACATCCTCATCAAGCCCGACAAGGTCCTTTACCGCATCTGCAATGTCGACGACCTGAAGGAGATCATCGAAAAGCACATTCAGGGACATGAGGTTGTCGATCGCCTCCAGGTGGGGGGCAAGACGATCGGCCGCAAGTTCTTCGAGATCTATGGCGACGTCGCGTTCTTCAACCGTCAGACCCGCGTTGCCCTGCGGCACAACGGCGTCGTCGACCCCTCGAATATCACCGAGTACTTCCATTACCGCGGATTCCAGGCCCTGGCCAAGGTGCTCGACAAGGGCGATCCCAACTGGGTCATCGAACAGGTCACCAAATCCAAGCTCCGCGGCCGCGGCGGCGGCGGTTTCCCGACGGGCAAGAAGTGGGCCATGGGGGCGGCCGCACACGACAAGACCCGCTACATCATCTGCAACGCCGATGAAGGCGACCCCGGTGCCTTCATGGACCGCAGCATGCTCGAATCCGACCCCTTCAACGTTGTCGAGGGAATGATCATCGGCGGCTACGCCATCGGGGCCACCCGCGGGTTCTTCTACGTACGTGCCGAGTACCCCCTGGCCATCGAGCGCATCCAGAATGCCATCGTCCAATGCCGCCAGTACGGCATCCTGGGCAAGGACATTATTGGCTCCGGCTTCGATTTCGATCTGGAGATCCGCCTCGGCGCGGGGGCCTTCGTTTGCGGCGAAGAAACGGCCCTCATCCACTCGATCGAGGGCGACCGCGGACAGCCTCGTATCCGCCCTCCTTACCCCACCGACAGCGGTCTCTGGGGCAAGCCCACCGTCATCAACAACGTCGAGACGTTCGCCAACATCACCGCCATCATCAACTACGGCGCCGAGTGGCTCGGCCAGATCGGAACCCAGGCCAGCGGCGGAACCAAAGTCTTCGCCCTGGCCGGCAAGGTCCGCCACACCGGGCTGGTCGAGGTCCCCATGGGAATGACCCTTCGGGAACTGGTCGAAGATATCGGCGGCGGAGTGGTCGGCGGCAAGAAGCTCAAGGCCGTTCAGACCGGCGGGCCGGCCGGTGGCTGCATTCCCCACCACATGCTCGACCTTCCCATCGATTTCGACTCCCTCAACAAGGTCGGGTCGATCATGGGCAGCGGCGGCATGATCATCCTCGACGAAGACGACTGCATGGTCGATGTGGCCAAGTTCTTCATGGCCTTTTCCCAGGATGAATCGTGCGGCAAATGCACACCCTGCCGGGAAGGCACTACCCGTATCCTCGAGATCCTCGAACGGATTACCAGCGGGAAGGGGACTCTCGAAGATCTCGATCTGCTCGAGCGGCTTGCCAGGCTGGTGAAGAAATCGTCTCTCTGCGGCCTTGGACGGGCTGCCCCCAACCCCGTGCTCAGCACCCTGACCCATTTCCGCGACGAGTACCTCGCCCACGTCGAGCAGAAACGCTGCCCGTCCAGGAAGTGTGCCGCGCTGCTCCGCTACCAGATCGACGAGAAGAAGTGCGTGGGCTGCACGGTCTGCGCCCGAAATTGCCCCGTCAGCTGTATCTCCGGCAACCGTCGCGAGGTACACGTCATCGACCAGGATCGATGCATCAAGTGCGGCCGTTGTGTCGAGGTCTGCCGCTTCGATGCCGTCCTGCGGAACTAGGGAATGCGATGCATGGACCGGGGCTGTCCCCTCCCCGTCACAAGACGATTCATTCGGGATCTGCGCCCTTCCGAATTCACGAAACGGTAACAAACCATGGCGAAGAAAACTATTTCGCTTACGATCGACGAGAAGAAGATCTCCGTCAAGGAAGGCACGACCATCATGGCGGCGGCCGAACAGCTGGGGATCACCATCCCCCGGCTCTGCTACCATCCTGATCTGAGCCTCGCCGGTTCCTGCCGCGTGTGCATTGTCGAGGTCGAGGGCATGGGGTTCTACATGGCCTCCTGCAGCGTGGCCGTCTCAGAGGGAATGGTCGTGCGGACCAACTCGCCCGAGATCCGCCAGGCGCGGCGCGATATCGTTGAACTCCTCCTGGACAATCACTCCAAGGATTGCCAGACCTGCGACCGCGACGGGAACTGCGAACTCCAGAATCTCGCCTACTCGCTGGGCGTGCGCCGCCGCCTGTTTGAAGGCAAACGCAAACAGTATCCCATCGAGGATTCCAGCCATTCGGTCGTGCGGAATGCCGAGAAGTGTGTCCTCTGCGGGCGTTGCGTCCGGGTTTGCGCCGAGATTCAGGGCGTCTACAACCTCAGCCAGCACGGGCGCGGTTTCAACACGATCGTCGGGCCCGCCCACATGGCCGCCATGGACGATTCCGTCTGCATCCAGTGCGGACAGTGCATCAACGTCTGCCCGACGGCCGCCTTCCTCGAAAAAGACAATACCGACGACGTTTGGAAGGCCCTCGCCGACCCCCAGATGCACGTCGTCGTGCAGACCGCCCCCTCAATCCGCGCTGCCATCGGCGAGGGGTTCGGCATGGAGCCCGGAACTCCCGCGACAGGCAAGATGATCACCGCGCTGCGGCTCCTGGGCTTCGATGCCGTCTTCGACACCGACTACGGCGCCGACCTGACGATCGTGGAGGAGGCCCACGAGTTCCTCACCCGCCTGGACGATGGTGGACCGCTCCCCATGATCACCTCCTGCTCGCCGGGCTGGGTCAGCTTCATGGAGAAGTTCTATCCGGCCTTGATCCCCCACGCGTCCACGTGCAAATCGCCCATGAGCATGCTGTCGACGCTTGCCAAGACCTACTATGCCGAGAAGGCTGGTATCGATCCCTCGAAGATCTATGTCGTCGCGGTCATGCCCTGCGTGGCCAAGAAGTACGAGGCTTGCCGCAAGGAGCATGCCATGCCCAGCGGCACCCCCTACACGGATGCCGTCCTTACCACGCGCGAGTTGATCTGGATGATCAAGTGCTACGGCATCCACTTCGTGAATCTCGAAGACGGCCAGTTCGACTCACCTCTCGGGCTCGCCAGCGGAGCGGGTGATATCTTCGGTACCACCGGCGGCGTCATGGAGGCCACCCTCAGGGCCGCCAGCGAACTCATGACGGGCAAGCCCGCCGATCGGCTTGAGTTCACCGAAGTCCGCGCCGTCGAAGGGCTCCGCGAAACCTATGTCGCCATCGGTGATCGCAGCATCCACCTCGGCGTCGCCAATGGCCTGCAGAATGCCAAGACCCTCCTGGACAAAGTGCTCGAAGACCGCGAAAAGTTCCAGGTGATCGAGGTCATGGCCTGCCCCGGCGGCTGCATCGGCGGCGGCGGCCAGCCCTATCCGCCCGAGGGCTCCAAGGTCCTCGATCCCAAACTCCTCAGAAAGCGAGCCAAGGCGCTCTACACCATCGACAGCGGAAAGGAACTCCGCAAGTCCTACGAGAACCCCGCCATCCAGGAACTCTACGACGACTTCCTGGGCTCCCCTGGTTCCGAAAAAGCTCACCATCTGCTCCACACCCACTACGCGCCACGTCTGCCGCGAGGTATTCGATGACTACTTCCACCGACAATTGGGAACTCGTTCAAGCCACCGCCAGACAGGTCCTCGGCGAAGATATCGTCAAGTTCGTCGAGCTGTGCCAGTCCGAACCCAATCCGGAAAGCCAGTTGATCGCGGTCCTCCACAAGGTCCAGGCCGTCTACGGCTACCTGGCGGAGGCCCATCTCGACGCCGTGGCCCAGTTGATGCAGATTCCGGCAGCCAAGGTTGCGGGGGTCGCCAGCTTCTACCACTATTACCGCCTCGAGCCTCGCGGGCGGTTCATGATCAACGTCTGCATGGGAACCGCCTGCTACGTGAAAGGCGCCGACCGGGTGGCCCAGAAGCTGATGGATGAACTCGGGATCCGCTTTGGTGAGACCAGCACCGATGGAGTCTTCACTCTGGAAAGTTCTCGCTGTATCGGCACCTGCGGTCTGGCCCCTGTCATGATGGTTGACAACGACGTTCACGCGGAGGTCACGCCGGATCAGGTGCCCGTCATCCTGGATCGATACCTCGACAAAGTGCGGCGCGAATCCGCCGAGAAGTAACCTCTGCTTCCCCCCCTCGGGGCCGCGTTCTCCGCAGAACTGCAACCGGCGGCTGAGTGGGCGCCGCCCCGCACCTGCCTGCCACCTGTGTCCAACTGCTGCAGCAGGCAACCGCCCCTCCGGCGAGGGAGTCATCTCTGCTCGCAATCCTCTCTTGTGGCCAGAAGAAACCACCCAGTGCCTTCGGGGGAACCGTCTGTACCAGACCTGCGCCGGGGTTTCCGGAGATTCCTGTCCCGGTTCTCCCTGCTTCACTCCTCTACCAGTGACGGCTTTCAGACAGTTGGCTGACTGGTTGCGCGCGCCGGTCTGCGGGAGAGAACTCGGGGAATGTGGCAGGATCGCGACGTTGACACGTCTCGCGACGAACTGATCCAGGACTATCTGGAAAACGAGTTGACGCCAGCCGAGGAGCGAACCCTCCGGCAGATGTTGGGCGATGGGGCTTTCTGCCGCCGGGTCGCTCAGCTCGCCATCGAGATGGGCCATCTTCATGACCTCGAGCGATTGGGAATGCTGAGCCGGGCGTCGGTCGAACGTCTAGCGCGGTCGCGCCGCCGGGTTGTTGCAGCAATTGCCGTGGCAGCCTCCATCTTACTTGCACTGGGTACGAGTTGGCTGCTTGCTCCAACGGGCGATCGAACGGCCGGTTCGGCGTTGTCTCCGAAGGTACCTCCTTCGGCTGCGGCACCAACGACCACGGTCCGTCCGGCTCAGCAGCCTATCGCTCAGGTACTGCACGTCAATGGCCAGGTCGTTTGCGGCCCAGGGCTCGACTCGACCGACGAAACCGCCGTTGCCGCCCAGGCCGACCTCTTCCCCGGCCAGGTCCTCAGAACCGTCGACGAAGACAGTTTTGCCGTTCTCCAGTTCGCCGACAAGTCCATCCTCTCCATTGCCAGCGGAACCGAACTGCGCTGTTCGGTCGATTCCGACCAGAAACACGTCATGGTTTCCGCTGGCGAGATCATGGCCCAGGTGACCAGCCAGCCCGCGGGAAAGCCGATGCTGATCGAGACTCCCGTTGCCAAGGCCGAGGTCGTCGGCACGAAGTTGTCCCTCTTTGCCAGTAGTGTTCTTACCAAGTTGGCCGTCCTGGAAGGCGAGGTCCGTCTCTGCCGGCTTCTGAATGGTGAGTCGGTCAATGTCCGAAGCGGTGAGAGTGTCACCGCCTCAAGCGATTCCGGCATGGTTTTCAACACGCCTACCCCCGTCTCCAGCCTTTGGGAGGTCGACTTCGAAGAGGGAGTCCCTCGCGACTGGCGGGCAGGGGAGCTGGTTCGCGACTCATTGCCTCCTGGATCCCGGGGCGCCGTTCGGGCGGTGCAGGTTCGACGGCGAGGACCGTTCCTGGTTGCCAGCACGCGAAATTGGACCAGCGGTCTGTTTCGCATCGAGTCCGACACCCACCTGAATGTCACCTTCAAACGGACCCTCCGCGGCAGCTTCTGCATCCGCGTCAACACGGGCACCAACCCGCTGGATGTGAGCAGTATGGAGGTCTTTGAGTACCGGATCCTGCACTGGGAAATGTGCCCCGCAACCAGTGGCGGACCGTCAGCGTGCCTTTGGTCCACTTCCGCCGCCTCACTCGATACGCCCATCCGGGTGCCGCAGACTCGACGCCACGGTGTGGCGATCTGGTGGTCATGGTCGGCCTCGGATCCATCCATCAAGATCCCGGGCTTGTTGTCGACCGGATCTGGGTCACCCGTGGGGCCTGCCAGTCCGCAGAGGTTCTGGGCGAACCTCGCCCCTGACTTGCCGATCTGGCGGGATTCTCCGATTTGGCGACAGGATGTCCCGTTCTGCTCCTGCGGTTCCTTTTAGTATGGTGCCGCCGTGCTGGGACAGGCGGATCTGCAACCGGGCGTTCTTCAGTCGCCCCCTTGTGTTGCAGGCACGGCACCGCGGCACCAATTTCCTCCCTTCACCACACGGACAAAGGGGGCTCGTTTTCTCAGAAGCAGGCTCCCGCAATCGCCAGAAGAGTAACCCGCGGGCGGAGATTCAGACAGTCGCCACAAATTCCCGGGTCAGCTCCCAAGACGCTTCTGAAGCGTGGCGGTCGGTCTATCGACCGACATCCTTAATCCTGGGGGGGTTCATTGACATGCCCCGCGATATCGTTCAAGATCGCGATACGGGCGACCTCGGGATTGTCTCCCTCCTCAAGCGGTGGGGTGACGGCCAGTCGCGAAGCTCGATCGATGGGCCTTCTGTTGCAGTGGACGATACCGATCTGCTGGGCCGCCTTGCGGATACGTCCCTGGTAGGACGCATGAGAAACGAGATCGTGCGGTTGCTGATGGAGCACCGCAGTACCCTGTTCGCGTTCATCTACGCTAGCGTACGCGATTACGACATAGCCGAGGAAGTCCTCCAGGATGTGTCGGTCGTGATCTGCGAGGACAGCGATAGTTTTGAACTTGGGACGAATTTTGGGGCCTGGGCGCGTGAGATTGCCCGTCGCCGCATTCTCGCCTACTACCGCAGTTCGAAGCGGTTTCCCGATCCGTTGTCCGACGAGGAATTACGCAATCTCCAGGCCGGTTTCGATGCCGTTGACGACGTGAGCGTCAAGCAGCGTATGGCCTCGCTGGTCAAGTGCCTGGAATCGCTCAAACCGTTCGCCAAGCGGCTCGTCCAGCTTCGTTACGCCAGCCGGTGCAGCCTCTGCGAGATCAGCCGCCAGGTGGGCCGGCAGCCGGAGAGCGTCCGGAAGGCACTCTACCGCACGCGCCAGAGCCTTCGCGAGTGCATCGAGCGTCGCCTGCGGCGGGGGGACGAGATCGTATGAACCAGAAACAGAACTTCGCGTTCTACGATGGACTGATCCAGAACTACCTGGAGAAGCAGGCGACACCCGCGGAGGAGAAACAGTTCCGTCTCCTCCTGGGCGAGGAGACGTTTCGCCGACGGGTTGCCGAGTATGCCATCGATCTGGGCTGCCTGTACTCGCAGGCTTCGCAAGGCATGCTCGACGCCACTGCGGTGGATCTGCCCGAACCCGCTGCCCGCACACGCCGGCGGGTACTGGTTGCTGCCGCCGTCGCGGCCTCGTTCCTGATCGCCGTGGCCGGACTGTGGAGATTCTGGCATCAAGGCAATTCCCCGCCCAGCATCGCCGGCGGTACTCCCGGCCCAGGCAGCCGGGGGAGCCAGACTGCAGGAGGGCCGGCCTCCGTTGGTCTGTCCCAGCCTTCGGGAATTGCGCTTGCGGAGGGCATCGCCGGCCGCGTCGTGGTATCCAGCGGTTCTGATCCCGCGAAATCGCGGGAGGTTGCTGACGGGACGGTCCTCGAGTCGGGGGACACGCTCCGCACCATTGGTGAGAATAGTTTCGCGGTGGTCAAGTTTCACGATGGCACGATACTCACTGTCACTGCGGAATCGCAACTGACCTGCAAAGAGGTGAACAGCCAGAAGAGGGTCGGTATTCCCACCGGCGAAGTCGTGGCCCAGGTCGCTCGGCAGAAGGAATCCTGCCCGATGGTCATCACCACGTCCAATGCGGAAGCGGAGGTCCTGGGAACCAAACTCACCATGTACACCGACGTTGCCCTCACGGAGTTGGCAGTACACGAGGGAAAAGTGCTGTTCCGGCGAATTGCCGACGGCCAGGCCGTCAATGTCCTGGGGGGCGAGTGTGCCGTGGCCGCTGCCGATGCCGACCTGGCGCCCCGCCCGATTCAAGCGGCTCCCCGCGAATGGGATGCTGATTTCGAGTCGGGGCTCCCCGGGCGCTGGGGCGACGGAGTATGGGTCCCCGGCGAAAGGCTGATGGATTCGAACGGTGCGGTCCGCGCGGTGCGTCGCCCCGAAGAACAGGGCGATGAACCGGCACCGTGTTTTGTGACGACTGGCAGAAACTGGGCGCAAGGCCTGTTTCGTGTCGAAGATGACACCCACCTGAACTTCCGATACAAGCTGACGACGCCGGGCCGGTTCGTCGTCAGGGTCAATGCCCGTACTGACGGCCCCACTGCGACGTTTGTCGGTACTTTTGTATACCAGCGTCACGAGATGTGGGAAATCCCGCGCAATCAGTGGCAAACCGCGTGCATCCCTTTGAGCCAATTTCGAAAATTCGACACAAACCCATCCCGCGGTGCGGCGACAACCGAGCTGAAAACGGGCAACGTCGTGACCTTGCTCATTTTCCGCACGCAGGCGAAGGATCCGGGATTGATGATCGACCACATCTGGGTCACACGCGGCTCGCCTGAATCGGCCAGCGTTCTTGGCCCTTCGGAGTTGCCGGGTGACGTCAAGAGCACCACGCCCTGACCCGAGGGAGAAGTGCCTCTGCCGAGAGTTGCCTGGAGCCGATCGCAGAACTTCTGCTGCTACCAGTAGCCTCTGCCCAAGGGGAGCCTCCTTGGTGGTTGCGGCGTAGGCCTTTACTCCGTTTCTGAGAGCGGCTTTTCGCCGTTGACCACCGGCGCCCCCGCCTCGTCTTTGCCGATCTCGGGAAGGTCGGATGCAGCATCGTTGCCTCCCGCATCCTCGAGATACACCTCGTCGATCTCGGTGTCGTCGACGTCCCGACGCAGCAGAAGGTATATCCCGGACGCCGAAACCCAAAAATAGCTGTAGAGATAGCCCACCGCGAGAAGGCGGACGCAGTCGCTCCAAATGCGAATCAACAGATCACCCAGCCAGCCGACGTGGCTGGGCGAGTCGCCATTGGAAAACTTGTAGAAAACGCCAGACGCAGGAACTGGGCGAGGTGTCTCCTGTTTCGACTCCGGCTGTGCAGCCCCCTTCACCGCCGGCTCGGCCGTAGCCGCGAACTGTCCCCCGGATCCCCAACAGGCGGCCCCCTGCGTCAGTCCGATGAGGGTCTGGGCGAACCCAAATACCACCAGCCACCCCAGAATTCCCACCACCGTGACGAGCACGGCATAGAAGAAGTAATGGAGCGGACGCTGGAAGACGTAGGCATAACTTCGGCTCAGAGCGTCGAAACTGTCGGTGCCCTCGGTGCTGATTGTGGCAAACATCAGAGGCCAGCCGAAGGCTAGTCCCGCCAGGAGCAGTACCATCAGGAACCCGCCGGCGAGGACCAGCGGCCACACGATTCCGGCCACCAAGAGACCGAGATTCCATCGCATGAGAAGCAGCCCGAAGACGGCGATGAGCAATACACCTACAAGCACGAAGAGGAAGGGGAACAGGGGGGCCCACGCATAGGCCCTCCAGCGAGCCTTGGCATAGCCGATCATCCCTCCCCAACCGACTCTCTCCCCGCAGGCCAACTGCACGGCTGCGGCACGCGTTACCGCCCCGCCTGCCAGCGCCCAGACGACCAACGCCCACAACGCACAAAGGAGAGAGTAGGCCAGTCTGCTCGCCTGAAACTCCCGGCCTGGCCCGAGGTTGAGAGAAAATGCCTGGCGGAACGGCCGGCTCAGATGCTCCCACGTGCCGACAATCGGATTGCTGTTGCGATAGCTGATCGAGCCGTCGAGGTCAGCCGATCCAGGCGCACTCCATTTCTGCAACCAGGGCACGGCTCCCGCGCTGTCGGCCACGGCCACAAGCGCGTTCCAAGGACAGCCGTTGCACGCGCTGTGCTGCGCGGCGATCTCGGCATTTCCCGAGAAGAACAGGCCGATCAGGGACCACCCGAGGATGGTGACCAGCGCGGCGATGCTCGAGAGCAGGAGGGGACGCAGTCCGATCGATATTCGGAAGCATCGGAACAGAAGAAGCCAGGGGAAAAGCTCCGACCAGGCCACCGCACGCAAGGTTCCGCGATCGTCCTCAATCATGGCACTCAACCTCCCGGCAACCAAGGTGCATCTTGCAGCGATTTGGGATCGTTCGAGAGACGACTGTCCGGTATTCCCCACCAAGCATCACGCCCAGTTGCCGTGGCTCCGGCGGGAAGGGGGACAATTGCCTCTCAAAAGATCCTTGCTTCGACAGTCCCCGGCATTATACGAGGTGGCAAAGGTTCTGCAAGCAGCACCCGTCCGCAGGAGAAACGCTGGGCAGTGGCCGCCACTTGGCTTTCTTTTCTCTGCCCTGAGAACCAGCCCGCCGGCTGCAGCGAACTGGATCAGCCGATGCCGTGCAGGCCCGGCGTATCGATCCCTTCCGGACTCTCCTCCTCGGGTTCCCAGGGAAGACCGTACTCCTCGTTGAGCCAGCGGTTTGCGTCGATGCCCTTGCACCGCCGGCTGCAGAACGGCATCGCCCGGCTCCGTTCCGGATCGAACAATGCACCGCAGATCGAGCAACGCATTTCGCTCATACCGGGAAGGCCCAAGGAACGTGTTCTCGGGGTCGGACCTGAAAACGTCTTTCCGCCCTGCCTCCATCAGTCCTTGCTGGAGGATGAGGCACTCTTCTCAGCGGAGGACGATTTCGTCTCGCTCTTCGACGACTTCTCGGCCTCAGCGCCCTTGCGATAGGATTCGCTCCGATAGTCGGTCTTGTAGAAGCCGGACCCCTTGAAGACAATTGCCGCGCCCGTGCCGAACAGGCGGCGCAGCTTCAGCCGTCCGCACGCCGGGCACTTCCGCTTGGCGTTTTCGGTGATCGACTGAAATAGTTCGAACTCGTGTTCGCACGCGTCGCAAACGTAGTCGTAGGTTGGCATGGTGGATCAGTTCCTCATATTCACGGGGGGACGCGGCCCGGCGCGTCCGGCTACTCACGGTTGCGGTTCGTCCGGCAACTCACATCCGGCCGGCATTTCCTGGCTTTCATCCTTCTCTCCGCTCGACTCGGACTGTTCCGGGGCGGGAGGTGCCGTCGACACGACAACCTGGGACGGACGCACGACGCGGTCGTGCAGGGTGAATCCGACCTGCGTCACATGGAGCACAGTTCCGGCCGGGTGATCGGCCGAAGGCATCTGGGAAATCGCTTCATGAAGATTCGGATCGAACGGCTGGCCAGCGGCCTCGATCTTCAGGCAATGGAAGCGTTCCAGCACGGTCTCCAATTGCGTGCGGACCATCTGGAAACCTTCGAGCAGCAAGCCCGCCTCGCCGGCCTTCTGCGCCGCGTCGGCGGCGCGTCCCATGTTGTCCCAGATCGGCAGCAGTTCGCGAAGAAGATCGAGGTTGGCGTAGCGCCGCTCTTCCGCCATCTGGCGATTGCTGCGACGGCGGAAGTTCTCCAGTTCGGCGGAACTGCGAAGCGCGCGGTTCTGGGCTTCTTCCAGTTCCGCCTGCAACCTGCCGAGATCGGCGGCCAGATGATTTGCGACCGATTCGGCGTCGATGGCGGAATCGTTGGCCACCGCTTCCTCGGCGGCTGTATCTTGCGACACGCCGGCCTCGATCGGTTCGTCCTGCGGCGAACTGCCGGGTGGCGGAGCGGGTTTGGGTGTTTCCTCTTGTGACACGTCGTGTTACCTCAAGGCAAGTCTGGGGGAGCCGTCGGCGCCAAACCCTCGCCGCGCCAAGCTCATCCAGAGATTGTGTGATGTGTACCAGTCCGACAACAAACGCGGCCGGATGGGTTCCGTGAATCGCTGACAGAGCACCGGGTGGCGGGGCCGCCAGAGGACGCCGACCGACGGTCGGCCGCGAGCTACCGCTCGGCTATCCGTGGCTTGCTTCCGTTCGGCGCCGGTCTCTGTCAAAGACTTGACGAACTCTGAGATCAACTGGTGGTGCAGCACTCTCCCGCAGGCATGGCTGTGCATGATTGGCGGTCTTATCAGCGGTTCTGAATCGGGTTGCGTGATTCCCAGAATGGGCCCTCTTCCCGGAGCCGCCTCCCGAAGGGTGGCGGCGGAGTCTGGATCTCTAAGAATCGTGCAAGTCTATTCAGAAGTACTCCTTCAGTTTTGCGAAAAAGCTCTTCCTTTCGGGTGTGACGTTCTTGTGTTCGAGTTCGGCCAGTTCCCGCAGCACGGCTTCATGTTCGGGGGTCAGGGTCTTGGGTACTTCGATATACACCTGGACGAGCAGGTCCCCTCGCCCTCGATGCCGGGGGTTGGGCATCCCCCGGCCGCGAAGGCGAAAGACCTCGCCACTCGGCGTGCCCGCGGGGACCTTGAGTTCGTCGCGGCCGTCAAGGGTCGGCACTTCCAGTGTGGTCCCGAGCGCCGCCTGCGCGAAACCGATCGGGATCTGGCAGACGAGGTCGTCGCCGTTGCGATGGAACAGCGGATGCTCAGCAACCTGGATGAAGCAATAGCAGTCTCCCGGAGGCCCGCCGTCAGGGCTCGGCTCGCCCTCGCCTTGCAGCCGCAATCGCGTGCCGTTGTCGACACCGGCTGGTATGTTGATTTCACGTTGGACCCGCTGGGCGGTCAGCCCGGTCCCGCGGCAGTCCGTGCAGACGTCGCGGATGATCGTTCCCCGGCCCTGGCATGACGGGCATGTGGTCTGGACCGAGAAGATGCCGGTCGACTGCACGACCCTTCCCTGGCCGCCGCAGTAGGCACAGTGTTCGGGTTGCGTTCCTTTCTTGGCTCCGGATCCGCCGCAAGTCTCGCATTTCACGCGGCGTTTGAAGCGCACTTCCTTCGTCGCACCGCGTGCGGCCTCAAACAGGTCCAGGGTCACCTCGCACTTGACGTCGGTGCCACGCCGAACCCTGCGGCCCCGTCCGCGGCCGCCGCCGAACATGCCGCCGAAGAGGCTGTCGCCGAAAATGTCGCCAAAGGCCTCGAAGATGTCCCCCACGTCGTGGAAATGCGGTGTTCCGCCCTGGACTCCGTCGATTCCCGCGTGGCCGTAGCGGTCGTAACGGGCACGCTTCTCGGAATTGTTGAGGACTTCAAACGCCTCCGCAGCCTCCTTGAAACGCTCGATGGCTTCCTCATCCCCGGGATTGCGGTCCGGGTGGTACTTCATGGCCGCTTTGCGATAGGCTTCGGCGATCTCTTTCTCGGTCGCCGAGCGTTCCACGCCGAGCACTTCGTAGTAGTCGCGTTTTTCGGCCATGGAAAGTGCTTTTGCAGGGGCCTTGCGGCAAATGAGGCGAAACGGGCCACCTCAACTGTCGAGGTGGCCCGCTGCAATGTCACGAGAACAAGGATACTAGCGCACGGCGCCTTCTGTTGCGACGCCCTTCTTGCCCTTCTCCAGGTCGGTGACCAGGGTCTCGGTCGTGAGCATCAGTCCGGCAATGCTGGCCGCGTTCTCCAAGGCGGTTCGTACGACCTTGAGAGGGTCGATGATACCGGCCTTGAACATGTCGACATACACGCCTGTGGCCGCGTCGTAGCCGGTGTTGGTCGGCTTCTCACGCACCTCGTCGGCGATGACCGCGCCGTCAAGGCCGCAGTTGTCCGCGATCTGCTCGAGCGGCTTGCTGAGAACACGCGCGACAATGTCGATGCCGATCTTCTCGTCGCCCTTGGCACCGGACCGGGCGGCCTCGACGGCCTCGCGGCTTCGCAAGAGAGCCACCCCTCCGCCGGGAAGCACGCCTTCTTCGACGGCCGCACGCGTCGCGTGCAGTGCGTCTTCGACACGGGCCTTTGTCTGCTTCATCTCGGCTTCGGTGCTCGCCCCGACCGACACCACGGCAACGCCGCCGGAGAGCTTCGCCAGACGCTCCTGGTACTTCTCCCGGTCGTAGTCGCTCTCGGTCGTTTCGATCTGGGAGCGGAGCTGGTCGACGCGGGCCTTGATGTCGGCCTTCTTCCCGGCTCCCTCGACGATGGTCGTCGAGTCCTTGTCGACCGTGATCCGCTTGGCCTGGCCCAGGTGTTCGAGGGTCAGGTTCTCGAGCTTGATGCCGAGATCCTCGCTGATCATGGTTCCGCCGGTCAGGATGGCGATGTCGCCCAGCATGGCCTTGCGGCGGTCGCCGAACCCCGGAGCCTTGACGGCACACACGTTGAGAACTCCGCGGAGCTTGTTGACCACGAGCATCGTCAGCGCTTCGCCGTCGATGTCCTCGGCGATGATGAGCAGGGCCCTGCCCGTCTGGCCGACCTTTTCGAGGATCGGAATCAGATCGCGGATGCTGCTGATCTTCTTCTCGTGGATGAGGATCAGAGTGTTTTCGAGCTGGCAGTCCATCTCGGCGGTGCGATTGATAAAGTACGGCGAAAGGTAGCCCTTGTCGAACTGCATGCCCTCGACGACCTCGTAGGTCGTTTCCGCCGTCTTGCCTTCCTCCACGGTGATCACGCCGTCTTTGCCGACCTTTTCCATGGCCTCGGCCAGGAGGTTGCCGATGGCATGGTCGTTGTTGGCGCTGATGGCGCCAACATTGGCGATCTCTTCCTGCTTGGTGACGACCTTGCGCATGGAGATCAAGTGCTCGATGGCGGCGTCGACGCCGCGCTCGATGCCGCGGCGGATGGCAGCGGGATTGCTGCCGGCCGCGATGTTCCGCAGACCTTCCTTGAAGATCGCGCGGGCCAGCACCGTGGCCGTCGTCGTGCCGTCCCCCGCGATGTCGGAGGTCTTGGAAGCCACCTCGTTCACGAGCTTGGCCCCCATATTCTCGAAGCGGTCCTCCAGCTCGATTTCCTTGCTGACCGTCACGCCGTCCTTGGTGACTGTCGGGCCACCAAACGACTTGTCGAGGATCACGTTGCGCCCCGTCGGGCCCATGGTGACCGCGACCGCATCGGCCAGCTTCTCAACGCCCTGCAGCATGCGTTTGCGGGCTTGCTCATCAAATAGAAGTTGCTTTGCCACGATGGCGGTTCCTTATGTGTACGTTGTTCTCGGAACGGCAGGACTCCGACTTGAGCCGGCCGGGCGGCAGGATTCCACGCCGCCGAGCCGGCTCGAGTTCCGCCGTGCTACTTGATCACCTTGGCCAAAACGTCGCTCTCGCGGAGGATCTTCACCTCGCGCCCGTCAACCTCCACGTCGCTGCCGGAGTACTTGCCGTAGATCACCTCATCGCCGACGGCTACCGAAAGCTGGCCGCGCTCGCCACTGTCGAGCAGCTTGCCAGGGCCAACCGCCAGCACGATCCCGCGCTGCGGCTTCTCTTTGGCCGAGTCGGGAAGCACGATCCCGCCGGCGGTCTTCTCTTCGGCGGCAACCGGTTCGACAACAATACGATCATCCAACGGATTGAGATTGATATCCTTTGCCATGGTCTGAACCCTCGTGTATTGATGGATACGTTTCTGTCTTGGATCGGAAACCAACCGGCCGCGGCCACCTGCCGCGTCCGACTGCTGACTTTCGTGCACGACGCGGGAGGATTACATTCCCATGCCGCCCATGCCTCCCATACCTCCCATGCCACCCATACCACCCATGCCGTCCATGCCGGCACCTGGAGGCGGGCCAGCCGGTTCCTCCTTGGGCACCTCGGTGACCAGGCAGGAAGTCGTCAACAACAGCGAGGCCACGCTCGCCGCGTTCTGGAGGGCCGTGCGGACGACCATGGCTGGGTCGATAATCC
Source organism: uncultured Planctomycetaceae bacterium (assembly GCA_964563135.1). GTDB lineage: Bacteria > Planctomycetota > Planctomycetia > Pirellulales > Thermoguttaceae > JAAYAY01. The sequence continues at coordinate 34,622 of CAZLWV010000018.1, forward strand.
CCGCCTCGACCAGGTCGCAGTAGGTATCGCGGTCGGCGTCGTAACCTTCATTCTTCTTCAAGCGGCGGACACGGTTGACGACGACCGCGCCTTCCATGCCGGCGTTGGAGGCGATTGCCCGCAGGGGAGCGTCGAGGACTTTCTTGATGATTTCGGCTCCGAGGGCTTCGTCGCCGACGAGCCCCAGCTTGTCAAGAGCCTTCTCGCTGCGAAGCAGTGCAACACCGCCGCCGGGAACAATCCCTTCCTGGAGAGCGGCGGCCGTGGCGGCACGGGCGTCTTCCAGAAGTGCCTTGCGCTCCTTCATCTCCGTCTCTGTGGCAGCCCCGCAGTGAATCTGGGCGACGCCACCGGCCAGTTTCGCGAGCCGCTCCTGAAGCTTCTCGCGGTCGTAGTCGCTGGTGGTCGTCTCGATCTCGGCCCGGATCTGGTTCGCCCGCCCATCGATCGCCTCTTTCGATCCGCCGCCGCCGACAATCGTGGTGTCGTCGGAGGTGATCACCACCTTCTTGGCAGTCCCCAGATCCTTCAGCTTGACCGCGTCGAGAGAAACGCCCAGGTCCTTGAAGAGGGCCTGCCCGCCGGTAAGCGTGGCAATGTCGCCCATCATCGCCTTGCGGCGGTCGCCGTAGCCCGGAGCCTTGACGGCACAGACATTGAGAATACCCCGCATCTTGTTGACCACAAGCGTCGCAAGGGCCTCACCCTCGATGTCCTCGGCAATGATCAACAGGGGCTTGCTGGCCTTGCTGACAGCCTCCAGCAGTGGCACGAGATCCTTCGCGTTGGAGATCTTCTCCTCGTGGACGAGAATCAGGCACTTCTCGAGTTCAACGGTCTGGTTGTCGGGGTTGGTCACGAAATGGGGCGAGAGGAAACCTCGGTCGAACTGCATGCCTTCCACGACCTCGACATAAGTTTCGGCCTGGCGACCCTCCTCGACCGTGATCACGCCGTCTTTACCGACCTTGATGAACGCGTCGGCGAGAACCTGGCCGATCGTGGGATCGTTGTTGCCGGCGATGGTCGCAACCTGCATGATCTCTTTCTTGTTCTTCGGGTCGATCGCCTTGGCCGACTTGGCGATCGTGTCGATGACCGCTTCGGCACCCTTGTGAATTCCTCGGGAGAGCGACATCGGGTCGGCACCCGCGGCGATCATCTTCAGCCCCTGGGTAAAAATCGCCTCGGCCAGCACAGTAGCCGTCGTCGTGCCGTCACCTGCCACGTCGTTCGTCTTGCTGGCGGCCTCTTTGACCAATTGAGCCGCGAGATTCTCGTAGCGGTCGTCCAGCTCGATATCCTCGGCAACCGTGACGCCGTCTTTGGTCACTTTAGGGGCGCCCCAACCCTTGTCGAGCACCGCATTCCGCCCCCGAGGGCCGAGTGTGCTCTTGACGGCTCGGGCCAACTTGCTGACGCCGGCTGCCAACGGCTGCCGAGCTTCATCGTCAAACACCATCTGTTTTGCCACAGCGGATTCCTCCTGTTGCTGGCGAAAATTCATCGGCGCCCGCAGGAAACGACTTTTCCCGTTTGGGCGTTAGCTGTCGTGATCTCAAGAAACGTCGGTAGACCAATTCTGGCAGTCGACACGGATTTTAGTCCCCTCTAGAATGCAACGTCCGTGCCAACGCCGTTAATGGAGTTGTAACTATCTATCTGAAAACAGGTTGCAGCGAACAACGTCAGACGCGTTGCACATTCGGTTCACCCTTGTTTTTCGCCGTTTTATGCCATAATGGCAGATCGCCGAAGGCTGCCCCCTGTCTGCCGCAAGCTGCGGGCCAGACCAAGGCAGGCACGAGACGGCAGCGGTGCAAACCATGGCACCGCCGTCATCTGAACCGGCGCATGTGGTAAACCACGAGCCCTTTGCGGGCATTTCAGGCAGAGCGGACTGACTGAGCCTGAGCGGCGTCTGCGGGTGGTCTGTGAAACGGGGGATTGATCGGGGGGGGCGTTTAGCTGCGTCGATGCATCTCCGGGGGGGGGGATGAAAAATGGCTGGGCAAGCCTGACGCGGTGTGGAAGAAACCGTTGCATCGGCTCGGTCGGCCAACGACAATGGGAATGCGTGATTCCTGCAATGCGATTCGGGGCCGCAGCCGATCTGTGCGGACGGTTCTGAAAGCCGGAGAACGCTTTCCCGCCAAGAATCCTTCCATTTTTTGTCAGTCCTGCCGATCCAAGCGGGACGCACCTCGCAGAGTGAGTCAGGAGCGTGGGCGCCCATATTTCACAGCGACGAACCTGCCTGGCGGTCTGACCGATCGCAAGCCGTGGACCTGGCCCCACCGTCCACCACGACCGCTGCGGGGTCTTGGGAAGGGACCTGTTTCAGGGACAAGGCGAAGGGATTGCGATCGTTCAACGTGCGATGGTCCCGCGTTTGTCGGCGGAACATCATGCAGGGGCGTAATGCCTGCGAAGGGTTTGGCGAAGGGTGTTTGCGGTGAGGCTGCAAGGTCGAACTTAGCCGAGGCTTGAGGTGACATCTGATGAGAACTCGGGCGATTCTACTAGTAATTGTCTTGCTGGCAGTGTCGGGTTGGTTCTCGGCTGCAGCCAGAGCCCAGGCGAATGTCGACTATGACGCGGCCGAGAAGGCGGCGCAAGAGGCCGAGGCCGCGGTTGCGGCTGCCAAGGGAACCGCTGAGCAGGCAGCCGCCACACAGGCAAGCGCTGAGCAGGCAACCGCGGCAAAACGCCAATTGGCCGAAGATGCGAAGAAGAAAGTTGCCGAACTGCTTGCCAATCAACAGCAGCCAGCGGAGGCCCGTCTGGCAGCGGCAGCCAAGGCAGTGACCGAAGCGGCCGAGGGCAAAGGGGCAGCCGACAAAACTCTCGCCGATATAGTTGCTGCCGTCGCTGCGGCGCAGGGGGCGAAGGATGCGGCCGATGCCGCGGCCCAAGCGGCGGAAGCCAATGCCAGGGTGGTGACGGCGGCCGAACTGGCGCAGGCGGCCAGCGAAGCAGCGGCAAAACGGAAGGCGGCAGACGAGGCAAAGGCCGCTCTTGGCCTGGCACAGCAGGCCCAGCAACAGGCCCAGGCCAGCGCTGACGGTGCCGCGGTGAAACTGACGGAAGCCGAGACACAACGGAAGGTGGCCGACGAGACGCTGGCCAACGTCAAGAACCAGGTCGCGGCCGCCACCACAGCTTTGCAGGCGGCTGAAGCAGCGGCCAAGGAGGCAGAAGAGAAGGCCAAGGCCGTCACCGGGGATGCCGCCAAAAGTGACCAGGAGAAGAAACAGGCCAGCGACGACGCTGCCGCCAAACGCAAGGCTGCCGAGGAGGCGAAGCCCGCCCTGGCTCAGGCCATGCAGAACCAGGAGCAGGCTCAGGGGGCTGTAGCAGCGGCAGCCACAAGACAGGTGGAGGTCGGCGGGGAGAAGCAGAGAGCCGATGACGCGCTGGCGGGGGCAAAAGCCCAGACGGCGGCGGCCGTGGCGGCCGTCGAAGGGGCCGAAAAAGCGGCCCTGGAGGCGGAAACGCAGGCTCGCGGGCTGGCAGGCTATTTTGCCAGAAGTCCGGAGGCGAACCAGCAGGCAGCGACCGATGCCGCCGCCAAGCGGCAGGCGGCCAACCAGGCCAGCGCCACGCTGATGGAGACGCAGCAGAAGGTGGCGCCGGCCGAGGCGGCCGTTGCCGAGGCCGTCAAACGCCTGGCGGAGGCCGAGGCGGGCAGGAAGGGGGCCGACGAAGCGCTCGCGGCCGTCAAGAACCAGGTTGCTGCCGCCACCCAGGCTCAGCAGGCGGCCGAACAGGCCGCCCAAGAGGCGGATGCGGCGGCCGCGGCGGCGAAGACCGCTGCCGACAACGCACGGGCGGCGCAAGCGGCTGCCGAAAAGGCCGCGGCGGAGAAGCGAGCCCTGGCCAACCAGGCGAAGGCCGAACGCGACAAGATGGCTGCCGACCCGGTAGCCGCGGCAACGCAGGCCTACCAGGCAGCGAAGGAGGCCGCCAAGGCGGCGGAAGCCGCCGTCGTGCCCTTGAGGGCCGCCATGCAGGCGGCCGACAAGGCGTATGCCGATGCAAGCAATGTGGCCAACGCAAAGCGACAGCAGGCCACGGATGCGAAGAATCTGGCGGGCGAGCAGGGCGTACAAGCGTTGAAGCAGGCAGAGGAGAACGTGCCTGCAGCGACCAAGGCCCTGACGGAGGCGACCGATGCCAAACCGGCCCTCGACAAGGCGCTGGTTGATGCCAAGGCGGTCGCACTCCCTCTGCAACAAACATATGACGCTGCCGAGAAAGCAGCTCGGGAAGCGGCGGCCGCGGCGAAGACCGCCGCCGACGCGGCCACCAGGCTCGATACGGAAGCCAAGGCTGCTGCGACTGCCGCCGATGCGAAGCGGAAGGCCGCCGACGGGGCCAAGGCGGCCCTGGCCAAAGCACAGCAAAACGAGCAACGGGCGCAGGCACAGGCGGAAACCGCCGCTCAGAAGCTGGCCGAGGTGGAGACTCAGAAGAAGCTGGCCGACGAAGCCCTGGCCGGTGCGACGGCCCAGTTGGCTGCTGCCAACGCGGCCGCGGCGGCCACCGAGAAGGCTGCTGGCGAGGCCGAGGCCAGCGCCAAACAGATCGCCGCCGATACGGCCAGACCTGAGCCGGAGAATAAGCAGGCGGCCGACGAGGCCGCCGCCAAACGCAAGGCGGCCGATGAAACCAAGGCGGCTTTGACGCAGGCGCAGGCCGCCGAGCAGGAATTGCAGAAGCAGGCTGCTGCCGCAGCAGAAAAACTGGGCCGGGCGACCGGACAGAAGAAACTTGCCGACGGTGCCTTGGCCAATGTGAAGAACCAGGTGGCCGCCGCCACCGCGGCTCTGCCGGCCGCCGAAACGACCGCCCAGGAGTTCAGAAAGGTTGCGGACGAGAAGCAGCAGGCCGCAGCTCAAGCGGCCGCCAAACTCAAGGCGGCGGCGGATGCCGGGGCAGCGCTGGCTCAATCCCAGCAAGCGGAGCAGCAGGCCCAGGCCCCGGCCCAGGCTGCCGCCCAGAAACTGGCCGAGGCGCAAGCACAGAAGAAATCGGCCGACGACGCCCTGGCCAGCGCGAAGAACCAGGTGAACACCGCCACCGCGGCTCTGCCGCTTGCGGAGGCGGCCGCCCAGGAAGCCGAGTCCAAGGCAAAACAGGCTGCCGAAGACGCCGGCAAGCCGGAGGCGGAGAAGAAACAGGCCGCAGATGAGGCGGCTGCAAAACGCAAAACGGCCGAGGAGGCGAAAGCTGCCCTGGCCCAGGCGCAACAGGCTGACCAGCAGGGTCAGGCTCAAGCTGCAGCGGCGGCCCAACGGCTGACCGAAGCGGAGGGGCAGAAGAAGTCGGCGGACGACGCCCTGGCCGGTGTGAAGAACCAGGTGGCCGCCGCCCTGTCTGCCAGCCAGGCCGCCCAGGAAGCAGCCAAAGAGCTCATTCAGCTCGATGCGGCCAACAAGCAGGCCGCCGCGCTGGCTGCCGCCACCCGGAAGGAGGCCGATGCGGCCAAGGCGGCCCTGGCCCCGGCGCAGCAGAAGCTGGAGCAGGCGGCCGTTCGGGCCAACACCGCTGCGCAGAACCTTGCCAGGGCCGAGGCCCGGAAGAAGTCGACCGAGGAGGCCCTGGTCGACCTCAAGAATCGGATTGCCGCGGCCATCCAAACGCATGTGAATGACGAAAAGGCCGCCCAGGAAGCGGAAGCCGCGGCGATCCCGTTGAAAGCGGAAGCAGAGAAGACGCGGGCGGCGTACACGGCTGCCGTGAACGTTGCCGACGAGAAGCGCGCTCTGGTCGAGCAGGCCAAGGGCGCCCTGTACCGGTTGCTTGCCGCCAGGCAGGTGGCAGGCCTGATGGAGAGTCCGACTCCACCGAAACCGGCAAACGGAATTGACGAAATCGTCTTTGCCAGGTTGAAGGCGCTCGGCATCCAGCCGGTTCTCTGCTCCGACGCCGTGTTCGTCCGCCGCGCCTATCTGGACCTGACCGGCAAACTTCCGACGGCCGAAGTGGCCAAGGCCTTCATCCTCGACGCCGATACGAACAAGCGGGTTGCCCTGGTCAACCGCCTGCTGGATGATCGCGCCCATGTGGACTACTGGGCGATGAAGTGGAGCGATATTCTGCGGATCAAGGCGGAGTTCCCGGTGAAGCTCTGGCCCAATGCGGCGCAGGCCTATCACCGCTGGGTATGGGAATCCATCTCCCAGAACAAGCCTTACGACCAGTTCGCCCGCGAACTGCTCACCTCCAGCGGGAGCAATTTCCGCGTCGGTCCAGTCAACTTCTACCGCGCCATCCAGAACCGGACGCCGGAGGGCATTGCCTCGTCGGTGGGATTGGCGCTGATGGCCACTCGAGTCGACTTCTGGCCGGAAGACCGCCGGACAGGTATGGCGGCATTCTTTTCGCAGGTCGGCTACAAGCCGACGAGCGAGTGGAAGGAGGAGATCGTCTTCTGGGATCCGCTCCATTCGACCGCCGTGCCGGGCAGCACCGCGCCGGGCGAAGACGCAGTAGCCAAAGTGGTGGCCGTCACCAACCGGATTCCGCGGGAACTGGCCCAGCCGCTGAACGAAAACGGGCCGCTGGCGGCCGTCTTTCCCGACGGCACCAAGACCTCGATTCCGCCCAGTCGCGATCCGCGGGAGGCGTTTGCCGAGTGGCTGATCCGACCGGAGAACCCCTGGTTTACCCGGGCCATCGTCAACCGTACCTGGGCATGGGCCATGGGGCGGGGCATCATTCACGAGCCGGACGATATCCGCGACGACAATCCGCCAGGCAATCCCGAGTTGCTGGCCTGGCTGGAGAAGGAACTCGTTGCGAGCCGCTACGATCTGAAGCATCTCAAGCGGCTGATCTTCACCTCGGCCACCTACCAGTTCTCTTCGATACCGAGGCTCCAGACACCGGAAGCGAAAGCCAGCTTTTCCAGCTATCTGTTGCGGCGAGTGGAGGCCGAGGTATTGATCGACACGGTGAACCAGATCACCGGCAGCTCGGATCTGTACACCAGTGCGGTTCCAGAGCCGTTCACCTACATTCCCCAAGGCATGCCGGCGGTGGCGCTGGCGGACGGGAGCACGACCGATTCCTTTCTGGCGTTGTTCGGGCGTTCGGCCCGTGCCACGGGCATGGAAAGCGAACGCGTCAGCGAGTTGGCATCGCCCCAGTGGCTGCATATGCTCAACTCCGGTCAGATCCAGAACAAGCTTCAAACCGGGCCGAAACTCGCGGCCATGCTTTCATCGGGGGGCAAGCCCAACGAAATCGCAGAGGCGCTGTACCTGACCATCCTCTCGCGGTTTCCGACGGACGCCGACATCAAGGCCGCGGAAGAGTATGCCAAACTGGGAGTGGCGAAGGGACGGGATGCCTGGATCGATCTGGCCTGGGCATTGATCAACAGCCCCGAGTTTCTGTTGCGGCATTGATGGCCGGATACGGAATGGAACATGATGTGCAGCGGTCGGTTGAGATCGTCGCGAAACAGGCTGCCGAGTGGTCTTTGCGAGGCATCAAGGCATATCGCGATGGCCCGCAGGTTCGTGTTTTGAGGGCGATCCTTTGTGGACACGACAATCCAAGGAAAGCAGAAGGAGGAGTGAGGCCATGACGACACACCGAGGTCCGGACAACCCGGAGCAGGTTTCGCGGCGGGAGGCCTTGCAGCGCGGTCTGCGGGGCGCGACAGGCGTGATCGCGGCCGCCGGTATCGGAGCCCGTGTTCATGCGGCGGAGGCCGAAAAAACGCCGGAGCAGAAGGCTGCCGAAGAAAAGGCTGCCCGAGACGAAGCGGCCAAGGCCAAGGCCAAGAAAGGTCAGACCAGGTCGGTCATCCAGATCTTTCTGTGGGGCGGCATGTCGCAAAACGATACCTGGGACCCCAAGCCGGGCACAGGCTACGACTATCTGGGAGAGTTCGACAAGTTCATTCCCACCAACGTGGACGGAGTTCAGGTCAGCTCTCTGTTTCCGCAACTGGCCAAGCAAGCCGACAAGTACTCCTTGATCCGCAGCATGACCCACGGCAACAACGGCCACGAGACGGCGGCCTACCTGATGCAGACCGGCCACGAGCCGGGCGGTCGGTTGGCCTACCCGAGTGTGGGTGCCGTTTTCACGTTCTTCAAGAAGGATCAGTACACCGGCCTGCTGCCCCCTTACATCGTCATGCTCCAAGCCGCAGGGCGATTCTCCGAGGAGGGTTTCCTGGGCCCCGCATACAAACCCTTTGCCACGGGGGGCGATCCCAACGCGGATCGCTTCGAAGTGCAGGGAATTGTCAACCGGGGAATCGACGACGGGCGGCAAATGGCCCGCCGCGAACTGGTCGACAAGATCAATGTGCTGGGCTACGGCCTTGCGGAGGCCCCCGAGATGGCCGCTGTCGAGTCGGCCAAGCAGAAGGCCTACGGACTGATCCTCGGCAAGGGGAAGGAAGTATTCAACCTGGCAAACGAACCCTCAGTGCTCAGGGATCGCTACGGCCGGAACACCTTCGGGCAGGAATGCCTCGCGGCGCGGCGAATGGTGGAGGCGGGTGTCCCCTACATCACCATCAGCTTCCCGGGCGGATGGGACACTCACGGAGGCCATTTTGCCACGATGCGGCGGCAGTGCCCGATGCTGGATCAAGGCCTGGCGACCCTGCTGGCGGATCTGAGCGAACGCGGCTTGCTCGACAGCACCCTCGTCTGGTGCACCGGCGAGTTCGGCCGAACGCCCAAGGTCTCTTGGGAGCCGCCCTGGAACGGCGGACGCCATCACCATGGGGCGGTATTTACCGTCCTGGTCGCGGGGGGCGGATTCAAGGGAGGACGGGTCGTCGGCTCATCCGACGAAAAAGGGGAACAGGTCAAGGAAAGGCCCGTCTACCCGGCAGACCTGCTGGGAAGTATGTACCTGTTGGCCGGTATCGACGCCGGCGCCAAACTGCCCCACCCCTGGGGATTGGATGCCTATGTGCTGGACACCGTAAATGAGGGCATGAAGTCGGCCGGGCTTCTGGAAGAGATCATGTAGCCGTCGCTGGCGAGACGCGGTTGGCAGCGCCGCAGCGGCTCTCCAGTCCGCGGCCGGCACGCCCGACGGCAGCGCGGCACCTGTTCTTGCCGGTGGCGAGATGGTATGAGATGGAGAAGTTCATGAGCAGATTCAAGAGACTTCCGATCCTGGTGTTGGCCGTGTTCCTGACGGCAGCATCCTCGGTATCGGCGCAGAACCAGTACATCGGGTACGTCTATCCGGCCGGCGGCCAGCAGGACACCACCTTCTCGATTCGGTTGGGTGGCCAGGGGCTTGCCTACGCCTCTGGCGTGGTTGTGAGCGGCGAAGGGGTTACCGCGCGGCTGGTCGACTACTGCAGGGTGATGGACAACCAGGAACTCGGTCTGCTCCGTCAACAGCTCACCGAGTTGCGGAAGAAGGAATCGACGGTCGACGACGCAATGGCCGCCAAGATGGCGTGGTTCGAGTTCCCGGCACCCATCGGCCCGGTTGCCGCCCCCGCCGAAGTCACCGGGATCGTGTGTCCGGCATGCGGCCGTCTGAATCCGCTCGACGCCACCGTCTGCAGCAACTGCAACGCGAAGCTGGAGAAGCCGAAAGACCCGACGCCGAGCGCACCGGAGGCGAAGGCCGAGCCCGAAAAGACCGAGAAGGAGGTGGCCAAACAGAACCTGATCCGGCGGATCGAGTCAATATTTGCGGAAGACGAACGCACTCCGGCCGTTCGATCCCAGACTGAACTGGTGTTTGCCGAGGTGACGGTGGCCCCTGATGCGAAACCGGGCCGGCGGGAGATCAGGGTGATCACCAAGCTGGGTATCTCCAACGCGCTCTCCTTCTACGTGGGCCAACTGCCCGAAGTCGCCCGCAAGCCGATGAAGACGAGCCAGGTCCAGGTGCTCGGCAAGGAATCTCTCGCCCAGCGCAAAAGACCACCGGAAGAAGAAGAAATGGTCGTCACTGTACCATGCACGATGAATGGCCAGATCGCCCCAGGTGAGGTGAATCGCTATCGTTTTTCCGCCACAAAGGGACAGCGGCTGGTCATTTCCGCCAAAGCTCGGGACCTGGTCCCCTACGTGGCCGATGGCGTGCCTGGTTGGTTCCAGGCGGTGCTGAAACTCTGCAACGCCAGCGGCAAGGAGGTGGCCTACAACGACGATTTCCGCTTCAGCCCGGACCCGATCATCTACTGTGAGATTCCCGAGGACGGCGAGTATGTCCTCAGCATCAACGAGGCGCTGTTTCGCGGTCGTGAGAGCTTTGTCTATCGAATCACCGTCGGCGAGTTGCCTCTGGTGACGAGCATTTTCCCCCTGGGGGGCCGCGCGGGCGATCCGGCGACGATCGAGATGGAGGGCTGGAATCTGGAAAAGGCCGCCCTGGCGCCTCCCCCGCAGGACGCCAAACCGGGTGTCCACCTGATTGCCGCCACCGACGGGAATCTCGTCTCCAACCAAGTGCCCTTCGCCCTGGATACGCTGCCGGAATGTCTCGACACGGAATCGAACGATGAACCGTCCAAGGCGCAGAAGGTGAGCCTTCCGGTGATCGTCAACGGGCGCATGGACCGCCCGGGTGACTGGGATATCTTCGAAGTGGAGGGACGCGCCGGAGAAACCATCGTGACCGAGGTTCACGCCCGCCGTCTCGGCTCGCCGCTCGATTCCTTCATCAAGGTCACCGGCCCCGACGGCAAGGTGATCGCGCTGAACGACGACCACATGGACGCCGGATCGGGGGCCAATACCGACCACGCCGATTCCTACCTCATGGCAAAGCTGCCGGCCGACGGAAAGTACCTCGTTCACCTTGGCGACACGCCCCGACGCGGAGGAAAGGAATATGCCTATCGCCTGCGGATCAGCCAGCCTCGCCCTGATTTCGCCCTGCGACTGGTTCCTTCCAGAATCGTGATCCGCAGCAAGGGTTCTGCCGCGGTGACCGTCTTTGCCATTCGCAAGGACGGCTTCGACGGGCCCATCAATCTCAGCTTCAAGAATCTGCCCGAAGGATTCGAGTCTTCGGGCGTCACGCTCGCGGCCAAGCAGGAGACGGTGGGGCTGACGGTGAAAACCAGCCTCGCCGAGACGGAGGAACCGGTCTATCTCACGGTCCTGGGCACTGCGAAGATCGGAGACCAGGACGTCGTCCATGAAGCCGTACCGACCGAAGACAGGATGCAGGCCTTCCTTTGGCGCCATCTTCTGCCGGCGGAAGACCTGCCGGCCCTGGTCTTCGATCCCGCCTACCAGCCGCCCGCCGATCGCATCCGCCCGCCGATCCGCGACGAAGATCGACCGAAGGACGCCCAACGCACACTGCAGAAGTCGTCGGTCGACGGATACATGCGGCAGATCGAGCGTCTGTACCAGGAATGGTTCTTCACAGACGAGTTCGCCAACCGCGAAATTGCGGGCATCGAAGCCCGTCTGATCCAGTAGAGCGTACGACAAGACTCCAGCGGCCGGACGAAGGGAGGAGCGGTTGTCTCCTGACCACTTCCTGCCCTGCCAAGCGACCACTACCTGGTAACCGTGCCGAGTGCGGTCTTCGCCGCACCCCGACTCATTGGGAACGCAGTGCTTGCCGCATGAAGCGAAGCGAGTGATCGGCGGCTTCTCGGGGGGATCCACGGGTGCCGCGGGGCCCCAAGTCAAGGCTTGTTCTGGGTTGAGAACCTCCCTTGATACGTGGCATGGCCGTCGCACCTTTCGAAGACGAACTGGCAGATCCGGGTCTCCGGGTACAGGGCCAACGGTGCGTGGCCCAGATTCACGATCTCCAGTACCTGGTGGTTCGAGATACCCGGGTGCATGAAGCCGGCGGTCACGTGGACGGCCAGTCCGAATCGCGCGAATCTGCTTCTCCCTTCGAGACGACCGGAGATGTTGTCGGCCAGTGTGATCTTCTCCCTCGTGACCCCGAGAATCATCTCGCCCGGCTTGATAACCACGTAGCTTCCGTCCTCCACATGGACACTTCGGGTGATGTCCTCAAACCGGGAGTCGTTCTTGACGTGGTAGACCTTCGACTTCTTCTTGAACACCCTGAAGTCGTTGCCCAGCGTCAGGTCGATCGAACCGGGGCCTACCTGCGACCGGTCGAGCGGCTCAATTCTGATCGATCCATCCTCGAGCGCCTTCTCGATCTCCGTTCCGATCAAGATACTCATGTCAGCGAGCCCTTCTGTGCCACAAACCTCGGAGATGGGGGAGTTCTTCGCAACGATTGGCGACGGCCGTCGGCCCGGCGATCCTCATCCGAAGGACCGCCGCCCAGGTGGCGGCCATGCGTTCCCGCGCCCACATTCTTGCCGGTTTCCGACTCCGTGTCAAAACAGGTTCGATTGTCTGCCGACCGAATCGGGGCTGGCGGAGCCCGCCGAGCCAGCCGTGTTCTCCTGCGGCGCCCTTGACGGGCCAGTTGCCGCGGTCTTAGACTCAGCACGCGCCGAGAATCGCAATCCCCGCACTCGCGTCCCGATCCGAGTGGGCGTCGGGCGCGGTTTGCCCTGACGGCAGGCATTGGGTGGCGACGGTTCCGGTGACTGTCCGAGAGTTACGTTCCAGGGAGATGAATCTCATGAAAACGGATCGCCAGGGAAAAGAAAGTCTGGACTTGTCACGACGGGCATTTCTGCAGAGTGCCGCGGTTCTGGGGATGGCTGCCTCGGCAGGCACCTTGCCGGCCCGCAGCGTGCACGCTGCGGGGAGCGATGTGATCAAGGTCGGTTTCATTGGCTGCGGGGGGCGGGGCGCCGGGGCGGCTGCCAACGCGATGAACGCCGGGAAGGACGTTCGCGTGGTCGCCATGGCCGACGTGTTTGCCGAGCGGATCGAAAGCGCCCGCCCCGCGCTGAAGGAAAAATATCCCGACCAATTCCTCGTCGACGACGCGCATGCCTTCGTGGGGTTCGACGCCTATCAGAAGGTGATCGACAGCGATGTCGACGCCGTGGTGATCGCCTGCACCTCGCACTTTCACAGCGTGTTCCTCAAGGCTGCCATCGATGCAGGAAAACATGTCTTCGTGGAGAAGCCGGTGGCAGTCGATCCGGTGGGGGTGCGCATGGCCATGGCCGCCGGCGAGGAGGCCGCCAGGAAGAATCTGAGCATCGTCTCCGGGTTCTGCTGGCGGTACGATGACGGCGTCCGAGAAACCATAAAGCGGATCCGCGACGGTGCCATTGGCGAGATCATCGCCGTCCAGGCAACGCGGCTTGGCGGGCCGTATGTGCTCCGCAGCCGCCAGCCCGGCTGGAACGAGATGCAGTACCAGTTCCAGAACTGGTACCACTTCAACTGGCTGTCCGGGAGCGATCCCGTGCAGAACCTGGTCCACCAGATCGACAATGCGTCCTGGGTTCTGGATGATGTCGCGCCGGCAACGGCGTGGGGAATGGGCGGCCGGCAGGTCTGTACCGATCCCGACCAGTATGGCGACGAACTGGACCACCACGCCATCGTCTATGAGTATGCCGACGGAAAACGACTGTTTGCCCACGGCCGCCATATCCCGGGATGCTACAGCGAGGCGGCGGTGGTTGCCATGGGAACCAAGGGACAAGCGATGATGCCGGCACGACCGCAGATCGAGGGGGAGAATCCCTGGCGCTTCCAGGCCCCCAAAGAGCCGGTATCGATGTACGACAACGAACACAAGGTGCTGTTCGATGCGATCCGCAGCAGCAAACCGGTTAACGACACCCGCACGATGTGCCACAGCTCCATGCTCTCAATCCTGGGAGAAATCGTCTGCTGCACCGGCAAACAGATGACCTGGGACGAGGTGATGAAGTCGGAATTGAGCTATGTCCTGCCGCAGTACGGCTGGGACGTCGAACCGCCGATCAAGCCGGGTGAAGACGGGTTCTACCCGCCCATCCTGCCCGGGATTACCAAGCTGGGCTAACGGTGCCAGTCGCCGCCCGCCTTGCTTTCCATGAACTCCCAGCAGACTCCCTCTTTGTAGACGAACACGACTCGCAGGCCGGGGGCCGGTTCGAACGGGCCAAGCAGGACCTCGCCCCCCTCCATCTCCTTCTCGAGATTGTCGACCCGGAAGCAGAGATGCGGCTTTTCCCGGAGTCTCATGCTCACGGTGCTGTCGGGTTCGTAACGCAGGTACTCGATCATGTCCGGGCTTTCTCTGGGATCGGTCACCCAGACCCGGCTCGACTCGACCCACATCTCGTTGGGCCGCTTGACAGTGGATGTCAGGCCGATGTGATCGAACTTTCTCATGCAGGGGCTCCTTGTTGCTCAACCGGCCGGCGGCGAGGGAGATGGGACCGCGGCGCGTGCCTGCCCTGGATGTTTCGGGTATTTCCCCTGCCTGCCGGAAAACTGCCATGCGGCATGGGGGCCTGGGCCAGGCGACTTCAAGCGGCCTGGCGGCGAAGCAGCGCGGCGTTGCGAGCCTGTGCAAACGGGATCACTGCCGATTGCCGGACTGCCACGCACCACATATTATCGCTCGTGGGAAGACGATCCCTCACGTGGAATCGCGCCATTTCGAACCCGCAGCGGGCAAGAAGCTCCGAAAGGGTGGTCGGCGAGAAGTAGGTCACGTGGTCGGGGAATCGCAGACCGCACCAGTAGCTGCCTCGAATTCGTCGCAGCAGACTGGCAAAATTGGGGACCTTGACGATCAGGTGTCCACCCGGACGCAAGACCCGCCAGGTCTCTTCAAGCACCTGTCTTGGACGCATCTCATGCTCGAGATAGGCGTGCATGAGGGCGCCGTCAAAATGGCCGTCGGGGAAGTGGGCCAGGCCGGTCATGGCGTCGGCCTGAACGATCCGTCCCGACCGGGACTCGAGATTTGCACGTGCCCGGGCAACCAGACCCGGAGAAATCTCGATGCCATACGGGTCGAAGGTTTCTCCCAGCCGGGCCAGCCATTTGCCGTCGCCACAGCCGATATCGAGGATTCGTCCCGCCGCCACAAATTCGTCCACCAGTCTGGGCAGCTTGTGCCTCGTTCGTCCCGTCCACCCGAGCCAACGAGTGCCTTGGCGGACGAGCCGATAGCGGACCGGCTCCCGTTTGGCGCGGCGATCGTTCTCTGCCTGGAAGGACTTCTCCCAGGCAAACTCATCCTCTAGCGCAGAGTAGTCCGGTGGGTTCTCAAGGTAGACGAGGCTGCAGGAACGACAGCTCTTCAATCGCCAAGGGCCTGTAGACAGGTGGTGCGGCGTCTCCTGGCGATTGTCTGTTTCGCAAAGCGGACAGTTGCGTTCCGGCATGATGGTAAGCACCTATGGAGGCAAAGGCAGGACAAGAGGCCAGCCCTGTCCAGGAAGCCAGACGGCTCGATCGAGGGTCGCAGTGCGGGCCAGGGCGACCGTTGATCCGGCGCGAAGGACCTCCGGGGCCGTCTCAACCCCTCGGAACGCCTGCTTCCGGCGGAGAATCGGCGCGGAGGCCTCACGCAGATAGATATCGGGATTTCCCCCGAACGGCTTTGGTCAAACCCTCGCGATTGCCTGTCCTTGCTCCTCCAGACGCTACAGGCGTCAAGTGCTCCAGGGCAGGCAAGGTACTCATTCAGAGGGAGGAGCGATATCGCTTGCGTTTCGGCCGGCCAGCCTTGGCCGGAGCAGATCCGACTCGCTTGGGCTGAGACGCCGCTTGCGACCTGGATCGGTCGCTGCGCCGGGAGCCCGGTTTCCTGCGCGAGCCGTGGGTGCGCGACGGTCGGTCGCCGGGAGCCGTGGCCGGTGCTTTCGGACACTGGGACCCGTCGGGAAGCAGCGTCTGGACGGCAAGCGATCGCCGGATGAGGCGCTCGATCATCTGGAGTTGCTCCCGCTCGTCGCTGCCGCAGAAGGAGACGGCGATGCCCGCCGCGCCCGCGCGGCCCGTGCGGCCGATCCGGTGCACGTAAACCTCCGGAACATCGGGCAGATCGTAGTTGATCACGTGGGAAACGTCTTCGATGTCGAGGCCGCGGGCGGCCACGTCCGTGGCCACCAGGACCGGCAGACTATCGGACTTGAACTCGGCCAGCACGCGCTGGCGGGTGGCCTGGCTCTTGTTGCCGTGAATCGCGGCCGCCTGGATCCCGTCCCGGCTGAGTCGGCGCACGATGCTGTCGGCGCCGTGCTTGGTTCGGGAGAATACCAGCGTGCGACGAGTGCCTGTCTCCTTGAGAAAGCTGGCCAGCAGGCCGGGCTTGTGCTTCTTCTCCACAAAGTAGACCGACTGCTCGACCTTCTCGGCGGGCGTGGCTGCCGGGCCGGCCTGCAGATGAACCGGATCGATCAGCCACTCAACGGTCAACCGCCGGATCGCGTCGGGCATCGTGGCCGAAAACATCAGTGTCTGCCGCTCTTCCGGCACATGGCGGACGATCCGACGCAGATCGTGGATGAACCCCATGTCGAGCATCTG
This sequence comes from uncultured Planctomycetaceae bacterium, assembly GCA_964563135.1. Taxonomy (GTDB): domain Bacteria; phylum Planctomycetota; class Planctomycetia; order Pirellulales; family Thermoguttaceae; genus JAAYAY01. The sequence goes on from CAZLWV010000018.1 coordinate 51,010, forward strand.
ATCGGCTTCGTCAAAGGTGAGGATTTCCACACCGGCAAGATTGACATACCCCTGATCCATCAGATCCAGGAGCCGGCCAGGCGTGGCGACGAGGATATCGACTCCCTGCCGGAGCTTCTTCACCTGGGGATGCTGCGAAACACCGCCGTATACGACCGCCTGCTGCAGGCCGGTATTACGGCCGTACGACGAAAAACTCGCGGCGATCTGCATGGTCAGCTCGCGAGTGGGTGAGAGCACCAGCGCCCTGATCCTCCGCCCTCCCCGTCCGCGCCCCCCCTCCCGCGGAGTCTGCTGTGGGCCATTCGCCTGGAGCCGGTGCAGGATCGGCAGGGCAAAGGCGGCCGTCTTCCCCGTGCCGGTCTGGGCGCAGCCGATCAAATCGCGGCCTTCGAGCACGAGAGGAATCGCCTTGGCCTGGATCGGGGTGGTGGTCTGGTAGCCTTCGTTCTTGACGGCGCGGACAATCGACTCGGACAGCCCGAGATCTTCAAACTTCATCATAAACTCGCTTTGGAAAACAGTTGGACGGTGTACCCAGGGGCGCGTCCGCAAACCGGCAAAATCCGGGCGCAGGCGTTCGAGGCCCTGGGAAAACTAAGGGTCTATCCCAAAACCGCCAGAGCTGCGTCGCACGGGCGAAGGTCGCCGGCGCGGATATGAACTCTGGAATCGGTTCTGTTGAGCCTTGCATGGACTGAGAAACGAGGGCGACCAGCGGAAGCCCGAATTCTGGGGAAGCAGCGCCCAGATCCGTCTCACAGTCGATGACAGAACGACTCTTGTTCAAGGAGCTGCAGCCCCCATCGGCAGTCCCGATCCGCGGGACGAATGCCACCTGGGTCGAAAGGGGTTCTGAGGGAAGCCCTCACTGCCGCGACTTCAAGCCGGGCATCCATCGAGACCCTCCCCCGGAGATCGAGCTGGGGCAGCTCTCCACAAGGAGCAAGAGAATCAGTCGCGGTCGCAAGCTAGATACCGGGGAACATGCTCAATCCGTGGCAATGTTCGACCCGGTGGCCGCTACAATCGAATTTGAATGAACACAGCACTTTCAGTTTGTGTGCTGGTCTCGCACCAAGTTGATGTCAATAGAATACCACGAAATTGGGGTGTGTCAAGGGAGGCAGATTGAGGTTTAAGCTGCACACGCCCTGCTTGCCATCGTTTCGCGGGGCGGTTATCGTGAGCGGGTTGCCCCCCGGGAGGAGTGGCCAGGAAATAACCTCCACCCTCCGGTCAGAGTCTGCCGGGATCAAGTCTCCCATCGGTGGAATGATGGCGGGGTGGACACAAGACGCAGTCCGACGCTACCCAGGGCCGCAGCCTGTCCTGTCTGCACTCCAGGGTTGATCGGGGTATGGTTCTTCGGCCGCTCTCCGATGAGAAACGCCTTCGGCCAGATTGAGGAGCATCATGAATAGAATACACTATCGCTCGATATGGATCCTTGTTGTCGCCTTGGGCTGGGTGTTTCCGGCAACCGCCCTTCCGGCCGACGAGACAGCCGAAACGCTGACTCGTGCCCGTCGCGCCGCGGCGGAGGGGCAATTCGGCGAGGCGGAGTCGCTGCTTCGCGAGAAGATCGCCGACCTCAACGCCCCGGTTGTCGACGGACCGGCCAGGGAACTGGAAATCCTCCGGAGAATCCGGCTCGATTTCTCCCTGACGGCCGAGCAGGTTCTCGCCCAAGTGCGAGAACGGATTCCAGACGCGACCGAAAAAGACCTGGAGGAGTGGCGGAAGAAAGGACAGTTGCAGCACCGTGTCATCGATGGAAGCGTCTGCTATTTCAACAACGCCGTGGGCAATCTGTTTCGCTCATGTCCCGAGGCGAAGGCCCGCTCGCAAAAGCCGGTCGACAAGGCCGGGGCGTTTGATCTGTCGGCACACCTGGCGAAACTGGTGGCCGCTGCCGAACGGACGGGGGATGTGCAGATTCACCCTGTCAAGCATCGCGTTCGCTACAGCCTGCGTGTGAAGGAGGGCCACCCGCGACTGAAGAAGGATGCTAAAGTGCGCTGCTGGCTTCCCTTCCCCCAGGAGTATCGGCAGCAGAGCCAGGTGAAACTCCTCTCGGCCAAACCGGAACCTTTCGTTGTGGCTCCGGCCGCCTGCCCGCAGCGGACAATCTACTTCGAGCAGACGGTCGAGGATCCGGCCAGCCCACCGGAATTCTCGGCTGAGTTTGAGTTTGTCACCGCAGCCTTCGTGCCGCAACTCGATCCGTCGAAGGTGGAACCCTACGACACCGACAGCCCCTTGTATCGCCAGTATACGTCCGAACGCCCGCCCCATATCGTTTTCACCCCCGAGGTCAAGCAGCTCGCGGCCGAAATCATCGGCCAGGTACAGAACCCGCTGGAAAAGGCACGGCGCGTTTTCCGCTGGGTTTCCAGGGAGATCCCGTGGTGCTCGGAGATGGAATACGGTACGATCCCGTGCCTCTCGGCAAAAGGACTCGCCGCACGCCAGGGAGATTGCGGCGTCCAGGGGCTCGTGTTCATCACCCTCTGCCGCGCGGCGGGGGTGCCGGCCCGATGGCAATCGGGTTGGCAAACGAAACCGGGCCAGGTGAACATGCACGACTGGTCGGAGATCTACGTGGAACCCTGGGGCTGGCTGCCGGCCGACGCGTCGCACGGTGTCCAGGAAAGCGACGATCCTCGCGTGCGGGAGTTCTTCTGCGGACACATGGATCCCTACCGGTTCATCGTGAACCTGGACTATGCCCAGGAACTGAATCCGCCCAAATCGAGCTTCCGCAGCGAGCCCAACGACTTCCAGCGGGGCGAGGTGGAGATCGACGGGCACAATCTCTACTTTGACCAGTGGCAATACACGATCCAGGTGCACACCACGCCGCAGGATGGCGGCATCGCGTCGCTCGAGGAAGCCCTCGACGCGGTCGTACCGGAAGAACTCCGGGCGGGCCAGGTTGCCGGAGCGGTGGTCGCCGCCGGACGCCGCACGCCTGGCGGCTACGAAACCTGGCAGAAGGCTTACGGGCTGGCGCGAACGCTGCCCGACTCGGCTCCCATGCCGGTTGACGCCGTGTTCGACATGGCGTCGATGACCAAGCCGATCGCGACCGGTACCAGCCTGATGATTCTCATCCAGCAGGGACGCGTGGGGCTCGATGACCCGGTGGCCAAGTACCTCCCCGAATTCGAGGCGGACGGGAAGAAAGAGGTGACCATTCGCCACCTGATGACGCACACATCGGGCATGCCTCCATACGTGGGTGCCGGCGAACAGAAACCCATCCGCGACAAGGCCGGCTTCCCCTGCCCGGAGGCTATCCGCCAGTATATCCGCCAGTTGCGTCCGTCGCCCAACCCGGGCAAGACCGTGGTTTACAGTTGCCTCAACGCCATTCTCTGTGCCGAGGTGGTTCAGGCCGTTTCCGGCCAGCCGCTCAACGAGTTCGCCGCTGAGCACGTCTTCAAACCCCTCGGCATGCGTGATTCGGGATTCGTCCCGACCGGGGCGATCCGGGCGCGATGTCTGCTGACCACTCGCGAATCGTATGGCACCTTCAGGGGGAGGTTCACGATCCGCTGGCCGCCATGCAGGGGGGCGTGTCGGGCAACGCGGGGCTGTTCAGCACGGCCGCCGATCTCAGCCGGTTCGCCCAGATGATGCTCAATGGGGGCAAACTTGGCGACGTGCGGATCCTCAAAGAAGACTCGATCCGCGACATGACCCGCACCCAGAATCCAGGTGCCGTCAACAAGAACGGGGTCCCGGACCACCGCGGCCTCCTTTGGGACCTCTACACCCCCGGGCCCGGCGATACGGGCGTAGACGCCCTTACCTGTTACGGTCATACGGGTTACACGGGCACCGCGATCCGATTCTACCCCGATCAGGGCGTGTACGTGATCGCCCTGACCAACCGTGTTCATCCCGACGACACGGCCAAAGTCGGCGACATCCGCCAGCGCGTCTGGGAAACTGCCGGTGCGGTTCTCATGGGCACGCCGGCCTTCGGAGGGCGATGACACAACACGTGACCCTTCCGCCACGCAGGTGCCTGGGAAAGGTCGGCCCGTGGCGGAACCTCCGTGCCACATCAGCAAATCGCAGTTCTCCTGGATGCCAAAACGCTTGCCTCGAGCGTCGATTCTGCGATAGTGATGGTGGGGGTGGCGACAGCGTTTCTTGCTTCGTAGCACTATACGGAGGAACAAGCGGTGTACGCTTCACGACCGATTGGTAGGGTACTTGCCCTTCTCGGGGGATCTCTGGCGGTCCTGGCTCTTTCAGTGTCCGAAGCAGCGGCCCAGGTCGTTCAGCAGCCGGTGATCGGCGGCATCAATCCCGGTGTTCAGTCTCCGATACTCCCTGGAGGCTTCCCGGGCGGGTTTGGCGGGGGAACGATGGCCGACTTCGATAGCCTCATCCAACTCATCACCTCCACCGTTGAGCCGGAGAGTTGGGAGGACGTCGGTGGACCGGGATCCGTCGAACCCTTTGCGACAGGCGTGATCATCGATCCGCAAGGCACACTGCGAAAGATGGTTTCCACCGCGTCGAGCGACGAGCTGTCGGTGCTCCGGCGGGCCGTGGCATTCCGTGCCCCGGATGACAATGTCCAGAAGAGTTCGCCCCTGCGCAGCATCTCCTTGCCCCGACTGGAGAAGGAACTGCAACTTCGCGCAGCCCAGGGGAAGGGGCCCACGGTGGCCATGGCCCTTCTGGCCGGCTTGCGCCGAATCCAGTACGTCTTCGTCTACCCTGAGTCCGGCGACCTGGTAATCGCCGGCCCGGCCGGCGACTGGCGCCTGTCGGAGGATAATCGGTTCGTGAGCGCCGAAACGGGTGAGCCGATCGTTCAGCTTGATGATCTGATTGTTGTCTTCCGGCAGATGGCCGACGGCCCGGATCTTCGCTTCGGTTGCCTGATCGCACCCACCCAGGAGGGGCTGGCCCGCGTGAAGGCCTTTGCGGAACAGTCAGCCCAGCGGCCTCTCAAACATGGTACCCGCGATGCCTGGCTCGACCAGCTTCGCCAGCAGCTTGGGCAGCAAAACCTGGAAGTCTACGGAATCGATCCGCAGAGCCGCGCGGCGTCGATCACGCTCGAAGCCGACTACCACATGAAGCGGATCGGCATGGGGATCGAGCGCGGCGTTCGCGGCGTTGAGAGCTACCTCGATCTGGCACGCAAGGACGAAACCGCCGCGGGCAGTATGTCCGTTCTGAGATGGTGGTTCACGCTCAACTACGACTCGGTCACGGCCACCGCGGAACGCAATGCCTTCGCGATCACCGGTCCCGGCGCAAAGGTTCTCAGCGAGAATGAGTTGTTGGAGGCCGATGGCCGCCGGGTACACACCGGGCAGTCCGACGCACTGAACCGGCAATTCGCCGCCTCGTTCACGGAGCATTTCGACGAACTGTGCCAGTGCTACCCCGTCTACGGCGAACTGCGGAACATCTGCGATCTGGCCCTGGTGGCGGCCATGGTGGAGCGGCAAGGCCTCGCCGAGACGATTGGCTGGGAGATGTCGCACTTCCGGGATCGTGATGCTTGTCCAATTCGCCGGGGGCCGATACCCCGGGCAGTCGATTCCGTCGTGAACCACCGATCCACGCGGCGAGGCGAGTTCATCGTCGGGGTGAGCGGAGGAGTGCGGATCGATCCCGGCTACCTCCTGCGAACGAAGTCACTCAGCTCCGATCGCCAGAATCGCCTTGCTTCCCAGCGTTCGGCCATCCTGCCCCCGGCAGCCGAAGACAATCGCTGGTGGTGGGACTGAAGTTCCGCAGAAGCTCGAGTTGGCCAGGGTCGAGCCTGGTTGGGGCCCCCGATTCTTCAGGTCACCCGTCCACCGCCACTCCCCGTTGGCTGCCCCAGTTCCGCCAATCGGAGCAACACCAGCCCTGGCCTGCGGATCGGGGTAGCATTGGGCGCTCGTCTGTGCCTCGTGTCATGTCGGCACGACTACTTCAGGGCAATCGTTCTCTGCAGCGGCTGCAGAACATGCTCGATCGCGTAGTTCTCCAGAATGTCGTGGCAGATCCCTTCGAGTTGCTTGAGCGTGTCTCCAAAGGTCGTCGCCGCCTTGAGACTGCCGTACTGCCGGGCCGTCACGTAGACGCTGAGCTGCTCTTCGGGAAACTCGCCCGTTCGGATCTGGTAGGCGTTCGTGCGGTTCTCCACGCTCACCCGGCATTGAAGGCGGCAGTCGTCGTCCAGCGCCAGAGTGAGCGATGGCTCGTAATTGATGACGGTTGCCCCTGGCAGGTCGAGCAGCCGTTCCATAGAGGGACTCACGCCGAGCGCCTCGGCGACCAGTTGATTGTGATTCCCCCGATAGGTGTAGTCGAAGCCGAAAAGCAGGTCCAGCGCTTCGCAATCCAATGGGCTGACGGAAAGGTCGTACGGAGCGAGCTGGAGAACGAGGTGGTGCTGCTGGAGAGCTGCCTCGATCGTGTCGGGATTGACGTGCCCCGAGCAGAGGCGGCGCGATTCGATCGTACACCAGCGATAGTTGCCCTGATCCTTGTCCTCCTCCAGAATATAGTCTCCACGATCGCGGCTGTAGAAGTTCCGCATGGTGGGATATTGCTTCTGGACACGTTCAAAGAAATGCAGAATCGTCTCGCGGTTGCCCGGAAGTTCCATTTCCGTGCTCAGGTTCATGTTGATGTAGAAATCGTCGCAAAGGGAACTGTAGGGGGTCATCCAGGTCGATTCCAGTTCGTGTCGAGGACGTGGTAGTTATCCGGCGGAACCGGTGCGAGACGAGTTAGCGCAGCCTGACCAGCAAGATGGCCACCTGCCGCCCCTCCTCGCATTGGACACAGATCTCCCCGCAAGTGTTCCGGCCGCCAGAGTGCCTGTAGTATAGAAGGTGGGCCTTGCGACTGTCAAAGCCGCATCCCCCCCTGTACTACTAACCTCAAAGATCGTGAAGTTTTTCACAAAGATCCGCGACCAACGGGAGCAGCCCATTTCAACCGAGCGGTAGCTCGCTTTGGCTGGCGGCCCTGCCGCCCTGTGTGACTAGACTCGAGAACCGTTCACTCGGAATCTGATATGAGCCAGGAAACCAATCAGTCGTGCGCTGCGGTTATCAGCTCCTCCCTGGGCTGGTTGGGCATCGTGTGGAGAGGATGCCGGGTCGCTCGCCTCAGTCTGGGGCACCCCACCCGCAAGGACGCTGTCGCTGCGATAGGTGATAGGGTGCCACTCGTCGCCCCTGACGGGTGCCCAGCCCCCGATCTCGTTTCCCGTTTGCAGCAATACGCGGACGGACACCCCGACGACTTTTCGGACATCGCGGTCGATACGACCCACCTCACCCAGTTTGGAAAACGGGTGACGAAGGCCTGTCGTGCGATTCCCTATGGCAGAACCGCCTCCTATGCGGCCCTGGCCGCAGAGGCCGGATCTCCTCGGGCCGCACGGGCAGTGGGCCAGTGCATGGCCAACAATCGCGTCCCGCTGATTGTGCCGTGCCACCGGGTTGTGGGAGCCGCAGGCCGACTCGGCGGTTTTTCGGCGCCCGGAGGCGTGTCACTCAAGAGACGCCTTCTGGAAATGGAAAGCAGGTCTTCCCAATAACACCCTCAGTCTCGATCCCAATTCTTACCTGGGACAAAGCACCAGGCTTTCTGCGGCCTCCCGGTGGCCGTGGACATTTTCCAGACAGGCATCACGAAAGGGACTGGGCGCTCTGGAAGCGAGAATTGACCGAATCCCAATCGATGACCTTGAAGAACGCCTGGATGTAGTCTGCACGCCGGTTCTGATACTTCAAGTAGTAGGCGTGCTCCCAGACGTCGATCCCGAGAATGGGTACAAGTCCTGCCGTCAACGGACTGTCCTGATTGGCGGTGCTGCTGACCGCCAGTTTCTTGCTTCTCGGGTCGAAACTCAGCCAGGCCCACCCGCTGCCGAACTGCCCGGCGGCCGCTTGAGAAAAGGCTGTCGCGAATCGCTCGAAGCCCCCCAGGTGCTCATCGATCGCCTTGGCCAGGCTGCCTTTGGGATGGCCGCCCCCTTGGGGCGACATGATCGTCCAGAACAGCGTATGGTTCGCATGTCCTCCACCGTGGTTGCGCACCGCGGTACGGAGTGACTCGGGAAGCTCACCCAGCCTGGCCAGAATCTCCTCCGGCGACCGGCCGGACCACTCCGACCCGGCCAGGGCCTCGTTCAACTTGTTGATGTAGGCCGCATGGTGCTTCGTGTGGTGAATCTCCATCGTTCGGGCGTCGATGTGCGGCTCCAAGGCGTCGTACGCGTAAGGCAACTTGGGCAACGAGTACGGCCCCGCAGTGCCCTGGGCCAGAAGCCGACTTGGCGAAAGAAGAAGGCTGCTGCCGACACCCATCGTTGTGGCAAGGAAATCCCGACGTTTCATGGTCAGACCTCGGTATTGGGGAGACGATTGACGTGAGATTGATACTCATTAGCAAATCGCGGCATTGTTCGCAGCTCCGTCAAGCCAGGGCAAGTGCAAATCGAAGGAATCAACCAAAACTGAATGAACATAACAACTTGCGTCACGGAAACTGCCGCTGCCGGCCCCTTGGGCACTTCCGGCCTGTCCAAAGCCTGCCAGCCCTGACGCTCCCCAACCCGATCCCAACCCGACTCTGGGATCTGAACACGCAGAACGTCAGCCAGGACCGTGGGGAGATGTGACCTCGCCGCCGTCCGGCCATCCTGATCTCCGTTCCGGATCCGGACAGTCTTGAACGGCCGCCGCAAGGCGCCACCAACCGCATCCATCCCGCGGCTGCGGTCTAGGTCGTCGAAGCCCGTTCCCCGGCTCGCCTCCACCGGCAGCAGACCGTTGCCAAAGCTCGACTCCCGCAAGGTGCTCCTGCCGGCCGCAGTGGGGGGGCCGGCGACTGCCCGATCAGGCCGGGTGGAGAGGATAGACCAGGGGAGCGACCAGGACGGTCACTGCCATGAATACCAGGTCCAGCGGTGCGCCGAGGCGTACGTAATCGCCGAAACGGTACCCGCCGGGCCCATACACCATGAGATTGGTCTGGTGGGCTTCCAGCAGGAGTGTGTCGCCGGGCTGCAGCACGATATCGCCGATCCTCGCGCTGATCCGCTTGCCGCTTCGCGCCACCGCGATCACCGCCGCGTTGTACTCCGACCGGAAGCGCCCCTCGCGGATGCTCTTTCCGACCAGAGGGCAGCGATCCGAAACCACCGCTTCGATCAGACGGCGCTGCATTCGCGGTGCATCCAGCTTGAACGTCTGGTCCGTCGCCGGAACCAGGCCCCGCATCTTCTGCAGGTCGACCACCGATTCGATGATCAACCGAAGTGAATCGTCGTAATGGTACGCACCCCCCGACGATCTGTCACGTTCATCCAGTGGTCGCCACCCGGCAGAAGTACCGCATAAGCTGTTTGAGTCGGAGCCCCGAGCCAGCCCCGTCGATCGCCTTCTTGGCCGAGTCAGCCAACTCCGAGGCCGGCAGGCCCGGAGCACAACGAGGTGCTGATCGCTTCCATGGCGCGTTCTCACGCCGTTCCGGCAGCGTACCGCCCCGATACACCTGGTCTGGCAGCGCCACGATCATCACTTCACGGATGGTCCAGACGACTCGCCTTCGCGGATCGTAAGCAGCCGATCGGCATCCACGCCTTCGATCACATCCACCGTGCCGCTGGGCCAGCGAATCTCGATGCGGTCGACCCGGCTGCGTCGACCCAATCCAAAATGCAGACGCGTGCCAAAGTGGCTCTGGTAGCTTCGGCCGCTGTGGACCTCGTCGATCCGCTCCAGATCGCCGGCAGCGACCGTGACACGGGCGCCCACGCCGTCGCGGTTCGATCGGACACCGATCAGGCGGAGTTGAATCCAGTGGTTTCCGTTGCTGGTGGCGTTGCGGAGAATCGTCGGCGGTCGCCGGGAATTGAGAACAACCACGTCGATCCAGCCGTCGTTGTCGAGATCGTCGAAGGCCGCTCCCCGGCTCGCCTCCACTGGCAGCATGCCGTCGCCGCACCGATCAGACACGTCCTCGAACTGGCCGTTGCCCTGGTTGAGGATCAACTGGTTTGGCGCCCGGTAGTACGAGCTCGAGTCGAACAGTTCCGCGTTGTCCTCCGTGTGTCCGCTGGCGATGAAGATGTCGAGATCGCCGTCGTTGTCGAAATCGATCAGCCCGGTTCCCCAGTTGACATACCGGTAGGCTGTGATGCCCGCCCGGGTCGTTTGGGAGACATCCTCAAAGCGCCCCTTGCCCATGTTGTGGTAGAGGATCGCCATTTCACCCTGGTAACTCGTCATGAAGAAGTCGAACCAACCGTCGTTGTCGTAATCGCCGCAGTCGACACCCATGCTGGCGTTCTCGTTCCCATAGCCATCGAAAGCCAGCCCGGCCAGAAGGCCCACCTCCTCGAAGCTCCCCGTTCCATCGTTTTCAAAGTAGAAGTTCCTGGCCACGTCGTTGAGCACGAACACGTCCGTATCGCCGTCGTTATCCCCGTCGACGCAGACCATTCCCATTCCGGTGCCGGCCACCAAACCGATCCCAGATGCCTTGCTGATGTCGGCAAATGTCCCGTCGCCGTTGTTGCGGAACAGGGAATCGGGAACCGGCTGAAAGTCTCTGGGTGAGGGGTAGCTCGGAATCCCGTCGACCAACCGCTCCACGTGTTCGGCGTAATCGAACCTGAGGTAGTTGGCCGCGTACAGATCCAGATCGCCATCGTTCTCGATGTCCAGGAAACTGGTACCGGCGCCGACCAGATCACCGTTGCCGACACCGGCCTGTCCGGTAACGTCGGTGAACGTCCCGTCGCCGTTGTTTCTGTAGAGTACGTTCGGCCCGAAATTGTTCAGGTACAGATCCTGGTCACCGTCGTTGTCGTAGTCGCCGGCCGTCACTCCCAGCCCGAATCCCAGGTCGCCGGTGCCCGATTCTTCCGTCACGTCCTTGAAGCGGAAGCCGCCCAGGTTGCGATAGAGTGCGTTCCGGGGCGGTCGGGACCGCCTGGAGCCCTCGAGGGGTTTGCCGTTCAGGAAGTAGATGTCAATCCAGCCGTCGCCGTCGTAGTCAAAGGTGGCCAGGCCTGCGCTCATCGGTTCCACGATGTAGCGCCGGCCGCTGCTGCCGTCGTCATGGACGAAGTTCACGCCCGTCTCCCCGGTCACTTCGTGGAGCGTTACGGGTCCGGCGCTCGCGGTCTGCGGCGGCGGCACATTCTTCCGGCAAGCGCACGCCGCCAGCAGGAATGTGAGGATCAGCAGACAGGATGCGTTTCGACGCACCAGGACAAATGACATAGGCGTTCCAATGCTGCTTCTACTTGCTGGCGAGACGCCATCTTGCTCGCACGGGTTCTTCCAGGCACCTTCTCCGTCCTTCCGGCTTCTCCCTCAGACCGAGCCGCGAAAAGCCGCCCACCGCCAACGAGGAGATTGAGTCCCATGATCGCAACTCACTCCGCCTGGTGATCGACGGTGCCCGGCATCTGAGTTCCGGTCCCCTCGGTCAGCATGATCAGGCGATCCACCTCAGTATTCTCGAACACCTCGGCCTTGCCTCCGAGCCAGCGAACCTCAACTCGGTCCACCCGATCGCACTTCCCGAGACCGAAGTGCAGCCGGGTGCCAAAATGCCCCTGGTAACCCCGGCCGCTGTGGACCTCGTCAACGAGCCGAAGCGGACCGGCCTCGATGGCCACTTGGGAACCGACCCCGTCGCGGTTGCACCTGGTGCCCCGCAGCCGGATCTGCAGCCAGTGGTTGCCGCCCAGCGAATCGTTGCGGATGATTGTTGGCTCCCGCCGCGAATTGAGCACGGCCGCATCGATATCACCGTCGTTGTCCAGATCGTCGAACACCGCGCCGCGGCTGCTCCGCCTGGGAGACAGACCGTCGCCGCAACGGTCGGAAACGTTCTCGAACCTGCCGTTGCCCAGGTTCCGCAGCAGCAGGTTCGGAGCCTCGTAGGCCGTCGAATCGTCGTATTTGTCGATCTCGTCCTGAAGGTGGCCGTTGCCGATGAACAGGTCGCGGAACCCGTCGTTGTCGAAGTCGACCATCCCCACGCCCCAGTTGACATAGGGGTAGGCCCCTTCGCCCGCCCCCGAGGCCAGGGTCACATCGCCAAACGTGCCGTTGCCCAGGTTTCGGTAGAGAACGGGCAGCTCTCCCTGGTAGGAAGTCATGAAGAAGTCAAGCCAGCCGTCGTTGTCGTAGTCCCCGCAGTCAACACCCATGCTGCCGAGTTCATCCCCGTACAGGTTGTAGGCCATCCCAGATGCCAATCCAGCTTCCTCAAAATGCCCGCTGCCGTCGTTGACCATGAGGAAATTGCCTGCAACGTCGTTGAGAATGAACACATCCGAATCGCCGTCCCTGTCGAAATCGCAGCAAACCATCCCCATGCCGGAACCGGCATGATCGGCGATCCCCGATGGATCACTCACGTCGGTGAATGTGCCGTCACCGTTGTTGCGATAGAGCACCGAGGGAAGCGGCTGGTAGTCCCGAGGGCCGGCGTACTCCATGAATCCTTGCGTCGAATGGGTTACATGGTTTTCGAAAGTGAAGTCCACATAAATCGCCACGTACAGATCGAGCCATCCATCTCCATCCACGTCGACAAACGCTGCTCCGGCCCCCACTTTGTGCCCGCGAGCAACCCCGGCCAACTCGGTCACGTTGGTAAAAGTGCCATCGCCATTGTTGCGATAGAGCACGTTGGGGCCGAAGTTATTCACGTAGATGTCCTGATCGCCGTCGTTGTCGTAATCGGCGGCAGCCACCCCCAGTCCGAAACCGGCATCGCCAACACCGGCCTTGTCCGTCACGTCCTCGAACTGCCAGTTGCCGAGGTTTCGCCACAGTTCGTTCCTGGGGGCCTTGCCACGGACTGCACCACCCAGCGGCGCTCCGTTGACGAAGTAGATGTCGATCCAGCCGTCCCCGTCGTAATCCAGCGTGGCCAGGCCTGCGCTGACTGTCTCCGGAATGTAGCGCTGCCCGCTGCTCCCGTCGGTATGGACGAAAGTGATCCGGCTGGCCGCCGTTGCGTCACGCATCACGATCGGGCATGTCACCCCCCTGGCGGCAGGTTCCCTCTGGCGGGAACAGCCGCTGCAGAAGAACACGCCGGCCAACAAGACAACGCAGACTCCGGGGAAGGCTGAGAAAACGAGCCCCCACCGGCATGGTCCGGTTGGTATGGAAGACCTTCCCGTGTTCCGCCCAGGCCAGGTCGGATCGCCGCTGGTACCTCGTCCTGACAGCTCGTAGACGAAGCCCCGCCGAAAGTGCCTATGCCTCCAGCTCAATTCTGGCTCCCCAACATGCGATAGGCCTGAGCGATCCCTGCATCCGTCGGTGCCAGCGCCATGGCCCTTTCCAGAGCGTCTCTGGCACTCGCCATGTCCCTGGCAGCCAGCGAGGCGTTGGCCAGCAGTACCAGGTATTGCGGCGTAGGTTCCAGTTCCGCGGCCTTCCTGGCCAGCGTCTGCGCTTCGGCGGCCCTGTTGATCTGCTGAGCGAGCATGCCGGCCAGGGCAGCATATCCGCCGGCCAGTTCGGGGGTCAGTACAATGGCCCTGCGATAGGCCTTCTCCGCTCCTGCTGTGTCACCAAGTTCGGCCAACAGACTGCCGGCTCTCATCTGCGCACTCAGTACGTTGTCTCCCACCGCCAGCATCTGCTGAATCATCGAAATCGCTTCGTTCTTTCTGCCCTGGCGCACATAAAGCCACGACAGGACTTCACAGGCCGCCGGAAGCTCGGGAGCCAGTTCTCGTGAACGAAACAGATAGCGCTCCGCCAGTTCTGTATTTCCGTTTGCGATGTACTCGTTCGCCACCTCCACGTAGACCTTGGCTGCATTCCGCCTGACCCGCTGGAGATCGTCCTCCTTGAGCCTGTCGCGATGGGCCTGTTCATCGACTTTCTTCAGGGCAACAAGCTTCTCGCCGTATCGTTTTGCCTCCTCCTTCTGGCCAAGGTTGACGCACGCTGTGACCAGACCGTGGTAGGCATTTGTGAATTCGGGCGCAAGAGTGACAGCCTTCGCAAGCGTTTCTTTGGCCTTGTCGTAGTGGCGCAATTGAACATAGGCATGCCCAAGTAGCGCAATGCTGGCGATCGCTTGGGGATGTTTCTCAACGTCCGCCTCGAGCACTTGGACGGCCTCGGCAACTTGCCCGGATCCGAGCAGCGCTTCGCCCAAAGAAGCCGCGTGCCGCGACGAGTTGGGATTCTGGCGGGCGGCCTCCGCCAGGTACTTCCCCGCTTCTGCATATTGGCCCATTTCCAGACACGTCAGCCCGATCGATTCCGACGCATCCGTGAACTCGGGATCGATCTGGAGGCAACGTTGCCACAACTCGATGGCCGAGTCTCCCTTGCCAAAAGTCTTGTGAATCTGCGCCACGGCGTACAGCGCGCCGGGAGAGTCGGGAAAGTCGCTCTCCAACTGCTGGGCCACTCCATCAAGTTCGCAAAGAAGGGCTGCCATCTCGGCAGGAACCTCATCGATCCCTTCCAGAAGAACGCTCGGCCGCTTGTTGAGCGAAAGGCGGACTACCGCGCCGGAGATGACCAGTAGAGCACTGAGTAGCCAGAACCACCGCCTGCGAAGCACCGATCGACGTTGCACCGCCGGCCCGGGCAAACTGGGTGGCCCTGCCAGGCAGCCCGCTTCTCTCGGCAGTAGCTCACGGTTCTCCGGATGGGCCATCACCAACTCGATCGCAGACGCAAGAGAAACGAATCCTCGACCATCGGGGCCAGCATCTATACTACACAAAGAAAGCCCTTGCCTGCAAACCAGTTGCAGGCAAGGGGAATCGTTGCATCGGGACCGGAAGGTTTGGCTCGCCGAAGGCAAGCTGGAACCGTCTGGCTTACTTGGGTGCCGATCCGGCACCGCCTCCGCCACCGAGCTTCTTGAGCATCTCGTTGGCCTTCGCCTTGACCTTCGCGGAGTCCGACATCGACATCAACTGCTGAGCACCAGCCTTCAGGTCTTTCGCAAGCGCAGCATCTTCTGCAGCCAGCTTGTCGATCTCGCCCATCATGGCACCAATCTCGCTGCCGCCTTGACCGCTGGCGGCGATCCCTTCCAGGGCTTTCTGGATCGCGTCACGCGCCGAAACCTTGGGAGCGTCGACGGACTCGGACTTCGGACCACCGCATCCGATCAGCACCAGAACCACTGACAAGACCACAAACCCTACCCAATTCGTACGCATTCGCTCTCCTTTCTCATACGCTGAAATGCTCTGACAATTGCTGCTTTCCGGACAGCCAGGCTACGGAGGCGACACCGACTCCTTGCCGGACTTGGTGCCCAGGGCCTGGTACGTGGCCCATTCGATCGTCTCCGTGATGAAACGCACCGATCCGTCGCCAAGCGCGTGCTGGCTGCCGCCGGGATGGAAGCTGCGCGACGGGTAGATCCCGTCACGGTCCGACGAATAACCCGGCGGGCTGGTCGCGATGCAGGTCGGATACCGCCAGTTGGGGGGGGCAACCGTATTGAACACGGTTTGTGTGTAATTGGTGCCGATGTATCCCCAGCCGTTGCTGCTCAGGTGGGAACTCTTGCCCGCCTCGCACTGGGCACCCCAAGCCTCGATGTCCGACTGACTGGTCACGCTGGCGTTCGGATATTCCCAGGGCCTGGATCCGCTGTAAGTCACGTTGGTCACCGGTTCGCCCGGCATATAGCTGCCGCCGTTGCCGTCGCCGCTGAGCACCTCCCCCGCCAGGATCGTGTTCGACGTCCCGTCGCGGAGTTCGGAAATGGCGGTCTCTCTTCGCGTCGAGAAAGCGCCCGGGCCTTGACGGTTCTGGCGGTTGCCGCTCGCGTCGGTCGGCCCCTCCCAATCGAGTATAGGACCGTAGCAGACGGCATAGTTGGAGCCGGGACCGCCCGACCAGATGTCCGTGCTCGGCGGGGCCTTGTCGGCTGACGGGCACAGTAGCGCAGCCAGCGGTACGTTCCGCACTGTCAGAGCCTGATCGTACCACGTCAGTCCCCAGTTGATGTTCTCATAGATGGCGTTCTGCTCCATATAAGGCAGGAGCATCGCGTGAACGCTGAAACCTTGCCAAATCCCACAGTTGACCGGGGGATTGGCGCCTCGCGGGAAAGTCTTGTGAACATCGTGGTAGTTGTGCGAGGCAAGCGCAAACTGCTTCAGGTTGTTGCTGCACTGGCTCCTGCGAGCCGCTTCGCGGGCCGCCTGCACGGCTGGTAACAACAGGGCGATCAAAATGCCGATGATGGCGATCACCACGAGTAGTTCCACAAGTGTGAAACCTCTTCGTTTTGCACGCATACGTCTCCTCCCGGATAGAAAAGAATCACTACAATGAACCACGAGGGCACACAGGTTCGCTGCGGAACGGAACAGTCAGAACGTCCGTCGCAAGCCAGCCATTCCAACCTGGACGACCGCAACCAACGCCAATGCACGACCTCGTTGCGCCGGCTCCCGACCGGAGCGTGGACGAACAAGTCGCTGCACGAAGCCTCTTCGTTGTGGCCAAAAGATCCGATTTTCCTAAAATAACCCCAGGCAAGGCGATTCTACTTGTAGGCAGACACAGCGTCAATCGACCAATTGGATGCTTTGCACAATTCCCCTCTTTCGTGGCATGCCCTTGTCCGGTCGGTTTCCTGCCTCGACCAGAGGCCGCCGGGCACTGGAACAAGATCGCATCAATACCCACCGCACAACGACGCTGCCGGCAGACTGCCCCATCAGACAAGCCTGCAGGTATTATCGGGTGCCAACTGAACACTCTCCCGAGAAAAACTGCATCCGCCACCCGCACGTCCCTGGGAATCTGCGATTCTCATCGCCGTGCGCAGGTCGCAGCGGGCCACTCACTGCCTCTCCGTAGGGCCCCCTCCCTCCCCCAATGCTGGCCATGCCGCCACGGGTGGGCGACTCATCCCACCTAAGTACCATAATGCCGGTACCCCCCCTTGTGCTAGCGGGGGTTTTCGGCGACGATACCCGATCTGGTCTGCATGGCCGCGAGCCGGGAGGACCGGTTCTGCCACTGGGGATGATAGGATGGACGGGTCGCCTTGCCGATACCTCCGTCAATCATCCTGATGCTTCGCGGACCCGGCGCGCTTGATCATCCTCACCCTTCGTCTTTTCGACCTGATACCACAGGAGTACCGTCTCGATGCGACGCCCTTTCATTGCCGGTAACTGGAAGATGAACCTCGATCTGGCCTCCTCGGTGGCACTTGTGGAAGGCCTCGTCAAGAAGTTGGCCGATTGCGGCGATGTCGACGTGGCCGTCTGCCCCCCCAGCGTGTACCTGGCAGCAGTGGCCAAGGCCGCTGCAGGTTCGATCGTCGGCGTCGGCGCCCAGAACATGTATCACGAGCCGAACGGGGCATTCACCGGCGAACTCAGCGGGGCCATGCTCAAGGACGTTGGTTGCCGCTACGTGATTCTCGGCCACAGCGAGCGACGAAACATCCTGGGCGAATCGAGCGAAGCGGTGAATCTGAAGGTTCACGCCGCTCTGGCGGCCGGTCTTGTTCCCATCGTCTGTGTCGGCGAGCTTCTGGCCGAGCGCAAGGCCAACAAGACCATGGACGTGATCCGCCGCCAGTTCGACGGCTCTTTCTCGGGGCTGACCGCCGAGCAGATGAAGCAGACTGTCATTGCCTATGAGCCGGTCTGGGCCATTGGAACCGGGGAGGTTGCTACTCCCGCACAGGCCGAAGAGGTCCATCTCGGCCTTCGCAAGTTGATGGAAGCTCGCTACAATAAGGAAGTTGCGGAGACTGTGCGGATTCAATACGGCGGAAGCGTCAAGCCCGATAACGCTGCCGAATTGCTGGCTCAGCCCAATATCGACGGCGCACTGGTCGGCGGCGCGAGCCTCAAGGTCGAGCCTTTCGTGGGTATCGTTGCCGGAGCGAAGAAATAGAGGAAGGACTGATCTATGTGGCAAACCTTGATGATGGTCTCCATGCTGCTGAGCGCAGTGATTCTCATCCTGCTGATCCTCGTGCAGCGTGGGAAAGGGGGCGGTCTGGCCGGTGCCCTTGGCGGCATGGGCGGGCAGAGCGCCTTTGGCACCAAAGCCGGCGACACCTTCACCCGAATCACCATCGGTGTGGCCATCTGCTGGATTCTCCTCTGCATGGTGGCCGTGGGAACCATGAAGCATCCGAGCAGTTCGCTTAACCTGCCCGGTTCCAGCGCCAGCGCTGGCACTCCGGCGGGCAACCAGCCGGCGGGCACTGCACCGGCTGGCACGAAACCGGAATCGCCGGCGCCGACGGGATCCGCTCCGGCTGGAAGCTCGTCCACCGCGACTGCGCCAGCCGGCGGTGGTGCCGAGTCCTCGCCCGCTCCGGCCGAACAACCCAAGTAGTCGATCGGGCCCTGGAATACTGAATGCTACCCGAAGGAGCGCCCCATCCGTGTTGCTGAGCATGACCGGTTACGGGGAATCCCAGACCCAGGAAGATCGCCTGGCGGTGTCGGTTGAGGTGCGCTGTATCAACAGCCGTTACCTGAAACTGTCGGTCCGCTCGACCGATGGATATGGCCCTTTGGAGCCCAAGATCGAGGCCGTTGTCCGCGAGCGGATCCGGCGGGGTACCATCCAGGTCAACGTGCGGATCGAGCGCGCAGCCTCCGCGGAAGACTATCGCCTCAATGAAGACGTCCTCGATGGCTACCGGATCCAGTTGAAGAGGATCCAGGAGGCTTGGGGCAACCACCAGCCCATCGATCCGCAGCAGTTGCTTCTGCTTCCGGGCGTGGTCGACGAAGCGACCCGCGGGGCGGAGGATGCCAGCCGCGAGTGGCCCGTCGTCGAGCAGACGCTGTTGCGGGCGCTCGACGGGCTCGACGCCATGCGCCGCGGGGAGGGCACGGCCATGGCCGCCGACCTGACCGCGAACCTCGATGGGATCCGTGCCGCCCTCAGCAAGGTCGATCAACGCGCACCGCAGGTGGTTGAAGCCTACCGCACGCGGCTCAACGATCGCATCGGCAAGGTCCTCGCGGAGCTGAACGCAACCCTCGAACCGGCCGACATCCTCAAGGAAGTCAGCCTGTTTGCCGACCGTAGCGACATCTCCGAAGAAATCGTCCGTCTCCGCAGCCACCTGGACCAGTTCCGCGAAATCATGGATTCCGCCGAGCCTTCCGGGCGAAAGCTCGATTTCCTCACGCAGGAAATGGTCCGCGAAGGAAACACGATCGGCTCGAAGGCAAACGATGTGGAGATCGCTCGCCACGTGATCGAAATCAAGTCGGCAGTCGAACGCATCCGTGAAATGATTCAGAACGTCGAGTGACGATGGCGGACAACTGTCGTGGCAAGCTGGTTATCGTTTCCGGTCCGTCCGGCGTCGGCAAGTCGACCCTGCTGGCAAGGGTGCTGGCCGAGAGCCAGCTTCCCCTCGCGATGAGTGTTTCGGCAACGACCCGTCCTCCCCGCCCGGGTGAGAAGAACGGCGTGGATTACTACTTCCTTTCCCAGCAGGAGTTTGCCGCCCGCTGCCGCCAAGGAGAGTTCCTGGAGTGCTTTGAGGTTTTTGGCAAGGGGCATTGGTACGGCACCCTGGCCAGTGAGGTCGGGCCCAGGCTGGAACGTGGCCTCTGGGTAATTCTCGAAATCGATGTGAAGGGGGCCCGGGCGGTCAGCGAGAAACACCCGCAGGCAATCACCATCTTCATCGCCCCCGGATCCACCGAAGAACTCGAACGCCGGCTCAGGGGCCGGGAAACCGAGGACGAAGCGGCAATCCGCCGCCGGTTGACGCAGGCTCGCCAGGAACTGGCCGCTGCCGGCAGCTACCAGCACTGCGTGATCAACGACGACCTCGACCGGGCGGTGAGCGAGTTCTGCAACCTACTGAAAAACGCGTCATTAAGCGGAGATTGAAAACCATGCTGGAAGAACTGCGAGACGAGGAAGTCATCTACAAAGTCGGTGGCCGATTCAAGCTCTCGACCCTCATTCAGAAACGCCTTGTCGCCCTCAATCAGGGTTCCCCCGCCCTGGTCGACCTGCCCACGGAAGACAAGATGAAGATCGTGATCCAGGAAATCATGCAGGACAAGATCTACCTGGACCTGGACAACAATCTGCGGATCACCGGGGGAGAGGCTGCCGCAGGTGGACCTCTTGGATTCGATTTCGATTCCATCTGATCCTGCCGGGATGATTCCATGAAAGGTCGAGAACTCGTCATCGGCGTCACCGGCGGCATCGCCGCCTACAAAACGGCCACGCTCGTCAGCCGGCTCGTGCAGGCCGGTGCTGGCGTGACCGTTGTCATGACCCGCTCGGCCACGGAACTGGTGGCCCCCAAAACCTTCGAGGCCCTTTCCGGGCGGCCGGTGGGTGTCGAGATGTTCGCCACCGGCGTCCATCCCCACATCGAGATGGCCGATCGCGCCGAACTGATGTGCATTGCACCGGCGACCGCCAACCTGCTCGCCAAGGCGGCCGCCGGCCTGGCCGATGATCTGCTGACCACCACCCTCCTTTCCTTCGGCGGGCCTGTCGTTGTTGCCCCCGCGATGAACTCGAAAATGTGGGCCAAACCGGCCGTCCAGCGAAACCTGCGGCAGCTTCGCGATGACGGCCTCATCCTCATCGATCCTGAGGAAGGTTACCTGAGCTGCGGCGCCCAGGGGCCGGGAAGAATGGCGTCTCCCGACTCGATCTTTTCCGTGATCGACCAGACGCTTCGCGCTGCCGCCCGTCGGCCGGACGGAAACGGCTGAATGCCACGCGCACCGCACGTCCAGACGCTTCAATCGCTGGGCTGCAGGCTGCCGCTTCGGGGACAAACCAGCCAGGGACGAACGCACGTAGCCCAGTCCGCGCTCTGCCGCCTGTGACCTTGATCCACCGCCTGCGCTTCCCATGGCCCGAATCCTCATCACCTCCGGCCCCACGCGGCAGTACCTCGACCCGGTACGCTATCTGACCAATGCATCCAGCGGCCGGATGGGAAGGGCCCTGGCCGACGCCCTGCTCGCCGACGGCCACCAGGTGGTCATCGTCAGCGGACCGGTTGAAGTCGCCTACCCGTCTCGGGCCGAGGTTGTCCCCGTCACCTCCACCGAGGACATGCTCGAGGCGTGCCTCAACCTGTTTCCCGATTGCGACGGCATGATCGGTGCCGCCGCCCCCTGCGACTATCGGCCGTTCCGCGTTTCCCCCCAGAAACTGTCGAAAACAGGCCAGTCTCTGACGCTCCACCTGGTCGAGACCCCGGACGTCATCGCCCTCTGCGGCGCCATCAAGCAGCATCAGTGGATCGTCGCTTTCGCCCTGGAGACCCAGGATCACCGCATGCGCGCCCTGCAGAAGCTCGAACGCAAGAGCGCCGACCTCATCGTTCTCAACGGCCCCGGGGCCATCCATGCGACGGATACCGAAATCGAAATCATCGACCCTCGCGGCGAGGTCCTTGCGGCCATCGCCGGTTCCAAAGAACGAGTCGCCCAGGGCATCGTTCAGGTCCTCCGGGAGCGCCTCCTGGCGACCCAATGACATCCAGAGGCCTTCTCGCCGGAGAACCCCCTCTGTATTGGGGATAGGTTCTCTTCGCCCCCGTGAAGATTCACCCGCTGCCCGGAGGTTCGCGCTACCAGGGCAGGAGCCGGCCTGTGCCCACACGGAGCCCCTTCTTTGGCCGTTCGCCAGGCGGTGTCTGCGGCCGGTCGGCGAGGATCGCATTGCTCTCCGCCTTCCGGTTTCTTGCATCGGACCGGCGTTCCGCTTGTTCAGCGGCCGCGCATTTGTCAGAATAGCCCAACATCAAACGGGCTGCCACGTTTTCACGGCCTGTGAAATGCCGGGGGTATTGCTTTCTGGCGGGATCACGATACGGGGTTGCTCGACGGGTCGCTGGCTTGCTCCGGCAGTCGCCATCGCGCTGGGCCGCGATGTTGCCGGCACGACTATCGGCAGTTTCAATCGACCGAGTGACCGTAGGGCCCCAGTTCCCAAGGGGTTGAAGTGCATGTTGGCAAAGCTGCGGACTTTTGCGCTGGTTGGCATCGACGCGGTCCCGATCGAGGTTGAGGTCGATGTCTCTCCCAGCGGACTCCCCAAGTGCGTGCTGGTGGGGCTCCCCGAGGCCGCCGTCAAGGAAAGCACCCACCGCGTCGATCGAGCGATTGTCAACTCGGGCTACGTGAGTCCCGACCATCGGATCATCATCAACTTGGCCCCGGCCGAACTCCCGAAACAGGCGGCGTCCTTCGATCTGCCGATTAGCCTCGGAATCCTGGCCGGAAGCGGCCAGTTCGACTCCGATCGACTCGACAATTACGCGGTGGTGGGCGAACTGGCCCTCGACGGTACAACCCGGCCCACCAAGGGGGCCCTCTCCATGGCCATTGCGGCAGCCAGGGACAAGGGGCTTCGAGGGATCCTCGTGCCTTCATCCAGCGCGGCCGAAGCAGCGGTCGTGGAAAACATCGACATCATCGCCGTGGCCAGCCTTTCCCAGGCCGTGGCATTCCTGCAGGGCGAGATCGACATCGACCCCACTCCCTCCAACCTGGACGATCTCTTCCGCCGCTTCTCCCAGTACGGAGACGATTTCTCCGACGTCCGCGGTCAGGAAATGGCCAAACGCGCCCTGACAGTCGCCGCGGGAGGCGGCCACAACCTGCTGATGATCGG
>CAZLWV010000019.1:0-73598 GCA_964563135.1 uncultured Planctomycetaceae bacterium
CCCCCATGATCCAGTTGCAGACGTCGATGTTGTGGACGTGCTGTTCGACGATATGGTCGCCGCTCAACCAGGTGAAGTAGTAGGCGCTGCGGAGCTGATAGTACATCTCGGTCATGCCCGGTTCTCGGACAAACGGCTCACGGGCGCCGGACGAATTCCAGTAGCATCGCAGGTGGCAGATTTTGCCGATGGCGCCGCCGCGGAGACGCTCGACGGTTTCGACGTAGGAGGCGTCGTGATGGCGCTGGAAACCGACGCCGACCTTGAGGTTCTTCTCCTTGGCAACCTGGGCCGCGGCCAGCACGCGGCGAATTCCCGGCGAATCGGTGGCGACGGGTTTCTCCATGAAGACGTGCTTGTCCCGCTCGACGGCGTATTCGAAATGGATGGGTCGGAAGTGGGGCTGCGTGGTGAGAATGACGACGTCGACGCCCGAATCGATGGCTTTCTGATAGGCGTCGAAGCCGACAAAGCGGCGCTCGGGGGGCACGTCGACCTGGCCGGCGAGGCTGTCGTGCGACTGGCGGTCGTAGCGCCCCTTTTCCGCCTTGGCCAGCGTTTCCAGGCTCGAGGCGATCTTGTCTTCGAACAGGTCGGCCATGGCCCAGAGTTTCACCGGCCCGTTGGTACTGAGGGCCTGCACGGCGGCCCCGGTTCCGCGTCCGCCGCAGCCGATCAGGCCGAGCTTGAGCGTGTCCTGGCCGGCCGCATGGGCGGCTCGCGCCACGGTGAGCGTGCCTGCCAGTGTGGAAGCGGCGACAGCTCCCCCGGTTTGCCGAAGGAAGCCGCGACGGGACGTGCCACCCGATGCCGAACGGTTCGATGCTGCTGACATACCTGCTTACGCCTCCGAAGCTGTAGGGTGTTTTTTATGCCGATCACAAAACTGGTAGTATTGCCGCCACTCTGCGCCCCCGGGGAGATACGTCACTCTGAAGGGGCGGCCGAATCGCTGCCTTTTCGGGCGAAGGCGGCATCGAAGGCACGCGCCGAGGGAGGAAAATCGAGTTCTCTTACGTAATCACAGGCCTCCCGGGCGCCGTGCTCGCGATCCATGCCGGAGTCTTCCCACTCGACCGAGAGCGGCCCCTGGTAGCCGATGCGGTTGAGCGTGCGGATGATGGCCTCGAAATCGACATCCCCACGCCCGAGGGAACGGAAATCCCAACCGCGATCCGGATGACCGAAGCCGAGGTAGGACCCGAGAATGCCGGTCGTGCCATCGAGGTTCAGGGCCGCATCTTTCATGTGGACATGGTAGATGCGATCGGAGAATTCCCGAAGAAAGCAGACCGGGTCGATCATCTGCCAGAGGAGATGGCTGGGGTCGAAGTTGAAACCGAAACAGCGGCGGTGCCCGATCGCGGCCAGGGCGCGACGGGCGGAGAGGATATCGAAGGCGATCTCGGTGGGATGGACCTCGAAGGCGAAGCGAACGCCGCACTCGTCGAACACGTCGAGAATCGGGTTCCACATGCGGGCAAAGAAGGCGAAGCCTTCGTCGATTGTTTCCTCGGAAACCGGCGGAAAGCGGTAGAGAAGGTGCCAGATGGGCGAGCCGGTGAACCCGGTGACGATTTCGACACCCAGGTTTCTCGCCGCCCGCGCGGCGTTCTTCATGGTCTCGACGGCCCAGCGGCGCTTGCCGTCGGCGTCGCCCGCACACTCAGGCGCC
Organism: uncultured Planctomycetaceae bacterium; assembly: GCA_964563135.1. Taxonomy (GTDB): domain Bacteria; phylum Planctomycetota; class Planctomycetia; order Pirellulales; family Thermoguttaceae; genus JAAYAY01. Next base: position 1,676 of record CAZLWV010000019.1, read on the forward strand.
GCCAGCGGATCGGTGCGGCAGTCGTCGTTGGGATCGCAGACCAGCTGGCCGGCCGCGTGGGCGCTGATCGCCCAGAGGCGGAGCTGATGGCGCTGGAGGAGATCGAGCCGCTCGCGGCAGTAGTCTGGATCGACGGCCGCGCGTGCGACGTCGAGGAAGTGGGGGCGGCAGGCGAGTTCCAGCCCGTCATATCCCCAGGCAGCCGCCTTCCGGGCGAGGTCGTCGAGCGAGAGATCCGACCATTGTCCCGACACGAGCGTGATGGGTCTTGCCATGATCGCGGTTTCCTGTGTGGTCGGCCTGTGCTGGCACCCGGCTGGAGACGGAGCCCCTGGGACTGTCAACAGACTTGCACGATTCCAGGAGATCCAGACTCCGCCGCCACCGTTGGGGAGGCGGCCCGAAGGAGCTGGCCCATTCTGGGAACCACGCAAAGCCGATTCGGGGAGGAACGGGAAGGGGGACGCTCAGAGGCAGCCGGCCCGGCCGAGTGCGACGGTCGGCATGCTTCATAAGTACGCAATCCGGGGGCGACGGTCAATGAGATATATTGTAAAAACTGTAAGAAATCGCGTCGCAGGCGTGCTGCGGCGGGTGTATACTCGGCAAGTGGGGTGCGCTCTTGCGCCCAGGCGAATCGGTCGGGAACGCTGGCAGGCCGGGGCGCACGGTGCTGGTGGAATGCAAGGCGTGTGTGCGGAGGGTGCAGGACGGGCTGAGGACGCGGGTATGAACAAAGGCAAAACTCCCCACGTTGCGGTGCTGGTCGATACGGCGACCGGCTGGGGACGGCGGGTGGTGCGGGGCATCGGCCGTTACGTGCGCAAGCATGGCCCGTGGGACATCTGGATCGAGGCGCGAGACCAGCGGGCGGCGCTGCGGCTTCCGCCGCGGTGGTGCGGCGAGGGGATCATTGCGCGGGTGCCGGACCACGCCACCTATCGCCACGTGACCGGCGCGCGGGTGCCGGTGGTGAACGTCTCGGCGGTGCAACTCAAAGGGGTGCAGCTTCCGGGGATCCGGACGGACCTGCAGGCCTCGGCGCGGATGGCGGCGGAGTATCTGCTGGGGCGCGGCTTCCGGCATTTTGGCTACTGCGGGATCGAGTGGTGGTCGTACACGGATTACCATCGGCGGGGATTTGCGAAGGTTGTGGGAGAGGCCGGCTACCACTGCGCCGTCTACCGCCCGAGCGGCAAGCGGGGGCCGCGCACGGCCAGCCACATCCAGCAGCGCGACCTGATTGGCTGGCTGGAGCCACTGCCGAAGCCGCTGGCGGTGCTCACCTGGACGACCAAGTGCGGGCACCAGGTGATCCAGGCCTGCCGCCGCGCGGGGATGCTGGTGCCGGAGCAGGTGGCGGTGCTGGCGGCCGACGAGGACGATCTGTTGTGCGACATGTGCAATCCACCCTTGTCGGGGATTGCGCTGACGTCGGAGCGGATCGGCTATGAGGCGGCTGCGCTGCTGGACCGGCTGATGCACGGCGAATCGGCGCCGGCGGAGCCGTTGCTGATCGAGCCGTCGGGGGTCGTGACGCGGCAATCTACCGACACGCTGGCGATCGACGACAACGACGTGGCCAGCGCGGTGGCCTACATCTGGCGGCATGCGGCCGATCCGATCCAGGTGCGGGACGTGCTGCGGGCCGTACCGGTTTCGAGGACCCGGCTGGAGCGGCGGTTCCAGGCGGTGCTGGGTCGCTCGCCGGCGGCGGAGATCCGGCGCGTGCACCTGGAACGGGCCAAACACCTCCTGGCCGAGACCGACATGCCGGTGCCGGAGGTGGCCGTGGCATCGGGATTTGGCTCGCGCGAGTATCTCAGTTACGTGTTCAAATCGCAGACGGGACTGAGCCCGCAGAAATACCGGATCCGGATGCGGATCCGGTAGGCGGGGGAAAGCGGGGACTGGCGACCTGGTTTGCGCGGGCCGCGGGCCGCCTTCTGCAACTGCCGACATCTCCGGCAAAGGGCGTTTGCGGCGGAGCGCGAGGGCGATCGGCCGAGCGTGGGGGCTGCGACCGCCAGAGCGCAGAGCGAAGGCGGATGCCTCGGGTCGCAACGGGGGGTGGAACTTGTGGGGGCTATGGCAGGCGGGATCGGCGATGCCTTATGATGACAACTCGATGACAAATCTGGCCAAACCTCTTTTACGATCCGACCAGCGATGATAGCACATTCGGAGAGGATTGCTGTCTGCGGGCGGGACGACCAGTTCAAGGAACAAGGAGTACCGAGATGAATGAACCGACAACTCGCCGCACGTTCTTGCGTCAATCGGCCCTGACGGGCGCTGCGCTGGCAGTGCCGTCTTTTGTCGCCGGCAAGGTTCTGGGAAAGGACGGGGCGGAGCCGGCCGGCGAGACGATTCGGCTTGGGGTGATCGGCATCGGTCCCCGCTGCACCTACGACCTGCAGGCGATCCTGGAGCTCAAGGACGTGCGCTGCGCGGCGATTGCCGACGTGCAGGCCAGCCGCCGGGAGGCGGGGAAGAAGCTGGTGGACGAGCACTACGGCAACCAGGACTGTGCCCTTTACCTGGATATGCGGGAGCTGCTGGACCGCAAGGACATCGACGCGGTGCTGATCGCCACCGGCGACCGCTGGCATGCCCCCGCGTCGATGCTGGCGGCCGAGGCGGGCAAAGACATTTACAGCGAGAAGCCGTGCGGCCTGACGATTGAACTTTGCCAGCGGCTGGATGAGACGATCCAGCGGACGGGCCGGATTTTTCAGGCGGGCACGCAGCGGCGGAGCGTCCCCAATTTCCAGCAGGCGGTGGACCTGGTCCACCGCGGCAAGCTGGGAAAGGTCCACACGTTGTATGCGAGCATCTACACGCCCGAGATACTGACGCAGTGGCTGCCCTCGCAGCCGACGCCGGATGCGAAAGTCGTGGACTGGAATCTGTGGCTGGGCCCTGCGCCGTGGCGTCCCTACAACGAGAAGTATGTCAGCGGCGGCTGGCGGGGCTACTGGGACTTCGATTCCGGAGCGCGGCTTCTGGACTGGGGGGCCCACACGCTGGACCTGTGCCAGTGGGCGAACCAGGCCGACGACACGATGCCGGTGGAGTACGAACCGCTGGAGGACAAGATCATCTGCCGCTACGCCAACGGGGTGCAGCTCATTTTCGATTTCCTCAAGGATCCGTTCGGCAATCGCGATCCCCACTACATCACGCGGCTGGGCACGTGCCCGGTGCGGTTTGAAGGGGACAAGGGTTCCGTGGAGACGGGCGACTCGGGGGAGATGGTCGTCAAGCCGGAGTCGCTGGCGGGCGAGATTCCCGAATCGGCCAAGCGGGTCCGCGGACTGGACGTTTCCGCCCACGCCCGCAATTTCTTCGACTGCGTGAAGAGCCGGAAGCCGGCGGTCTGCAACTCCGCGGTGATGCGGCATTCCCACGTGGCCTGCCATGCGGCCGCGCTGGCGTGGATTCTCAATCGGAAGCTCAAGTTCGACCCCGAGAAAGAAGAGTTTGTCGGCGACGCCGAGGCCAACGGGCTGCGGAGCCGCCCCGAGCGGAAGTTCTGGACCTGACACTCAGCGCGGAGAAGAAGCAGTGAAAGCGACCAGCCTTGGCATTTTGATCTGGGGCATGCTGGCGGCCGCCGGCGCGGCGCAGGTGATCGACAACACCGACAGCCGGGTGCAGACGACCCTCGAACCGGGCATGGAGCGGATCGGGACGCTGCGGCCCAAGAACGTGCACGAGACGGGTTCGTCGCGCTGGACCCTGGGCTGCGAGACGATCGACCGCGAGTACTCGGACTACGACGCGTTCAAGGAGTACCTGCCGCCGCTGGGAATCAAGCGGATCCGGCTGCAGGGAGGCTGGGCGCGGACCGAGAAGGACGCGGGGATCTACGATTTCGCCTGGCTGGATCACATCATCGACGATGCCCGCAGCCGGGGGCTGGAGATCTGGCTGGAAACGAGCTACGGCAACCCGGTCTATCCGGGGGGCGGCGGGCGCACGCTGGCCGGAGGATTTCCGAGTTCCGAGGAAGGGCTCAAGGCGTGGGATGCCTGGGTCGAGCGGATGGCGACCCGTTATCGGGGCAAGGTCCGCGACTGGTCGGTGTGGAACGAACCGGAACTGCGGAGCGCCAACCGGCCGGACCTGATTTTCGATTTCAACATCCGCACGGCCGAGATCATCAAGCGGATCATACCCGACGCCCGGATTGCCGCGCTTTCGATCTGCGCGCCGAAGATCGAGATCATCGAACCCTTCCTGCAGACGCTCAAGGAGCGGGAGAAACTCGACCTGTTCACGTGGATTGTGTACCACCACTACACCAGGAACCCTGACGAGAAGTATGACGCGGTGGTTCAAGCCCGTCAGGTTGTGGACCAGTACGCCCCCCAGATCCGACTGTGGCAAGGGGAGTCGGGGACCCAGTCGGAGTACTGCCTGGCCGGCGCGCTGAGCAAGTATCCGTGGACTGAACTGAAGCAGGCGAAGTGGACCGCGCGGCGGATGCTGGGGGACATCGGCCACGGGTCGGACTCGTCGGTGTTCACGGCGGCCGATCTCGACTACCGGACGACCTCGTTCCACAACGGGCTGGTGCGCTATGGACTGGTCAAGACCGCCGGGGCGGCCGAGGGCTACCGCGTGCTCAAGGTCAAGATCGCCTACTATGCGGTGCAGAACGTGGTTTCGGTGTTCAACGACGACCTGGAGCGGATTGCCGACTATCCGTGCGAGATCCAGTGCGAGAGGCCGGTGGCCGTGTTTGGGCACAGGCACATCCAGAGCGGGCAGCAGGTGTGCGTGTTCTGGGACAAGTCGGACGTGCCTTCCGACAGGAACGAAACGGTCGGCGCCACGCTGACGATCCGCGGCGCGTCGTTCAAGGATCCGGTGTGGGTCGACACGATCACCGGCGGCGTCTACGCGATTCCGGGGGAGAAGATCACGGCCGAGGGGGACCAGTTGGTGTTGCGGGGCATTCCCGTTTACGACGCCCCGACCTTCATCACCGACAGGAGCCTGCTGGCGATCGTGGAGCCCATCCACTGACGCCCCGGCGAGGCCGTTTTGGGTGCGGAGGAAGGCCAGTCCAGAGCCCGAGCACGCGGCGGCGGCGATGGCCTTTGGCCTTTTGCCGGTAGCAAGCCGAGGAGCATGGAGATCGCAGAGCAGACGCTCGCGACGGAAGCGGAGATGAGAGTCTGCACGGGGCTGGAGGACCTGCCGGAGACGATGCGGGAACGGCGAGATGGAGAGCCAGGAGTTGAGCAAGCCGGGGACCTGACCGGAAGGAGGGAGAATGTTCTGCGTGAAGACCGTGATTTGTACCGTCGCGATGGCGTCGGCGGCTGCCGCGGGGGTGGCGGCCGAGTTGCCGCTGCACCAGAACACGGCCAGGGGTGCCGGTGAGAATACGCCGCCGAGCTACGTTCCGCCCCTGGTCAGCAACGGCAGCCTTTCGATGCTCGTCGATTATCAGGGTGGCCAGACGCAACGGGCCTACGTGAAGATGACACCGGCCATCTGGTGGGCCGGACGCCGCTACGGACCGCCGGCGGACCAACTGCTTCCCTACGGGCATTTTGGGTGGCAAATGCGGATCGACGGCAAGGACTGCGCCGCACCTGGCCGCTGGTCGCAGACGCTTGACACGCGTGCTGCCATGGTGACCTGCGAGAACCAGCACGAGGAGGGCGTCGAGGTGGAGACGGACGTACTGGTGCCGCTCGAGCACAACCTCGTGGTGCTGAAACGGCGTCTTGCGGCCAGGACGCCCGGAAGTCACGAGATCCGCACGACGTTTCAGTACCGGCTTGCGCCTCCGGGGAACGAGAATATCGCTCCGAGACGCGTCGACTGCACCTGCCGCTGGGACGAAAAGCGCCAGTGTGCCGAGTTCCGCTACCGGGCCGACGCCCATCGGCCGTGTGACGGAACGGTCCTTGTCTTCGCCGATCGGCCGGTATCGTCCTCGGTTGACGGGCAGGTTGCCTCACTTGCGTGGGATGTGGCGCTCGAGGGGAACAAGGCGGTTGAAGCGACGTTTTTTCTGCTGTTTGCCGACTCGCTGGACGGCAAAGACTACGTGGAGCGGGCCGAGAAGCTCGAGGATCTCGCCCGTCAGGAGGGCTTCGAGGGGCTTCTGGCATCGCACCGGGACGCGTGGGAGTCGTACTGGGAGCAGTCTTATGTGGACCTGCCCGACGAGCGGCTGGGACGGGTGTACCGGACCGGCCAGTATCACCTGCGGGCCAACGCAACGCAGTGGTCCTTTCCGGTGGGCATCTTTCCGACCCACTGGGCGGGACGATTCTTTGGCTGGGACGAGATGTTCTGCTACCAGGCCCTGGTGAGCAGCAACCATCAGGACCTGTCGCGGCGTTGCCCCGAGTTCCGCCTGGCCGGGCTCGCGAAGGCGGTGTCACGAGCGAGCCACTATGGCAAGCCGGGGCTCTTTGGGGCGCGGTATCCGTGGGAGACGCTCGAGGACGGGACGGAGGCGGCACCTCCCGGTTTCTGGATGGAGCATGTCTTCCACATGTCGAACATCGCCCAGTCATGCTGGCAGCAGTATCTTTACACCAATGACCAGGAGTACCTGAAGACGACCGGCTATCCGGTCATCCGGGAATGTGCGCGGTTCTTTCTGGCCAACATGGTGTACGAGACAGCGGGAGGGGAGACATTCATCGGCAAGTGCACGGACCTGGAGCGGCTCGGGCCCGCCCGGCAGAATCCGTTCATGACGTCGTGCGGCGCGATCTACACGTTGGAGGCGGCGGCCGAGGCGGCCCGGGTGCTGGCGGCGGATGGGGAGGAAGCCAAGGCCTGGAAGAATGCCGCGGCAGGACTCCGCCAGTCGCTGCCGCACAACGGTGAGCGATACTTGCCGTATGCAGGGTGCGAGGAGGAGAGCGTGGCCGCGCTCGGCGGGCTGTTCCCGTATCCGCTGTTCGATGCGGAGAACCGCTATCAGAAGAACGCGGCCTACTGGTTCGTCGAGAATGGGCAGAGGTCGGGAAACATGTATCCGGTGGGCAAATCGCTGTGCGCCTGGTATGCCGGCTGGCTGGCCTCGGCGCTGGCCGCCCTGGGCGATACCCGCGAGCCGGCGAAGCTGCTGGACAAGGCGGCCGAGGGGGCCGGCTGTTTTGCGGAGCTGTTTGAGATCAACGAGCCGGATGTGTCGCGGAATCCGTGGTTCGCCACCGCCTCAGGCAATGTCGTGTACGCCGTCAATCAGATGCTTGTGCAGTCGCGGGACGACCGGATCCTTATTGCCCCGGCCACTGCCGAGTCGTGGAAGGACTACGCATTCAAGCTGGCCTGCCACGGGAACCTGGCCGTGGAGGTCGTTGTGAAGGAGGGGCGTCTGAAGCGGCTCGCGCTGCTGCCGGGAGACCAGCGGGTCCAGTTGCTGCGGACCCTGGTGGTGCCGGAAGCCCTGCTGATCGGGGCGACACTGAAGGATGGGATCATCACCGAGGCGGCAACCCGGGGCGGTTGCCGTGAACTGGCGGTTCGATTCCAGGGGGAAACGGACCTGCTGGCGGCTCCGTAAGGCGGATGACTCTGAGGGTCTCCTCTGAAAAGTTCGGACCGTGCGTCGACGGCTGCACGGTCGGATACATCGCAGATGCGGCTACCCGTTGCGGGGGTTGGGACTTCTCTTGCGTCCGAGAACGATGAGGGCGATCACCAGGGGAACGACGATGATGGCCCAGCGGGGGCGAAGGGCCACCAGGACCAGGCATACCGGAATCACTGACCCGAGCCAGGGGGGGAGCCTTGCCAGGTCGCGATAGGCCAACCAGAAGACCAGGCAGAGGGTGCCGACCCGCGTGCAGGCGCCATTCAGCATTTCCATGGTGCTGTCTTCTTCGGGCGGCCAGATGCGGAAGGCAATCGCACCGGCCAGGAGAACCAGGGCGAAGATTCCCAGGATAGGACGTCGCATGGATTGGCGTGGGGGAGGTGTGGGATGGCCGGAGGAAGGAAACGGAACGAGCAGGATGACGCGGGCGAATCAACGGGGGAGTCGGCAACAGGTTTCAGACTGGCGCTAAATCTGGTCCAGAAGGTCGATCCATCGCAGGATCGCGGCCAGATCGGGGTCCGCAAGTCCGCTGGCGGCCGCGCCACACGGCACGACCACGACGGGCAAGCCGCCTTCCCGCAACAACTCGGCGGCCCGATCGAGCCTTTCTGCCAGCCTACCCTCGGACTGGCGACCGATCAACAGGCCAAACGGGCGGTCCGGCTCGTCGATCATGGGAGGGCCGGTCCAAGGAGCATCGAAAATGACACAACCGCCGAGATTCTCGCGTTGCAGCACGGCGGCTCGCCACGCGAGGACCCCACCGCCTGACCGGCCTCCGACAACCAGACGCCTGGAATCGAGCGGAAAACGGTCGCGGCAGAGCCGCAGGGCATCCCTCACGAGTTCCACCTCGGTCGGGAGCCACCGTTCGGCAGACGACGGCTCGACGGTGGCAACGATCACCCCGCGGCTGTCGGCGTGCTGCTGCCAGGGCTGGACGCCCGACTTGTCGTCGGTCACCGAGCGCAGCCAGAGAAGGAGTCCGTGGGGCACGTCCTTCGAGTAGCCTTTGGGAAGGTAGGCCTCGATCCGGTTTTCCCACTGGGGGAGCGTGAGGGAAATCTTGCGACCGGCCTGGGCCTCGGGATCGAGGCTACGGGCGGCCAGCTCATCGGGCAGGGCCGAAGGGGCCGCGGCCAGCGCCAGTTCCAACTTCTTCCGCTCCCCGCCTCGCAGCAGGTCAAGGGTAACGTTTTCACCCGGTTTCTTTCTGGCGATCCGGCTGCGCAGTTCGGCGGGGCCGGTCGCCGCTTGCCCGTCGAAAGCCACGATGACATCGCCGGGCAGGACACCTGCCTGGGCCGCTGGACTCTGCGGAACGACCAGGCGGACGGCAAGGCTGCCAGCAGTATTGGAGCCGGGCTCAAGCAGGATGCCGAGCAGCGGGCGGTGGTAGGGCTCGAGCCGGGCCGCAAGGGTGGCCTGGCAGGCAACAGTCTCTTGGCCGCGGCGGACGAGCAACTCGACCGTGTCGCCCGCGTAACGGGCGGCCAGCTCATACTTGACGTCGGCCGAGCGGGCGATGTTCCTGGCTCCGATACGTACGATCCGGTCCCCTATTCTGAGCCCCGCCTTCTCGGCCGGCCCATTGGGGTGGACCGAGTGGATGATCGCCGGCCCGCTCATGGCCACGGAATTCTCGAGACCCATGCCGATATGGCCGGCCTGGAGATCGTCACCCGCTTTCAGACGCCCGGCCGCCAGCAGCAGCCGATCCGCGGGAACGGCAAACCCGATGCCTGAATCGTACCACTCGACGCCTGCCATCTCCTCGTCGGACATGGGCGACATGGGCACGAGCAGTCCGAGCACCGTGCCCTGGAGGTCGACGAGCGGGCCGCCGTAGTTGTTGGGAGAGATGGCCGCATCGGTCTGAAGGACTTTTCCCCAGATCCGATCCAGGGCACTGACGATCCCGACAGCCACGTTGGGCTGCTGCGGGTCGAACGCCTTGCCGACCGCGATGGCCCACTGGCCCACCCGGATCTGGTCGCGTGGGGCGAAGGCCGGGGGCGAGGGGGGCGGGCCCTCGACCTTGAGCAGCGAGATTTTCAGGGGGTGATCGGTGGCCACGAGCCTGGCAGCGCGTCGGCTGCCATCTTCGAACCGCACCAGGATCCCTGAGGGGGAGTGGGCAAAATTGATCGAGCTGGAAAGGACATGGCCTTCCGCGTCGATCACCAGTCCCGTAGTCGGGCCGTTGGCGACTGCGCGGCCTTCGATCTGGTCGGCACCGCCGACCGTCTCGATCTGGACGACCGCGGGAGCGACCGCGGCCACCGCATCGCGGAGGGCGGCCTGCGGGATACGGGCAGGCTCGCCGGCCGGGAGCATGGCAGCCAGGAAGACCCACACCAGGGCCATGGATCGAAGCGGAGGGATCATTGGCGGGGCTCCTTTCCGTCGGCCGAGAGCTGGACGTCGAGGAGCTGCCGGTCGCGAAGGACGGTCACGCGGACGACTTCGAAACGATCGCGATATTGCAGTTCGTCGAGAAATGCCCGGCAGGAAGGGACAAGGCCGTCGTCGAGAAACACGATGAGGTCGTCGGGCCGCAGTCCGGCCCGGCCGGCCGGCGAATCGGCGATCACCGCGTCCACGTAGGGCGGAGTGCGGGGGACGACATCGGGCACGAGCACCAGTCCCAAGGCCGCGGGCGTGAGCGGCCTGGCGGCCTTGGGGCGTCCGTGGTCCTGGCCGGCGACAACCTGCTGGCCGGAGAGGATGGCCTGGACAGACGGCCGCATCTGGTCGACCGGCAGGACGTAGTTGATCCAGGTATTGTTGCGGCTGTTCTGCAGTTCTTTTCCGAGCATGCCGAGCAGACGGCCGTCTTCGGCGACCAGGGCGCCGCCGGCGGCCCCGGGATTGCTGGTCACGGCGTCGAGGACATAGACCTTCCCCTTGTACGGGATGGCGAAGGCGCCGCGCCGGGCATCGAGATCCGTGACGATCGAGATCACACCGTGCTGCACGGTGACCGGCTCATTGCCGGTTGCCACGCCGAACATGTTGCTCAAGGCCAGGACGGGCATTCCGATTTCGCCCTGGGCCGCAGTGTCGAGATGGAGAAACGGCAGCGATTGAGCTTCCAGCTTGAGAACGGCCACGTCGAGCCGCGCGTCGGCTCCGAGCAACCTGGCATCGAACCGGCGGCCGTCATGGAGCACCGCGCCGAGCGCGGGCGTATCGAGCACGGTGCTGTAGGCCGTCAGGATGTGCCCCTCGGCCGATATCAGGAACCCCGACTGGTAGGCCTCGAGGCCGCGATAGCCTCCCGCGCCGTAGATCTTGACCATGGCAGGCAGGACGGTCTGGAGGGTTTCTGCGATCGGCGACTGGCCCTGTGCGCGGCCGGACGCCGCAGCCGCGCAGAGGGCCAAGAGGGCGCCCGCGAGACACGGGAGCGCGCTGGCAGGATTTGGTCGGGCTCGTCGTTTGAAAAACATGGTTTGTCTTACCCGGGCGGCTCGATCTTGAGTACCGTGAACGGCTCGTCGCCGCAGAACACTTCGATCCGGCCGGGGATCAGGGTTGCCTCGCGGTGGTCGGAGAAGCGAATCTCGCAGGGATCGGCGGCCGTATCGGACCACATCTCCAGGCCGACCAGCCGCGCCCCCTTGGAGTCGTAGTAGAACCATACCTCAAGCTCTTGCCGGATCGCGACGATCACGTCGGCCGGTTCCTCCAGACCGGGAAAGGGGGCCGTGCCCAGGTAGGAGACGTCGCCGAATGCCTCCACACTGGTTGTGGCCAGATAGCGCCAGAGGTACAGGGCGGGGAGCAGCCCACCGCTTCCTTCCGGAAGGAGGTTTTCGGTCAGTTTGCCGCCGGCCGTCCAGACGAGCCGGTTCTCCGGGAGGGTCAGGGAGCAGCCTTCCGCAGTGATTTCCAGCTCGAAGGGGGAATCGGCCCCGGTCTTGCCAGCCAGTTTCCAGGTGCCGCTCTGCTGGTCGGGGGCACGCCTGGCCAGCCAGGCCTGGAGCACTCGGCTACGGCTGAGCCGATTGAAGTGGTAATTGGCGAAGCCCGTGCGTTTTTCGAAATGCTTCGCAACGATCTCGGGCATGTCCGGGGCAGGCGTCTGGCTTTCCTGGTCGCTCTCGTTTGGGGGCGGGATCTCCTGCGGCTGTTTCTTCTTTTCCGGTTCCCTTTTGGGGATCGGCATCGGGTCGGTCGGAGAGCTTTCGAGTTTCTCGAGGAGTTCGCCTTCGGCATGAACCCCGGCCATGCGGACAAGCACGTCCCGACGCTGTCCCTCGCGGCGATAGCTGAGCGGGACACGCCATCCCTTGGGAAGGGTGCCGAGGATGTTTTTCAGTCCGTTGGGAGTCGTTACGGGGCGTCCGGCAAGGGCCACGATCTCGTCGTCGTAGCGCAGGCCTCGCCGATAGGCGTCGGAAGTCTCGAGGATATCGGTCACGACGACGCGGCGGTCTTCATCGAAACCGACGGTTGCGCCGAGCGTTGCGTGGTCGACGATCCGCCCGGCGCGCAGGGATCCGAGGAAGTTCTTGGCCTGGTTGATCGAGATTGCATACCCGGCGCCCACATGGACGCGGCCACGTTTTTCGAACGACCCCCGGCCGACGATTCCAATCAGCCGCCCTCCCGAGTCGAACAACGGTCCGCCGGAGTTTCCGGGGTTGATCGAGGCATCGGTCTGAAGGCAGTCTGCGTATTCGAGCAGCGTTCCGGAAGGCTCCTGATAGCGGTGCAAGCCCGATATGATTCCGCAGGTGACGGTGGGCTGGAAGTCGGCGGCGAGCATGAACGGATTGCCCATGACGAAGGCCGCATCCCCGAGGTTGACGCCGTCGCTATCGCCGAGGGTGGCGGCGGGGAAGTCGTTTCGTCCGAGGAGCTGGATCAGGGCCAGATCGCCCACCGGATCGATGCCCACGAGCACCGCGTCGTACAGCCGCCCGTCGGGCAGGCCGCACTTCATCCACTCTCCGCACGGACGGGCCACATGGAAATTCGTGAGCGCGAACCCGTCGGCAGAAATCAAGACACCGGAACCACCTCCTTCACCTTTGGTATCGAACACGGCCACGACGGATTGCCTGGTGCGCTCGATGAGCGCGATGCGATCGGCTTGCGTCTTGCGCGGTGACGAATCGACAGGAGCGGCCGCGCCGGCCGCGGCAAGGGAAAGCAAGAGGATGCCACGAGCGAGCACGGTCATTTCAGCAGTTTCGCCTCCGCGAGGATCAGGTGGTCGCCCACGTCGAGGTCGGAACCGAAATCCACCACGATGGTCAGCGACCCGGCACCTTGCAGGTCGAGCTCGATGGGCCGGGCCGTGTCGGTTCCGGCAATCGTTGCCTGGAAGAGGATGCGGTCGTCTGCGAGGATCTTCAGATCGACGTTGCCTCGCGGCCGAAGGCGATCATCGATGCCGGCCAGCGCCTGGAAGCGTTTGAAAGGCTGGTCCAGACGGTAGGTGATCTCCGTGCGGCTGTGGAGGGCGAGGCCCCGCCGGTAGGAGACTCCGTCGAGCACCAGCGGGCCCGAGTCGAGGGCCGCATCGACCCGAGGGCGATAGAGCTTCTCCAGCGAAGGCAGCGCCGCCTGGCGTCCGAAGTAATGCGTCCACTCCGAGGCCTGGGCCTCCAGATCGCTCAGGAATACCAGGCCGGTTCCGGCCAGCTCGATGGCAGTGACCGCTTCGAGCGGCAGAGAAACAGGGACTGCCGCGATTGTCTCGACCGAAAGCTGGCCGGTGGAGGACAATTCGACGCGACGGGCCGCCCAGACGGAGCCGGCATCGTCGCGAATCCGGGCGACCGGCTCGCGGCTATCCGCGCTCCGCGGATGGTAGTAGCGGACCGCGAACACCTTGCCTCGCCGCACCGGCACCACCTCGCCATCGAGCTGGAAGTCGATTTCGTCGGCTCGCACCTGGCGAACGATTCCCTCCAGGTAGTCGAGCGTTTGTCCGCTGACGACGACGAGCAGATCCTGGTTGCTCTGCCGGGCGAGGATCTCCTGCCAACGTTTTTCCAGGTTGGGCGCGGCATCCCGGAAACGGACGTGGTCGACGGAAGCCCGCGGCAGCTTGAGCGTTTCAGGGCGGGCTGCCGTGACGCTTGCCTCACCCGATTCTTCCAGATACGATCGGGCCGCGATCAGGGTGCCATCGGTCAGGGTGATCCAGATGGATTCCGGCCGGATCGAGGGGACGACCGGCTGGCTCGGCACGACGGAGAGCAACTGGGCCAGATCAAGCCTTTCCTCCCGCTGACCGGTGTGCATCACGATCGCATGCTCGTCCCAGGCGCTGAAGGTGCCGCGGATCTGACGGCCGTCGATCGTCTTTGCCGTGAACTGCGGCGGCGCCACCAGGCTTGCCGCCACGAGGGCTGCCAACAGGTTCATTCGCGCTCGTTCTCCGTTCCGGCCAGCCGCCGGAAGTACTGTTCGACTGCCTCCCGGTAGTGGGCGGGAAACTCCCGGCCGATCTGCTGAAGGGCCGCCTCTCGCTGCTTGGGGGGCATGTTTCCCCATCCGCTCTGGTCGCCGATGTTTTTCTTGGTCACCTCGCCGGCACCCTTGCCGGGCAGGAAGCGGCTGTCGGGGGCCGGTTGCCCGATCTGGCTGCTGCTCGGCGAGCCGCTCTGCTGCCCTTGCTGTTGTTGTTGCTGCGCCTTCTCGATCAACTTGTCGAGCGAGTCGATCACCCCGCTTTCGATCTCCTGGACCTTCTTGTCGGCCCGACCGAACTGGAGCCGGCGGCGGATGTCGTCCATCCGCCGCGCGATATGGTCCAGAGAGTCGGGCTCGAGGCTCGCCAGATCGGAACGCATTAGTTCCGCAATCGCCAGGTAGCGCCGCGGAACGTACTGTGAACCGGCCAGAAGCATCTGGAGCGACTGGAGTGCCGGCTGTTTCTGCAGCAGCCGCTGCTGGGCGACAGCCTGGTAGAACAGAAGCCCTGCCGGATCCGCGACGGCGTCGGTTGTCAGGCCGTCGAGGTATTCGAAGGCCTCGTCGTAGAGCTGCTGCTGGACGGCCCAGCGGCCGAGATAGAGCCGGCAGTTGTTGCGGACCAGTTGCGGCGTGCTGGAATCGGCGAGCCAGCCGGCATCCGGGGCGGTACGAACGACGGACTCGGCGGCGAGGGAATCGAGCATGCCGGCCACGCGGGAATCGGCCAGAGCGAAGGTGGCGACCAGATAGTCCAGCCGGTCGAGGACCGTGGGAGGTTCGGCAGCCGGCCACTCTCCGGCGACGCGCTCGCGAGTTTCAGCGTTGGCACTGGTCGACTCGAGCCAGGCGAGCACCTGGGCCCGGAGTTCGCCCCACTCGGGTGGTTTCCAGGTGGCCGATCCGGCCAGCGGATCCGGCGGGGTGGTGCCGTGCGACGCACCGCCGACGAGCAGAAGCAGGGCTCCAATCGCGATCGAGCAGACGATGCGTTTCATCGGTTTCTCGCGGCTTCCAGATCGGAGGTGATTCGATAGACCCGCTCCTGGCGCTGGGCGAGGTGGATGAGGGCCTCCAGGAGTTCGGGCGTTTCCGCGTGCCGGCCCGAGATCATCTTGCCGTAGCGTTGCGTGCGGTCGTTGACCCGCAACTGCAAGGCACGGATGAGGCGAAATTCGGCCAGGAGATCGACGATCGCCGGATCCTGGGGCGTGCCCGGTTCTCCCTGCTGGGCGTCCTGGCGGCGTTGTTCCGCTTGCTCCATAGCCTGACGCACCGCTGCGAGCATCTCGTCGAGCGCCGTGATGATGTCGGTTTCGATCGCCAGCGTCACGTCGCCCACGCTGGCCTTCGCCAAGCGGGCGACGACCTGCTGCATGTCCTCGCGGGCCTGAGAAAGGGTCTCGGGCATTGCCACCGCGGAGCCATCTTCGCGCAGGAGCATGAGGGCCTTGTCGGCCTCGAGCACGATTTCCGCCTCCCGAGAACTCAGACGCCCGGCCTCGATCTCCTGCTCGTGCGAGAGGGCGTCGGCCGAGGCCTTGTCGAGCCGCTCGGTTCCCTCATACACGTCGCGCTGCATTTGGAGCATTTTGATCAGACGGCCTTCGAGGGCCACCAGGACCTGCTCAATCTCTTCCTCCCGCAACTGGCGGAGGATCCGTTCCAGGTCGGCTTTGGCCTGCTGAAGCTCGCGGATCGCTTCCTCCTGCTCGCGACCGGCACCGTGCCACTCGGCTTTCTCAAGTTGCTCCCGGGCCTGCTGCATGCGGCGTTTGGCCGCCTCCAGCCGCTCTCGTGCGGGGTGCGCCTGCGGGGACTCCGGCTGGGCGGATGGCTGCGACTGGCCGGGTTGCCCCTCGGCCCCCGGCGATTGCTGCGGCGTGTTCTCCTGCCCGGGCGTAGCGGGACGGGAGGGGGGGGCCTGCGGACGATCGTGTGCGGGACGGGCACTGTCTCCCTCGGGCCTGGTGCCTTCGGCCGGTTCCGCTCGTCCCGCCTGGGAGTCGGGCGATTTCTCTGCTGGATCGCCGGGCTCTTCCGCTTCGGGCTTGTCGCCCGCACGGTCCTGGTCGCCCGCCGCGGGGAGAGTTGATTCGGGATCTTCCTCTTCGTTCTTGCGGATCTCGTCGGCCAGGCGACCCGTCTGCTGGCCGAGTGCGTCCTGCTCGCGGGAAAGCCCCTTGGGCTGCCCCGCTGCGCTGGAGGTACGGGCCTGGAGGCTTTTTTGCTGGTTGATGATCTGGTTGAGCTGGTGCAGGTACTGGCGGATACGGGCTTTTTCGGAGGCCAGTCGGCTGGAGCGGTTTTCGCTGAGCAGCAGTTTGAGCAACTCATCGAGGTCGGCCTCCAGTTTATCCTGGGTTTCGAGCGCCTTGGCCAACTCGTCTTTGGAGAGCTGGTCGACAAGTGAGGCAAACTGAACTCCGATCAGCCGCTGCTTGCTCTCGGCCACCGCCTTGGTGAGCAGCGCTGCCCGAGCCGGATCGCTGGCGGCCGTCAGTTCCGACATCCGCAGCAGGATCTGTTCAAGGCGCTCGTATTTCTGGGCGACCTGCCGCTGGCGCTCGGCCAGTTGAGCCGCAGGGTCTTCCGCAGGCTGGGCGCTCCACCCGTTCTGCGCAGCCGGGAGCAGCAGAGCGACCGCTGCCGCCAACAGCAGGGGGGCCCAGCGGTCTCTGCAAGAGCGGGTCATCTTGAAATCGCACAGCGCCATTCAATCCTCCAGCAACCGGCGGAGCTTCTCTTTCCGCCGCTCGCGAACCGACTCGCGAATCTGGTTCTGCTCCTCAATGATCGATCGCAGCAACTCGACCGCTTCGTTGAAATCCTCGAGTTCGACCATGCGGGCCAGCACTGCCTGCATGGTCGTCAGGATCGTATCGGCCTGGGCAACCGCTCCGTCGCGCAGTGCGGGTGCTCGGTTGCGATCGTCGTGCCGATCCTCGAGTTGCGCCAGCACCTCATCCAATTGTACGAAATTATCGGCAACCAGGCGGCCGAGGGGGGCAACAATGTCGTCTTCGAGGCGAATGCGCAGCTCTTCGGTGTAGATTCGATTGTTGACCAGCTCCTGCCGGATATCCTGAAAGGCCTCGGCCACGCCCGCGGTTTCGTGGGAGTCTTTCTGCCCATTCTGGCGGGCTCGCTGGATCCGCAGCAGCCGCACGGCGCGGCGCCGCTCGGGGGTGTCCTGCGTCTGGACGTCGCCAGGCTCGGTCGGGCGGGCTGCCTCGGCCGGCGCGGCGGAAGACTCGCCGGATAGCGTCAGACCGGCAAGCGTGTCGCGGATTGCCTGGACATCCTCCACGATCGTCGCGAAGCGCTGCCGGAGGACGATTTCGCGGGCTTCGAGCATCGCCCGGAGCTTCTCGGGAGTCACCACGTCGAGTATCCAGCGATCTGCGGAACCGACCTTCGGTCCGCTTTCGAGGTTGTAGCGGTCGCGGGCCTTGGCCATCAGGAGGATCTTGGTTCCTGGCTCCAGGCGGAGCCGATCGACTTCGAAGGCCGAGTCGATCAATACCTCGGTGGCGATTCCCTCCAGTTGTTTCAGGATCTCCAGCCGGGGTTCCAGTCCTTCGACGGCATATTCGAGCCAGACCCTGTCGACGCCGTGATCGTCGCGAACAAGGCCCCGCAGGGGAAGGCTCGCCTGGGGCGTGATGGCCGAGCCGATCCCCTCGAGTCGGATCGCCGGTTGCGGCGGCTGGTCCTCAACGGCCGAGAGAACCAGCCGGATCGGCTGGTGGCTCCTGATGCCGTCGGCGTCGTGCAACACCAGTTCCAGGGTTTTCGTCTCCGTAAGGGGCTGGAGGCGGTAGATGAAGGTGGAAAAGCTCTCCAGCCGCCCCACCAGGGCCGCAAGGTCGCGCAAGGTCCCATCCAGCGGAATCCTGCCCGTCGCGGGCTTTCCCTCCACGGTCTGCAGGATGCCGACCTTTGCCGCATCGATGCGGCCGAGCAGATACCGCAAGGAATCGTCCGGCAGGCGGCCTGCGAGACGGCGGCCGATCTGGTCGCGGATTTCTTCGAGGCCTGCGGCGGCCGATTGGAGAGGCGCGGCGCTGTTGGCCGCCGGCGACCCCTGGTGGGCCGGCTTGGGTGTACCGCGCCACAGAGCGATGATCTCATCGAGGCGCCGGACAGCAGGTCCGGCAACGGTCTGGGTTGTTTCACCGCTGATAATCTCGACCTTCAGGAGGCGCTTGTTCGCCTCCGCGCCAAGGGTCACCTGAGTGCCTTTGGGAATGGGAACCACACCGGCGGCCGGCACGGTCCGCGGGGTCCGGCCCATGTAGTCGGGATAACGGCACTGGGCTTCCAGGCGAACGAGCGTGGGCGAATCGACGACCTCGATCCGCAATCCGCGGATGGCCGCATCGCCTCCGCGCAGATCGAGGTCGATGGGTGCGAGGATTCCGCGAAAGGTATAGGAATAGGTCTGGAAGCGATCGCGGCCGGCCAACGCCTCCCCTTCGCGAATCATGGTGGCGTCGAGCCGAACGCTCCCTTCGGGCCGATATTCGATTCGCACGCTCCGCGGCACTTGTCTGGCCTGCAGATCGGCGCTGGCGATCAGGGTGAAGTCAGCACCACGGGCAACACGGGCCACGCCGTCGGAGAAGCCTTCCACGGTCAGGATCGTGCGCCGCGGCCAGAGTTCACCGCTCATGAGCACCGCGCGGCGAAACCAGACCGCCACGGCATCGGGCAGGAGGATGCCGAAGACCGCCGTGCCCCCGGCGAGGATCGCCGCGGCCAGGATCGAGTTGCGCAAGGGGCGCCAGTTGAACACCTCTCCCAGCCGGACGTGAGCCATCGGCTCGGCTGCCGCACGGCAGGTGGCCGCCAAGAGATCTCGATTGCAGTCGTTCGGATCGGGGGGGCGTGCCGTGAGTTGGACAGCGGTCAGCAGGCTGGAGTCAAACTCGGGGAATCGTCGTTCGAGGAGGATCGCCATGCTGCGATCGGGCAGCGGCACCAGGGCACGGCGGCCAATGACACGATAGGCCACCGCGGCGACGCTGAAGACGGCGGCCCCCAGCAACAACCGGCGCAGGACCACGGACGGCTCGAGGAACCAGTCGATGGCCAGGCTGGCCCAGAAGACTGCCCCCGCCATGGCCACGACGAGCGCCAACCCTTGGATCCAGACGTAGGAGCGAATCCGGCGACGGAGCGCCCCGAGCGCTGTGCGGATGCTGTCGTCGAGACGGATGGAAGGGGTGGTCATAAGTCGTGCAGGAGACTGCTCCAGTATTGGCTTGGTATCTCAGGCAAGTTTGGCCAGGCGGCGGATGAGCCATTCCAGGCAGAGGAGGCCGCACAGTCCCGCCAGCAGCCAGATCAGGCGGTGTCCCGTCCAGAGTCGGTCCGGTGCGGCCGCCAGCACGACCGTGCGGGTGCGGTTGGCGAGCCGGTTGACGATGGATTCAGGATCGGCCGGGTCGGCGGCCTTGGCGAGGTCGGGGTAGTAGGTGCCGCCGGTTTCCTCGGCCAAGCGGCGGAGGAGAGCCACGTTCTGCTCCGGCGACTGGCGTTCCAGGTCCGGCACTTGGACCCGGATGCGGCGAACGATTCGTTCGTCGATCCCTGGAATGGGCAACTCCAGGCGATAGGTGCCCTCGCTGAGGACGGTGAGCGTGCCCTGAAAGGCCCCGGCGCGTGCCGGATCGTGCTGCAGGGGGACGACGCGAACCGAACCGTCGGGCAGATAGACTTCCACATCGACGCTGGGGGCTTCCAGGGGCGAGAATCGCGCGTTGGCCACCTGGGCCCGCAGTTCCACGGTGCTACCGATCGAATAGCGATCCTGGCCAACCAGGAGCATGCCATGGCTGGATTGCCGTAGGAGGCGTCCCTGGGAAACGTGGCGGACCAACCGAGTATAGAGCCGATCGAAGTACCCGGTGTCGATGGCCCGCAAACGCCAGAATTCGCCGCTTCCGATGTAGAACACGCGTCCGGCCCCATAGAACTGGGCCGCCAGGAAGATCGGCCGCTCGCTTGCCTGGGTGGTTCGCGGATCGGAGAAGTGGGCGTACACCGTGGCGGCCGGCTTCGGACCGCGGAGGGGCTGATGGCTGAATACTCCCTTGAACTGGGACCACGCCTGGTGGCTGGCCGTTGCCGTGTCGCCGAGCCAGAGAAACTCCGCTTCCAGCCCCTCGCGGGTGAAGTCGAGGGGCCATGGTTCCTCGGCGGTCTTGGTTTCGACGTCCCACACCGCCACGTGCTGGGAGAACTCGACCGGATAGAGATCGCGGACCTTCTGCATGGCGGGATCCTGGACCCAGCCGCCCACCGGCTCTCCGGTGTAGACGGGACCGGCGATCACCACCAGTCCGCCGCCTTGTTCGGCGACCCAGGATTCAAGCAGGGCGATCTGGGACTGGCTGAGGCTGGTCCAGTTGGGGTCGAAGGCCACGACGCAGTCGTAGGCGAACATCTCTTCCGGCGTGGCGGGAAAATCTTCGAGAATCCTGGTGGCTTCCTGCGACATTCCCGGCTGGGCGGTCTGCAGATACACGTCGAGCGTCATCGACGGATCGCGGAACAGGAGGGTGCGCACGAACTGATACTCGCGTGTGGGGCCACCCGCCACCAGGAGGACGCGGTCCTTCCGTTCCACCACGTCGACCTCGGCTTCCAGGAAGTCGTCGCCAGCGTTGCCATCATCGGCCGGTGGGCGGACCCGCAGGCACAGTGTGCGGAGTCCCGTCCCGGTGGGCGTGACTTCGAACCTGACCGGCAGCGACTGGCCGTCGGTACCGAGGATGATCGTCTGGCTGCCGAGGAGCGTTCCCTGGCCGGGGACGGCGTCAGGCGCATCCTGGCCCCCGCTGCGCTGGAGCAATTCCACGGTGACCGACTTCCCGGCCAGCCCCTCGCCGCGGCTCTGAACGATACCGGAAACCGTGAAGGGATCGCCCGGATAGGCTCGCGAGATGGCGTCGATACGGTACACGCTCACGTTGGCCGGGCGCTCGACGGCCCCCAATCCGACGGTGTGGATCGGGACTGCGGCCTCCTGGGCGACGGCAATCGCCGACTGGGGCAATACGCCTGCATTCTGGCCGCCGTCGGAAAAAACGGCGATTCCGGAAAGGGGTTCTCCTGCGCGCTCGCGAATCGTCTCCACGAGGGCGTCGCCCAGCCTGGTTTCCAGCCCCGTGGGCTCGAGGCCCGCCGCCCACTCCGGCTGCTGCGACGGTGGGGCAGGATCGAGCTGCCTGGGCAGACGGGCGACTTCGGCGACTCGGACGTCGAAGCGCTGGATGCAGGTGTCGTGGGTGCGGCGGAGACTCGGGAGCAACTGGCCGCCGGAAAGCAGGTCGCGCACCCGGTCCAGGCGCGAGCCTGCCCCGTCCGGTGCGTCGCCGATCGCCATGCTCGAGCTCGTATCGACCAGCAACAGGCACTGCGAGCTGCGCACGACCTGGCGCTCGCAGCGCCACTGGGGCTGGAGGTAAAACAGGAGGAGCGCGAAGAACACCGCGCTCCTCAGCAGGGTCAGAGAGACACCGAGCACCGCGGGGAGCTTGCGGGCGTCGCGCCGGTAGATGATCCGCACGATCAGCAGAACCGCAATGCAGGCCAGGACGGGCAGGATCCAGTCGCTGTTGGAGCGGATGCGGCCGAATTCGAAGGTCCGCTGCAGGGTTCCCTCGGCAATCGGGAGCAGCATGCAACTGGTCATGCACCACCTCCCGTCACGAGGGCCCGCGGAGGATGAGCGCTCACCCACCAGGCCAGCACCTGTTCCAGGAGGAGAACAGCCAGGACGACGTAGAGCAGGAGGTCGGTCAGATCGGTCCCGGCGATCTCCTGCCGGTTGTAGCGAAAGGCGTGGACCGCTTCGTAGTGGAAGTCGAGCCCGTCGAGCTTCGCCGCCAGCGTGGGGCCGTCGACCAAGTCGAGATTGCCCTCCTTCGGGTCGACGTTGACGGCAACCTGGCGAGTCTGGCGCCCGCCGTCCTTGCGGGTGAGTTCGGCGCGGTAGATACCCGAGCAGGGGGCTGCCGGATATGTGGCCACGAAGACTCCGCCAGGCTGGAGGACGCCTTCGTTCAGCGTGGGCTCAAAACCTTGTCCGGCCGGCGGCGTCCAGCGCACGGGCGGACTGAAAACGGCGGCGTCGAACGAGACATTGAGGTCGCTGCCTACGATCTTCGGCTCCGTGTCGGGCCCGGGCCGGCTCAAGAATGCCTGCAATTCGAGCATGGTGACCACGTAGCTGGGGTTGCCGCGGGCCCAGTTATTCCACTCCGGTCCGGCCGTGGTAAGAAACGCCACCACACGTCCCTTGCCGAACTGCCGCTGGACCGCCAGCGGGGCACCGCCGCGAACACGAGCGATGACCTCGACGCTTGGGTCGAGCGACTCGGGCAAAGGGGTGATGGTGCCGAAGAAGCGACTGATGGAGACGGTTGCCAGGAAGCTGTTACGCTCGCCGGCAAACACCCGGAACACGGGATGCCGCGTGACCTGCAGATCGGGCGTCTTCTCGAGCCGGTCGACGAGCAGGGTTTCCTGGCCGGTGAGCGGGACGGGAAACACCCCTTGGCCACCGCGATAGAGCCGCTCGTTGAAGAACGATGCGGAACACCTCGGCCCCATGAAGACCCCCAGTCCGCCTCCGGCGGCAACGTATTCTTCCAGGGCCTTCACGCCGGAGTCCTCGAGACGTTCGACGTTGAGCAAGTAGATCGTGCGGAACGCATCGAGGGGTTCCTGGCTGAGAAAACGCGGCTTCTCGATGCGCGGCGTAAGTCCCGTGGCCACGGCCGGGCCGGGGCGGAGCGCCGAACTGAGATAGGCGGCATCGTCGGCATTGAGGCTGCCGTCGACCAGGAGGACGGGCACGTCGGCCGGGACCTCGATGACGCACTGGCGGCGGTTGTCGACGGCGAGAGCATCCGAATCGAGTTCGGCTTTGACCACATGCTCGCCGGGCGAGGCGAACTCGATGGGCACCCGGTCGGAGACCGACTGCCGCGGGGGAACCTCCGCCAGACGCAGGGCCGGACGGGAACTGCCATCGGCCTGGATCTGAACAACCAGGTCGCGCAGCGGCTGGTCAGAGTGATTCGTGACCGCCAGGTCGACGAAGAACGGAACCCCGGCGGCGCGGATGCCCTTGCCGGCCTGCAGGGAGGTGAGTGCAACGTTGGGCTGGAAACGATCGACACAGGCGACCAGGTGGAGGACCGTGCGCGACCGCGAGAGCCCTTCGAGAACAGGGCGCAGCTGGCGAGGGTCGTTCCAGTGCATGGCGCGGAAATCGGTGAGGAGGTAAACGATCCGCTGCTCCGCAGCTTCCGTCCCCAGCCAGCGATCGATCGACTCCAGAGCGGGTAGCGGCCCGGCGGCGGTTTCAGAAACGTGCAGGTCTTCCAGGCGATCGGACAGGCGATCGACAAAATCGCCCGCCACGGCCTCCTGGAGGAAATCGGGTTTGCCGGAGTTCTCGGCGGCCGCCTGCGAGAAACGGATCAGCGTGAAGCTCTGCGCGGGCCGCAGGCGCAGGGCCTCCCGGGCGATGCGTTCCACGGCCGCCTTGGCCCGGTCGATGGCACTGGAACCGCCACCCTGGTCCGACATGGAATAACTGTCGTCGAGGAGAACGATGTGATGCACGGGCTGGGTGTCGAGAAACCGTCCCCACTGGGTCGGGAGCCGCGGCTGGGCCAGCATGAGGACCAGGACCACGATCGCCGTGATCCGTGCGAGCAGGAGGAGAAGCTGCTTGAGCAGCACCCAGGTCCGATTCCGCCGCTGGCTTGCGAGGAGGAACTCCATGGCGGCCCAGGCAACACGCCGGTGGCGGAAGAGGTTGATCAGATGGATCAACACGGGCACGCCGGCGATGAGGAGTCCCCAGAGGAGAGCGGGATGGATGAACGTGGGCATCGTCAATTCCGGTGGTGCATTCCCAGGCGATTGCTCAGGTAGGCGGCGAGCGCCGCATCGAGTGGCCGGCTGGTCCGCAGCAGGGCATAGTCGATGCCATGGCGAACGCACCCCCGGCGGACTTCTTCCAGGTACAGGCCGAGAGCTTCCAGGTAGCCCCGGCGGAGGGCCCGCGGATTGCAGCTCAACTCGCCATCGCTCTCCAACCCCTCGAAGCGTGTGGGGCCGTCGAAGGGGAAATCGAGTTCGTGGTCGTCGAGCACATGAAAAACCATCACGTCGTGCCCGCGAGTGCGGAGCAATTGCAGGCCGCGGAAGAGCGGCTCTCGGGGCACGAGGAGGTCCGATACGAGCACCATCATTCCCCGCGCCGGATAGGTTTCGGCGACTTTGTGGAGGATCGGGTAGGGATCGGTCTTTCCCCTGGGCGCCGAGACGTCGAGGGCACGCAGGATGGAGTCGAGGTGATTGCGGCGAGTCCGCTGGGGAACGGTGCTGCGGACCTGGTCGTCGAAGGCCACGCAGCCCACGGCATCCTGCTGCTGGAGGATGAGGTAGGCCAGCGACGCGGCCACGGTGGCTCCATATTCGTACTTGTTCAGCGGGCCCGAGCCGTAGCGCATGCTTGCCGAGACATCGACCAGCATGGTGCAGCGCAGGTTGGTGTCTTCTTCGAACTGTTTGACATACAAGCGGTCCTGTTTGGCCCAGACCTTCCAGTCCACGTAGCGGGGATCGTCGCCGGGCACATACTCGCGGTGCTGCAGGAACTCGACGGACTGGCCGAAGTACGGACTGCGGTGCATCCCGGCCAGAAAGCCTTCCACAATCTGCCGAGCCCGAACGTCCAGCCGCGAGATGCGTTTGATCGCGTCAGGATGCAAAAATCGCTTGAAATCGGGCATCGTTGGCTAGCTCATCGTGGCTGGTCGGTGTGGCTTCCAGGATCTGGTCGACGATCGAATCGGCGGTCACGCCGTCGCTCTCGGCGGTGAAGCTGAGAACGAGCCGGTGCCGCAATACCGGTTTGGCGAGGGCCTGAAGATCGCGCTGGCTCACGTGGGTACGGCCGTCGAGCAGCGCCCTGGCCTTGGCTCCCAGGATGAGGAACTGGACGGCCCGGGGCCCGGCTCCCCAGGCAACGGTTTCCTTGACCAGTTCGGGGACTCCGGGCTGGTCGACACGGGTCTGCCGCACGAGCGCCAAGGCATAGCGGATGAGTTCATCGGCCACCGGCACTTCGCGCACGATCTGCTGGAGCTGGACGATCTCCTCTCCCGAGAGGACGGGCTCCACGACGACGTTGGAGAGCGACGTCGTGCGTCGGGCGACCTCGAACTCCTCCTCGAAGGTCGGGTAGCGGACGAAGACCTTGAACATGAACCGGTCCTGCTGGGCCTCGGGCAGGGGGTAAGTGCCTTCCTGCTCGATCGGGTTCTGGGTGGCCAGAACGAAGAACGGGTCGGCAAGCCGGTGGCGGACCCGGCCCACAGTCACCTGCCGTTCCTGCATGGCTTCGAGCAGAGCCGCCTGGGTCTTTGGCGGCGTGCGGTTGATTTCGTCGGCGAGCACGACGTTTGAGAACAGCGGGCCTTCGAGGAAACGGTACTCGCGCGAGCCGGTGGCCCGATTCTCCTCGATGATGTCGGTGCCGGTGATGTCGGCGGGCATCAGGTCGGGCGTGAACTGGATGCGGCTGAAGGACAGGTTGAGCGTTTCGGCCAGGGTACTGATCATCAAGGTCTTGGCCAGCCCCGGGACCCCTTCGAGGAGGCAGTGCCCGCGGCTGAACAAGGAGATGAGGAGTTCGTCGACGACCTGCTGCTGGCCGACAATCACGCGGGAGAGTTGCTCCGTGATCTTGCGGCGCGCTTGCCCCAGCCGTTGCACGGTCCAGGAATCGACTTCGCGTTCAGAACCGCCGTTTGTGGCGGGTGTAGACTGGCTCATTCTCTGTGCCTCGTTGTGTCGTGGTTGCCAACGGTTTCCGCATGGATCCAGCCTTCGGACGCGGCAGGACCGGCGGTCGGAAGGCGGGTGGGACTGGAAGGGTGATTTCAGGCGTCTGAGCGTGCGGGCGATCGACCGGGATCGGGCCGACTGCCGACGTTTGCGGCGACTTTGCGAGTGCTCTGTCCCCGCTTGATTTTGGGATCCATGGCGTAGAATCCTGCGACAATCGCCGAGTTAATCCGCAGTCTCGATCCCAGTTTGTGGCTGAGACAGAGTACCGGGTTGGGTGGAGGTGTTGGGTGGTTTCAGGTTGTGGGTGTCAGCGCTGATAGATCGGCAGCGCCGCAGTCTCCAGTTGGAGGATGGTCAGGTTGATAGCCGTCGTGTATACCGGCCCGATGTATCCCTGGCTCCAGGAACCATCGGGACTGGCCTCGTTGACGATTCGCGCACAGACGCGGTCTCGGTACTCCTCCCATGCCTGGCCGCCCTCACGATACTCGACCTGGGAGAAGTAGTAGTGGGCGTAGTGCCAGTGGCCGAAGCCGCTGTTGGCGATATTGGAGAGGTTTTTCCGGCAGTAGTCCAGGAGTTTGGGCACGTACTGGCTATCGTAATCGCCGGCATTGTAGAGGCAGGCGATGGCAGCGGCGCTGATCGCCGGGCGGCCGCCTCCGCCTCGGGAATTGTACTGCACGCCGCCGCTGCCGTTTTCCAGGGAACACTTCTTGATGTAGTCAATCGCCTTGTCGATGATTTCGTTGGGCACGGGAATACCCGCATTCCGACAGCCGCGCAGCCCCTGGACCTGGGTGATGGTGGTCGAACCCTCATCGAACTCATTGCCGTCCTTGGCGCTGACGTAGCCCCAGCCCCCCGCCTTGGTCTGAGCCCGGCCGGTGAACTCCACGGCCCGGGTCAGAATATCGATGAGCTGCTGGCGGCGCGTTGCGTCTTCTTCTTCTCCCAGCACTTGGGAGAGAAACAGCATGGAGAATCCGTGGCCGTAGGTGTAGCGGTCGTCGCGATCCGGATCACCGATCAAGCCATTTGTGCGGCTGCGGGCGACCAGGTAGTCGACGGCTCGGCGCAGATGGGCAGCGTACTTCCCCTGGGTCGTTGTCGATCCTTCGCAGAGGAGGGCAATCCCCGCCATAGCCGTGATTGCGGTGGGATAGCGGTCGTTGGCGGCGGACCAGTAGCCTGCGCGCGACTGCTGGGCGACGAGCCACTCCAACCCCTGATCGACGACGCGTCTCACGTCGGGCTCGGCGCCGGAGAGCGGCGCTGCGCCGAGCAGCAGGCCAATGGCGATCAGAGTTTCCAGGTTCTTGAGATGACCAGCGACTTCCATGTGGTAAATGTTGCCTCAGATTGTTACGCAGTCCTTGCCCCGGACGACCCCGCTGCGATCTTTCATCGGGCCGGGGCCAGATCCGCCGGGATACGGTCGCGAATGGCAGGCTCGAGCGGCGGCGGGACCTTCTTCTGGGACGGCTGCTTCTCCGCGGCGCGGGCCGGCCTGGCCTGGCCGGATCCCTGGTCTGCGGCGTCGCTCGTGCGATCGCTTTCCTCTTCGGAAAAGGGCAGCGAAGAGTCGCCGAAGTCGAAGCCCTCTCCGGGCACTCCGGCCTCCCGGAGCACGGCGCGCCAGATGGCTTCCAGCGGATTGGGCGGGAGCTCCTCGGCGTCGTACACGGTGGCGCCTTCGGGGATCGGTTCGTTGGTGAACTGCAGGTCGAAGGTTTCCTGCTGCATGCGGATCTCGACGCGGGACTGCTGCGGCAGGGCCGCGATTTCGAAGGTATTGCTGCCCTGGTTGAACTCCCGATGGGCCACGATCGCGCCGGTGCGGGTGTCGACGCAAAGGATACCGATCTTTGGCTGACGGGGGCGGTTGGGCGTCAGCTCCTGCACGGCGCGAATGAACGTCAGGCAGGGCACGTCCCTGGGCTGGACCAGCGGCATGAACTGATCGTGAATCTCTGTGGGCTGTTTCCAGAGGGGCTTGCCGTGGTCGTCGAAGGCAAAGATCCGGGCCGAGCCGATGGGACGCGAATTGAGTCCGGAGACGTCGTGAATCTGCCGCTTGGGGTCGACGTGGATGACGCGGTTGTTGGCGACCACCAGATACTGTCCCCTGCGAGGGAGCACGACGACGTCGGTCAGGGGCTGCTGGAGTTTGAGTTCCGTGTCGACGATCGAACGGCCGTCGGCAAGATGGATCAGGCGAAAGCGGCCCTCGGCCGTGTAGATTGCGATCGCCTCACCTTCGACGAGTTGTTGCCGAGCCGTGGCGGGAAACGGGAAAGGTCCCCAGACAACGCTTTCCTGTGCGGAGGCGATCGGGTCGACCATCTTCAGAAGGAATCCTTGTTGCTGCTCTTCCCAGCACACGATCCGGCGGCCCACCGTGGCGAGTCGTTGTGGTTCCGGGGGAACCGTGCGTGGCTCCAGTTCCATGCCATCGGTGGTGCGGAAGATCCTGGCTTCGGTGGACTGGCGGGGCACGACCACCACGTAATGGTCGTCGCCAAAGATCACGCTCTGGGTGGGAATCCCGTCGCGTTTCCAGAGCGTCTCGCCTGTTGCGGGGTCCAGGGCTGTGAAGACCCGCGAACGCGTGACGCAGACGAGCGACTCGCCGAGCGTCAGTCCGCCCCCGGCGGAGTAGCCGAGCGATCGGAAGCCGAGGTTTCCGTCGATCATCACGAACGGTCCGTTTCCGGCACCCGACGGGAAGAGATGCCGCCGCGATGCGGCGAGTCCCGCCTGGTCGAGCGGCTCTTTCCAGGCGACGGCCGGAGTTCCGTCCTCGTTGGTTCTGAGGGTATCGAGGGCTATGACCTGACTACCCAGCGACAGGATCAGCAGATGCCCGCAAGCGCCCACGGGCATCGTGCCGCGAGCGAGTGCCAGTTGCCCCACCTCGCCGAACTGGGCGTAGGGCAAACGCCACTGGACCTGGCCCAAGCTGTTCCTGGCAATCAGGTGTTGCGGCTGGTGCTCGATGATCAAGTCCTTGAAGAACATTCCCTTGCGGTTTTGCAGGGGAAGCTGACCGCGCACGTAATTGACAGCAAGGGTCCCCTGCTCGACCGGGCGCACCTCGGTCTTGACAAGGCCGAGCGGCCAGACAGCAGGCGAGCGGGCCTGGCGAACGGGATCATGCTGTTCGGTGAACCGGGCCGCCCAGCGCTGTGCGTTCTGGGCGTCGGCAAAAGGCACGCCGGCCCAGCGGGTCTCGATCTGCTGGAGCAGCACGGCGGCGTCGGAAAACCGTCCGGCATCGGTGAGCATCGTGGCCCAGCGTGCCAGCCGCGATGCTTGAATCTCGCCCGGGCAATCGCGGATGTCGGCAATCATCGCCTGCTCCGCTTCCGACAGGCGCTGAGCCTTGATCAGCCGCTGGATCCAGTCGTTCTTGAACTGGTTTATTTCGGGAAGCCCGCCGAAGCACGACAGCAGGCATCGTTCACCGGCCTTCCCGGCCGACTTCTGGTCGTGGAGGGCTTCCTGGGACCAGCGCACCAGTTCGGCGCGGATTTCCTGGGGGGCCGATTCATACAGGCCGCGCAGCCGGGCCTGGATCCACTGATCCTCGCGGATCCAGTGATCCTCGGCGAGCTGCAGGAAGCCGACCCGCTCGACGGCCTGGTCGACCAGGGCCCGATACTCGGCCAGGGCGCGATCGTACTGGCCCGCGGTCTGCCAGCCGGCGGCCATAAGTCGATGGAGGGTCGCGCGATCCTCCGCCGTTTCCAGCAGGTCGGCGATCTCGTCGTGAAAAGCCTGGTAGCGCGCGAAATCCTTCTGGAGGCCTTCGAACATCACGTCGCGCAGCAGCTGGCCAGCGCGAGCCGACGGGCTGGCCTGGAGCGACGCCCGCAGGTTCTCCACGGCATCGTCGAGCTTGCCGTCTTCCCAGAAGATCTCTCCGCGGAGAGCCAGCGCCTGAGCGTCGCCGGGACGGGCAGCCAGAAGCCGGTCGACCTGGGAGCGAAGCGCCTCGAGCTGGTCATACGACTCGATCCCATCTACCCGCTGCGACAGGATCTTGCCGTTGTGGCAGACCAGGTTTCCCAGGGTGCGGTGGTCGCGCGAGCGGACGACCTGCTCGACCTTCCCGGTGGCGAGTCGCACAGTCATCAGCTTGCCGCGTGTCATCGGCAGGTGGTAGAACTCATCGTCGCTGAAGCCGCGGCCGCTGGGCTCGGAATCGGCGGGGCAGGCAGCCAATGGGGTTTCCCAGGCGGGCTTGCCCGTTTCGAGGCTCAAGGCGGTCAGCCCCCTCCGGGCAGCCAACACGACCTTGCCTTCGGCCACTGCGGCCACGAAGAGCATGTCTTCCCGCGGGATTCGCCAGAGCAGCTTCCCGTCGCGGAGACTCAGGCAATGGAGCTGCTCGGAATCGGCCGGGGTGCACAGCACGCGCCCTTCAGCAACGACGACGGAGGAGTCAAGCCAGCGATTCTCGGGATTAGCGGACCGATGACGGGCGGCTCGCAGGATGGTGGGCACGTCCCGCTCGTTGCGATCCGTGTCGGCATAGCTGTAACCCCAGAGGAGCGCGCGTGCGGTCATGTCGAGGGCCACGACGGAATGGTTCGACGTGGGGCAGACGAGGATGCCATCGCCGTAGGAGGGTGAGATTCCGGACACGCGGCGCAACAGGTCCTGGTAGACGCTCTGCTCGACCACGGCCAACTGCTGCTGCCAGAGGAGCTGTCCGCTGTCGGCCTTCAGGGCAAGGAGGCGGATTTCTCCATCGATTTCGGCCAGGACGTAGAGATCGCCGAGGAGCGGCAGCGGCGGGCCCAGGAAGAACGCCCCTGCCAGCGGCAGGGGATCGTCGGAATGGGGGCCGCCCAGTTCCCACCGCAGCTTGCCTTCCGAGCGGATCTCGTAGGCGGCCAAACGGTTGTAGGTTCTGCGGAAATCGGGGCGAGCGACCCGGTTGCCCGCGGCGATCAAAGTGCCCGAGTAGATGGCGTCGAGCGGCAGGGGCAGGTCCTCGACGGCGAACACCAGCCGCCCGTCGCTCGCCAAGGTGCCAAACGTCACGTCGGCCCACAGCCGCAGTCGCAATCCGGCTTCCAGGTTGGGCTGTATGTTGGCGAATCCATCGGGTAGCGGGGCCATTGCCGCCTCGACGGGGTCGGCAGCGGGCACTTCCCAGAGCCGTTTGCCGGTGCTGAAATCGACGGCCAGCAGGTTCGATGTCGTGCGTGTCAGAACAATGTTGCCCAGCACGATGGGGTAGATTGCCGGCCGAAGGGGCATTTGACGGTCTTCCTGCTGCCTGGCAAGCTGATCGATCATGGTCTCCACGGTGCCGCGATCGAAGCTCCACACGTGCCAGCGGCTGCTCATCAGGGGCCGACTGCCCGAGCTGACCGCGACGCGTTGGGGAGACCCGCCGTGCATGGTCCAGTCGCTTGCACTGGCCGAGCCGTCGGAGTGGGCCGGTCCCATGGAAGCCTCCAGCCACTGGAGCGGGTCTTCTCCCGCCTCGAACAACGGCCGCGGGCGGCCTTCGATCAGCACCTTGTTGGCGGCGTAGCGGTCTGGAAGCGACTGGAGTGCCTCCCTGGCATCGTCCGGCATTCCGGCATCCAGCCAGCTCCGGGCCATCGCCAGGCTCAGTTGCGGTTCGAAGCGTTCGGAGGTGGTCGATTCGTCGCGAAGCCGGCGCAGGGTCAGGGCTGCGACCAGCGGACGGCCATGGTCGAAGTGATGGAGTCCGAGGAGGAAGGTCGCCTCGTAACCGGCCTCGGTGTGGAAGAACCGCCGAGCCACCTCCGCGATCATGGAGATGTCGCCCGCGGCGATCGCGCTATCGAGGGCGGATTGGGCCAGCGCGCCGAACTGCAACTCGTAGGACCGGCGGCCCTCGGCCGGGAGCGTTCCGAGAAGCCTCCTGGCCTCCGACTTGATGCTCCGGTGCACCGGGGCATCCTTGTCAGGCCTGAAGAAGAAGTCTTCGCTGCCGCTGAGAATCTTATCCAGACACTGGACCGCCTCGGCGTACCTGTTTGCTTGAAGGAGTTCTTCGGTCCGTTGGAGCAGCAGCACAACGCTGCGTTTGGCGGGCATGAAGTCTGGATCTGCCAGGCCCGGTTCGACCGCGGCGGAATCGTCTTCGGGCTCAGCGGCCGCAGTCTGGCCGAAACATGCCGGCGCGGGACTTCGGCCGAGGCCAGCAACAAGCATCAGCGCCGCCAGGAGGCACGCAAGTGGCCCGCGTCCGTTCCTGGGACGGGTCGCAGCGCCGTTCTGCTCGTCCGCCAACAACACTCTCGCCAAAGGACAGCCTGCCTTCCTTGCTGGAGAAATTGCCCAGTTTCGATGTTGCCGATGATGCCCTGCCGTGGAGTATTAGTTGCCCGCAGCGTGCCGAACGTTCATTTGTGTGCAGAAGGCACATGGCCGGGGCCACACGAGAACGTTCGTAAATATTTGCTACCAATAATCTTAGAAAATTCGCAGAACCTTGGCAAGCAGAAACACGTCTCCGGGCCCGCCTGGAGAACAGGGAACCTGGGAGCACCGGAAAAAGCGTGCCAGGATGACTCGATCCGACCGCGGTCAAGAGAGCATCCTATACTGTTGGCAGACACCCTTGGCAACCAGATTTGGCAGCCCGATGAAGGAGCTGTGGTTGCCGGTGGTGATGTGTTTCTCACTTCCGTCGCCCTTGGAATCTCAGGGTCAAACGGCCTCTGAACGAGCAAGACTCGCGAAAAACGCTGGAAATTACGGGAAACGAGCGAGGCGAAGGCCGTTTTTTGCCGATTTTTTCAGGGTTTTCGCCGTTTTCGTCTTGTAATTTCGAGAAAACGGGGTCTAATCATCCGGTCGACTGCACAGGACGGGCGACATTGGTATTTCTATGAACCTTGCAAGGAGGGTTTCATCATGGCGAAGGCTGCAAAAAAGCCACCTACCAAGACCCAGATCATGGCCACCATTGCGGAAGCAACTGGGCTCAGCAAGAAAGACGTGGCCGCCGTTTTTGAAGCATTGGAAGCCGAGGTCAAGAAGAATCTCGGAAGTCGCGGTGCCGGTTCGTTCACGATTCCCGGCCTGCTGAAGATCGAGAAGAAGCGAGTGCCCGCCAAGCCGGCCCGCAAGAACGCTCCCGATCCGTTCAATCCCGGTCAGTTCCGCGACTACCCGGCCAAGCCGGCCTGCAACAAGGTTAAGGTCCGGGCGCTGAAGAACCTGAAGGAAATGGTTCTCTGAGCCAGGCTTCACGCGGCACGCGTTTGAGACCATCCGCGGGGCCGCTCGGACGAACACTTCCCGCGTCAGCGGTGGAAGGAGCCGTCCGAGTGGCCTTTGCTTTTTCTTGACGCCATCTCGCTCAGCATCCGGGCCAGGAGTTCCATCGGCAGTCCGACCACGTTTGACGGGCTCCCCTGGACGACATGGACCCACTCGAGACCGTCCTGGTAGCCAAAAGCCCCAGCCTTCCCTTCCCACTGGCCGCTGGCCAGGTATAGCTCGAGTTCCGGTGCCGAGAGCGGATCCATGCGCAGGGTGGTGGTTTCGACACGGACGAGCGGCTCTTCACCCGCCACCTCCCACAGACACACCCCGCTGAGCACGCGGTGCAACTCTCCCGAAAGCGTCTGGAGCATCTGGCGGGCGTGTTGCTGGTCGTGCGGCTTTCCGAGGATCTGTCCGTTACACTCGGCCACCGTGTCGCAGCCGAGCACCAGTCCTTCCGGCAGCCGCCGGGCGACATCGGCTGCCTTCTGGCATGCGAGGCGGGCGACCAATTGGGCTGGGTTTTCGCCGCTGCAGAGGCCGCATTCCGCCGATTCGGACGGCGGAATTACGGTGAACTGATAGCCAGCCTCCTGGAGCAACTGGCGGCGACGGGGAGAGCGGCTGGCAAGAATGAGCGGCGGGAGGTGATGGTTCATGGCCGGGCCGGCTCGGAGGGAGATTCGGGAGGCTGCAAGCGTCAGGAGGCTCTCGCCACTGTGCCGGCGACGGGCACGTGGTAGGATGGTAAGTCGTATTCTAACCCATGATTGGCGCTGCGCCCAACTGCCGGGCGACAGCCTCCGGGCCGCTTGCCGTCCCACCCCGGCCGAACCGCTACCGAATGGCCATGCAGATTCCCGCTCTCGATGTTCTGTACGAGGATAACCATGTTCTGGTGGTTTCGAAGCCGGCCCGCCTGGCGACGATGGGGGTATCCGAGGACGAGCCGTCGCTCCTGAAGGTGGCCAAATCCTGGATCAAGGAGCGTTATTCCAAGCCGGGGAACGTGTACCTGGGGGTCGTCAGCCGCCTCGACGCCCCGGTAACGGGCGCGGTCCTCCTTGCCCGCACTTCGAAGGCCGCCAACCGTTTGACCCAACAATTCCGGGCTCACGAGGTGGAGAAGGTGTATTGGGCGATCGTGGAGGGACGAGTGGACCCGCTCGAGGGAAAACTGGTCCATTGGCTGATGCCCCACGGGCGCCACCGGCGGATGCTCATCGTCGGCGCGTCGATGGAAGGCGCCAAGGAGGCCGTTCTTTCCTATCGGCGTCTGCGGCTTGTGGGGGCGCACTCGCTGCTGGAGGTCCGGCTGGAAACGGGGCGCAAGCACCAGATCCGCATCCAACTGGCCGACCGGGGCCACGCCGTTCTTGGGGACCGGAAATACGGGGCCCATGTGCAGTTTCCTGTTGGCATCGCCCTGCACTCCCGGCAGATCAGCTTTCAGCATCCGGTGCGCGACGAGCGGATCACGATCACGGCGCCGCTCCCGGAAGCCTGGGGAGGCTTCGGCGTGTGGGAGTGAAGGTCGCGATTTTCCGAGCTCCACGCGAAAGCGATGCTTGGCGCCGCCCTGGCGGGTGAAGAGAATGAGGCGGAGGGGCCCGTCACTACCGGGGTGGGGTAGCTCGGCGGCATCCGGCAGCCCCTGATCGGTACGGAGCGAGCGAGATCACAGGTGGACGCGTCGCATACCTTCCGCAATTCGCCCTTCGTTCTCTGCGCCTTGGCGAGCGGTCTGGTCAGCCACGACCAGATCGACATTGCCCGTGGTCAGGTTGAACGTGAAGTCCATGTGGACGAGCTCGACGAGGGCACGTTTCAGAAGCGTCTGGCCGCGGTGCTTGTGGAACTGGGTTATCTCAACCACTGGCAGGTGATCCAGCTGCAGCAGGGACGAACCAAGTTCACCTTGGGACTGTACCGCATTGTGGACTCGATCGGGCGAGGGGGGATGGGCCAGGTCTTCAAGGGAGAGCATCCCGTGCTCGGCCGCGAGGTGGCGATCAAAGTGCTTCCCCGCGAGAAATCGACACCGGAAGCTGTCGCCAACTTCAACCGGGAGATGAAGACTCTGGCACGGCTGGATCATCCCAACCTGGTACGAGCGTATGATGCGGGGCAGGACGGCAGCGTCCATTTCCTCGTGACCGAATATGTAGCCGGGAGGGACCTGCGCAAACTGGTCCGCGCCCGCGGTCGACTGGACATGGCCACCGCGGCAAGTATCATCTCGCAGGTGGCGGCCGGCTTGCAGCATGCGCATGAACAGGGGCTCGTTCATCGCGATGTGAAGCCGGGAAACGTGCTGGTCACCGCCGACGGGATCGCCAAGCTTTCCGACCTGGGCCTTGCCGGGCCGCTCGAGGGCGACCTGGCGAGCGATCCTCGTTTCGGCAAGATCGCCGGCACCGCCGACTACCTCTCGCCCGACCATATCCAGGCCCCATTCGACCCCAAGCCCGCCTGGGACATCTATTCGCTGGGCTGCACCCTCTATTACGCGGTCACGGGCAAAGTGCCGTTTCCGCTTCCGACCACGCAGGAGAAGGTTCGCGCTCACTGCGATCATCAGCCGATCGATCCGCGCCGGCTCAACAAGGACCTGGACGAGTCCTTCGTGGAGGTCATTTGGGAAATGATGGCCAAGGATCCCGCCCGGCGCATCCAGACCGCCAGGGAAGTGATCGCAAGGCTTCGCCCTTGGGTGCCGGTGGACGACCATGTTCCCGCTCCCCCGGTCGCCGCGGAATCGCGGCTGGCGGCCAGAGATGCCTTCGGGCTGGCCGACACTCGCGCCAGTTTTCTTGACGGGCTGGAGCCGGCCGGTCAGCTCTCCCAGGTTTCGCAGACGACGGATCGCGTCGGGGCGGCCAACCACGAAACCGATTCGGCCATGGAGCTGCGGGCCGCCGTGGAGTCGCAGGTGAGCGTGATGGGGCCGCTGATCCTGTTCGTGGCGGTCCCTCTGGGCATCATGGGGCTGATTGCCGTGGCCTGGAGCGTGCTCTCGGCCATCGGCTGAACGGCACCGGTCCGGTCGCTCTCCGATAAGCCCGCCGGGGCAGTGGCGGCTACGAACGTTTTGGGCCGGCCTCCGCCTTGGCGGCCCGCACCTGCTCGCCGAGCTTGTCCACCTCTCTCGGATCGAGATATTGCACCGCCAGCTTGTGGACTTTGTCGAACATCATGTCGATGCGCCGATTGATCAGCGGATCCTCGGATCTGAGTTTCTGACGCTGCTGGTCGAGGTGCTGCGTGAACTGGTCCCGTGTGCGGAGGGCGTAGACCTCGACGAGCATTGCGTCGGCCTCATCGGCCTTTCCCGCCTTGATTGCCGCGGCAATTCTCGCTGCCAGAACGGCCCGGCGGGTGACCACATCGAGAAGCTCCTCCTGGGCCGACATGATCGCGCCTTCTGCGGCCAGCCGCTGATCGTCGTCGATCACCGCCGCCTCGACCGAATCCTCGATTCCCGGCACCAACGGGAGCCTGGCCAGCAGTTGCCCGCCATTTCGGATGTAAAGCAGTTGGAGCGGATAGGGAGCAGGTGGAATCAAGATCGAACCGGCGAGGTCCGTTCGCCCGAGCCAGGCCGTGGATTTCTCGCCCGGCTTCTGCAGGAACACGTCGTAGCCGCCGAGCGGACGACTGGAGCCGGTTCTGGCGCGGATCACCAGCCGAGTCGGCCTGGCGGGCGGCTTGACGGCCACGGCAAGCTCCTGCACCCGGCCCCTGCGTCTTCCGGCCAGGGCGCTATGAAGGCCCGAGTAGATGCGGCAGTCGAGCCGGGCCTGGTCGGCTTCTTCCACGGCAAGATAAGTCCATGGCAAGGGCAGGATTTTTTTCGGCTTTCCGTCGCGGTCGTCGTAGCGGATCACCGGCAGGAAGACAGCCCCCGCCTGCACGGCCAGCAGGGAGGTGTCGCGCGGCGGCAAACGGCCGGCGCGGAGGCGGAGTTCCGCTTTGTCGCCTTCGTTGGATCGGATCGAGGCCAAGGGCGTGAAGGTTTCGATCACGGCCGAGAACAGCGAGTCGGCCAGCAGGGCGGCCTGGAATACGTCTTTCTGCACGACGGCCGAGAAATTCTGCGTCCGCACGTCCAGTTCGCGGGCCGCCAAATGGAACCCGATCACGCCGGGGGTGATGGTGACGAGGGTGACCTTGTCCTTCGCGAGGATCTCCTGGGGAAGTGCGGCGACCGCCACGCCCTCCAGATTGGTCAGCATGGCTTGCCTCAGGGCGGGCTCGGGTTGCGAGGCGGTCAGCCTCCATGCGGCGCCGATGGTGCTATCCACCCGGTCGATCAGTTCGCGTCCCAGCTCATCGAGGGCCCGGTCCGGAATTTCGGGCATCCGGTCGGCCGCGACGTAGACGTGAAACTGGTAAGGAGTCAGTTCCCAGACCGCCTGGGCACAGCCCACTCGCGGCCGGCCTGTCGCGCAGGCCGCCACCAGCAGCATCGCCAGCGATGTGGTCGTTCGGCGGGTATTCCGGTGCGGATGGATCATTTCTTGTTCGACGCGGCGGGGCTGCCTGCCCGCCACTCCTCAACATACTGATAGAGAGTGACCGGGGAATCGCCAAGCCCTTCCAGATTGTGTACGTGGGCGAAGTAGTCGCTGAGCTGCCAGAGGGGAATCACGGTCACTTCGGAATTGGCGAGTTCATGGATCTCGCGCAAGCGGCGGCCCACGGTCGGCCAGTCGACCGACTGGCGAAGCTGCAGCAGGGCCTGTCGCATGTAGGGGCTTGCCTC
Organism: uncultured Planctomycetaceae bacterium; assembly: GCA_964563135.1. Classification (GTDB taxonomy): domain Bacteria; phylum Planctomycetota; class Planctomycetia; order Pirellulales; family Thermoguttaceae; genus JAAYAY01. The sequence goes on from CAZLWV010000019.1 coordinate 39,595, forward strand.
GGCCATCAGGCCGCCATCTCCCAGCAGCCGTTCGGCATCGACGATCGGCTCCCACATTGCCAGTTCTGCGTAGAGCAGATCCACATCGTCGGGGATCCGGTCGGGAAGCTCGGGCCCCATTTCCTTGAGCGCAACCTGGATGCCGAGGACTTTCAGTTGCCGCTGAATTTGTGTTGCGGCGATTCTGGCCATTTCGGTGGGGGGATGCGCCAGTAGGGTCACCGGCGCCTGCTTCACGGTCGCCCCCTTCTTCTTCTCCGCCTCGACGAATTCCTGGAACGCCACTTCGGCCAGCGCCACGGCCAGGTGGGGTTCGTACGTCCGCGGCTCGATCGACTTGTCGTAGCCGTAGTTCAGCGGATCGCCGGAGGTCACACCCGCGGAGAACGGACCGCTGATCAACTGGCACCCCGGAATGTCGCCGCGGCCAACGAGGATATTGAAGATCGCCTGGCGATGGATGCCATAGGCCAGTGCCCGCCGGTAGGCGCGGCGCGAGGTCAGCTTGCCTTTCGGATTGGGGATCAGGCAGTGAACGAGCGGGGCCGCGTAGCGTTTGACATCCACGCCCGGCAGGGCCCGGAACTTCTCCAGTTCCCAGAGGTTCACCCGATCGACGACGTCGACGTCGCCCCGCCGCATGGCGCTGAACATGTCGTCTCCCGATGCGAATTGCCGCTCCACGATTTCTTTGGGGCGGGACTCACCGCCGCCGAAATACGAGGTGTTCGTGAGAAACACGGCTTCTTCCCCTTCCGGCGGCTTGACGAGGTACGGACCGATCGAGCGGCTTGTCTTTGCGCCGCCGAAAGAAATCTCTCCCGTCGAAACCGGCGTCTGCAGCAAGGCCTGGGGAAGCACGAACGGCCGTTTGAGGCGGACAACGGTCGTGAAGACGTTGCTGACCGAGACCGATTCGAACAGGCTGCTCCACAACGGCGTCCCCTCGGAGTCGGCGGGGTCTGCCATGCGGAGAAGCTGCCGAGACAGGTCGTAGCCGGTCAGCACCGTGCTATTGTCTGCGACCGGGATGTCTGGTCGGAGGCGGAACTCAAGCAGCCGTCCGAGGTCCTCGACTTTCATCTCGCCCACCGGACAGATGTACTTGCCGCCTTCCACGCCGGCGCCCACGAATTCCAGCAGGGTCCGCTCCACCAGCCGGCCTGTTCTCCGCGAGGCCCAGTCGTGCAATCGTCCCGATTGATGAACGGTGGCCGGTGTCTGGACGGCCACCACGTACCGCGGGTAGAGCGAGGCCAGTTCTGCCCGCAGCTCCGGCGCGCCGGGCAGTTCGGGCCAGATTGCGGCGACCTGCCGGATGTACCTCTGCGCCTCCCGCATGCGTTTCTCCTCGATGGCCAGGCGCGCGTCGGCGAGTTCCTTTTCGGCCAGTTTCTGGAGGTGGTCCCGCCAGGTCGCGACCACCTGGTTGTCCGGCGAGACTCTGGCCAGACTGTCCAGGTAATCGCGGGCAATCCAGTATCGCTGGGCGTTGACCTCTTTCTCGACCAGTTTGGCCGTCGCGCCGGTCAAGGCCTGGTCGAGCCTCGGCCACTGCGGGGTCCGCTCGTGAAGCTCGCGAAGGCGGGCCAGTGCGCCGTCGAATTTTCCGGCGATCTGCAGGGCCTTGGCCTCTTCGAAGAGATAGTTGTCATAGGCGTTTCGAAGCCCGGGCAGGTCGGGTCTCTCGTTTTCGAGGTGCACGAAGTACTGGTAGGCGTCTTCGAACCGTCCAGCGGCCACCAGGCCGTTGACTTCGTTGAGAAGGAGCTGCTCGAACAGTTCGATCTTGGTGATGACCCGCCAGAGGCATTCGTACTGGGTCCCCGGTTCGTTAATCGGCTCGACAATCAGCCGGCCGCTTTCGGGCAGTTTCTCGGGCAGCTTGCGGTTTGGAAACTGCTTGTTGAGCGGCAGCACATCCAGGACTCTGTTATCGTTTGTTGCGTCAAGCGTGATCCGGTCAAACGGGCGTTGTTCGTAGAGCGGCCTCTGCTCCTGCCCCGCCGCCGGCCACGCCAGCAGCGCGATCCATGCCGCGAGCAGCCGCAACCTCCCCCACGACCGCCGCCCTACGGCGGACGGGGAGTCGGGGTGGGATGCGAGCCGCCGCCGGGCGGCGGCGAAGCCTGCCGGCGCGGGTTTCAACCGGGCCGTGCCGATCGGCGATCGATTCTCGCTTGGTCGTGGGTTGCGGAACACCATGGGCTGCGGCGTCGGGAGTTCGGGTGAGAGGAACGGGCGGCGGAATCCGGCGGTCACGGTTTTGCGAGGAGGTAGAGAGTGCCATCATGTCCGGCCACCAGCAGGCGGCTACCGAGCAAGGCCAGCCCGGAGCCGAGGGCGAGCCCCGTTTCTTCCTGAGCGAGCTGCTCTCCCGTGGCCGGGTCGACTCGCCACACCACACCCGAGGCCGAGGCGAACAGCCAGTGGGGCCCCTCCACGAGCGGCTCGCCGGTCGGGACGCCGTGGGGGAGCTTATCGCTTCGCATCTTCCCGGAGGAATCCACCACGTGCATCAGGTTGTCGCTGGTGATCAGCAGCACGTGCTCGCCGATCCTCACCGGGCCGACGACACACCTGGCACCGAGCGGCTTGCGCACCCGGTCGGTCAACCCCGGCAAGTCCAGCCGCACGAACGAATCGGTTCGGTCCACGGCGTACACCCGGTTACCGAGCACGGCAATCGGCGAGGCGATCGGATCTTCGAGCTGCGCCGTGGCGGCCACGGCAAGGTGTTTTTCCGGGTCTTCCTTGACGACGACACGATGAACTGCGCCGCTGTCGTCGGCGATCACGAACTGGTCGCGTCCGATGATCTCCGGTCGCGACCACTTGTACTTGCGGCCCGCTACCAGCGGCGGCTGGAAGGGCCTGGCCAGAGGCGAGCCGGTTGCGGGGTCGAGCAGAAGCACCCGGCCTTCTGCGACGGGCACCAGAAGGCCACCGGCCAACGCGGTCGCGTCGCCCGAGAGCGGACTGGAGAGGGCCACCGACCGGATCCGCGCCGCATCGGCCGCAGGCCCCGGCACAAACACCGAAATGTCCGCCGGCTGGCTCCCGCGCAGCATGGCAACCATGCCGCCGGGAAGCCCGAGCACCTGCCGGACCGGCCCGGTCAGATCCGCGCCGGGGATGATCCTGGTGGGCGTGTCGTGGAAGGCCACCGTGCCCTCGGCCGGGGGCGGAATCTGGAACACGCCTCCCACCGCGGTTGCCGCCACGATCGGCTTGGTCGGGTCTTCGACGATCGGAGTGCCGGCCACAGGCGATGCCAGGGTAGTTTCCCAGCAAACCACCCCTTCCCGGCTGCTCACCGCAGAGACAGCCACACCCGGCAATCCCTGTCGATGGCGAACGTGGATCACGGCCTCGCCGGCCACGACCGGCGGCTGGAGGGAGACACTCGCCTGATTGACGGTCCACGCCGGATTGAGCCGGCGTTCCGAGGCACGGACGGCGTACTGGGTCAACTCGGTGCCGGCGATCCAGATTCGGCCGGTTGCCATGGTCGCGTAGCGCACCAGGTCGCTTTGCTCTTCGCTCGGCGCGGTGCCTTCAGCCGACAACGACAACGGCTCCTTGCCTTCCACGCCCGTGAGCTGGAAGACGCTGACGGCGCCAGCATCGGTGGCTATGAGAACCTGGGGGCCGTTGACGATCGGTGCAAGATAATGGTGCCCCTTGAGCCGGACCTGCTGAACGACCTGAAACGGCGGCGTTTCCCCGTTTGGCGCCGGAGGACTGATGTCGAGGACTTTGACCACCGAGTCACGGACTCTGTCGTTTTCGCAGATCAGCAGATAGTGGCTGATGCGAACCGGCGGGACGATGATGCTTCCCGATTCGTGCGCCAGATAGATCACTCGGCTGCAACTTCCGTCGGCGGCCGAAAGTACGAACAGGCTGGAATGCTCGCCCACCTGGTAGAGGTCGTTTCCGCTGCCGGCGCCGACCGGGCCGACACGAAGCGGTTGCGGCAACTGGGTGTATCCTGCCGAGTCGCCCGTCTCCAGATCCAGCGACACCAGCCGCCCGGAGAGGGTTGCCACATACACGCGGCTGCCGATCACAACCGGATGGGCATCGAAGGGTTCGGCGACCGGAAACCGCCAGCGGATCTTTCCGGTAGAGGCCTCCACCCGGAGCAGCTCCTGGCGGGAACGGCTCACCATGAGGGGATCCGCCCCAGGACTATCGGAAACAGGAATCGGTGGGCACTGTGCCCCCCGCACGTTCTGCTCGAAGCCAATATCGCGCCGCCAGAGCACCTTGCCTTCCGATGCTTCCAAGCCGTAGACCGCTCCGCCCGCCACCGCGAAGATCCGTTGCTCGGCAACTCCGGCGAGGGGGGATTGTATGTTCCGCTGAGCGAGCCCCACGGTCGCAACCGCCTTGGTCTCCGGTTCGTCCGTCAGGGGCTTGACCGCCTGCTGGACCTGTTTGACAGCCGCCTGCTCGGCGGCCGAAACGGTTCGCACCGCACTGGCCAGCGACTCATTCTCGCGGAGAACGGGATACTCCTTGAGCAGTTCGTGGCGCAGGCTGTAGGCGGTCTGGGGCTGCCCCTCTTCGGCCGCTTTGATCATCGCCGCCACGGTTCCCACGAGCTGTTCGTCGCGGGCGATTTCGCGGCGAGTCAGGGCGATGAGTGCCTCGATTTCCTGGAGCCGCTCCTGGGGACGCGATGCACTCGGCACATACTTTTCCACGAGTCTCAAGGCTTCGTCGGCCAGGTCAGCCGTCTTGCTGTCGTGGCTGCGCTGTGCGCCGCCGGCCAGTCCTTCGGCGATATCGGGCAGCAGCGAAGCCAGCTCGGGACGAGCTTCGGTGGCGAACAATCCCTCCCCTGAAATCAGCGGGATCTCGGCCTTGGCGACATCCAGGGCATGGGGCCATTCTCCCCCCACGGCCTGCCGCATCTTTGCCAGGCTCAGGCGAATCCGGGCCTTGCCGATCCCTGCGTGCTTGGGGAACTTCTTGACGAACTGGGCGTAGGAATCTTCCGCCTGCTTGTACGCCCCGTCTTCGTAGTACTTCTCGGCCTGGGCCAGCATGGCATCGGCCCCGCGGCCGGCCAGAACGAATACAAACACGAGCAGCATGATGATCAGAAACAGCAGCGTCCCGCCGCCGATCAGCATGAGCTTGGAATCCCAGACACTCCGCTTCTCGCCGCCGCCGGCATCCTTTCCTTGACGCTTGGGGCGAGCGACGTAGACCGCTCCACCGGCTCCAAGCTGGTCGAGCGGGCCGCCGAGCTCTTCGATCTCTTCCAGGCCTTCGATCAGCGAGGGCGCGGGGGAAACCGGCGCGGCCGGGGGAATCGACGCGGCGGGAGGAGCGGGGCGAATCGGCACGGCCGGCTGGATCAGCGTTGCCGGCGGAATGGGCGCTGCAGGCGAAGCCGGTGCAGAGGGTTTCGCTGTGGGGGGAGGCTGGTCGACCGTGGGCGGACGCCAGGGCTTCTCGTCGTCGAGTTCCTGGAGCCCCCAGTCTTCCTCCTCGTTCATCTCCAGGTGGGCTGCCTCCTCGGCCGGCTTCAGCTCCTCGTCCTCCTCTTCCTCCTCAAGCGGCGCCAACCCGAGGCCGCCTGGTTGCGGCCTGTTTTCGGCGGATCTTCGCCCCGGAGGAGGTGCAGCCGGCTGCTCGTCCAGTTCGGCCCGATCGAGAAGCCGCTGGGCCAGCTTGCGCGAAAGGTGACCTTTGTCGACCAGACGTTTTGCCAGGAGCGCGGCCGAGACCGGAGCCATCGACTGCTCCACCCGCCGCCGAAGGTCCCGCACCAGACTGGGGTCCAGCAGGTCCTTCTGTTCCAGAATGTCGATGAATTCTTCCGCCGAGATCATTCCGTCTCCCACGTCATGGGTTCTGTCGTCGAATCGTCGCAACCGCCCTGTGGGGCGTTTTGGAAACCGGTATCGGCTGCAGTATCCTGGGTGTCGAGCCGGCAGCACCCGTCATGTGTCGGATGCGGGTACCGTCTCTGCCGCAGCCTATTAAAGCTGTTCCTCATCCACGTACGCGAGCCGGATATCCTGCAGCCCTTCCGAATTCCCCGCGTCGAGGGCCCGCACGACCGTCTCGTGGCGGCACTCCCGGTCCGCCATCACGATCAAGGTGGCTGGTCGCGCACTCCCGGAATCTCCCTCGAGCGCGTCCCGCAGCTTGACCAGCAGATCCTGCTCGCTGGTCGCCTCGCGATCGTTCACCCAGATCGTATCATCTTTTGCGATCTGGATGATGATCGAGTCTTCCATGTCGATCTGCACGGCTTGCTGCTGTTCAGCAGCATCGTCCGGTTCCGGCGGCGGCGTTTCGATCGACATCTGCAACGAAAACGCCGCCGTTACCATGAAGAAAATGAACAACTGGAAGGTCACGTCGACCATCGGCGTCATGTCCAGTCCGTCGTCCTTGCTCCGCATGACCGCCAGGTCCAGGGGTTCCGGTTCCTCGTCGTCGGGGATCGGCAGCGGTTCCGAAACCGGTTCTGCGGCCGGCGCCGGCAGGGCCGGAACGACCAGTTCGGCGCCGCATCCGGAACACGCCACACGGCGGCCGGCAAGCGACTCTTTGGCTGCGTATTTCTTCCCGCAGTTGCCGCAGGAGAACTGAATCTTCACGTTTCCGCCTGCAAGTTTCTACTGGTAACAATGCTCGTCATTTGCCTTCCATCACCCCGACGAAGAACCTGCTTCCTCCCGCCGTCAACGCCGCAGCCTTCGAGACCCGTTCCACGTCGCCCGACTTCACCTTTCGGGCCGCTTTCAACAGGACCGCGACCTTCCCTTCTGCCAGTCCTTCCTCGACTGCCGCAGCGATCAACTTCTCCTGCGCGGCGTGATCCTCCGGCAGTCGTTGCCCGCCCGTTCCGTCTCCCAGATAGACGCGAGGCGTTTGCTCGCCTCCTTCGCCGTCGATGGTGATAATCACGGCCGTTTCCTGGTCGACGCCGCTTCCGTGGCGCGCCGTCGGCAGCTTGACCGCGTTGGTCTCCGAGAAGGTCGAACAGACCAGGAAGAAGATCAGCAGTTGGAAGACGCAGTCGATCATCGGAGTCATGTCGATCTCATCGTCCGCCTCGATGGGACGATGCGGCAGGAGATCCTCGTCGATCTCTTCGTTCCAAAGATCGCTGTTGCTCATAACAGGGCCCCTCAGGTGCTCGATTGCCGAAGGGCGTGTTTGAACGTTTCGGAGAATCGCATCAGCCCGCCGCCGACGAGGTCCTCCATCTTCCTCATCTGGACGTTCAGGCCGGCCACCCACAGCACCAGGGGCACGGCAATCAGCAGTCCCAGAGCGGTCGTGATCAGTGCCAGCATGATGTTCTCGGCGAGTTGGTTCGGGTCCACGTCTTCCCCTGTGCCCAACTGCCCGAACGCTCCCATCATCCCCAGAACCGTCCCGAGCAGGCCCAGCATGGGCGCGCTCTTGATGACGGTGTAGATCCAGCTAATGCGGTACTCGAGGTCGGCCAGCACGTCGCGTTTGAACCGCTCCGCGACCAGGGTTCGAACCTTCGTGTAGCCGACCTGCCGGTTGCGGACAGCCAAATGCACGAGCCTGGGCAAGGCCCGCCCGTCTCCCTCGCACAGTTCCTCGACGGAATCGAAATCGCCCGCCAGCAACGGCTGCTCGACGAGCGACAGGAACTCCAACTGCTCGTCCTCGTTGCGGAACCGGGTCTGGGCAATCCGCCGCCACACGACCATTCCGCAATAGGTTCCCCAGATCGCGACGGCCGCCAGAAAGACGTAGCAACTGTTACCCACCCAGTTCAGGACATCCTGCGTACTGGCCGCGAAAAGGAGATTCCCGTTGACAATGCCATCTGCCCAGCTCATGACGTCTTGACTCATGGGGTTCGCACGCTGCTCGTTGGGGTAAGAAATGTGGGTAACACCTCAAGAGGCCGTCAGCGGCCTGAGAGCCTGGCTGATCGGGCTAGTACCTGTAGGTCTGGTCCTGCACGTAGAACTCGTAACCGTTTCCTTTCGGGCGGATGGCGAAATAGGTGGCGCCGATCTGTTTTTCTCTCGTTCCCGCCCGTTGCTTCTCCAGTTGCTGCAGTTGGAGTTCCAGTTCGGGTGGAACGAACTTGATGATCGGGCGATCTTCCGGTGCAATGCCCGCCTTGGCCAAGAGTTCCACGTCGGCTTCGCGGAGTCCGCCCTTCTGCCATGTCAGGTAGTATCGCTTTTCGGCGTCGGCGGCGCCGCTGCGGCGGTCGGGCTTGTCTTTGGAGAAGTTCCAGGCGTACTCGACCCGGTTGTCCGGCAGGAGCACGCCCATCTCGATCTTGAAGTAATCCAACTGACGGGCATAGGTCCGAGTGGTGTTTCCTTCGACGAAAATGACCTCCCAATGGCGACGCTTGCCCGGTCGCCCGGGCCCGAATCCCGCCGATCGCCCGTCGCCGGCGGGGCCTGCCTTCGCGGTGCCCACCTGGTCGGTGAAGGTTGGTGTCTCCAGCAGCGCCGCCCGGGTCGAGACAGCGTCGGCAATGGTCATCAGAGTGTCTTGAAACTCAGGCTCCTCGAACTCCACCTCGTGCGACAATTCGTCTGAGTCGGTCTCCAATTCCGATTCGCCCCCCAGTCCCCCTTCGTCGCCGAACTGCTCCCAGGTGACCGGCACTGCCGCGCTGCTTCGGAAAAGCTGGGTCGTCAACCAGATGGCAAACAACAACAGCACGGAAGCCCCCACCAGGATCAGCAAGGTGACGATCAGGCTGGCAACACAATCGTAGGGACTTACGGAGAGGCCGCAATGATCGACCTTGACACGCGAGGGGGCTGCGCTCGGTGTTTGTTTGATTGTTGCCAAGGGAACGCTCCTTCCCAATATCGTGCCCTGCCGGCAGCCGGACAAATATCGAACGATCCGCCGCGAGAACTCGTTGGCGAACAGTCACGGCAATTTCGCCGGGACAACCCGTCTGAGATGGGGAAAAGCAGACGGTAGGTCATGGCCGCTGGAGGAGCTGCTGCCAAGAGGCGCAAAAATCGGGCCTGCATCCGCTGGCACGACCCGGTTCCTGCTGAGAGACAGCTCAAACGGGGCGATCTCTCGGCTCCAGACGGGTTAGCGGAGATTCAGGCTCTCCGACGCCTGCCTCTCATCCCTCCAAACTGTTGCCACACTCCAGGTTATGTGCGATCGTAGCCGTACTTTCGGGAACTGTCAAGCATCTGGACGCAATCCACGACAAACGGCGTGCAACCTTCCTTCTGGGACCGGCAATCCCTTCTTCAGAAGGGCTTGATCGCAAAGGTCCTACGACTCATCCGTCTGCCAGGACGAATCCACCCTTTCTTCACCGGGACGGGTCGGGCCGAATTGACAAAGCCCCCCCATCCCTTTAGTATAGCGTTTTCGCCCAAATCGTCGGACAGGTAGCTCAGTTGGTAGAGCACTGGACTGAAAATCCAGGTGTCACCAGTTCAACTCTGGTCCTGTCCACTTCTGCAAGCCCTTGCACTGCAAGGGCTTTTTTCATGCTGCGAGGAGACGAAGACGGGGCTTGCTGGTTCCTTCCCCGCCCGGTTCTTCTGCCGCTGCGCCCCCATCGGCCTCGGTCGACCGGTTCTTTGGGCTGGCAGGTTCCGTGATCGGCCGTCTGCCGACCGGCCACGGCCTGCAGGGGTCGCTTGCCCTGCGCTCATCGCTCTGGTTCTGCATTCGATGCAGGGTTTCTCTCGTCATCCCGGTTCATAACGGCAGCGAGACCATCGAGGCGGTCGTTGGCGAAGAACCGGACGGCGCACCGCGACGAACAGGATGAACGATTCGCCGTAGCGCAGCGGCACCATGCCCCTGCTCGGACTTCCTTCGCTGTCCACAGGTTGAGCGGGTCCGGCGCGGCGAGGCTGGCGTTGGCCTGGGTCCCTGGGTCTCTACCCAGAATCGCCGCCAGTTCGGCGGTCTTGCACGACCTGGGTGGGGGTGCTAAAGTGTTGGCTGTCAGGAGCTTCGGGCGACGATTCGGCAGCTCGGGATTGCGGGAAACACCGAGGGCGCCTCGGGGATGTGCACGCCTGGAACGCATCCGCGCCGCCGGCAGGGATTGCTGGTCGCCCCCTCCTTGACGGTATTCAAGAGCCTGGCCAAGGCTGTTGCAGAAAGGAACACGTTGCCATGGGGAAGAAGAAGTCGAAGCGCCCCGCCGGCCCGTTGAAGCAGCCGGCAGGCGAAGCTGCGACCACAGGCTGGACCGTCAATTCCCAAAGTGCGATCGTCACCATTTGGGAGCGTCAGGACGATACGGGCAGCGCTGCGTATGCCGTGACGTTCAATCAGAAGCGACAGCCGGTTCCTCCGCCAGACGACGAGAAGGGGGCCCGTTCCGTCATGCTCGCCTTCCAGAAACTGGAGCGAGCCGACAGTCTCAAGAAGGCCGACGACATCGGAATCGACTGATCGGAGGCCGGATCGAAGGGGCACTTCTGAGCGAATTCCTGCGGGAGAGCGTGTGGGGCACGGCGCCGGATCCCTTCCCGCACGACCGCTGGGCCGATTCAATTGGCCGTTCGTGGCTTGCGGGATGGCCGTTTTGGATTGGGTTGATCGATGGCCGGCAGCGGCAGGTAGTCGAAGTCGAGAATCATCTTCTCGACCAGTGCCAACCGCAGGTCGCGCTCGACTTTGGCCAGTTCCGGGCGGCCTGAGAGGTTCGTCAGCTCCGAAGGATCCTCCTGGAGGTCGTACAATTCGCAGACCGGCCGCGGCGCGGCAAAATACGCTTGCCGCAGCGTTTGGGCCAGCGTTCCATCGGCGGCCGCTTGTTTCATCTGCTGCCAGCCCGCACCCGCGGCAGAGTCGACGGGGCTGTAGGGAATCCAGGGCGTGCAGTTGTAGATGAATTTGTAGCGGTCGCTTCTCACGCAGCGGCTGAGATCGTAGGAGCTGTTCATAATGGCTACCGTCACCGGCGCACTGCTTCCATGAGGTCCCCGCTCCGCGAAGAGGTACTGACGAGCGTCGAACGGCTCGCCGCGCAGCAGCCTGAGAAAGCTCAGGCCGCTCATGGATTGCCCGGCGGCCGTGCCGGCCACCTCCAACAGCGTCGGGCCGAGGTCCTCTGCGGATACCAGCGCGCGGGTTTCCGAGCCAGCTTTCACGACTGCCGGCCAGCGCACGATGAAGGGGACGTTGAGCCCGGGGTCGTACAGCGATCCCTTGCCATGGGGAAGGGCCAGGCCGTTATCGCCGCAGAAGATGACAAGACTCTCCTGGTAGAGCTTGCGCCGCTGGAGCACCTCAATGACCGCCTGGAACGAGCGGTCCAGTCGCGTTACCTCGCCGCAATAGGCAGCCACCTGCGTGCGCATTCCCGGCAGGTCGGGCCAGTGCGGCGGCAAGGCGACGGTGGCCGGGTCGGGCTCGTCCTGCTTGGCATTCCAGGGATGATGAGGATCGCTGAAATTGACCCAGAGGAAGAAAGGCCGCCCGTCAGGGACGCGGTCGAGGAACTCCTCCACACGGGAGGGGACCTCGTTGTCCGGACCGGAGTCAACATAGTCGAGCCGATCGGTGAAGGTCTTCAGGCCATGTTTCTCCAGGATAGCGCCGATTTCCGGCAGCGCTCGTCCCGGGCCGTCCAGATGATAGGTTCGGCCGCAGACGCCCGTAAAATACCCAGCCTGGGACCGCAGCAGTTCCGGAAAGACCGTTTCGTCGCGCGGCAGCGGGGAACTGAAGCGAGTCATCCTCGCGGCCACTGCCGACTTTCCGGTCATCAGCACCGCCCGAGAGGGAACGCACTGGGGGGCTCCGGTGAAGAACCGGTCGAACCGCATTCCCTCCGACGCGAAGCGGTCCAGGTTCGGCGTCTTGACGTCCCTGTTGCCGTAGCAACCCACGAAGGGCACGCTATGGTCATCCGAAAGGATGAACACGATGTTTGGCCTCGGCGTTTCCGCGGCCGCGGCGGCATTGCCTGCCCACACAGATGCAGCGGCCCACAGTGCCATGACGCCCACGGTCAGTGTCTTTCTCATCGCGTCACTCTCCTGTTTCTCAGGTCTACCCTTCGCCAGATACGGCTCTCGCGGCTGGCGCGACGAGTGCCGCTCCAGCAGACTGGGGTTGGTCCCGGTCGACCACCAGGGGATCGGCCACCCACGTTTCCCATCGGTATCGGTTTCGGACCGGACATCGCGCAGGAACCGAGCATCCCTCACCGGATCCAGCAGCGTGACGATCAAGGCTTGCAGGACGACACGGCAACAGGCCATGTTTCACGTTCCCTGTACCCGGCAGGGCGGGCTGCCGACCCTGCCGGGCGCGAAAGCCGGCAGCCCCTTTGCGACGACTACCCCATTGTATCTGCGAATCGTCGTCAAACCAGACGAGGTCGCCTGGCGAGGCGGCAGACTGCATTTCTCGTTCCACGGTTGACTTCTCGGCGCGACCCGTTCAGACTATCAGGCGAAGCGGCCGCCAGCGAGCGAAGACTCCGGCAGGACTGTTGGTTCGGTTGCTGATCATGGAGCGCTCAGGGGCACCGGTTCTCCGGAAACCACGGTCCCGCCGGTCACCCACGGTTTCGACCGAATGCAGGACTCGATCGTGCCAGCAGCTTCTGCGACTGAACACTGAGCGGACCTTCCCTACGCAGTTGGGTTCGCGGTGCCCCGTGCAAGACCCGGCTTGCCGCACCAACGCTTGTTTCCGCCTGCAATCAAGGATTACAGCCATGAGAACGATCGGTTTTCCCTCCCAATTCACTCGCCGCTTCCTGGTAGCCCTGGTGAGCCTGACTCTTGCCGGTCTCGCCTTTGGGGCGGAGAAGGCAGGCCCCGAACGCTGGCAGAAGGCGATCGATGCCTTCGAAGCGGCGGACAAGACCGACCCGCCGCCGCAAGGCGCGATTCTTTTTATCGGCTCGTCGACGATTGTCCGCTGGAAGACGCTTGCCCAGGATTTTCCCCAACAGCAGGTGATCAACCGCGGTTTTGGCGGCTCGCAGATTGCCGACAGCACCTACTACGCCGATCGGATCGTGATCCCCTATCATCCCCGGATGATCGTGCTCCGCGCCGGCGGCAACGACATCCATGCGGGTAAAACACCCGAGCAGGTGGCAGCCGACTTCAAGGCCTTTGTGGAGAAGGTGCGGGCCAGGTTGCCGGAGGTGAAGATCGCCTACATGACGGTCAACGCCTCTCCATCGCGCCGGGCCAATCTGGAACGCGAGAAGAAGGCCAACGAGCTCATCAAGGAGTACATCGGCACGGGCAAGAACATGGTCTACATCGACAACTTCGATGCGATGCTGGGCGCCGACGGCGAGCCCCGCGGGGATCTGTTCGTCAAGGATCGGCTGCATTTCAACGCCGAGGGTTACAAGATCCTTGTTGCCAGCGTGCGGCCCTATCTGGAGTAGCCGAGCGATTGCAGAGGTTCTGTGACCGCCGAACAGGCGTTCTGTTTTCGACCTTGATGGCATAATCACCAGGAAGCCGACTGATGAGAGCACCGATTTCGACCTGCGTACAGGCCGTTGCGCGAGGCGTCTGCCTTGTGGCCATCCTCGCCTCGTGTGGCAGGGTGGTTCTGGCGGGGGAAGGTCCGGCCGAGGCGTCGCGCGGCATCGTGGTCTGCGTCTCGCCGCCGGCCAGCGAGGTTGGCCTGTCAACCCTGAACCGGGGCGGCAGTGCGGTGGATGCGGCGGTGGCGACGGCGCTGGCCCTTGCGGTGACCTGGCCGGCCGCGGGAAACATCGGCGGGGGCGGCTTCATGATGGTCTATCCGGGCCCGGGGCAGGAACCGGTTTGCGTGGAATATCGTGAGACAGCCCCCAAGAGTGCCACTGCCGATATGCTGGTCAAGGACTTCCGCATGGACGGCCACCGCGTGGCCGGCACGCCGGGCACAGTGGCCGGCCTGGCCCTGGCCCACGAGCGCTGGGGAGTCCTGGCCTGGCACGATCTGGTGATGCCCGCGGTGCGGCTTGCCCGTGAAGGGTTCGAGATCGATGACGCCCTTGCCCGGTCGCTGAACGGAGTGCTCGAGTCGACGCGACAGTTCGCCGAGTTTCAGCGGGTGTATGGGCCCCAAGGGAAGGAGAAGTGGCAGGCGGGCGATCGGCTCGTCCAGCCTGAACTGGCCGCGACTCTCGAGCGGATCGCCGAGGGTGGGCAAGACGCCTTTTACCGTGGCCCGATCGCCGACCAAGTCGTGGCGGAAATGACGGCCGGAGGCGGGCTGATCTCGAAGGATGATCTTGCCTGTTACCAGGCCAAAATTCGCAAACCGATCCACGGCAGCTATCGTGGTTATGATGTGTACGGACCGCCGCCGCCCTCCAGCGGTGGGATCTGCCTCGTCGAGATGCTCAATATCCTGGAGAACTTCCAGCTCAAAGCGGATCCGCTGCAGCAGACTGCCGCCGGCCAACCGTCTCGGTGGTCGCCCCTGGCGATGCACCTGGCGATCGAGGCCATGCGCCGGAGCTACTGCGATCGCGCGCGTTTTCTCGGCGACGCCGACTTTGTCTCCATTCCGCAGCACCTGACCTCCAAGGAGTACGCCAAGGAGTTGGCCGCCGGGATCGATACCCAAAAGGCCACGAGCAGCGAGGCGATCTCGCCAGACATCCCCCTGGCCGACGAATCCCCTGAGACGACGCACTTCTCGGTGATCGACAGCCGCGGCATGGCCGTCTCCAATACGTACACGCTCGAGAATTCCTACGGCTGCCGTGTGGTCGTGCGCGGTGCGGGCTTCCTACTCAACAACGAGATGACCGACTTCAACCACATCCCCGGCCGGACCGACCGGACGGGTCGGATCGGTACTCCAGCCAACCTGGTTGCGCCTGGCAAACGCATGCTCAGTTCGCAGACCCCCGCCCTGGTGATCCGTGACGGACGCCTGGTCCTCGTCACCGGAAGCCCCGGTGGGCGGACGATCATCAACACGGTGCTCTGCACGATTCTCAACGTGGTCGACTTCGGAATGACGCCCCAGCAGGCCGTCGATGCCCCGCGTCTCCACCACCAGTGGCTACCCGACAAGGTGACACTGGAAGGCAGCGGGCTTCCGGAATACCGAGCGGCCGTTGAGCAACTGGGTCAGATGGGCCACCGCGTGGACGCGAAAGCGGCCAAACAGGGGGACGCGCACCTGATCGGCCTGGACCCGAAAACGGGCCAATACGCAGGCGCCGCCGATCACCGGATCGATGGCGCGGTGGCAGCGCAGTAGATTCGCGTTTCAGGCCTGCGGGCCCGGTTCAAACCAGAGCCCCCCTTTTTCCGACCGCCGCGGCAGCCAAGGTGGAGGATGGGGCTCCTCACGTCCTTGTCGGTTGAGAGCCCCGGACGGGCGGCCTGGCATTATAGATCGTAGAGCGTCTCGTCAACTTCCGGCCGTTTCAGCCTCCTGGAGAGCTGCCGCAGGCTGCGGCCGCTTTCGCCGAACTCCGGCTCCATCTCCAGCAGGTCTCCCATCTCCTCCTCGACTTTGTCAGGGTCTTCGCCGGCCTCCATACGGCGGATGGCCTCCTCCATGCCCGCTCCCAGATTCATGCCGGTGGCCTCGTGGAGTTTGCGCATCATCCGAGCCATCTGCCGGGGATCGTCCTCGTTCATCCCTTCTCCCTCGCGGGCCATCTCCGCCATCACCTGCTCCATTTTGGCTTCGTCAAAATCGGCTGGCAGGGCGTCGCCGCCCTCCTGCGGTTCGGCCCGCCCCTTGGAAATGGCGAATCGGGACACCTTGCGGTCCAGATTGGGGCGACCGCAGCGCGGGCAGTCGGGGCGCTTCTGCGTGTCCGGCCTCCTGGCCAGGAAGTTGAAGACCGTATGGCATTGTGAGCAGTAGAATTCGTAGATGGGCACGGCGTATCTCCTCAAAATCGGTTGGCATCTACCTATAAACGGTGACCGCCGGTCAAGTCAACGCCGACTTTGACGGCCCCGTCGAATTGTCGAATCCGGCAAGAACCGGGCGTCGACAGGAGTCTGCCTTCCGGCGCGGGTTTCTCCAGTGCTTTGTCACCGCTTGAGTTTGGGATCCGTGGCGTAGAATCATGCGACAATCGCCGAGTCGTTCCGCAGTCTCGATCCCAGTTCTTCGCTGTAACCGAGCACCAGGTTACAGGGTCCAGGGTTCGCGCATCGGGCGGCGGATCATGCGGTTGACATCGTCATCGGTGCTCCGCTGGGCCAGCGGGTCCCAAGTGAACTTGCGTTTCAGGATCTGGGCCATGTTGCCCAGGATGCACAAGCTGGCCGTGCTGTGCCCAACCTCGACGGGCTCGATCGGATCTTGCCGGCTCTTGACAGCGTCCAGGAAGTTGCGGACGTGGTCGGCGTCGATGTATTTCCGGACATTCTCCCGGCGGGCCGGATTGCCTTGTGGCAAGTGGATTTCGTCTGGCCCGATGACCGAGTCCTTGAGGTTCTCGGGGAAGGTCTTCATACTGCCGCCAAGCGAGATCTCCAGCCGCCCTTCGGTGCCCTCGAACCTGGCTGTCGAACTCCTGCGCGTCTCGCAGATCAACTCGATGCCGCTGGCGTATCGGGCTCGGAAGGCAGTCTTCGAGGCCGCCGTGAACAAGCTTCCTTTGGGCAGGAACTCCGAGCCGTTGTCTTCGAACTCGACCGGCGTGGTGCGATCCATGTTCAAGGCCCATTGAGCGATGTCGTTGGTGTGGCAGCCGAAATTGGCCGTTTGGCCGTTGGAATAGTCGAGGATGTACCGCCAGCGGTGAAAACAGCGCTCGATGTGGTACGGCGCCTCGGGTGCCGGTCCCAGCCAGAAATCGTAATCGAAGCCATCGGGGACCGGCTGGGGTTGCCAACCGGGACCGGGGCTGGGGAAACTGTTCGGGTCGACCCCCGTCTGCACCCGCCGGATCTCGCCGAGGCGTCCGTTGCGGACGAGTTCACAGGCCCGCCGCACTTCCGGACTGGAGCGGAACTGGGCGCCGGTCTGAAAGATACGCTGATGCTGGCGTACCGCTTTGACCATTTCCTGCCCCTCGTAGATGGTCAACGACAGGGGCTTCTCGCAGTACACATCCTTGCCCGCCCGCAGGGCCGCAATCGCAATCAACGCATGCCAGTGATCGGGCACGACGATCGCCACGGCATCGATGTCCGATCGGGCCAGAAGCTCGCGGAAGTCGACATAGGCTTCGCAGCCCTTGGAGCCGCTGGTTGGGGATTCCTGGGCGTAATGTTCTTCGACCCGTTGCTGAGCCCCTTGGAGTCCCAGAATCAGATCGTAGGCATCGCCTTCCTTGAGCCGTCCGCCGGAAGCTCTCTGGCGATAGTAGTCTTCGATCCACCGCCTTGCCGTTTCACGCCCGAGAACACGGTCGCCATAGTAGTAGCCTTTGCCGGCCCGATTGACGTCACAGACCGCGACGATCTGGACATCGTCGTGACAGAGGAACGAAGGCACGATCCGCTGGCTCTGGTGGCCGCAGCCGATCTGGCCCACATGGATCCGGTTGCTGGGCGCTGCGGCACCGAACACCGACCGCGGGACGATTTGGGGCAGTACCAGCGACGAGGCCAGCATGGCGCCGGTCTTCAAGAACCGCCGCCGGCTTGTGCGAAGAGGGACATGCATCAGAAGGTTGTCGCGTGGCATTGCAGGCTCCTTGTCCGTGGTGGAACTGGTGGAGAGTCCATGAGACACTGTCGGGCGCTACGGGTAGCAGGCGCAGATCAGGCTGTGATACTGACGGCCGTGAGTGATGCTGTCTCCGAGCCAGGGGGATGAAAGGGGATATGCGGCCGCGGTTCGGATCCGGGCGAGGGCGAAGGCGCCATCATAGCAGGTGCCAAAGGGACGATCAAACGCCTGGAGCCTTGCGCGGGTGGCCCTCGCGCATGCATGCGTTCTGTTTCAATGGGCAGCGCCTGCAAGTTGACGAACCAAGTTCAAGTCGACGGCCTTCTGCGCTGCAGGAAACTGACAGGGCAGTAGCTCCCACTCTTCGGTATACGACGCCGACGCTCCCGGCGCAAGCGTTTCCCGCGGACCGATCGGTTCCAACTCGCACATTGCGTGCTTGTAGTACCAGATCGAGATCGTCAGTGCTGCCATTTCGCAGTACACGCGGTGCGGATAGACCGGGAAATGTTTGAGAAACATCACATCGCTGCGCGTGAGATAAGCAAGCCAGCCGGCCATGGAATCCATGCCGAGTTTCGGGTTGGCCGGCGTGTCGAGGATCTCGAGAAAGCCCTCGCGGATGCGAATGCTGGGGTCGTCGGGCTGGAAGTTCATGACCGGGCCCGGCCCGTACATGATGTAGTTCTTCGGAAAGCGACTGTCGGGCGTCAGAGGGATCACGCAGATGCCACCCCCCACGGCGAGAGTTCGGCTCCAATGGCAACACGTCACGGGTCTGGCGGATTCATTGATGATACGTTGCTCGCACTGCAGACGCGATGAGTCAGGCGCAAGCGTGAATTCGCGCACCAGTCGCAGTCCGATTGCCGCATCAAGCATGCTCGTAAGCCGGGCTCTTCCGTCGCCGGCGATCTCTGCGGTCCAGTCTCCCAGCCAAAGATCCGGATGCCGTCGTATTACCCTTTCCGGGCCGACGTCAAAGCGGCCGGCGCAGGGGTCAACATCCGCCACTCCGGGCTCGTGCCGCCACCCCTGCTGCGCCGGATCGAGGTACAACACGTTGCTGCCGTTGAGGGAATACTCCAACATGCGCCCGCCAGCTTTCGGACAGAGCACCACGCGAGTTGCCGCGTTTTCGAGCAGTACGCAATCGGTGTACCCGAAGTACGAAATCAGTTCCGTCTTCATTGTTGCCGCCGTTTCTCCGGTTGCCTGGGGTCCTTCTTCCGACTGTTCGACAGCCCATTCGCCGCGGCTGCACTGTGCAGGAAGAACTCCGCGATGCCCAGTCGGGTGTACGGGTGGTGACGATTTGCCTGCCGGACCGGCTCGAGGCCGTCACAATAGCCGGCCAGCACGATGACGACCGCGGCCACCGGCTCGGGGGAGGCGGTCAACGACGGCCTCGAGCCGGCCAAGCGGAGCGCCCTGTCTGGTGCCGGCCGACGGGACATCCATGCCCCGACAGAGCATCATGCAGCGATGTTGTTGTCGTGGAAACCGCCGGTTCACGGAGATGCCTCCTTGCGCAGCTCGACCTGGGCTCGTTCGACGAGCATCATCGGGCTGTCCCAGACGGGCAACTGAGTCCACGTGGTGCTCGTGCCGCTACTCTTCCACGCGGATGGATCGAGTTCAAAGACCTTCCCGGTGATCATTTCCACGTACACCGGGTCCTGGAACGTGATATTCCTGACGGTGACATCGACTTTGTCCCAGGCCAGTTCATCATTTGGGATCTCGTCGCTGTACCACAACAGCACGACCGGCGTCTGTGCCTTCTGGAAACCGGCGACCGTCAGCGTGCGAGGGGAATCCGAGTCATACTCCAGGATGCCGACGGGCTTCACGGCGGCATCGAAGAAACTCATCATGTGCTGGACAGCATAATAGGTGGGCCGCTTGTAGATGAACTCGTGCAGGAGGCTTGAGCGGATCAGGCCGAACGACTGCAGCATGTTCGGATACTTGAGGTCGATGATGGTAAAAACGCTGGACCGGATACTGCGGACCCGATCACCGGCCATGCGACGCAGATTCCATTTGGCCTGGCTGTACTCGGTCCACGGATATTGCGCCAGCGCATGCGTCCATTCCAGGATCGATGGGCAGCCGACCTCGCCTTGATAAACCTTGTACTTCTGGCTGTACTCAGCCAGTTGCTGTTTCATGGTCTCGACCGACGCATAGGTCGTGTCGGGATTCTGCGTGTAGGGGTGGTAGACCCAGTAGTCGACCAGGTCCAGCTTGTTTGCGGTCTTGAGCGCCTCCAGCACGACGGTGCGATCTTTGTCGGTGATCGCGGTGACGAGGATGACGGCATCCGGCTGAGTCTTCTTGATGAGTTCGGCGGTGGCCAGCACCATGACCGCGTAGTCTTCCCCCTGGCCAAACGGCTCGTTCCAGATTTCCCACTCTTTGACCACGTTCTTGTATCGCGCCACGGTGGCCTCGACATACTTGAGCCAGGCGGCCATCGCCTCTTCCGAGCGCACGACGGGCGCCAGCGACGATCCGAGTTGAATCGTGGACCTGTAGATCGGGTTGCCGTAACACAGACACATCCAGGGCTGCACACCCTGTTCGTCGAGGCCGTAGACGCACTCATCCAGCCAGGCAAAATCGTAGACGCCCTTTTCCTTCTCGCACTTGGCCCAGCCGCTTTGCAGCCGCCCGTACTTGGCTCCCAGTTCGCCTACGTAGTCCTTGTAGACGCTGAATCTGGCCTGGTCACGGTCGAGCGTTTCGCAGCCGACCGACCAGTCGGAGGACTGGATATCCTTTGCATGCCGCGTGGCGATCCAGCCGATCGGTTTCAGTTCAGGCCCGGATGCCTTGAACCTGTCCCAGGTGATGCTGCGGTACTTTCTACCTTGTTCCGCTCCCACGGCGAGGGAACAGATCGACAGCCCGATCAGCACGCCCAACGTCAGCGTTTTCATGTTTGTCTCCACCTTTGCTACCTTGTGTTGACGACGTGAATGCCGCTTGCCAATACAGCGTCCATTCGGGAAGGGCCAGAAGCCCGATGTCAGGCCGGGGATCGGGCGGCGGCACCCAGAACTTCTTGTTCCAGGCAGCCGTGGGATTCTTCCAGTCACCGAACATGGGGGCCACGGAAGTCCAGATCGTGATGGCAAGCTCGGCCTTCCTTCCACGGAGGCCGGCGGGTATCGTCCACTCGAAAGGTGCCCAGGCACGTTCGCCCAGAGGCTGGCCGTCGAGCATGATCGACGTGAACAGGCCGCCCGTGTCGACACGGAGCGTCATGTTGCCCGCATGCGGCGGGATCTCCACGGGCGTAGTGCAGGTCACTTGCCCGGTGAATTCGGCCAGTCCGTGTTTCCAGAGCGGTCCGGCGGCGATCGATTCCGGCAAGGCCTTGATCGTGCCGTTGTCGACCGAAAAATCGCCCACCAGCCACGCGACCGGCAGGAAGTAATTGGTGTCACTCCCGCCGGCCTCGATGGCCAGCACGTGCTCTCCCGCCTCGAGCCGCAGGGGCTCGGTCTGCCGGTAGAGTTCGTTGAGTCCCGGGCGCAACGTGTCGCAAGACCGATCTGCCGTGAGAGGGTTTCCGTCGAGCAGCACCCGGCTCGGCAGCGGATGATGCCGCAGCACCAGGCGCGCGGCTGCGAGCGGCTGGTCAAGCCTTACTCGCGCCGTGCTTTTGGAGTCGAACGCCAAACGATGCGTGTTGCGCGCGCTGAGCTTGATTCTGAAAGAACTGCCCTCGGGCAGGGGATGAATCGCAACGGGAGTCTGCGGGGGAGACGGTGCTGCTTCAAACCGGAACACGCCGCGGGCTGGCAGCTCGAATGCAGCCGGGTCGCCGTTTTGCCGCACCAGACGCAGTGTCCCGTGTTCTTGGGCCGCCAGGCCCAGCACCACAACGCTGCCGTCCTGATAGTGGCGGAGCAACACATCGTCAACGGGCGTGCCCGCTGCGGTCTCGACCCGCACGGCGGGCGGACAGATCTTGCCCGCGAACGCCGCGGCCTCCTCGGGCGATTCGAACCGGCGTCCGGATTTTTCCTCCTTCAATTCCGTTCCCGCGAAGGCGAAGATCAGCGGTTTGTCGCACTGCTCGGACTCCTCGTACAGGTCGTAGGTGAGTTGTCGGGCCGAGAAACAGCGGAGCGTGGCCAGCAATGCGGGATGCGCCGTACCCTTGGCAGCCAGCCGTGCGGCCTGGCGCTGCGGATAGCGGATGGCAATATCGCATCGCACCGGCTTGGACGCGTAGCGTGCGGCAATGCGAGATTCATCGCCCAACAGCCGGAAGGCGGGGAACCACGGCTGCATGCGCGTCATGGGATTGAAGTAGCCGGATTTTTCCACGTTCCCTCGGGCGTCGATGGGAGCGATGGCCAGCACGTAATGATCGAGCTTGTGCATGGCGCAGAGCCAGATCATCTGGCGATACGTCGCGTGCCGCAGATCGCTCGGCCCCAGCGCGAACAGTTCGACCAGCCCGCCATTGCCGCAGCGTCCGACGGCGTGTTGTGCCACGGCCAGGGTGAGCCATTCGATGTCTGCGGGATCGTAGCGGGTTCCGATCTCATCCATGCCTGGCAGCGTGAGCCCCTTCAACGCATGCAAGGGATTGCCGTTGTAGCGGGTCGAATCGGAGGTGTTGTTCTCGGCGATCATGTGCCCGGTCGACAGCAGGCCCACACGGTCGCACCATGCCCGGATGGGATCGAAATAGGCTTTGCGGAACCGATTTCCGAGCAATCCATAGTAGTCGGCCCACACCTGGTCCTGGGTGTTGTCCATCAGGTACGCCTGCACGTCCGCTCGCAACTGGCGCCCGGTCGCCGCCTTGTACTCCGCTTCCGCGCCGTCGAAGTAGCGAAAGAGCAACGCCGGTTGGCGGTCGAGTTTCACGGGCGTCGGATGGGACGGCTCGTCCGTGAACATGCCCGCGACGGTCGTGCCCAGATAGGGGCCAAGGCGTTGTTCATACTTCATGTGTGTCAGCTCGATGAACCGCTGCATGGCCGGGAAGCTGTAGTTATCGACCCAGCCGGGCGAAGGAACGACCTTCCAGTCGCACGTGCCGTCGGCGTTTTTGTAGACCGCGTACTGGCGGGATTCGAAATCGGGATTCTCCGCCGGTACTCGGCCCTTGCACGATCCGCTCGGCCAGTTGTATTCGTCGTACAGCCAGATCTTCATGTCCAGCCGCCTGGCGTGTTTGCAGAACCACTCGCACATCTGCAGCCACTCGTCGCCCATGTACTCATATTCCAGGCCGCTCCGCGGGTAGATCAGGTACTGGTCGATTCCGACGGCCTTATACGCTTCCAGTGTCTCCCTGACCGTCTGTTCGTCGGGCATTCCAGTGATGGCACCCATGGGGATCAGCGGGCAGCGGGATTCCGCCGCCGTGGCGCTGAGAGTGCATGCCACCAGCAAGACAAGCAGCAGGTTTGTCGCCTTCATGTCGATTTATCCTTTCGCGGAGATCGTTGCAGGCCGCGGAGCCCCGGTACGCACCGCTGAGCCGTTGTGCGGCGCAGGCCGTTTCGGCGGTCATCTGAGCGTGCTGCCGGCGCCACCGATCCCGCGTCGCAGACCGCCAGCACCTGGGCCTCCGGATACCCGACGAACCGTGACAGGTGGTGCCGCTGGTCCATGAACCCGAGGCCGATGAACCCGAGTGTGATGCGGTTGCCCGGGGCCACATGCCGCTGGCGTTCCAGCGCGGCCGCGGGAATACTGCAAGACGCCAGCGCCAGCGCGGCTGCGTCTTTCAGAAACCCACGGCGATTGGCGCCGCGCCGGTCGACTCGTGGCATGGATCATCCTTTCGAGGCGGGGGCAGCAAGCGGTTACTACTCCGAGCAGCGGCCGACCTGTCCCATTACTGGCGATAGACCAGGACCGCAAGAGCATCTCGCTTCAGAGTGACGCTTTTGCCGCCATCCGGATCGTCCTTGACCGTTCCTTCGCCGAGCAATTCGAATCCGCGGAACGTCTTGCCCTTCACATGGATGCGTGTGGTGACCGACGGCGCGGTGCTCTGGGTCACGACAATCGCCATGTCGTCTTGATACTGGAACGCGCGGGCCAACATCGCCCGATTGGCATTTTCGAACCCCAACGTGTCGCGATAGGTACCCAGCAGAAGAAACTCCGGGTATTTGGAGCGGATCTTGTTGATCTCCGTCAGCCGCCTCTTGAAGTTCGGGGCCTTGTCGATCAGATCGCGGCAGCGATAGATCTCAACATTGTTTCGCAGTCCTTTCAGCAGAGTGTGATTGACGCGCCGGAAGGCGTCGCTATCGTCTCGCATCGTTCGATCGGTCAGGACGACTTCCGGAAAGGTGAATCGTGCCCAATCGACGAAATCGTTCGGGCCGGTTGCGCCGCTGATCGCGTGGATGTAGTCGGCATGCTGCGCGACCACATCCGTCAGATGTTCCGTTCCGAGCGCGATGTCCGGCTTTCCTTTGGTGTCGAGATAGTCATGAATGGACTTCAACGCTTCGGCTTTGTCGGCGATCAGGCACAGATTCGGGATGGCGAATTCGCCGGAGACATCCCAATTGGTGCTTGATTCGGCGTATCCGAGCTGATCGTAGAAGAGGCTGTCGGCTCCCATCTCCAAGCCGCGGTCGGCCATTTTCAGGAGCATGCTCTTCCAGGCGGGATGGCGCAGATCGGCGGTGACGAAAGTCCGCGCGTTCAGCAGGCCGGTGAAGGACCCGTGCGCCGGGAAACGATACTGCTCAAGATGTTCCCCGCCGGTGTTGTCTCGATAGCAGGCTCTGGAGCCTTCTCCAGTCCTGTAGAACGGACTGGTCCGATCGATGAGCTTGCCGTTGAAGTAGATGAGGAACTTGCCGCCGTCCTTCTGATAGTCGGCGATCGCTGCCTTCCAGGCGGCGTCTCCTCCCTGCTCCTCGTTGGTCTGGAAGTAGGAGTCCGGATAGCCGTTATCCATGCCGCTCTTCCACCATCCGAAGGCCATCAAGGCGGGGAGATCGATCTGGTTGGCCATTTGCTTGACCTTGCCGTTCAGGTCGTCGATCGAAAACAGCTGCTCGCCGTACTGGTGGACGAAGATGATCCGCTGCCACCCCTTCATGAGCCGGATCCAATCCGGGACCTTCCGCTGATGCCACCAAGTATCGACCCACTTCCGGTAGATCCTCGACGTTTCATGCCAGCTCCCGGAATACGGGGCAACGATATTCGCGCTGCCGCTCCACCGCGTGTCACAGACGCAATTGGGGTACTTGTAGAGGCCGCCTTCGAGCTTGTTGAAGACGCCCGCCTGGTCCGGATAGACCCGCAATCCGTGGATCGTGTCCTGAAAGGTCGCGTCGTGACTCCCGAAATAGAGGCCCTCGCTTTCACCGGCCAGGGCGAAGCAGTTGGAGGCCGTTGCGCCGGGATAGCGGAGTGACGCGTCGCGGAAGAACTGAGCGGGCGCGGCGTAAGAGGTACGGTTGCCCACCGCGTTGATGTGACCTTTCGGATCGGGGAAGAGTCGGCCGCCGTGGGTCGTCGTCAAGAGCTTGAAATCGTCGGGCAGCCGGATATTGCCAATCAGAGGATACTGCAGTTCGCGGATGATCGTGTGCGGCTGGTGATTGGCTACCTCCGATCCGAAGCGGACCGCGCCGTCTTCGATGGCGATCGTCAATACGAGCTCAAATGCCAGGGGAACTCCCCGATCCACGAACCGGTCGAAGGTCAGCACAATCGCGCTGTCTGTCTTGGCGACTTTCGCGGAACAGTCTCCGCTGGTGAGCTGGTTTTCGAGCTGTCCCTCCTTTTTGTCGTAATAGAGTCGCCAAAGAGCCTCGCCGCCGGCATAGTCCCGGCCGGTTGCGAGATTCTTGAGCGTCACGAGATTCCCCTGCGCATCGACAGCCGCTTGGGTCTTGCCGTCGCTGATTGAAAACACCTCCTCAGCAGGGAGTTGGGCGGTGAAGACCAGACAGAAACTGAGAAGAGCCACGTAAATCGCTTTGTTCATGATTCGCCTGCACTTTCGGAAGACGGGACTGATCCAAGCGGCCGACGCCCGCTGGAAAGCGGACAGGCCGGAGTGGTGCTATCGCACTTCGATCTCGTAAAGCATCCGCGCTTTGCCGTCGGCAGAGACCGATAGCGGGACCGACAATGAGCCGTCGACGGCGCTGGTTTGGACCTCGCCCGTCCGCTTGCCGCTGACCGCCAGCGAGTACACCTTCGCCCGCTGGGCGTGTTCGATTCGCAGCGTGAGGGTGGCGCGGCCCGCACGGACCAGGTGCGGCAATCGCCCCCAGTCAAGCAGCAATTGACGATTGCGGTCGCCGTAGCGAGTGCCCGTGTTCTGCAAATCGGTGAGGTGGCTGATCAACAGCCGCTTGCTGCGGCTGATCGGTTCACCATCGAGGCTGCTGACCCAGACGGTGGCGCAGGTGTCGAGGACGTCGATCGTGGCGGCGCGGGTTTCAATGCGTTTTCCCGCCGGCGCGACCCCCCCTGCCGTGCATGCCGTGTCGACCGTGAGGACGCTTGCGGGGGCGTCGATGGTCACTTCGCCGCTCTCGCTCTGGATGCAATTCTTCTTCAGGTCGGTTCGGTTGGCCGCGGGCAGCCAGCCCGACTGGGCGAAGGTGTCGAGAATCCTGTTCTCGGTGGCGGCCGCGAGTGGATTGGCGTCGGCGGACAGCGGCAGCGACAGATCGTGTTCCGTGGCCTGCGACGGATCGCCGATCCGCCAGCCAACGCGGGTGAGCCAGGCAAGACGGCTCCAGGGCGGCGACTGGCTGGCTGACACGGCGGCCGACGCGAGCAAGCCTTCGGGCGTCGAGGTGATGGCGACCGAATGCTTTGCCGGCTGCAAATCAGCGCGAAGGAACAGGCAGAGAGCGGCGCGTTCGGCGGCCTGTGTGAGCGGATCGGCAGCCACGTCGAAGTAGTACATGGCTACGGGCTGCGTGATGTTGTCGCGATTGTAGCTATAGACGTGGCGCCAGAGGCCGTCCCAATCCTGCAGCGAGGCCAGCGCGGCGGTGACCATGCCGCTTGCACCGCGATACTCGCCGGGGGCGCAGTAGTTGAATTCGGTGATCGTGAACGGCTTGTCGAGAAGCCTCGAGAAGGCACAGTCCCGGCCCCCGGGGCCGCCGGCGGCAACCGGGTTGGTGTTTGGAGCCCGGGAGGGTGGCTGCCGCAGAGGCGACAGGTAATGCGGATGATCGACGTAGAAATGATCGTCCACATAGTCGAACCGGCTGCGTACGGCCTGGAGCCGCACGGGATGGGTCCAGCCGTTGCAGTCGCTGAGCAGCGCCCCGCAGTGCATCTGGTCGCGGAGAAAGGTCCGCGTGCGATCGAAGAAACGGTACTGGACGTCGGCGACGAAGGCATTGAACGTGACGGCGTCCGGCCCCTCGCCGCGGATGCTCGGCAGCGGCACCGTGCCTTGGGCGGCGTCGTGGCCCTCGGCGAGGTTCCCCAAAGCGGCGGCCAGGGCCTGACGGTCCGGGTAGCGTGCCGCCAGCCAGCGGTTCCAGGCGAGCCGCCAATCGTCGCGCAGCCTGCCCTGGAGGCCGTCGATGAAGTTGTCGGGGCAATCCTCGTTCATCAAACTCAGCCAAGCCAGGGCGGGATCGTCGGCATAGCGGAGTTCTGTGTAGGGGTTCCGGTGGTCGAGCAACGCGCGGGCAAACGCCTTGAAGTCCTCGTACGCTCGATCGTTGACGTACACCGCCATCTTGTAGTCCTGGACACCGAAGTCGGTCGGACCGACATTGTAGTAGTTCTCGAACGTCCAGCCATCGTCATCGGCGGCCTTCGCCTGGCCGGTGTCGGCATCGCGAGCGCGGTCTTCGTAGACGTCAGCTAGGGCGACGAGCCGCGAGACATACAGATCGGTGGTGACGTAAATGCCGCGCCGTTTGAGCGCCGCGAAGAGGTAGTCGAACTGGTCCAGCCTGTCGGCCTGCAACCGCATCTCGCCCGGCCCGCGCTGCACCAGCCACCGTTCGTAGTGATGGATGCGAACCGTGTTGTAACCCAGTCGCACCAACCGCTCCGCGAGTCGGTCGGCCAACTCATGCGGAAGGAATTGCGCCGTGCAGCACAAGTCGACCCCGTAGAACCGCACCGGCGCGGCGTGCTGCTGGAACGCGAAGTGCCCGGTTTTGGTGGTCACGAGGCGACCGAACTTGCCGGCGGGCGCGTGGTGCGGCACGACATTGCTGAAATCGAGCGCCGACCCAGGCTCGATGTCCAGACACACGTCCAGCGGCACCCAGTCGGGACCGGCGTTGATCGTCACGGGGGCGTCCTCCGCACGCGGCGGTTGGCCTTCCGCGGCGAGCGTCAGAGTCGCTGTCACGACACAGGCTGCTATCGTCCCGGCGAGAAGCAAGGATTGCAGGGCCGGCAGGGAAGCGGCAGGAACAAAACCCGGAAACCACCCGAACGCGGCGAGCGTGCGGACGGACTGTCTGGCCATCATTGGAAACCTCATTCTAGGAATCACGCAAAACCGATTTGGTAGGTCCACCGGGGGTGAGACGTCGTTTCTTGTTTCTCGTTGCTGGGGCGTGCTTTGGCGCCCCGTGGCTGGACCTCCTGACAGGTCCGTACCAGTTCGTCCGTGGCGCTACTCCGAGGCGGGCGAAGGCGGGGTGGGCACTTGGGCAGGATCGGCACTGCGCAGCCAGACCAGAGGGACCAGACAATCCAGGTCGCTAGCCGAACCGTGCACCCCACTGGTCGTTCCATTGGCTCGCGCGACCTCATGCTGACCGTGGTCTGCCGTGATGATGATCGCATAGCCGCGAGCGCGCAGCCACGGGACGAGTTTTTCAAGCCATGCATCGGCCTCAGCACACGCTTCCCCCGCTTCCGCAGAAAATGGTCCGTGGGCGTGGAAAACATCATCGGTCTTCCCGTATTGCACGATGACGAATTCCGGCTTCTGTTCTTCAACGACTTCCATGAGTCCGGCCATCAGGTCCAGGTCGTTGGTTTTGTCGGCAACGGAAAAATCCGCATAGCGTCCCAGCAAGCGGCTGCCGGTGTAGCCCTTCCTGCCAAATCCTCCGCTTTTCTTGCCGTTTGCCCGCAGCACGCTGCAGAGATCTTCGCAAGCGAGCTTCGAGTCAAACGTGGTGATGCCGCTGGTCTTCTGGGAGCCCCCCGTGATCATGCATCCAAAATTGACGCAGGTCACGCTCGGCAGAACCGAGCGAAGCTGGGCTTGGTTGTTGCCAAGTGCCAGGCTGTTGAGATAGGGCGTTTTGTCACGCATCCTGGCCCAGGTCGCGGCTCCAAAGGCGTCGATGCCGAGAATCGCCACCCTTTTTGACCCTCGCAGATCGTTGACGATCGAGTCGATCGGTGATGCTTCTGCCTGCTTTGGGGCCGGCACACCGAGGATTGCCGCCACGGTCGGGGCAAGCGCCTGCATGCCATGTGTTGGAAGGGTCGCACCGCCGGAGGCCATCTCGGCGGTTACGGCGGGCGAGACTGCGCATGATAGAACGACCAGTACCATCGAGAGTAGCCTGAATGCCTTCATTGTCTTGATCTCCTGGGAAGGCGTGTGATTTCGTTCTGCGGTTGTCCGAGGGCTGAACTGTATCCTATTTCGGTGGTTCGCCGGGCACGGGGCGTCCGAGGCAGATGCGAAAACCGTCGCGGGAGTCGGAATAGCTGGTGTTGCGGATTCCGAGGCGGACGGCGCAGCGTGCGTTGCCCGGCACATCGAAGTAATTGCCGCCGCGGCAGACCGGCCGGGGATCTTCATTGACGAAATACGCTTCTTCGTGCCCCCCTTGCGGATCGAAGTGGTCCAGCACAAGCTCCCACACTCCGCCGCACATGTCGGCCAGGCCAAAACCATTGCGGCCTCTCTGGCCATAATGGTCCACCGGAGAAACGAATGCAAACCCGTCGCTCCAGGGCGCCTTCGCCAGCGGCCAGGTCTTCTTCCGGCCGGGCAGAAAATCGATGGCGGAAATGTTCAGTCTCCCTTCGCCCTCCTCGAGTTCATCGCCCCACCAGAAGAACGCTCGCGGGCGGCCACCCCGGCAGGCATACTCCCACTCCGCTTCCGTGGGCAGTCGGTACTCCAGGTCCTCCGGCAACCGACCGGCCTGGCGTTCCCGCTGCGTCAGCCATTTGCAGAAAGCCCGGTCGTCATTCCAACTGACACACACTACCGGATAGGCATCCTGGTTGGGGAAGGCCCAATTGGGATCTCGCCAGCTCTTGCCCGGCATCGCTTTCCAGGGATGCACCACCGTCGTCGTCAGGTGATATCCGTCCCACTCGGAATCGAAACACTGTGTCCATCCGCCGGGCTTCTCGGCATCGCTGACATACCCGGACTGCTCGACGAAACGTCGGAACTGGCCTACGCTGACTTCCGTGCGGCCCATCCAGAAACCGTGCTTGACCTGCACAGGTCGCGGATCCCCCTCCGGCTGTTCGCGCGACGTGCCCGGGGTGGCGCCCCCTTCGATCCCTGTGGCCCAGGCGCGCTCTTCCGGGGTGCTGCCCATGGTGAACTGGCCGGGCGGGACGTAAACGACCTCCAGGGTCACGCCCGCGCCGAGGTCGACCTGTTTGGTTGCGCCTTGGTCCGGCTCGACAGCATGCGTGCTGGTGATCGGAAAGCCGAACCCGGAGACGGCGAGAATCGTCACTGTCGACAGAACCCAGGTCCAGGACCGGGAAGTCTTGGCAACCCGCCCTGGCGACCATGTTGCGGCTTGCCGTGTGTGTCTTTGCGTGTTGGCGATTGGTGTGACGGTCATGGCAACTCCCTGCAGAACTGGGCTTCTGACTGGAAAAGATGCGGGACGGCGCTGGCCATGCGAGCCCGCGCCAGGTACGGCGGCGGCAGGATGAACCATCACGCCGGCCGCGCCGCCGGGAAAGGTCGAACGCTGTGCCATTGCCTATTTCTTCCGGGGTGCAGGTGTCATCGAGGCCACTTCGCCGGAAGCAAAGGTCTGCCATTTCTGGTCGAGTCTTTGAGCATCCGGCACGGCGGGATGAATCCACAGCCCGTAGCGCAGACGTACGGGTTTGTCCGGCGTGATCGTGACGGGCGCGTCGAGGGTCAGGCACGCGCCCATCCACCCGTTGTCGCGCACATGGAACGGCGAGGGATGGTTGGGATTGGCCGGGTGATCCATCAGGGTGATGCCGGCCGTCTGGTCGGCGGTGATCGGGCCGCTGTAGTCGACCCAGCGGGCAGGTTTGCGAAACGCGCCGGCTTCATTGCGCTGGCCTGCGCTGTTGAGGATGCGGCCGCCCCCGTCGGTGACGCCGATCGTTTTGGCCATGCGAACGCCGATTGGCCCGAAGGGGGTCTTTCCGAGAACCACCTGGCCGCCGGGAGGGGCCTCGAACTGCAGATCGATGGTCATCCACCAGGCGCCGCCAGCGTCCGGCGCGACCGTGGTACGGCGGCGTTCGATCATCAACGTCTTGCCTTGGGGATCGTTCCAGTGGTTGAGCGAAAGGAGCGAGGCCGCGGGAGGGCCGTCCTGGTACTGGAGGCCTTCCCGGTTCGTCTGGTGAACGATCTGTCCGGCGAGCGGTCCGCCGTCGCGCCAGAAATCGATGCCGCCCACGTCCTTGTGCGAGATCCACACGGACGTCTGATGGCTATGTCCGAGCGGGTCCTCCGGAGTGTTCGGGTCCTGGGGTTGGGTGGCCTGCGTCAGCGACCGGCCCGGGTCGCTGGGCATGTTCATGCGAGTGAGTGAGCGGCCGGCCGGACCGACGATCGGATACCAGAACGGCCGGCGCAACTGGGGGCC
Source organism: uncultured Planctomycetaceae bacterium (assembly GCA_964563135.1). Taxonomy (GTDB): domain Bacteria; phylum Planctomycetota; class Planctomycetia; order Pirellulales; family Thermoguttaceae; genus JAAYAY01. The sequence continues at coordinate 70,989 of CAZLWV010000019.1, forward strand.
GAAATGATAGCAGGTGAGCTGCCGTCCCAAGTGCTCAAACGACGCCTGGTCGTAGGGTTGGGGCAGCACCTGAGTGTCGGGAACCGGCCGGGCATCGGGCAGCGGTGCCTCAGCAGCACCAGTAATCGGCGAGGCGATTGCGCCCGCCACGATCGGACTGAAGACGATGAGAGCGAAGCAGCGTCGGTTCACGGGATTCTCCTGGAATGATCGACGATTGTACGTTCTGAGGCTCAAACTTGCACGCGTTGGGGGAACTTTTTCGAGCCGAGGACGGAATAATCCATGGCAGTGGTCCTCGCCGGTGGGAGACTCGACATGCGGCAGGGACCTTTCATACCTGTTCGGGGACCATGAAGGGCTCGCGGTACGGATGGGTGAGCATTTCATCCGCTTCCGGATCGCCAATGAACCGTTCGGTCTGGCAATCGAAATGGAGGTTACGGCCGAGGCGGTACGTGGAGTCGGTCAACGGCAGATGCGCAGCTTCGCCGAGATGCTGTTTCATGTCTTCGAACGCTTGGCAGGCCCATTTGTCATCCGCGAAGGCCTGCATTTGCGTGTCGAAGGGAACGTTCTTGCCGAGGCGGTAGGAGATGTTGCCCAGGTGAGCCAGTTGCGTGGACAGGTGCCCTTCGAGGATTTCGGCGTTGAGGTGCTCCCGCTTGCGGCTGCGGATGCAATCGATGAAATTTCTGAAATGGGGTCGCCCCAGGTCAGCGAATCCGCCGGCCGGCGCGCCGGCGATCGGCTCGCCCACATTGCCGCCCTTGGGAAAGAACCTGCCTTCCTTGACCACACCCTCGTCCGTGTAGAAATCGACGGTCACTTTTGCCGCTTTTCGGCCCACCAGGCCGCGCTGCTCGCAGAGCAGCTTGACACAGCCGAAATCGAAGGCGGTCAACTGCGTATTCGGAGTCTGGCCCTGGTCCTGGTAACCGAAGCGGCCCCCCAGGCTGACGACGCTCCGCGGTGCGGCGCCGGGGGGCATGGCCCAGCGTGCCAGGTCCATCTGGTGCGTGCCAAGATTCCCGATTTCCCCATTGCCGAAATCCCAGATCCAATGCCACTCGTAATGCACGAGATTGGTGCGGAACGGCTGCGAGGGCGCCGGTCCGGTCCACAGGTTGAAATCCAACCCGGCCGGCGGTCGCTCTGGACTGCGGACCCCAATGCTCTCGCGCTGCCGGTAGGTGCAGACATAGGCGCACAGCAGCCTGCCGAATCGTCCGTTGCGGACATCCGCTGCAAGCCGGATCCATTCGGGATCGGACCGTCGCTGGGTGCCGTGTTGCACGATGCGATCATATTTGCGGGCGGCTTCGACGATCCGGCGGCCTTCGACGATATTGTGGCTGCACGGCTTCTCGACGAGGACATCCTTGCCCGCCTGGCAAGCCCAAATGGCCAACAACGCGTGCCAATGATTGGGGGTCACGATGGAAACGGCGTCGAGGGTGTTGTCATCGAGTACCAGGCGGAAATCCTGGACGCATTGCGGCGTGTCGCCGGCCAGTTTCCGGACGGCCGAGCTGCGCGAGTCGAACAGTCGGCTGTCGGGGTCAACCAGCCAGGCGATCTGGACATCCCGCATCTCGCCGTAGGCCGTGATGTGCTGCTGACCGCGGCCGTTGATGCCGGCCACAGCGACTCGCACCCGATCGTTGGCTCCCAACACGCGGCCTGAAGCCTTTGTGCCGGAGATCGCGAACGTGGCGGTCATGCCGCCTGCGGCGGCACGCTTCAGGAAATCACGGCGATGGTGGCGAAACATGGGCGGTCTCCCTGAAAGGATCGAGCCGGCAGTTTTCTTGTACGGCTGACGCTACAAGCCAGCCCAGTGCCCTTCCCGATAGGTGCGTCCGATCAAGGCGTCGGCTTGGGGGGCATCGACAAAACGTTCGGTCTTGGGATCGAAGAGCAGTTGCGCTCGGCCGGTTCGCGCCAGGATATTGGTCAGGTGAGGCAGTGCGGCCGAGACGTGCCCGATCTCGATATCGGCACAGGGCTGTCGGCCGTTGCGGATGGCGTCGAGGAAGTCGGCGCAGTGCTCGCCGGTGTCGAAGTATTGCTTGACCTCCTTGCGCAAGGTGTTTTTCGGGCCGTAGAGCTTCCATCCCTGGTGCATGTCGACGGTCAAGTAGCCCTCGTCGCCGTAGAACGTGCAGCCGTCCTCGCAGTCGACCTGTCCCCAGTAGGGCGACCAGAGCCGCTGCTCGTAGACGATCAGGCGTTTTGTCTTCTCGGAACCGTCGCCCGGGTACTCGAACGTCACGTAGTGCGTATCGGGATACTGCTTGTCGTCGTCGAAATAGAGTTTTTCGCCGAATCCGGTGATCCGCGTGGGATGGGTCTTGATGTCCAGGCCCCACAGGGCGATATCCAACTGATGCACGCCGCGGCTGCCGGCGTCGCCGTTGCCGAAATTGTACCACCAGTGCCAATTGTAGTGCAGCAGGTTCTTCTGGTAGGGGATCATGGGTGCCGGGCCGACCCATAAGTCGTAGTCCAAGCCGGCCGGCGGCGCGGACGGCTGGCAATGACCTATGTTCGGACGTTTGCGGCTGACCCAGGTCTTGGCGACGAGGACCTTGCCGACAGCCCCTTCGC
>CAZLWV010000020.1:0-18851 GCA_964563135.1 uncultured Planctomycetaceae bacterium
GCACATACCTCTGCCGAGTGATGCCATTTTACGTCTAGACAGAACATCCTAATCCATGACCCTCCAATGCCTTACGCCGCCACTCCTCGTCCAACTTTTTTGCACCCCACGCATACTTGTGCCAAAATTCGGCCGTCCCTATAACACCCCATCCCCCTCTGTCCTCTGTCCTCCGCCCTCTGTCACTCTGTCCCCCGTCCCCCGTCCCCTGATACCAATAAAGGCCCCCTCAGGCAAACTGGTGACAAGACCCATCACCACCAGGGGCACCGAGCCCCGCATTTGCCAAAGGAGACCTTTATGCGATTCTACCAACCGCAGACCGAATTCTATTGTGGCGTGGATCTGCACGCAAGAACCAAGTATCTGTGCATCGTGGACCGGCAGGGTAAGAAGTTGTCCTCTGTTCTCTGCCACTCTGACCCCCGTCCCCACTCTCCCTCACCAGAGGGAATTTTGCGCCATCCCCCTGTCGAGCGACATCGTTTTACGTCCCAAGCCCCTGGTATAAACCCTTCTCCTGCCCCGACTTGCCACAGCGCCTGTCGTCCAACTTTTTCGATCACATCCAAAGGCGGTGCAAAATCCAACTGTTGCACAACTCCCACCCTCTGCCGCTCCCCTGATTCCTGACTCCTGACTTCCTCTGCCGCTCTGTCCTCCATCCCCCCGCCAGGCCAGAATTTGGCGGATTCGACTCCCCGTTGACCAGCGTCTCGCCCCGACCCGCTCACCTCCTTTCCGCCTGCCACGCCCCGCCTTCCACACCAACCAATGACCAATGACCACCAACCGCTGACCACTGACCACTGACGAATGACCAATGACTACTGACCAATGACCACTGACGAATGACCACTGACCACTGACCAATGACCAATGACCAATGACCAATGACCACTGACCAATGACCACTGCCCCGCCCGCGGCAACCGCTTACCTCCCTGCCGCTTCCCTCGCGGGCCATCCTTGGCTCTTTGACAACTCGGCATAGCGTAGTTGCCGCGGCGGCCTGCCCTGCACCAACGACGCGGCCCCCAGGCGGGCCGTTGCCCGGCCTGGGGGCCAAGGAGTGTTCTTCACGATCCCAGATTGCGTCGGCAGACCAATCAATTGCCGGTCGCGCGGCAGTGATCGCCTCTCCCGCTCATTCGTCATAGACAAGCGTCGGGGGCGGCACTCGGCCCGCAATGTCACTGAACGCGTCGAGCATCTGCTCCTGCATGGCCTCCACCGTGCTGCCGCCGGGCACGTCGATCCACACGCCTTCGCCGGCAAACGCAATGGCTTCCATCAGGTCCCGATCGGCGCCGGCTCCCACGGTCATGGTGTGGAATGTGTACCCCTTGTTCATGCCTTGCAGCGCCTCGTAGAACGCGTACTGCTTCTTCGTGTCGCTGGTCGTGTAGTCGGCGTGTCCATCGCCGTCATAGTCGGTCAGCTTGTCCCAGTCCCAGTCGTCCGGCAGGGTCCAGCCCGACGGCATCTGGTTGGTGTTTCCGTCGGTGATCACCAGCACCGTGGGACGCGACCCGTAGCGCGAGTACTGCTCCAAGAGGGCGCGAGCCTGTTTGATCCCGTCTCCCATGGCGGTCATGTTGCTGTAGTGTGCCGCCTGCCGGTGCCGCTGGATCAGGTCCAGAGACGCATAGTCCGAGGTGATCGGGTCGTTGCCGATATCGATGTCATACCCGTCGAAATCCAGCGTTGTCTCCCAACGAGCGTCGTTGCCGTAGCTGATGATCCCCACCTCGTCGCCAAAATCAAGCGTGTTGAGGAAGTCCAGCAGCAGGCTCACGCCGTTCTTCATGGAGTGAAATGGATATTCCGGGGTCTTCCAGAGGGCTGGAGTGTGCTCGTAGTACTTATGTTTCGCCAGAAGATAGTCAACAAAGGTGGGGCCGCCATAGGTGTACTGGAGACCGGCTGTCCTCACGTTGTACAGGTAGTCTTCGCAGCGGGCGTGCCTGATGAACTCGTCCCAATTGCCCTTCGGATACGGATAGGGCGTGTCGTCCAGGTTGAAGGCGATCTTGATATTCGCATAGGAATCGTCAAATCGTTCCCCGTACCCGGAGCCTTCATCGCTGGCATTGCTGCCCGACTTGACCCAGCACTTGGCGATCCGCTTGCCGGCGTTGGAGCCGGTGCCGGCAAACGTGCCGGACATCCCCTGGCTCAGGTTGTCGAACTTCTGCGTGCTTCCGTCAGCAAATTGGAGCACGACGTTGGAGAGATCCTTGGTCGAGACCGTATAGATCTCCGTGTTCTTGAAGGTAACGGCAATGTGGGGAATGGCGCCGCTGGCCGCCTGGCCTTCCACAGTCAGATACTGCGGCTCGGCGGTCAGGTTGCCGGCGTTGACCTCCAGCGCATTGAAGATGTCCATCTGGTTGGCCACGATATCGTCACGAGACAGGCTCCCGATGGAACTCAGTTCGCTGTCGTAGCTCATCGAACCCGAATAGTCGAGCACCACCACCAGGTCGCGGGCCTCCACGAAAGCGCTGGCGCCGGTCGCCAGGGCCACCGAGGGCTTGCCCAGGAACGTGCCGAAGTTGAGCGGCAGTTTCGCGTCCGGTGCCGACGCGTCGCTGTTGTCGCGGTGGGCCTCGACCCGCACCACGTTGTAGGGCGACTGGTTCCACTCGACGGGCCACGAATTCGTGGCTTCATCAAACGATCTTCGTCCGAAAACCACGTCGCGGTTCGGATCGATGTAGACTCCGTTGGCCGCCGCCACCCGCACGGCCATCGCCCGGGCCTCGGCCACGGCAATCGAATTGGCGTCGATCGTCGCATCGCCGTCTCCCGTCGAGGCGGCCGCAATCGCCGCGCGAATCTCCTGCGAGGCCGCCAGGGCGGCGGCATCCGCGGCATTCTGCAGCCGCGTCTGGGTCATCGCCGTCAGCCCCGTGTCGACTGCATACGCCAGGAAGCCGAACAGGACCGGTGCCAGCAGACAGGTGAGAACCAGAATGATTCCTTTGCGGTGCTTTCGGGGATCCCTTCCTCGATACGTGGTCAACCCTCGGCGGAAGTCTCTCGGTCTCATGGAACTACCCTCTCAAAGGATGCAAACACCGTGCGGTTTAATCAAGGAGGAGTCGGAGGACAAGCTGCCGTGACGGGGAGGCGGCTGCGGCCTGATCGCTGCGTTGCGGGAGGTTGTTCTTCGGCTCTCCATAATCACTCGACCATGACGGAAACCGCGTTGCGGAAGACGGCCCTGCCTACCAGGTCGAACTCTGCCGCACTCGGCGTCCATGCGGAACGGACGGACGAATACGGCAAGGATACGCTCAGTTGAAATAGTGCCAGGTCGTTGCTGGCGTCGCTCAGATCGATCGTCGCACCGGGGTTGTCGGGATCTTCAATCGTGATCACGGCATCGTTGCCCGGAAGCCCCGCGGCCGTCAGGTAGGCTCGAACGTCGGCGATCATCTTGTCGTTGAGCGATTGGCCTGCGCCCAGGATGCCGGTGCGTTCCATGGCCGCCAGCCGCGCTCCCTCGCGTGCCGCCATCAGCAGCTGACTCTGCATCTCGTAGAGTCGGCTGGCCTCGACCATTCCAAAGACCATAATCACCAGCAGAGGCGCGGCGACGGCAAACTCGACAACCGCCGCCCCGCGACGCTCCCACCCGCGCTGTTTTCTGCCAAGGTACTCGAGAAACATGGTTCGCCTCGAAGAACTGGTCACTGGACTGAACGACTCACCTCGAAGATCGTTGAGCTTGCCGCGGTAACTCGCGGCCAACCTCGCGTCGGCGTCCGTTGGCGGCCCCACCGCCGTGGGTTCCACGATCGCATCATTCGTGCCTCGTCACGGACTGGCCCACGATGTCCAGATCGGCAAAGCCGGGCATCACCAGGAAGGCCACGTCGCCATAGCGAACCTGGGCGCGAACCAGGAACGGCTGGCGCGGTTCCGCATCCAGCAGTTCAATATCGGCCAGGCTGTGGCATTCCGCCGACGAATCGGGAACCGCTTCGCCCGTATCGATCATGGGGACATCCTTGACGATCAGGTCGATCTTGTCCGAGGTGGCGATCGGCGACAGGATCTCCAGCACTCGGCTCTCGGTGTCCTCGGTCGTCACTCCCGAGGTCGATCCGAATCGCGCGGCGTTCCGGCATGCCGCATTGAGCATGTTCCTCACCATGTAGGCATGGCCGAATTGCATGATGAAGAAGATGAACAGGAGAAAGACGGGCATCACGAAGGCCACTTCCACCACCGATGCACCGCGCCGCCGGCCGGCCCGGCGACTGCCTGCGGCAGGGCGATTGCCTGAGTTGAGGATCCCGGAAATCCGCTGCGCGGCCTTTCGAGAGGTTGTCGAGCTGGAAGACATAGCCCTTTTCACCCATGCATTGCGGAGTGATGTCCCTGCAATGTAAAAGGTAGCTCGACTGGCCCCTTGCCGCGGCAAGAAGGCGGCATCCGCGTGCAAATACCCCTGTCATCCGGCAGTTTCACGACCGGTTGTGACGGCGATTCCGGTTGCTACGAGCGGCGGGAAACCGCCGTTGGGGGGGCGAAGATCACCGCATCACGTCCAGACGCAGGCCCAGCTTGTCCAGTTGCAGACAGTCGGCCAGAACATCGTGCTGGAACTGGGCGTCCACCTGGGCATGCACGAAGAATTGCGCGTGGTAGTAGTCCACCCCGCCCCGACCCGTGCCCGTGCGGCCGGAAATCCGGGCCACCCAATCGCGGACCCTTTCGTGCCACGGCACGGCTCGCTGGTCGCGCGCCAACACCTCCCAGAATGTCTTCAGAAACTGGTTGACGCCGGCAAGAAACAGCGGCGTAACCGGGGCCTTGCAGCCGATGGCGTAGATGCTGTGCGGGTTTCCCTCCCGCCCCTGCCAGCCCACCAGCGTGGCCTCCAGCGGCGAGAGAAGCCTCTGAAATGCGTGGGGCGCCGGCCGCCACAGCAGGTCCACGCTCGACGCCGGGTGTCCACCCGTGCAACTGCACACCAGAAGCACTCCCCCCGGCGCCAGAACGCGAATCATCTCGTCGGCCACGGCCTTGGGATCGGTCACGTGCTGGAAGATGTTGAGGCAGGCCACCGTCCCCACCGAATCGTCGCCGTGAGGCAGATGGGCCAGTTCGTCCAGCGGCTGGAAATGCGGCCCCTTGCCCGCCACTCGGCCGGGAGCCTTGGCACCAACACCTCCCGCGCGATCCGCCGTCCCCATCGGTTCGCCTGCGACAGCCAGGCCGTACTCGTGGACCGGAGGCGGAAAATCAAAAGCCTCCTTGGCACATCGAACGAATCGGCTCGTATCACGCCACATAACGCTCGGCTTTCACGGAAGAGATCCAGGGCAGTCTGCATTCCATCGGTAGACCAGCACGACCGGAGGGGCTCGGCTGGATGCCGGGGGCGAGGGAAACGCCGCTACGAGCGTCCCGGCACGTTCCACCAGGCGTTGGAGGGTTCGGCTGCGGGAACTGTCGCGGGCCAACTCCTGATCCTCGACCACCAGGTAACGCAGGTCGGGCCGGAGCCATTCCGGGCCAGACCGGCTGTAGGGAACGGTGGTCAGCCCTGAATACAGTCCGGTCCAGCCTTGGGTGTCGACAACGCGGTCTCCAGAATCGGCATTCCGGGCCAGCCAGCCAGCGGCACACCGGTGCCCCAGCCGGCTCTGATGGAGCGGCCTGATGGCGTAGCACGTGCACAAGGCTCCCACCACCAGGGCCATGGCGGCCGCCTGATGCGACTTCTGCCAGTTGCCCCCCCGGCCCAGGGCCCGGCACAGGGCGCCGGCAGCCGCATCGAGCCCGACCCCCAAGCAAGGCGTTGCCGCCACCGCCAGGGGGAGTAGATGGCGAGCCGATAGGTATCCCTCGCGTGCCGTGTGAAAAACGATCGCCCCAAGCAGCAGAATGCCAAACGCCACCAGCATGCGCTCGCCGTCGCTCACCGGCCGGCGCCTCAGGATCCAGAGGCCGGTCAAGGCAAATACGCCCGGCAGATATCCAAACGCCTTGGGCAGTTCCTCGGCCAGTTGTGCCAGTGCGGCCCCCATGCCGCGCCGGCGGATGCTGATCGTGGGGTCTTTGGGGGCAAACGACAACTGTTCTTCAGCCACCCGCTCCGCACCTGCCGGCGAGGCGAGAACGAGTTGCCCTCCCGGGTCGGCAGACGCCGTATCCCTCGCCCCTGGCCCGATCGCCCGGGCCAGCAGGCAAGGGCCCAGGATCGCCAGAAAACCGGCACAATAGCAGACCGCCGGCCGCCACGGCACCTGGCGCCGGCGGATGGCGCGAACCAGGAGAACCAGGCCCAGCGCTCCGGCCAGCAGAACGGCCTCGGACCGAGCAAGCGTGGCCATGGCGGTTGCCAGCCCCGCCAGGAACACCGGAAACCATGGCACCGTCAGGTCCTCGCTGGACTGAAGATGGGCCACCAGCAGGGCCAGGGCCAGAGAAACCCCAAGCAGGCATGTGCTGTCGCTGATCCCGTCCGCACCCAGCCGCACCAGCTCCGGCAGGCACACCAGCAGCACGGTCCCCTGCATGGCAGCCGACGCGCCGGCAACCCGTTTCCCGAGAAGAAAGACGGGAATTGGAATCACCACCAGGGGCAGTGCGGCAGCGACTTGAACGCTGATCGCCCACGACTCCCGGACGTCGCCAGCCACCGCCGTGAGGGCCCTGTGGATGCCCCAGACCACCAGGGGAAACAGCGGGGGATCTGTGCCGGTCTGCACCAGGGCGCCCAGGCCCGACTGGTCGATGGCCCTGGCAAGGTCCGCGAATCGCACCGCGTCGAGGGCCGGTACCGCCGCCCGTCCGATCGCAACGATCTGCACCAGGCATGCGGCCGCAATCATGGCACATAACAGACCGATCTGAGTTCTCTGCGGCATCGGCAAGGCCTCAGTATCGGATCACTTTTCGAAGGAGATAGCCTCCCCAGACGACCAGAAGTAGGTTTCCCATCCACACGGAGTAGGCCGGAATGGTGCCCCCCTTGGCACCGTCGATCCCGTACATCATCACCGGGTAGTAAACAGCCAGGATGGGTGCAAAACAGAGAAAGAAGCTCGTGAGGAAGTCGCTGTTGCGCAGGCGGATGGCCATCGGGGCCCCCACCCACAGGAAACAGAGGCAACTGAAGCCGGCCGACCAGCGGCGGTGAGGTTCGGTCTTGAGCCGATACAGCCGGCTGGTCAGCCCCTGCGTCGTGTCCGAACGGGTCTCCCATTCCGGCCCCGTGAGCTGCTCAAAATCGCCGCACAGCATTTCGAAGGCCCCGCGCAGGGCCATCTCGCGGCGGTGGTCGGCGATGCGTTGGCGCTGCATGTCCTCCTCCTGGCTCATCCGGCCAAGGGGAATGTTCGAGGGCACATCCGACCGGTCTTCCACGCTGCTCGCCTGCCGCAGCGGAATCTCGAATTCGTAGTTCGGAATCGTGGCCCCACCTCGCGTACTGTCCCCCTCGATGTCCACATAGGCGTCGGTCAACTCGACGATCAGCACCCCCCGTTTGCGATTGCACGACATGGTCGCCTCGGCGGCCGTGATGGTAAGATTCGGACTGTCTGCCCGGCCAAGAATGGAAATGGTCGGTCGGATCAGACGGTGCCCCTCCACCCGTTTGACATTGATCGAGAAACTTGGCGAGCTGTAGCTCTTCTGAGTCCGCAGGATGTTGTAGACAATCCTGTCGACGGCGTCGACGATCGTCTGCTGGGCCCCATTTCTTCCCCAGGAGACCGCCAGATCGGTCAGCCATACGGTGCCCAGACTGAGGGCAAAGGCGACCATCACGGCAGGCCAGATGACCGTCCACGGAGAAATTCCCTGGGCTTTCAACGCGATCACTTCATTGGAGCCCGACATACGGGAGTAGACGCTGGTCGTCGCCAGCAGGAGGGTCACCGGCAGGGCAACACTCAGGGCAAACGGAACGGTATACGGCACAAGCTGGATAATCTGCGCAGGCGGCAAACTGTACCGGCGAGCCAACTGGGAAATGAAGGCGATCAGGATTACCGGCGTGAGCGCAAACAGGCCCAGCACAAAGATCTTCGTCAGCTCAATGAGGATGTAGCGGGTTAGAATTCGCATGGGGCGGTAGTGTCGCACTGTTCCCACTCGGCGGTCAAGATCAGTTGATACTTGCCCCCCTCGCACTTGACGGCCCGGCCCCCGGCACGGGACAGCGATTTCGAGCGATTCCTTTACAGGAAACCTGCGATTTCGCATACTACCATGCACTTCCAGGCCGATCGCCGGCCTGATGACAACTAAACTACAGAATCTACGAGACTTATGAACTGTGGGTTCACTTGGCAACTCGCTTGGAGCCATCGCGGATGGTCCGATTGTCGCTGAATGAAACGACGACCTTCCGCTGGTCGTTTGAAGAAGACGTGCTCAACTACTCCGCTGCGGGTATTCCCGCAATCGGAGTGTGGCGGCATAAACTGTCAGATTGCGGCGAGCAGAAGGCGGCCGAGTTGCTGGAAGAGACGGGATTGGCAGTCTCGCACCTGCATTGGGCGGGCGGATTCACGGGCTCCGACGGGCGCAGCTTCCGGGCATCGGTCGACGACGCCCTTGAGGCCCTCCGCACCGCCCAAAATCTGCGCACGAAGTGTGTGGTGCTCTACAGCGGGGCCAGGGCCGGGCACACGCTCAACCACGCCCGGCGGTTGATGAAGGAAGCGCTCAAGGAGCTGGCGCCCGTTGCGGCCGAACTGGGACTGTATCTGGCCATCGAACCGATGCATCCGGGCTGCGCCAAGGATTTCACCTTCCTGACCAGCCTCCGCGACACCATCGAACTGTGCGACACGGTGGGGAGCGGTGCGGTAAAATTGTTGTACGACACCTATCATCTGGGGTTCGAGAAAGACTGCGTCGAGCAGGTTGCCGGGCTGGCCGACCGCGTGGCGCTGGTGCAACTGGGCGATGGCCGGCAACCGCCGGCGGTCGAGCAGTCTCGCTGTCGTCTGGGCGACGGTATTATTCCCGTCGGCGAGATTGTCCGCGAGTTCCTCAAGGCGGGATACGGGGGCGATTTCGACGTGGAACTGATCGGTGAAGAGATCGAGACGATCGACTATCGCCAGTTGCTGGAACATGCTATGCAGGCCTTCCAGCAATACGTTGTGGCGGCGCGCCCCTGAAAGCGCACAGCAGGGGCGGCCGGCGTCAGGGCACTCGCCCGCTCGATCGCCCCTCGTTGGACGCGTCCAAATCGTGGTTCTGAGACAGGTTTCTGGTCATGCTGGTCGTCAATTCGCAGGTCCGCATTCCTCTGCGGGAATTCCGATTCACGTTTGCGCGGAGCCCCGGACCGGGAGGGCAGAACGTCAACAAGGTCAATTCCAAGGCCACGCTCCACTGGAACGTGAGCCAATCGACGAGCCTTCCCGAGGCTGTGCAGGAGCGATTTCTCAGCGCCCATCGCAGCCGCATCAATCACCAGGGCGAGGTCTTCCTGTCCAGTTCGCGGTTTCGCGACCAGGGGCGCAACGTGGCCGATTGCCTGGAGAAACTCCGTGCCATGGTGGCCGCGGTCGCCGTCGCGCGGCCGCCGCGGAAGAAGACCAAACCCTCCGCCGGTGCAAAACACCGGCGGCTGGAGGACAAACGTCGCCAGGGCGACAGAAAACGCATGCGAAGGGCGCCCGCCGGGGAGTAGCCGCGAAGCGGTGCGGCAGAAGAGCCCGCACCCCTGCAGGTTTCGATTTGGCAGATTACGGACTGTTTGAGCAGATATGTCGTACGTTCGCGACCTTGACGATATTCTCGGCCAGTGGCCCTTCCAACCACGGACCGTCAGCGCGCGGCTTGTGCGGGCCTCCGATGGACGCCAGGTGCTCCAGATGCGCGTGGATCTCGGTTTGCTTCAGATGGAGACCTCCGGACGTCCCGACGGGCGGAAGCCGGGCGGAGCGGAAACCTATCTGGACTGGCTTCTTCGGGAGAACTTTCACGAGGGAGACCCCATCAGGCTGGGCGATGAGCAGCTTGAGGAGATCGAACGGGAACTCTCTCAGTTCGACCATCGCCGGGTCTGCTGGCTGGCAGTGCGAGCGTTTGACCGGGCGGTGGCCGATGCCAACCATACCCTGGGTCTGCTCGATTTCCTGGAGCGCTGCGACGTCGACGAGGGCTGGAAACGTCAGCAGACCCAGCAGCGGGTTCTCGTGCTGTTCCATCGCACCCAGGCGGCGGCTCTGGCACATTTGGAGAAGGATGGTGCCGAGCCGGCCATCGAGGAGATCAACCGGGGCCTCTGTTCGATCGAGAACCTCAGCGAAGGAGGCGAGGAGAACTCGGGACCCGGCCGGATGGTCCACCAGCTTCGCCAGCTTCAGGACTGGATCCGCGGGCAATACCAGGTGGACCGTACTCTGGGAGAGCAATTGGCTGACGCCGTGGCCGCGGAGGAATACGAACGGGCGGCCAGGCTCCGCGACGAACTTGCCCGTCGCGAGCCGCCGAGGTAAGGAATGTTCAGCCCACGGTTGCCGCAACTTCGCAGCCGTCTCTTCCTGCCGTGATGCCGCCCGCCAGGAAACAGTCAGTCCTGGGCGGAGCAATCCCGAGGATGCGGTGGACTGGCGTATTCAGACCTGCATTGCCCGCAGCCGCCGCCACAGAGTGGCGGAACTGACGCCGAGAATCCTGGCCGCCTGCGTGCGGTTTCCCCCGACCGACTCGAGCACGGCTCGAATATGCCGCTCCTCCACCTCCCGCAGCGATTGGCCGCTGCCGATCGGCGCGTCCAGCGGGGCCCCCAGTGCCTGAACGATATTCACCGGCAGGTCGTCGGGGCGAATCACGCCGTCGCGGCACAGTACGGCAGCCCGCTCGAGCACATTCTCCAGCTCTCGCACATTGCCGGGCCAGTTGTAGGAATTGAGGCAGTCCAGAGCCGTGGAATCCAGTCGAAGCTGCACCATCCCCAGGCGTGCAGCCGTCTTGGCGACCAGATGTCTGGCCAGCGATACGATGTCCTCACGCCGGTTGCGCAGCGGCGGAACCTCGATCTCGATCACTCCCAGACGGTAGTACAAATCCTCGCGAAAACGGCCCTCCTTCACCGCTTTCTTGATGTCTTTGTTGCTGGCCGCAATCACGCGGATGTCGACCTTGCGCGGCCGGTTCTCCCCCACGCGGACAATCTCGCGCTCCTGCAGCACCCGCAGCAATTTGGTCTGCATACTGGCAGACACGTCGCCGATCTCGTCCAGAAAGACCGTGCCGCCGTTGGCCTCTTCAAACAATCCCAGGCGGTCCCTCGACGCGCCCGTGAATGCCCCGGCCTTGTGGCCGAATAGCTCGCTTTCCAGCAGCGTTTCGGGAAGTGCCCCGCAGTTCACCGCCAGAAACGGGCCTTCGCAACGAGGCGAAACCCGGTGGATGTGCCTGGCAAGGACCTCCTTGCCCGTGCCGCTTTCGCCCGTGATGACCACCGACGTGTCGTGGCGCGCTACGCGTGAAGCAAACTCGATCACCTGCCTGTACGCGTTGCTGTGGACTTCAACCGGCGCTGCCCCAACCACCTTCTCCAGGCTGGCGATGCGGCGGCGTTGACGGGCGATCTCCTTCATCTTCTCCTTCAGTTCCGCGGTCAGTCGCATGACGTGCCCGTGGATGTCGTCGGCGTGAAAGTACGACACGTATGGCTCGATCTCCTGCCCCCAGGAGGGCCGATCGCGTCCCACGGCCGAACACACACGATCCCCCTTCCCCCGGCACTTGTCCTCGACAAAGAACACCTCCAGCCCCGTACAGAAAGAGGCGTAGCCGCTGGCATACCCCACCATGGTCCAGCAGACGGGCTCAGTCGACTGCCCCAGTGCCAACCGCTGTTCGTCGGCCTCCGTGGAATCGTGCCAGGTGACCTCCATGTGGAACCGCCCGGCTGCCGGCTCCACCTCCAACGTCTTCACAGTGACCCGCGATACCCCCTGCAACGTGTGCATCCGCGGTCCTGCCCGGATCCAGTCCTCCACCGTGTCCCAGTGGAAGATCCGCTTCATCGCGGCCGCGTCGGCTCGCCCCCAGAAATTGCCGAATCGTGTCAGCAGCCGCCTCGCCTGCAACGGCCCAACCGTCTCCACAAGATCCTTGCGCAGTTGGGCCATCGCGTCCGACGAGTGGAGCACCAATCGCCGTCCGTGCAGGTCAAACCGTCCCTCCGAAAGATCCAACAGTTCCGCCAGCGCCAGCTCGTCGGCTTTCATTGCCAGCCTTTCAATTTGAAATACTGATATTTCATCTTGAAATATCCCCTCCGCTCCGTCAAGGCCGCGAGAGGTCCCCGGTCGGTTTTCCGAACTTTCGCCCTCCCTCGATCACCGCCAGCCCCCGCAAACCTCTCTTCCAGCCAGCCGGGTAGCTCTCCCAGGGGTTCTGAGCCCGTCTGGCCGGCAGGCTGGTCGATGCGGGGACCACGAAGAATCCTGTGTCCGCCATCCGGATTGGCATGCAACCTGCACTGGCACTGTCACACCGGGTTGAGCATCTTCCCTGCCACACCCAGCCGCTTGACGGAAGGAGATCCCCAGATGTATTCACTACTGGCTGCCAAGACCCGAGGTATCGAAGCCGAGTCGTTGGCGTTTGCCCAGCAGCTTATCCAGACTCCGAGCCCGTCGCTCGAGGAACACCAGGTCGCCCGGCTCGTCGAGGAGCGTATGCGGTCGCTGGGCTACGAGAACGTGTTGGTCGACGACTATGGCAACGTGGTCGGCGTTCTGTCGGGGCGGGAGGGACACCCCACCGTCCTACTCAGCTCGCACATGGACACGGCCGATGCGGGGCAGCCTGCCGCCTGGAGTCGGTCCCCGCACAGCGGAGAGGTTCGCGACGGGGTGCTGTACGGCCTGGGTGCCTCCGACTGCAAGGCGGGCCTGGCAGCTCAGATCTATGCGGGCGCCGTGCTCAAACGCTCCTTGCTCCCGCTCAAGGGCAATGTGGTCGTCGCCGCCACCGTGTCGGAGGAACAGGGAGGAAGCCTTGGTTTGCGGCATCTCATGCAGGACACCCTCCCCTCGATGGACCTCGAGCCCGATTTCGCCATCCTCGGCGAACCGACCGGCCTTTCCATCTACTACGGTCATGACGGGTCGGCCGTGTTCGAGGTGCTGATCCAGGGGCCCGACAGTTTCCAGGTCAACGACGCCACGACTGCCGTGTTTGAGAGATTCCGCGACCAGTACCGCGCCCCCGGCGGCGCGGGGCAACTCGAATTCCAGGCCCTACATTCGCCCCAATTCCAGCAGCGCCCCGGGGCGTCGTCCGGCGTCATCAACGTTTGCCGGCGATTGCCGGATACCGAATCCATCCATGGCACGATCGAGCAAATTAAGCACGAAGCGCGGGCCGCGGCGGCATCGGTGGCGCACGTGGCCGTGGAGGTGACCGTCCGGCGCGAGCAGCGGCAACTCTACACCAAGCGCACCACGATCCTGGAGCAGCGGGTCGAGGCGTGGTCGCTTGATCCGTATCACCCGTTGATGACGCGAGCACGCCATGCGCTGGCGGCGGCAGGGTGCGAGGTCTCGTGCGGCAAGTTCCGGCTCCCTCGCCTGGGAATGGGAACCGCCGGAGGCGTGCTGGTCAGCCAGTTCAACGTGCCGGCGATCGCTTACGGCCCCGGCTCCGAAGATACCTGCCACGGGCCCAACGAATCGGTCCCCATTGCCTTGGCCAGCCGGGCCATCTACGGTACGGCCGCCATCACCCATAGCCTGGTTGGAGTGCCCGTCTGCGGTTGGACACTCGACGAGATATAGCCATGAATGTCCTCGTTTTCAATTGCGGAAGTTCGTCGCTCAAGTACCGCCTGATTGCCATGCCCGGCGAAAAGCAGCTCTCCAGCGGCGAGGCGCAGCGAATCGGACCGCCGACCGCCAGACCGTCGTGCCTGGTGTTGCACCGCGACGGGGGGCAGCATGAGACCCGCACCATTGCCATGCGGGACCACGCCGAGGCCCTCCAGCAGGTCGTCGGCGTGTTGCGAGAGACTCCCGACGCCATGCCCGATGTTATCGGGCATCGGCTCGTTAACGGCGGGCCTACGGTCAGCGAGCATTCCTTCATCGACGACTCCGTGCTGGAAGAACTCGTCGCCTGCCAGGACCTTGCGCCAATCCACAACCCCCCGGCGATCGCCACGATCAAGGCCTGCCGCGAGATGTTCCCCGGCCTGCCCCAGGTCGTCATTTCCGACACCGCCTATCACCGCACCATACCGCTGCACGCCCGGACCTACGCCCTCCCGCAACTGGTCAGCCGCGAAATGGGGATCCGCAAGTACGGCTATCATGGCATCAGCCACCAGTACGTGGTGACGGAGACTGCCAGGCTCATGAACGTCCCGCTCGACCGCTTCCGTGCCGTGAGCTGCCACCTCGGCAGCGGCGGCGCCAGCCTGTGTGCCGTTGTCGACGGCCGCTCGATCGACAACACCATGGGTTACTCGCCCCTCCAAGGCCTCATCATGAGCACCCGCTGCGGCGACCTGGATCCGGGGGTCACGCTCCGGCTGCTCGCAGATGCCGTGGGCGATCGAGCCGCCGTCGAGACCCGCCTCAACAACAAGAGCGGTGTCCTCGGCCTGTCCGGCCGATCGGCTGACATTCGTGATGCCATCGACTCCCCCGCCGGCCAGCCCGAAAGCGATCGCAACCAGATGACCGCCCAGGTCTATCTGTGGCGTTTGAAGAAGTATCTCGGGGCATATCTGGCACTCGTCGGCCGAGCCCATGCCGTAATCTTCACCGACACCATCGGCGAAACCGTACCCCGGGTCCGCGAAACCGTCTGCTCGGGCATGGACGTGTTCGGCATCGCGGTCGATCCCCATCGCAATGCCTCGGCCAAACCGCTGCCCGTTGACGTGGCCGAGCCCTCAAGCCCGGTCCGTGTGTGGGTTGTTGCCACCAATGAAGAAATCTCCATCGCCCGCTCAGTGTATCAAGTGACATGCAAATCCTGACGCTCACATCCACGCTCCGCCGCCTGGCGATCAGCGCGTTTCGGGACGGAACCGACGAGCCCGTACTCCAGCAGCAGCTGCGAGGGAGCCGGGATGTCTTCCTTTTCGACTTCGAAGAGACTGCGCCCGGCCCTTTCTCCTCGATCTCATCCACCCTTGCCAGCACCGGCATGCTGCCGCTCGACATCATCGCCATGCGCGGCCTGTACGGCGGCAACCGTTTCTCGCAGCCCGTCCTGGCATCTGAGTCGGTACTGGCCGACCTGATGACGTTGGCCCCCCAGGCACCGCTCCACGTTCCCCACATGGTCCGGTTGGCCAAAGCCGCACGTAGTGCATTTCCTCAGACCCCCGTGGCCCTCGTTTTCGAAACGGCGTTCTTCGTGCCGCTCCCCGAGCGGGAACGCCGCTACGGCGTCGACCCGGAACTGGCAGGCTCCCAGCCGCTCCGCCGGTTCGGCTTTCACGGGATCTTTCACGAGGCGGCCTGTCGCGACGCCGCGCGAAGCCTCGAAGTGCCCGAGCCACGCATCCTTTCGATCTGCCTGGAGCCACGCCCCGAACTGGCAGCCTGTCACGGCCGTCAGCCGGTGATGGTCACCGGGGGCAGCACGCCCATGGAAGGGCTCCCCGGCGAAACCTCCTGCGGCGACCTGGACCCCAGCGTGGTCCTGAAGCTGGCCGACGACAGCCGTTGGGGCCCTGAAGGGACCAGCCACCTGCTGACCCGCGAGAGCGGTCTGAGCGGCTTGGCTGGCCGCAGCGTCACCCTGGCCGAGGTGCTCCAGAGCACCCACGGCGACCTGCAATTGGCGCGGGATGTGTTTCTGTACTGTGTACTTCGTGCCTGCGGTGCCGGTATCGCCGCCTTGGGAGGACTCGACGCGATCGTCTACTCCGGCCGTTATGCCAGTTCGGCAGCTCCGCTGCACAACTGGCTCAATGGGCGGCTCCGCGAAACCCTCCGGCGCGACACGCCCAGCCTGATCCACTCCCGCACGCTGCCCCAGCACCTTCGCGATATCGCCTACGTGCTGGCCCGGGAAAACGGCGTCCCTGTCACCGCGGTCTGACCTGCGAACAGCGTCTCTCCGCCGGGGTGCATCTCCCCGGCAGGGTGCCTGCGGACGTCCTGACGCGGCAGCAGCGCTGTCCGTCGCGATATCACCCCGCCTCCTGGATCATGCCCCGTCATTCTCCGGGCGCGCCGATATCGATCACGTAAACCTGGCGAGAACCCTCGTGCACCGAGTTGAACCCCAGCATTTTGCCGTCGGGCCGCCAGCGGGGATGCAGATCGCAGCGCGAGTACGTTTCGCGGTAGATCTCGGGCACGAAATAGGTGCCTAGCGGCAAGATAGCCTGGTCCGCCATGCGGACCACCATCAGCTTGCGTTCCCCCAGCTTGTCCGGATAGGTGTCGGTCGCCATCCACCGGCCGTCGTTTGAAAAGACACCGTGCCCATCGAAATCGAGCACCCCGCGGCCGACTCGCGTGTAGTCCGACTTGCCGGCCGTGAACAGCACGTGGGTGTAGACCGCGTCCTTGTACTTGGCCGTCACCATCAGGCGGTCGCCGTCCAGCCAATTGAAGTGCGAGCCGCCCCAGCCGTCCGGAAAGCACCGCTGGACGTTGCTCCCGTCGCGGTTGCAGGTAAACGCCGTCGTTTCCCACTTGCGCACCACCGCCTGCTCCGAGAGATTCTCCACCGAGCGCGCCAGCCAGAAGATCTTGGATCCGTCCCGGCTGAATACGGTGTGGCAGAAGTAGGCCAGCGCCTTGAGGTCCTTCACCTGCGGCATCCTGTCCTGGACCGAGGCGATCGATACGATCAGCTTCGCCTCGCCCGTCTCAAGGTTCACCAGCCACAGACCGTCGTCGACAGGCCAGGTTACGGCGCTGCGGGCGTCCTGTCCGCTGCCGCCGTAGCCGTAATCGGGGCGAGTCAGCCGCAGCCGGGCGTAGTTGATGCTCACCGCCCATTTGCCGTCCGGCGAAACGGCGCTCACCGGGGCCGACACGACCCGGCGCGTCTTGGTGGCCATGTCGAACACCACCGACGCGAACTTGCCGTCCACCAGGTCGTTGAAGACGAACTGCGTCTGCGGCGCCGTGGCCAGCCAATGGGCCATCGTCGCTTCCTGGAAGTTCCAGCAGCGAGTCTCGCTGAGCGGAACAAAGCGGTTGTTGTCCTGCGTGTCCACCACTCCGAGCGCCGCCACATCGCTCTCGGTGGCCAGGCGGCCCTTCACGTCCGTCTCCAGCACCGTGGCATAGCGCCCGTCAGCGCTCCATGCGTTGATGGCGTAGTAGCTTGCGAACAGGTGATCCTTGGGGCCGGACGTGATCGCCCGTGGCTCGGAATAGGTCGGAAAGTCCGCCGCAGTCCCAACCCCGGTTGCCATCGCCGCGATAAGTAGATAGAGACTTCTCATGCCATGTACTCCGACCATTCTGGTTTGCAGTCCGCCTGGACCCGTTCCGGCTCGTTCGGTCCGTCATCTTACCAAGGCGTTCTTGACGCATCCAGCATCCAGGCATTTTTCGCTGTTCGGCAGCCGTTTGCGTCAAGGCCAACAACTACCCATTCGGTATGGCAGGCGGCAATACCCTGCTGGGGAGTGAGAGGGCAATGGACATTTGTACTCGCAAGTCTGGCTAGTCTTCGTCAGCCGGCTCCATAGATGCTGTCACTTCCTCGGTGGACCGTCCGTTCCTGACCCGGAGGACGTGGTGTTCCTTGAGGCGGTACTTGCCCGACCAATCATGTGCGCCAACGTATTGCTGCTGCCCGGGATAGAGATAGAGCGTGGCTCGGCCATCCTTGTCTGACTTCGTCCCTTCGGTAAACACGCCTGAATGATTCTCTGTCCACCATGCTGCGGCAGAGATGCCCTCCAGCGGCGCACCCGACGGGTCAACGATCCGCACCGGGACCACGGCTGGCGTTTCCAACGGGAGTTCGATATCGTTCAGGTCGCTGTCCTTCACGTCGACGTTGACGTGACCGACGCCGCGGTCGGTCCGCAGGTTGAAGGGCAAATACGCGGTCAAGCGATGCTTACTCGGTTCCACCTTCGGCAAGACGAATCGCCCTTCGACATCGGTCACGACCATCGGCGACCACTCCTGGAGATCCACACGGACCTTGAAACCATCAAGCTTGGAGAACGTTGGGGACGCCACAAGCCGGCCCGATACCTGGAAGACGGGCAGTTTCTTGAGTGTGATCAAAGGCAGTTCGGTTACTTGCCCGGGCTTCAGTTCGACGGACTCGGTGAGCGTCGCCTCCGCCTCGCGCGGCTTCGTGCTGAGTGATAGCTTGACCACGCCAGGTGGCAGCCGAGTCAGTTCAAATCCTCCCGCCGCATCAACCACAACAACCCTGTTCGATGTCACCCCGTCCGCGTAGTCCAGTCGGCACATGAGTTTCCCCTTCGAGTCCGATGCCGGGAGTCCTTCACCGCCGATCTTTCCCCGGATGCTCGACGCAGGGACCATGGTGATCCGCAAGTTGCCGATGGGCTTGCCCACCACAGGGAGTACATCGCGGAATCCCTCGCATTCCAATTGGCCCGTCCCATGATCGAATCCGCGCACGTACTGAACCGCGCTGCCGCCGGCCCCCAACACGCATGCGAACGGCTGCAGGGGGGGAGCGTTGGCCGGAGACAAGTAAAGGATGGCCCAGCCATCCTTGTCGGACTGGGTCCCTTCGGTCCAAAATCCGTCGCCATTCTTGGTCCAGGTGGCGCCGGCCGTGATCCCCTCCAACGGCGCGCCGGCAGCATCGATGAACTGAACTCGCACTTCAACCAGCGTTTCGAGCTGAATCTGAACCCCGGTCAAGGGTTCGCGGGG
>CAZLWV010000020.1:18861-28634 GCA_964563135.1 uncultured Planctomycetaceae bacterium
ACCTCGGTCTGGCCGATTCCTCGGTCGCCACGGAGGTTGGTGGGCATATAGGCCGTCAGCCGGTGCTTGCCGGGCGAGACGTTGGGAAAGCGGAAATTCCCCTCCGCGTCGGCCTCGACCATGTTGCCCCAATCGAAATCAAGGCGGACGGGAATGCCCTTCAGTCCCATCGTGTTCTTCGATGCCAACAACTTGCCGGCGATGCTGACCTCCTGACCGATCATAAGGTCAGGCCCCGTCACACTGGCCCCATCCTTGGCAGTGATCGTGTACCATGGGACTTCGGTAAGGCTCAGCGTGGGATTGGCCCTCGCGTAGACAGTCGTCTTCAGCAACTCAGGTGCTGGTTCGCTGGAGTTCTTCCTTCGAAAGAACGCTTTGATCACTTGATCCCCAGGTAGTCCCTTCAGTTCATATTTCCCCTGCCCGTCCGTGCGGGTCGTGGCGAGCCGATTGGTCCATGTATCGTAGATCGAGACTTCGCAGTCCGGCACGGGTTTCTCTTGGATGTTGAGCACGCGGCCCGCGACCGTTCCGCCCCGGTGAATCGTAAGCGTTCCGAGATCGTCCTTGGCGAGCAAATCCCAGCAGAACGCGGTTCCGTAGTCCTCCTTGGTGATCCGCAGCCAGGGATCCGGAGAGATAACCTCCTCCCTATCGGTGCTGATCCACACCTCAAAACCGCCGTCATCGCCCGTCTTCGCTCGGCCCAAGCTGTCGAAGTGGCTCCAGTCTCCGTTCCAACCGTTTTGAACGCGGACAACGGCTCCGTCGATGGGCTTCCCCTCTTCATCAATCACCTTACCGTGCAAACGCTTGCCGGGCTTCAGCGCAAGATCAACCCCGGTGAGTTCCGCGTGATCACGCGAGACATTTCCGGGCACGTAGAGCGGCCTGGTCTCGTAGCCATCTGCGCCGGCGTAAATGCAGACACTGTCTTTGTGTGCGTTGGGACCACTGGTGCTCAGTGGTGTCACGAAACGCAGCATGTACGTGCCATGATCGTCGCACCGGACTTCCTGGTAGGGCAGTTTTGACATGCGATCGGGGCCTTTCTGATATCTCCACACAAAGATGTGGCCTCGCACCGACGCACCGGAAATGGGTTGCTTGGTACGCGCATCGATGATCTTGCCCGAGACGGTGACCGTGACCGGGGAATCGTCCGCCGGGTCAGCGACTGAGAAACGCACTGATACCGCCCGTGGCTCCCCTGCCGCCGCAGAACTGCAAATCGCGACCAATAGCAGAATCACGCCCACGGCTCTGCAAATGCTGGATAACATAAAGGTCTCCTTTTCACTGAGGGGGCACCTGACGTACCACCCGGGGCAACTCGCAAACTGAGGATAGAGTCAGCACGAACCGCGAGAGCGACCGCCGCACTTCAATCGGTTCGGGCACCATTTCCTCCACGTGGGCCGAAGAGGGGAGCCGCAGTTGCAGGAGTGACAGTTCCGCAGGCCGTGAGGCCGGACCGGAGAACTCGAATACACCCCCGCCAAGGGGGGCGAACAGCCCGCCCACGTTGCCGACTCGAACCACCAGCGTCCTGTGCTCGCCCGGCGGCAACGGATCTGCCGACCAGTCGACCCGCCATTGCTCGCGTTCGCGAACCACGGGAAACCGGGCGCCATCCAGACTGAAAACATCCAAGTCACCGTCGATTGCGTCGCACTCCAGGCGGCCCTCGTCGAGGGCAGTCGCGCCCGCGTTGGCAGTCTCGATCAACGACCAGAGCGTCGCCGAACCGTCACTGCTGAACTCGATGATCGCCGCCCCGCCAGGCTGGATCCCCACCTTCGCCGCCAGCGCGGCTGTCTGGTCGACCAACCGTGCCAACTCATTCACTTCGGAGGTTTGAGAGCGAGCAACCGGCGGCTCGCTTCCGGTAACAATGCCCTGCATGTTCGGCAGCAACACAACACGCTTCGCACCGGACGTGAGTTCGACACGGCCTGAGTGGACATCCACCCAAGTCTGCTTGCGGCCGTCCGACTTGGTAATCACCTGCACGTCCAACGTGGTCCCGACCACCGTGACCTGCGCCTGGGGTGTCCTGACGGTCACTGTTTTGTCCACGGGCTGCTTGGCAACCTCAAGGCTGATCCGTCCTTCGCCCAACAGAATCTCTTTTCCGCTGGGGCGAGCGTTGATTTGGAGGCGGGTGTGCGCCTGAAGGACAAGTTGTGATTGATCGGCCAGCAGCACTTCGGCGCGACTTCCCCAGGCCGTTCTCAGCCACTGGCCCGCGGTGACGCTTTCCCGGCCTGCCAGAGCGCGGGTGCTGACGCCGTTGGTAAGCGAGACCAGTCCCGATACGGCCCTGATTCGGGCGACTTCCGTAGCTGCCAACGCGATTTCAGGTTGCGTTAGCCCAGGTCGTACCGGCGAGGTCGGCTTTTCCAGAACATTCGGCTGGATATAGACCGCGCCCAGTATTACGGCGGCGGCCGCCGCCGTAATCGAGGTCAAGGCCACGGCGACCGCTCGCCGTCTGGCAAGCCTGCGATGTTGACGGCGAACCTCCACGAGAACCGGCTGCATCAGCGACTCCGCCGCACCCTTCGGCAAACGGCCGGCCGAGGCGATCAAGCTCACGATGTTCCTTTCCAGGTTCATCTGCCGGCGTGGATCAGATTCTGACGGAGAGGCGTTCATTTCTGGATATCGGCGATAGTCAGCTTGACGGCAGCCGCCTTGGCGACCAGTAGCTTGCGAAACGATTCCCTGGCCCTCGACAAGAGCGATTCGACGGCCTTCTCGGACATACCCAGCTTTTCGGCAATCTCGGTAACCTTGAGTCCCTCTTGGTACTTCATTACCAAGACCTGTCGTTGCCGCGACGGCAACTCCAGCAGGCAAACGGCCACCATGGTTTGCGTATCGCGACGCGCCAGCAGTTCCTCCGGCAGCGGCTGGCGGTCCAGACAATCCACGATCTCCGCCAGCGGCCCCTGGTCAGCGTCGGAACCGAATTTCCCAGCCAGTGTGCGCGACTCAAATTGGAGGTACGTGCGGGCCTCATTGGCCGCAATCGCCTTGAGCCAGTCCACGAGGCGACCCCGCGATGCATCAAACGTGCGCATCGACCGGACACAGCGAACAAAGGTGCTCTGTACGATTTCGTCCGTCTTCTGTGCATCGCAGCCGAAGCGGAGTTGTACACTCCCAGCCAGCACCGCCCAAAACTCGGCGCAAAACCTCCTCCAAGCGTCGTCGTCGCATCGCAACAACTGCCGAACCAGTGAGTCTTCTTCGGCTCTATCCATGAAGCGTCGCAGGTACGATGTTTGGCCTTTCTACCTCTCATACAGCCCGTACCCCCAGAATCCTTCGCACAAGATCTGAGGGATGAGCGTGCCGAGGAGAAGAATCGCCAACCGCTAGAGACGGGTATCCTAGCTCTTATTGGTGTTCAGGAATGCAATGCCGCCGTGATTCAGGGCCGGACGCCACGAAATCCGGGCTCCCGTTGGTCGCCCTTCCGGCATAACTTACCTGAGACGCCTTCCCCGGCAAGGCCGACGTCCCTGCGCCCGTGATCGTCAGGCCGGCCCGGTCTCCCTGGGCAGCCCGTCTTTCGCCACCGTTGACCCGCTCCGGCGGGCGCCTTACGCTGGTGCCATGCCAACCCTTCCTTTGGACCAGGGTGCCAGAATGAATGCCTCGCGTCGCCAGATACTCACTCTCGCCGTGGTGATTCCGGTCGTCTCCGCCGCTGTTGCCAGGGGGGCCGACGTCGACCTGAAACCCTACCAGATCGACTGGTCGAAGACCGGCCAATCCGCTGTCGACATGTCAGGTTTTCTCCAATCGCCGGCAGGCCGGGATGGCTTCGTCCGTGTCGAGGGTCAGCGGCTGGTCAAGCCCGACGGGAGTCGCCTGCGGATCTGGGGCGTCAACCTCACCGGCCCGGAGTGCTTCCCCCCGAAGGAACTGGCCCCGGCAATCGCCAGCGACCTGGCGCGGTTTGGAGTGAACTGCGTGCGGTTCCACCACATGGATGGTCCCTGGAGCCCTCTGTTCGACAAGAGCCGCAACGACAGTGCCGAGTTCGACCCCGAGGCCCTCGACCGGCTCGACTTCTTCATTGCCGAGCTGAAGAACCGGGGAATCTACAGCAACCTGAACCTGAACGTCTCGCGGCAGTACAAGCCGGGCGACGGTGTTCGCGACGCCGACTTGTTGGGCTATGGCAAGTCGGCAACGTACTTCAATCCGCGGCTCATCGAGCTGCAGCACGACTTCGCCCGCAAGCTTCTCACGCACCGCAACCCTTTCACCCAGAACGAGTATCGTGCCGAACCGGCAGTCGCCACCGTCGAGATGGTCAACGAAAACTCAGTCCTCGAAGGCTGGGTTGGCCGGCGTCTGGTCGGCAAGGATACGACGGAGGAGAGCCCCACCTGGCGACCGATTCCCGTGTCCTACGCCGAGGAACTCACCGATCAGTACAACCAGTGGCTGGAGAAGAACGTCTCGGCTGGAGATCTGGCCGAGATCCGCCGCGAGGCGGGCGCCCGGCGGGTCGAGCGGCTCGCGCCGTCCCAGTTTGCCGATGCCTCGAAGCTCCGCTTCGCGACCGAGGCCCGTTTCTACATGGAACTGGAGCGGAGCTTCTACGCGGGGATGAAGCGGCTCCTCCGCGATGAATTGGGTGTCAAGGCGCCGCTGGTGGGTACGGCCGATCATAACGACGGCTACTGCGGCTACGCCCACGTCGAGAGCAACATGGTGTTCGATTTCATTGACGGCCACGGCTACTGGCAGCACCCTCGCACCGGCAGCGACTTCTGGATCGCCAATACCCCGATGGTCAACGATCCGCTGGATTCGACCATCACCCAGTTCGCCCGTACGCCTGTAGCGGGCCTCCCGTACACGATCTCCGAGACAAACCACCCCTATCCGGCCGAGTATGCCTGCGAAGGAATCCCGATCCTGACGGCCTATGCCCTGCTGCATGACTGGGATGGCATCTACTGGTTCACCTATGGCAAGGGTCGGATGCAGGAACCGGACAAGGGCTGGCGGAGCTCGTTTGATTTCTCCAACGATCCGGTCAAAATGACCCATCTGGCTGCCTGCGCCGCCATGTTCCACCGCCACGACGTGGAGACTGCCAAGGAGGCGATCCTGCGGGTGTACGGCGAAGACGAGATGATTGAGCGGCTTCGCATGGACCGCAAGGAGCGGCCGTTCTTTGATCCGGCCTTCCCACGCGATGCGGCCCTCCGGCACGCCACGCGTTGGACGACCGCAGGACAGCCATCGGCCTACCCCGCCGCCGCACCGCTCGGCCGGATCGAGGCCGACACGGCCCAGCTTGGTTGGTATGGTGCCGACGTCGGCAGGGGACTCGTCAAGGTCGACACACCGTGCACCCAGGCACTGGTAGGCTTCGTCCGCGACGGTGATGCGAAGACGTCAAACCTGGCAGCCGACATCGACAACGAGTTTTCGGCGGTCTATCTCACGTCGCTCGACGGCCAGGCGATTGCCGAGGCCGGCCGGCTGTTGCTCACAACCACGGCCCGTGCAGCCCTGACCGGCTTTGAGTGGAACTCCAATCGCAAGACCGTCAAGAGCTGGGGTCGCGCCCCGACGGTGATTGAGCCGGTGACCGGCAGCGTCACGCTTTCCGGTCTTGCCGGCGCCAAGACGGTCGAGATCACCCCCCTGGCCGCCGAGGGCCGCCCCTTGAGCCCGCCAAGGAAGATCGATGTCGCCAATTCCGACTGCCGCCTCCTTGTCGGTGAAGAGGTGACGACATGGTACCAGATCGAGGTCCAGCGTTAAGGAGCACAAATCATGTACCGTTTTTTCCCGACCACCCTCGCCAGCATCCTTCTCAGTGCAGCCGCTCTGGCCGCCCAGGAACCTCTGGCTCTCTTCCCCGTAAGCGATGCGGTTCGCGTGTTCGACGATGGATACCAATGCCCCGACGCCACGGGCCAGGAGATCCGCCTTTTCGGCCTGCGGGCCGAGACTCTCTCCGCTCAATGCGTCGTCCGGGCGGGCCAGGATTTGCCCAAGCTCACGGTCTCGGTCAGTCCGCTTGCAGCGGAGGGCGGCGGCGCGCAGATCCCCGCCGAAAACGTCCATTGGAACTTTGTTACCAGCATCTTCATCGAAGCCAACACACCCAAGGTGAATCCGGCCGATCTCACTCGTGCTGCTCCCGCTCGCTTTCCGGACTGTCTGGCGGAGGATCGCGAGTGTGACGTGCCTGAGGGCACGCTCAAGGCGATCTACCTCAGCGTGCACATCCCCGCCGATGCCGCGCCGGGCGAGTTTCGCGGCCAGGTCACCGTCACTGCCGGACAGAGTCAGGCCTCGCTGCCGCTCCGGCTGACCGTCTGTCCCTTGGCGATGCCGGAAGAGCGGCACGTGATGGTGGCCGAGTGGTTTTCGAGCAGCCAGTTCAAGAAACACCACGGCGTGGAATCCTCCGATTCGCAGCGTTTTGAGACGATCCTCCGCGCCTATGCCGAGAACATGGCCCAGCACCGGCAGAACGTGTTCCGCGTGAGCCTGGGGCTCATCCGGAGCACGTTGACCGCCGAGGGGAAACTGCATCTGGACTTCTCGGCCTTCGACCGTTTTGCCCAGGTCTTCTGGGACACCGGGCGGATGGATCTCCTGGAGACTGGGTTCGTGGCCGAGCATGGCGAAGGGGGCTGGTCCAGCCCGGAGATCCGGCTCCAGGGAGCCACGGTCAAGGACGAGTCGACCGGCCAGGAGAAACGCCTGACTGCCGAAGAATACCTGCCCCGATTCCTGCCTGCCCTCGTCGCACACCTTCGCGAAAAGGGCTGGCTCGGCAAGACGATCTTCCATATCTGCGACGAACCTTCCAGCCACAACGTCATGGCCTGGCGTGAGGCATCCGACTTCGTGCACCGCCATGCGCCGGAACTGCAACGGGTAGATGCCATCGAAACTCCCCACTGTCTGAGCCGGCTCGAGATCTGGGTCCCCAAGCTCGACCACCTGGCTACCTGGCAGCAGGCGTACGAAGAGGCCCAGCGTCAGGGCAACGAGCTCTGGTTCTACACGGTCGGCATCTTTCAAGGCGGCTCGCTGATGAACAAGACGGTCGACGTGCCGCTGATCGACACGCGGCTGATGCACTGGCTCAATTACCGCTACGACCTGAAGGGTTACCTCCACTGGGGCTTCAACGCCTGGACCGACGATCCCTGGAACAGCCCCGGCAAACACCGCGGCGATGGCTGGCACGTCTATCCCAAGCGCGACGGGCTGCTCAACTCGCTCCGCTGGGAACAGATGCGCTGCGGCCTCCAGGATTACGAATGCCTGTGGCTGCTGGAAGACAAGATCGCCCAGATTCGATCCCGGCTGAGCCCGCCTGCGGCCGAACTGATCCAGCCCCGCCGGCGCGGTATGGAAATCGCGTCCCAAGTGGTGCGCACGTACACCGACTTCAGCCGCGACCCGGAGGTGCTCTATGCGGCTCGTCGCCAGGCGATCGAAGAGACGCTGGGCCTCGACGTCTCGCCGTGCGTCATCCTCCAGACAAACCCTCCCGAACACACCGCGGTGGCCAACGACTGCGGTATCGACGTCCACGGCTGGGCCGAGCCCGGATCGCGTCTGAAGATCAACCGTCAGGACACGCCGGTCGCCCCCGACGGCCTGTTCCTCGCCCAGGTTCGGCCTTCGCCCGAGGGAACGATTGTCGTCGAGGCCGAGAACGACAAGGGCCACAAGACCCTCCAGCGCAAATTCCGGTTGTTGTTCCCTGGCAAGAAGTGAGCGCGTTTCCGGTTGGAACCGTCTTCCATACAGGGTCGCACGACCTCCACGAACCCCTGCATCGCGCAACCGGCAGCCGCGCTGACCGAATAGCACACCTCCAGGCCGCTCGCCGACTGGAAGCGTGCCCGTCCCTCTGTTACCATGGGCCATGGTTGCCGCTGGCGGAGTATGCCGGCGGTGTCCATCTCGGAGACCCTCGATGAGGATCCGGCAGGGGACCACTGTTGCAGATCGTCACGTTCGCCCCGCGAAGAGCGCGATTGCCGATTCGTGGTGTGAACAACGGTGTTTCTCCACTTGCCGTTCCTCAGTGGCCCCACTCCAAGGAGCTTTACCCATGCGCGGAATGACTGTTCTGCTGGCGCTGTTCGCGGGAGCGATCCTCCTGCCGTCGGCTTCGCACGGAGCGTCTGCCGCTCCCGTCGAGTTGCGTTGCGAGGGGCTCGCCGCCCCAATCGGTATTGATCGGGCCGAGCCTCGATTGTCCTGGACTATTCCACCGGGCGCCCGTGGACTGTCGCAGACCGCGTTCCAGGTCCTGGTGGCCGACAAAGCCGAATCGCTCGCCGACGGCCGCGGAAATCTGTGGGACTCCGGCAAGGTCGACTCGGACCAGTCTCAGTGGGTCTCCTACGCTGGCAAACCGCTGGCCAAGGCAGCACGCTGCTGGTGGCAGGTTCGCGTCTGGGACCAGACCGGACAGCCCTCCGATTGGAGCCGGCCTGCCTTCTTCTCCGTCGGCCCGCTTTCGCCAGCCGACTGGAACGGCCAGTGGATCGGCGCCGACTGGATGAAAGACAACGCCGGCCCGCTCCCCTGGCTCCGCAAAACCTTCGAGCTCCCGAAGAAGCCGGCCACGGCCACAATCTGCGTCTGTGCCCTGGGCTACTACGAACTCTACGTCAACGGCCAGAAAGTCGGCGACGACGTCCTCACCCCGGCCGTCTCCGACTATGGCAAACGCGGGCTCTATGTCACCTACGACATTGCCGATCGGCTGGTAGAGGGCAAGAACTGCATCGCCCTGTGGCTGGGCCGTGGCTGGTCACTCGGTGCCCTGAAGCACGCCGGAACCGGCGGCCCCATGGTCAAGGCGGAACTGAATCTCACCGTGGATGCCTCAGCGTCCCAGACTATTCCCACCGACGCCACATGGAAGGCCCATCGCAGCCACATTACGCCCCTGGGCAACGGCACCAGCGGCAGCTACGGCGGCGAACTCGTCGAGGCCGAAAAGGAGATCGCCGACTGGAACGCGGCGGACTTCGACGACTCGGGCTGGCAGGCCGCCGCGATCCATCATCCACCTACGCCCGTCATCGCCGCCCAGATGATGGAGCCCAACCGCATGCTCGACGAGATCTCCCTGGCCTCGGTGAAGCCTCTGGAGGACGGGTTCTTGCTCGACATGGGACGCAACTACACCGGCTGGTTCGAGCTGGTCCTCCCCGACGACGTGAAACGCGGCACGAAGATCGACATGGAGTTTGCCGACAAACAATTCCCCGACGGCCGGTTTCAGACCTACGGCCAGCACAGCACCTACGTGGCAAGAGGGGGCGGAGGGGAACGGTTCCGCAACCGATTCAACTATGCCGCTTTCCGCTACGCGATCGTCAAGGGCTTGCCGCGGGCCCCCAGGCCCGACGAGGTCAAGGGCTGGCTGATCACCACCGGCTACGAGCCCAGCTCCACCTTCTCCTGCAGCAACCCGCTGCTCAACCAGATCCATGCCATGATGTGCTGGACCTACAAGTGCCTGAGTCTCGGCGGCTACACGGTCGACTGCCCCCACCGGGAGCGGCTGGGCTATGGCGGCGATTCCGGGACCTCAATGGAGATGGGGATGCTCAATTTCCGCACCGGCCCGTTCTATGCCAAATGGGCGGCCGACTGGCGCGACTCCCAGAACCAGGAGGGCGATGTTCCCTACACCGTGCCCTACTCGCAGGACGCCGGCGGCGGGCCGGTCTGGAGCGGATTCTGCA
>CAZLWV010000020.1:28644-34311 GCA_964563135.1 uncultured Planctomycetaceae bacterium
CTACGGCGATCGAAGGCCGCTCGAGCTGGGCTGGCCGGTGATGAAGAAGTGGCTGGCGTTCATCGATACGAAAATGGGCGACGGCATCCTTCAGCCTTACGTGGGCATCGGCTGTGCCGGCTCCCCGGAGTGGAACTTCCTCGGCGACTGGGTGCCGCCCGGAAGAAAGCAGGGCAAGGACCGCGTCGACGACCGTTCCACCCTGTTCTTCAACAACTGCTACCTGGTCTATTGCCTCCAGCTTGCCGCCAGGATCGGCCACGTGGTCGGAGATGACCCGCAGGCCGAGATCTATGCGGCCAAGGCCAAACAGCTTGCCGCCACGCTCCATGAGCGGTTCCTGAATCCCGACGGCACCACCTATGCCAACGGCGAGCAGACCTACCTCGCCATGCCGCTCCTCTTCGGGATCACTCCGCCCGAGACAGCTCCGCGCGTGATGGCCGCCCTGGAACACGACATCACCGTCACCCGCAACGGCCATCTGAACACGGGCATGCACGGCAACTACTTCATGACCAAGTATCTCATCGACCAGCGCCGCAACGACCTGGTTGCCTTGATGCACACCAAGGAAGACTTCCCCAGCTTCGGCCACATGATCCGTAGCGGCGCCACCACGATCTGGGAGGAATGGGACGGCGACAATTCCCAGATCCACAACACCATGATCTCGATCGGGCTCTGGTTCATCGAGGGGCTGGCCGGCATCCGCATGGATGCCGACGCCCCGGGCTTCAAGCACTTCATCGCCGCGCCTGGCGTCGAGAGCGGCCTGAAACAGGTCGACGCCACCTTGATGACCGGGTACGGCAGGATCGCCAGTGCGTGGCGCATCGAGGGGGGCACCCTGACCTGGGATCTGACAGTGCCCCCCAACACCTCGGCAACGGTCTTCCTGCCGGCGGCCGATCTGGATGCCGTCCGCGAAAGCGACCAGCCCGTGAAATCCCAGGCTGCTGTCGACGGTCCCGCCGTCCAGAACGGCCTCTTCCGCTGCCAGGTCGCCTCCGGCACCTACCGTTTCACGACCCGGCTCCCGCAGGAATGAACCGGTCTTGCCACGAATTTGACAATCTGGAGATCGACTTCCGGGTTCACCGGGGAAAGCTCGGGGCCACCACTTTCACGCGTAGGGCTGCGTCCAGGCTACCTGCACCTCCGGATGGAAATAACGCTCGTAACCGCTCGCCACGCTCGACTCGATCTTGGCCCGCACGTAGAGATCGTCGGCTGCCATCCGATAGGAGGCCTCGGTTCCCTCGACGAGTTCGGCCGTCTTCCCGATATCGCCCGAGTAGACGGGAATCTGCCTCGCGCCTCGCCCCTTCTCGGCCGGGGCGTCGACAATCCGGACCGTCTGGTCGAACCCGCGTTTGGTCGTGATGAAGCGGATTCGGTACTTCACATCCGCCGCCGCCTTGACCTTCACATACAGGGTCCGCGCGGGCCGGTCAAACGCCACGTCGTCCAGCAGCGCGCCGCTCGTGGCATAGAAATCGCCCGCGTCCATGGCAGCCAGCAGCGATTCGACGGCCAGCGTCCCGCTCCGCACCATCACCCAGGCGTCGGCCAGCCGCTGCTCCGGCGTGCGATCAAAATAGTAGTGCGTGTCGTCCGATCCGACGCCGTACAGAAGCCGAGCCCCCTTGAGGGCACGGAATGCGTTGACAGTGTCCCAGAAGGAGTCGTTGGTGACGCTCATCGCATCCGGATGCGGTGCAAAGGCCGAGCCGCCATTGCACACCTCAAAGAACCGCACCTCCGGATTGTCGATCAGGTTCTGCGGCTGGATATCCCAGTAGACCCATTGCGGGTGGTTCAGCATCAGAAGCGTCGGTCGCCCCATTTGCGATCCCAACTGCTTCACCTCCTCCGCGTTCTGGCGAATCAGTTCGCTGACACTCAGTTCCGCATTGGTAATCTGCTTGCTCAGAGCGGCTCCCTGGAGCGACGGGATGAGGCCCGGCAGGTTCAGATAGTTCAGGTGCACGTTGATGCCGCCCAGCACCTGCGTGATCTCTACCGCCGGCATCAGCAAGAACCTGCCCGGCTCGTCAAACTTCCTCTGCATCTCGGCGCAGGTCTTGATCCGAACGGACAGTCTGCCGTTCTCCTGCCGGGTCTCGACCTCCGAGCCGAACGCCTGCTTGTAGGCGTCGAAGATCGGGCGAGCCACCGCCGGCGGCCAGTTCCCCTCGGCGGCCTCGACCGGCTTCCACTTCTGAGCATCCTCGGCAAACAGATTGTGGTCGCTCACCCCCAGAAACTCGTATCCCAGCTTCTTGTAGATGTCGATCGCCTGCTCCGGAAAGGCGCGACCGTCAGACCAGTAGGTGTGCATGTGAAACATGCCGCGGTACCATCTGCCGGCCGTAGAGTTCGAATCACCTGGGACCTCCTGCCCGATCAGGCGGCGCCCCGCCAGGAGGCTCATGCTGCCAACCGCAATTCCCTTGATCGCCTCTCGACGCGTAATCCGAACCGTCATTTCATCGACCTCTTTCTACTATCGTGAGAATTGTCCAACATGTGGCAGTGGCCGTTCCACTCCGGCCGCCGTGTTCGTTCCCGCAGATGCTCAGCCAATGGCCAACGATCTCGAGGACTCTCCAGCAAACAGCGTTCGCCGCCGGCTCAACCGACAAGACTATCCGTCTTGCCGCAAACCACGATCCTCTGCGAGGGTAGCCTCCTACCGGGCCCCTGTCAACCGCGAGCCACTCGTCGGCAACCGTCCCCAGCTTGTGCCCCAATTCGTCCTCACTTCCATCGCCTGACCGTGCAAGCTCGCTATCTCTCCGCTCCCAAGACCGCCAGGCAGGCCTGCCGCACTGAGGGAAGAACTGGCAGCGGGAGGAGTTCTGGGATCGGCCCTCAGAACACTTTCGCAACGTTCGGTCAATCTCGCAGCGCTCACGGCCTTCGCGCTGCGACGTCGGGAGCAAGTGCCTCCACCAGCTTGTCGGCCGCGGTACACGCCTCCAGCGCCCGCTCGCTGCAGAACCGCGTCAACAGGCCCCTGGCAGCATCCGGATCGCTCGACCACAGCTTGGCGGCCTCCGCTTCAACGCCTTCCTGCTCCTGAAAGAGCCGTTGCTCCATGGTCGACCACGATTGCCGAACGGTCTCGATCCGATTGGCGTAGGACTGGTCCACCACCTTGGCCAATCGTTTGAACTTCCACCACGCCCGCCCGTAGTCCGGCTCGAACGTCCCCACCGGAGGCTGGAAATGCTGCTCCAGCGAAACCAGTCCCCGAAGCTCCCCGCGACGGCCGTAGCACTCCGGGGTGGCTGTCACCCCGACGTGCCAGGGTGTCAGAACACTGATATCGGGTCGGCCAGTGGTCCGCCAATAGACACAGCCGATCTCGCGAGGCAGGTTGGGACGGAGTTGGAACACCGCCGCCTCCTGGGTCGTCTTGTTGAAAAATGCGGCCACTCCTCCCTGGTCCCGCAGCACTGTCGCCACATCCCCCACCGACAACGGCCTCTGCGGGCGCACAGAAAACTCCAGCGGCTCCTCAGGAGGCCATTCCCCGGGTTTGCCGGACACGACTTGCTGGCCGCGAAATTGGCGCCCGTCGGGCCCGGTTCGTTCCACGGTCTGGTAGGCCAATCGAAAATTGAACGGCCGGCCGTCTGCCGGATCGTACCAGCCGCGTTTCGTGGCGTAGCTGACCAGGTCGGGCGACGCCCGGAAGTTCCCCCGGTCTTCCAGGTCGATCTCGCCGATGACATGACGGGCGGGCAGGATCACAACCGCATCGTCGGGCACTCGCTGTGCTACCCAACGTCGCCCTCGCACCACCTCCACCACCCATGCCTCCTCCGGATCGGCAACCGCGTACGTGCGGCCCGAGTCGGCATAGCCAAACCGCTCCACGAGCTGGCCCATCAACTCCATCCCTTCCCGAGCCGACTTCGCCCGTTGTGCCACCAGCCGGCGGAGCATGTAGCCGATCCCACCCTCGCGGATCTCACCGCGAGCAACCAAGGTGTCGTAATCGTCCTCCCGGGTCCGGCACTGGATGCTCACCACCGCCACGCCCCATTCGTTGAGATACCCGTCGCTGAATTCGAGGCCCGGATTCTCGCTCCACAGGAACGCCCACTCTTCCGGTACGGGCTCGAGACTGCCGCCCCGACGGAGATTCACCGTCGCATCCGCCGCCGGCATCCGCGGGATCTTTCGGAACTCGAGTACGCGATCCAGCGCATTCTCTTCGTTGTGCCCCAGCAGGACCGACCCGTCGTTCGAAGCCAGACGCCCCACGACAACAGCGTCGCACGCCACAGCGATGGCGGCCCCCGTGAAGATCAGAACCACAACCAGCAAGTGCCTGCAAAAACGGATCATGACCCCCTCCGGCAACCCGTCATCTGGAACCAGCACACAATCCAGCTTTCCGGCCAGCTTAACGAAGCGCTGCGCGACGGGCAAGGATGTTCCTCGCGTTCCGACCCGTCAACAACCCGCTCGCACCAAATAGGATCGGAGAATCCCAGGCGGCAGGGCCGTCCACCGGCACCGCCCGAAGGTTGGTCGCGAGCTGCCGCTCCGCGTGTGCTTGCGGAAGACTCCGCTGGGCTGCTTCCCGAAAAAGCCGGCCTCCCGCTCCAGTGTCCTCGCTCCCCAATCCAACCAGGGCTCAATCAAGTGCTTGACACCCGCCTCCGCAGCGTCTACCGTCAGTCCCGTGGCCTGTGTTGTGCGCTGGAGATGGATGTGCGCCAATTTCATCCACCTTGCCGGAAAAGCAGACTCACGCGCTGGCTCTTGTTGGTCGTTGTATGCCTGATGGCTGGACGGCTGCCCCTACGTGGCCCGGCAGGCGCAGGTCGTCAGGCAGCCATAATCCTCCATGTCCGACTGATGCGATGAAAACGACATTCGCAGCGTTCTTTCTGTCTTTCCTTCTCTCCGTCTGTTCGTTGGCGGCGGAATTCCGTCCGGTCGCCGTAACAACCGACGCCGAGTGGTTTGCGGACCCGCCCGGCAAGTATGCGGCCGAGAAGATGATCGACGGCGACCTGGGCACGTATGCCTGCCTGCTCGACGATACGCGAACTGGCACAAGCACGGCCGTCTGGCCGCCCAAGGCAGCTCCACCCGTCACCGCCACCTTCGTATTGGACCTGGGGGCGGAACGAGCCGTTTCCGGCATACGGTTCGTGGCTCGCAACGCCTGGGTCTATGTGTTGGCCAAGAAC
Source organism: uncultured Planctomycetaceae bacterium (assembly GCA_964563135.1). GTDB lineage: Bacteria > Planctomycetota > Planctomycetia > Pirellulales > Thermoguttaceae > JAAYAY01. The sequence continues at coordinate 33,861 of CAZLWV010000020.1, forward strand.
GTGACCATCTCCGCCTGCGCCGACCCGCAGGGCCGCGATCAGCTCAGGCTGCTCGCCGAGAATTGGGAATTGCCCGCAACGTCCAACTCCAACTCGGCTTTCGTCGAGTGGCCCGCCATCACGACGCGATTCCTGAGCGTCCGGGTCAACGATTCCTATCAGAAGCGCTATCCCGGCCCGTGGATGCACGAGTCCCAGATTCCCTGGAGCCGCAAGCTGGGGCTCGCGACCGCCGGCGACGGCAAGAACCTGAACATCCAGATTGCCGAAGTCGCCTGCTACGACAGCCGTCCCGCCGATTATCCCGTGAAGAACCCGCCCGGCGTCGCGCTGCCCCGTCACCGCCTCGAGCGAGACTGGCTCTATCAGGATGTCGGGCTCGACATTGCCCGCATATTCACCTCCCAGCGCGGTGCCGAACAAGAGCATTCCCTCGTCCAGAAGGTCATGG
>CAZLWV010000020.1:34361-71578 GCA_964563135.1 uncultured Planctomycetaceae bacterium
TCCCCGATCAGCCCGGCGTGAAGATAAGCCCCTTCCAGAAGGTCATGGGACAGGTTCCCGAGGGAGATCCTGAACTCGACAGGCTGCGGGAGCGTCTGGATCAGCTTGTCCAACAGGAAGCTCCTGCAAACGATCCTCGTTGGCACACGCTGTATTTCGACGCCTGCGCCGCCCGTCGCAGGGCTCGCCTCCAGTCCGTCGGTGCACAGGCGGCCCAGTTCGTTTACGTGAAGCACTACATCTTCGGCTGCATGCAGGGCCTCGTCGGGAAATACGACATTCCCGACGAACAGATTCGCGACTACACTCCCGGTTTCAAGAAAGGGGGCCAGCTCTGCCTGGCGACCCTGGAGGACGACGGCAGTGTCGCCAATGAGGTGCTCCTGGAGAAACCCGACGGCGCGATCTGTTATCCCAACCTCTCGTGGGATGCTCGCACTCTTGTCTTCTCCATGCGTGGCAGCTTCGATACCGACTCCTACTACCTCTACAAAATGGACATGGCAACCCGCCAGGTCACGCAGATCACCTTCCCCCTGCTGAAGGACGGCAAGCCGCTCCATATCGCCGACTGCGAGCCCACCTTCCTCCCCGATGGCCGCATCCTCTTCACCTCCACCCGCGACGTTCACATCAGCGACTGCTGGTACCGCGCCGGTGGAAACATCTACTGTTGCGATTCCGACGGCCGCAATATCCGCCGCCTGACCTTCGACCAGCTCATGACCAACAACCCCCAGGTCCTCCAGGATGGCCGCGTCGTCTTCACCCGCTGGGAGTACAACGACCGCAGCGCGCTGTTCACCCATCCGCTGATCGCCATGAACCCTGACGGCACGGCTCAGACGGAGTACTACGGCAACAACAGCATGTTCCCCGCCGCGATCATCCACGCTCGTGGCATCCCGGGCTCGCACAAGACGATCGCCCTCATCGCGGGTCACCATTCCATCTACAAGGGAAAGCTCGGCTTGATCGACCGTTCTGGGGGCATCCAGGCTGGCAAGGGAATCGAATTCGTCAACACCACGCTCAATGGACGCCCCGGTCGTGAGGCGGCCGATTTCGTCATCCCCGAGCCGCCTGATCCATCCAAACCTTACCTCGACCTGAAGATCGACGTCTTCGGGCAGTTCGGGCCCCAGTACTCCCATCCGTATGCGTTCGACGAAGAGAACTATCTTTGCTCCTTCTGCCCGGAGGGATACCTGCCTCCCTTCGGCCCCTTCAATCCTCCGCTCGGCGTTTATTACATGCAGCCCGACGGCACGCGTGAGCTGCTGGCCTTCGATGACTGGCAGAGTACCGGACAGGCGGTTCCCGTCATGTCGCGTACGCCGCCCCCGGTCCGCGCCTCGCTCGTGGACCCGCGCGACAACTACGGAATCTACACCGTGCAGGACGTCTATTCGGGACCGGGGCTTGCGGGTATCCCTCGCGGCACCGCCAAGAAGCTCCGTGTCGTCGCCCTGGAGTACCGCGTCGCCCGTATGGGCTACGGACAGAATGGGGGCGAGTGCGAAACCGGCCTCTGCCAGACCCCGATCTCGCTCAACAGCGGCAGTTGGGACGTGAAACACGTCCTCGGCGAGGTCGATATCCAATCCGATGGAAGCTGCAGCTTCGAGGTCCCGGCACACACTCCGGTCTACTTCCAGGTGCTTGATGCCAAAGGCTATACCATCCAGTCGATGCGGAGCTGGTCCACGCTCCAGAACGGCGAGCGTTTCTCCTGCATCGGCTGCCACGAGAACAAGATGGATGCCGGCGCACAACCCTCCACGGCCCAGAAGACCACGGTGGCGCTTTCCAAACCGGTTCAGAAACTCAAGCCCTTTGCCGGCAAGGAGCATCCGCTCATCGCACGGCTCGAGTCCCAGTCGTGGCTCGACAGCGTGGAGAACTACCTCGGCGTCAACGCCCCTCGTTCTCTCGACGCCACCGCAGCGGTCGACGGTTTCAGTTTCGTGCAGGAAGTTCAGCCCATCTTCGACCGGCACTGCGTGGAGTGCCACAACGCCGATCGAATCGCCGAAAGCCGGATCAGCCTGACCGGCGAGGTGGCCAGACCCGAGACCATCACGCTGATCGGGGCAGGGCAGGTCGACCCCAAGCGCGCCTACACCCAGTCCTATGTTGCCATCACCACCTCCGGAGACCCCGACAAGAATCCGTGGATGACCTGGCTCAAGCCCCGTAGCCGGGCCGTGATGCTCCCACCGTACCACACGGGCGCCTGCAAGAGCCGGATTATGGACTACCTGGAACCGGCCCATTACGGCGTCAAGGTCGGCGACAACGAAAAACGCACCTTCGCCTGCTGGCTCGACCTGCTCGTCCCCTTCTGCGGTTCCTACCCGCAGCACAATACCTGGACCGCCGCCGAAAAGGCCGAGTACAGCTACTTCCAGGAGAAACGCCGAGCCTACGCCGCCGCGGAACTCGAAACGCTCCGCCAGGCGTGGAACCCTTCAGCGGCCGTCCCTGAACGACCTCTTGAAACGAGTTCGAGCCAAGCCCGCAACTAGCTCCGGACTGCACGGCGCGACCACGGGACAGCCAAAACATAAGTGACAGTGCCCCCGGCACTTGGCCAACCCGGAGTGCCCTTGGCGACTGACCTGACCGTTGTTGTTCCCTCCGCCAGCGAGTATCTTCTCCTGGAGCGAAAAGCCACCGTTCAGTTGCCACTCTGGAGAAAACCGATGACGCTCTCCCTCCGCTGGATCCTGCCCGTTTCTGCCGCTGTTCTTCTGGTTCTTGGCACACACGCCGACGCCCGTGAGCGATGGCCCGCCGAGGAAGCCAACGCGTGGTATGCGAGGCAGCCGTGGCTCGTGGGCTGCAATTTCTCGCCCAGCACGGCCATCAATCAACTGGAAATGTGGCAGGCCGACACTTTCGATCCGGAAACGATCGACCGGGAACTGGGCTGGGCCGCGGACATCGGTTTCACAAGCGTGCGAGTGTTTCTCCACAACCTTCTCTGGGAGCAGGACCGGGAAGGATTGCTGACCCGGCTCGACAAGTTCCTCGAGATCGCCGACAAGCACGGCATTGGCGTGATGCTGGTTCCGCTGGACGGGGTCTGGGACCCCCGTCCCAAGGCAGGCAAGCAGCGTGAGCCTCGTCCCCACGTCCACAATTCGGGGTGGCTCCAGGCGCCGGGGGCCGAGATCCTGCGCGATCCGGCTCGGCACGACGAACTGAAACCCTACATTGTGGGCTTGATCGAGCATTGCCGCGGCGACAAACGGGTCCAGGCGTGGGACCTGTTCAACGAGGCCGACAATCCCAACCGCAATTCCTACGGCGCCGAGGGTCTCAAAACGGAGCTGCCCGAGGACCTCAAGGTAGAGATGGCAACGCGACTGATGGCCAGACTGTTCGTCTGGGCGCGGGAGGCAGGCGCAACCCAGCCGCTCACGGCCGGGCTGTGGCGCGACGACTGGTCGAGCGACGACCGTCTCAGTCCTTTCAACAAGCTCCTGCTCGACGAGTCGGACGTGATCAGCTTCCACTGCTACGGGCCGCCGCAGAACATGAAAGATCGCGTCGCCGAACTGCGACGATTCGGCCGGCCGCTGTTGTGCACCGAGTACATGTCGCGAGGCAGCGGCAGCACCTTTGATCCGATCATGGGCGATCTGAAAGAACAAAAGGTAGCGGCCTACAACTGGGGGCTTGTCGACGGCAAAACGCAGACCGCCTATCCCTGGGAAACCTGGCAGAAGCCGTACACCGCCAAGCCGGATCTCTGGTTCCACGAGATCTTCTGGGCCGACGGCCGTCCCTACGATGCCAAGGAAGTCCAGTACATCAAGAGTGTGACCGGGAAGAAGTAGGCGCTAGTCCGTCCCCGAAGTCACCAGACATCGGAACGTCCTCGCTACGCCCAGATCCTGCCGCATTCGGCTGCGGGATTCCAATCCTTTCCCGGATTTCGAGAGGTGGGGTCATGACTCGTGTGCCCTTCGTTGTGACTGCCTTTCTCCTCATGGTTTTCGAGATCAACCACGCCTGCGGCGGGGAGCAACCCGCTAAAGCCAGCGTATCTCCCCTCACACTCGTCAAGGATGGCCAACCGGTCAGCATCATCGTCACGGGCACCCGTCCCAAGGAGCCTCAAGTCCGAGCGGCGGCCGAATTGCAGGAACACATTCGCCTGATGTCGGGTGCGAATCTGCCGATCCTCACGGAAGACGAGTTGCCCCCCGATGCACCGAAGACAATGATCCTCGTCGGGCAGAGCAACCTGGCGAAAGCCCGGGGCGTGGATACATCGTCTCTCGAACCGGAAACGTTCCTCGTCAAAACGGTCGATACCACGTTGATCCTCGCCGGCGAGGACGGTGGGAGCAAGGAGAACACTCGCCGGGGGACTCTCTGGGCCGTCTACGATTTCCTCCAGGATCGGCTCGGCTGCCGCTGGATCTGGCCGGGCGACATCGGCCGCGTCGTGCCTCGCCGTGCAACGATTGAGGTGGGCAGGCTCGATATCCAGGAAACGCCGGCAGTCAAGATCCGCGGGTTTCGCATGACGACCCAGGAGAAGCACAAGGTGGCCTACGAGGAAGAAGGTCTGGGCCGCTGGCTCGAGTTTGGGAAGGTCTACGACCGGGTTTCGCAGGATGAGCGCCTGTGGCTGGATCGGATGCGGATGGGCCGCTCGTTCAAGCTCTCCTACGGCCACGCCTTCACCGACTGGTGGGAGAAGTACAGGGAAACCGACCCCGAGATCTTCGCCCTTCAGCCGGACGGAGAACATCGGCCGCGGAAGAAGGATCGGCCCGATTTCGTGAAGATGTGTGTCTCCAACCCGCGGCTGTGGGAGCTGCAGCTCGAACCGATCCAGAAATACGCCGCCCAAGGGGCCTCGGGCCTCTGGCTCAACACCTGCGAGAACGACGGCAGTGGTGGATTCTGCACCTGCCCGGCCTGTCGTGCCTGGGACACCGACCCCAACACCGTCGGGCCGGTGCCGGCCGTGGAAGACGGGTCCAACGTAGATGCGGACGGTTCGTCCGGCGGTGACGGGCTTCCGGAAAGCCTCTCCGATCGCTATGCCCGTTGGTACAATGAACTGGCCCGGCGTGCCCGCCACTACGACCCGCAGGCTCGAGTGGTTGCTTATGCCTACAGCCGATACCGTTCGCCCCCGACGAAAATCGACCATATCGAGCCCAACGTCTGGGTCGGCTACGTGGGATTCAATGCCTATCCGCGGCCGGAAGACTATCGAAAGACGTCCCTCGAGGAGTGGTTTGGCTGGTCGCGGCTGGGGGCGACCGTGTTCCTGCGGTCGAATTCGCTCTTCTACTGCGGCGAAGGCGCCCCGTGGGTGGTCAGCCGACAGATGGCCGAAGACACGAAGTTCCAAGTGCAGAACGGTCTGCGGGCAGCCGACTACGACTGCCTGCAGGGCTACTGGGCGACAACCGGGCCGAGCTACTACGTGCTCGCCCGCCTGCTCTGGGACACCGGCGCCGCCCCGGAGCAATTGCTCGCCGAGTTCTACGATGCGTTTGGCCCCATGAACGGGGTGGTCCAAGAGTATTTCAACTATTGGGAAGATTTTACCGTTGCCCTGGGCAACAATCCCGAGTTTTTCGCCCTCAACAGGACTGAGAAGTTGCAGGCTTATCCCAAGTTCTACACGAAAGTGGTGCTGGCAGAGTCTCAGGCCATTCTCGACAAAGCCCAGCCGATCTTGCCCACGGCAACCGACGAGGAACGAGAACGGTTCCGCAATGTCGAACTTGGCCTCGAGCACGGGCGGCTGCTGGTTGCGGCCCTTGCAGACGGCAAGGTCAGCAACGGGCCGGAAGGCGAAGCCCTGTTTGCCCTCCGCCGCCAGTTTGCGCCGCGCAATGTAATCAATGTCTACTGGACAACATCAAAAGAGAAACGCTATCGGGTGTTTGAATGAGTGTGCCTCTGGTCAGACACCGCGACGTCCCTGAGCTTCGAATCCAACGGTCCCTCGCAGGGTGTACCAAGGAGACCTCTGTGATGACATGGTCTCGGATGTTGATCGCACTGGCCCTTGTCTTGCTGCTGGCGGCGGGCTTGCCGACCGGCACCGCGGCGGCAGCAACGCCTCCGTTGGACTCACCGTCGCTCGGCTGCCTGGGGCTCGGACCGTCGATGGATGTTGAGTTCCAGAACGGTGTCCTCTACGCCATCGGAGAGGGCACGCTCCGGGTGGTCGAGGTATCCGATCCGGCCAGGCCAATCGTCCGGGGTACGATCGACGGCCTCGGCCGCGTTCGCCAGCTCTGTGTCGATGGCTCAGTCGCCTACGTGACTTCGCGTGAAGACGGGTTGTATCTTGTCGACGTCTCTTCGCCCGAGAAGATGCGGATCCTTGCCCACTACGACACGATCGAACTGGCCACGGGCATCGCCGTTTCGGGCAGTGTGGCTTTCGTCGCCTGCCGCACTGCCGGCGTGGAACTCGTCGACGTGCGGACGCCCGAAAAACCTGCGCACCTGAGCACGGTTCGCACGGGCGAAGCCCAGTCGATCTGCGTCCGCAATGGTCTCCTCTATGTGGGCGTTTGGGGCTCGGCGGAACTGGTGATCTGCGATGTCTCCAATCCCCACCAACCGGCCGTGCTGTCCCGTTCACCACTGGACGGCTATGGCGACGGCGTCGACGTTCGCGGCAACTACTGCTATGTCGCCACCGGTCACCATGCCAAGAGCCTGCCCCATGCGAAGCCTGAAGACCCCGGTTACGGGCGAGGCCATGGCATGGAGATCCTCGACATTTCCAGTCCGCAGAAGCCCACGTTCGTCGGACGAGTCAAGTTTCCCCCCTTCTACCGGCTCGGCATGGACATGTGGGACGTGAAGGTCACCGATCGCTGCGCCTTCGTGGCCGATACCCACAACGGAGCCTTCGTCGTCGACATTGCCGATCCAGCCAACCCACGCACAATCGCCCATCACAGGCTGCCCTTCATGACCGGCCACAAAGACACCAGCCCTGCCGCCGGCCTCGCCCTCGGTCGTGGCACCGTGTTCGTCGCTGGTGCCTGGTCCGACGTGCACACGTTCCCCTGGGATATGTCTTCCACGGGGCAGCAGGCCGAGAAGGATACCCCGTTGACCGTCGGCCCATCCCCCTCGCTCACTGCCGATCCCCGTTTCCGCACGTACACCCCGCCCGGACAGGTCCATGCGGTCGACTTCGACGATGAGGTTGCCTTCGTGGCCTGTGGTAACGCCGGTCTGCACTCGATCGAGATTTCGCCGCACATCCGCCCCTTGGCAACCCGGCCGACGGACGGTTTTGCGCTCGGTGTCGCCGCGAGCGGAGGCCGAGTGTATGTGGCGGAAGGCGAAGGAGGGCTCTCGATCTGGAACCACCGTGGTGCAGGGCAGCTCGAGCCCCTCGGACGCTATCGCGTCCCGGGCGATTCGGTCCGCCAGGTGGTGGTTGCCGGCAAATACGCCCTGCTCCACGTCGGTCCGGGGACGCTCCACATCGTCGACGTGAGCGAGCCCAGCGAGCCGTCCCTCGCACTGAAAGACTCGCGGCTGGGCCTCTTCTACTACAACCCCATTTCCCCTGGGCTGTTGGACAACCGATACGCGTGCTGCCACTGGCATGTGACGGGCCTTTATTGGTATGACCTGACGGGCGAGTTGCCTCGATGGACCGGCCACAATTATCCGTTCCGCATCGATTCCCGAAACGGCGCCGCCTTCCTGGGCGAGCGGGCCTTGGTAACCTGCCGCGGTGGCTACACGCTCATGTCCGTCGAAGAACAACGCTCCCTCGACAAGCTCGACATCCGCCGCATCCCCGGCCAGATCTTCCACGGCAAACCCACCATGGCCGGCGACCGGCTCTACGTCTCCGACCGATACACGGGCGTGGTGACCGAGATCGACATCGGCAATCTTGAGAAACCGCAGTTCGTCGATCGCCTCGAACTCAAAGAACACCCCGGCCTCATCGTCGTTCACAACGGCATTCCCATCATTCCCGCCGGTTACCAGGGCCTGTTGGTCTGGGACAAGTGTGGCGCTCGCTGAGGACATCGTGTGAGTTGTTTGATGCCCATCCGAAGGCGTCGGCCATGACTGCGCCTACATCATTCTCGGTTGAACGAGGAGGAAAACCGAAAGACGCTGCAAATTGCGTTCGATTTCGCCGATTCCCGCAACACCTGACCTTCCTCTGTTCCCTCTGTGCCCTCCTGTTCAAACCAGCCCCTTCATTCCCCTCTGCACCAGCCACTTCCATGATCACTCCCCTCAAGATCCCGCCCGGATGGCCCGACGACTTCCCCGACTCGCGAAGAGACGTCCTCACAGCTCACCCATTCCTGGGCTGGGTGGCCGACCCGTTCCTCAAGCCCGATTTCTTCGAGGGTGACCGCAGCATCCTTGACTTGGTGCGTTTTATTGACGAAAACAGAGGGCGCCGCAGATCGGCCTGACTGATCCTTCTTCAACACGTCACTTTTCTGCACCCGGGGAGCTGATTCCAATGCTCGGCAGACATTTCCGCTTCCGTTCGCTCAGCATCGCCATCGCTGTATGGCTGATCGCCGCCGCCACCGCCTCCGTCACCTTCGCCCAAGGCAGCCTCGCCGGCCTCACCCAGTGGGAAGAAGGCCGCAGCATGCGGGCAGGATCCAATGCCTGGATCGAAAACGACAAGTACAGCGGCGAAAACAACTTCGATCGTCCCGACCGGATCGAACCGGGCCAGACCTACGTGATGGCCGACCTGGAAGGGCCCGGAATCATCACCCACATCTGGCTGACCTTCCTCCAGGAGCCGCACTTCTGGGTCACCGACGGGGCTGCCGATCCCAAGGAAATGCTGCTGCGAATCTACTGGGACGGCCGCGAGAAGCCCGACGTGGAGGCGCCTGTGGGCGACTTCTTTGCCAACTGTTTTGGCAAACGCATGGAAGTGGTGAGCGTGCCGGTGATCGTCGAGGATGCGGACTCGTACAACTGCTTCTGGCACATGCCCTTCCGCAAGTCCGCTCGCATCGAGATTGTCAACCAGAGCAACAGGCCGATCCGCAAACTCTACAACAACGTCGACTGGATCAAGAAGAAGTCGCTCCCCGAAAACACGATGTACTTCTGCGCCCAATACCGGCAGGAGTACCCGGCCACGAGCGGCGGAAACTACCTCGTTCTCGATGCCGAAGGGAAGGGCTACTACGTCGGCACAGTCTACGCCGTCCGCACCCGCAGTCCGTCCTGGTTCGGCGAGGGGGACGAGATGATCTACATCGACGGGGAGGAGAAACCATCGATCCGCGGCACGGGCACGGAAGACTACTTCCTCTCGGCCTGGGGGCTGAAGAAGAACAGCACGCCCTATTTTGGCGTGCCCTATCTGAGCCATCCGGACGCGGTCGTCGGCCAGATGACCTGCAGCTACCGCTGGCACGTCCACGATCCGCTCGTGTTCAACACGGGCATTCGCGTGACTTTTGAGACCTTTGGCTGGATGTCGCCCGACGAAAACAAGGAGCACCGGGCCCATAGCTGGAACGAGCGTGAGGATGACTTCAGCAGCGTGGCCTTCTGGTACCAGATGGGGCCGACCAAGAAGTTCACCGAGATGCCTTCGGCCGAAGAGCGCAAGCTCCCCAGTCTGGAACGGGTGCTCGTCTGGGGCAAGGAAGCCGTCGACGCCAGGTTCCATGGGGCCGGTGAAGCGAAGGTCCAGGAGGGCCAGCGCTATCTCGAATCGGGCAGCCAGCTCCTGTTCAAACCCGAGGGCAAAGAACAGGGTTGGGTCGAGTACACCTTCGACGTCAAGGAGAAGGAGCCGCTGCGGCTCCTTCTGGAGATGACGCGCTCCTACGACTACGGCGTCTGGCAACCCATTTTGAACGGCGTCAAGATCGGCGAGCCCATCGACTTCTACCAGCCCCAGCCTGACCTGTCGGAATTCCACCTCATGGATTTCTGGCCCGAGCCCGGCAAGTACACCCTGCGGCTGGAATGCGTCGGTAAGAACCGCGACTCGAGCGGCTATAGCCTCGGCTGCAATTCGGTCCGCCTCCGCGAGCGCCGCCCCCGCGTCAAAGCCTTTGGCTACGACAAGGACAAGAACTGGCGCCAGGAGCAGGTCCTCTACGATTGAACCGCATGACATCGTCAGATGCTGGCAACTCCGGCAGACCGGCTTGGCTTGTCAACATCCCCGTGAGATACGTTCTTGATGTGGCGGGACGGGAGGCAATCCTGTCCAGCAGATCAGAAAGGTCCTGCCATGGCCATGCCGCACCGCCGCCAGTTTCTGAAGCAATCCTCCGCTCTGGCCGCCGGACTGTCCGCGGGACTGGCTGCCATGTCGGCCGCAGATGCCGCCGAGCCGCACCGGCCGGATAGCCGCGGCCGTTTTCGCTATCTCGGCTGGCAGCTTGGACTGTCCTATCAGGCCTCCGCTCCCGAAGGCCGGCGTCCAGAGGAACTCCGGCAGCTTCTTCGCGAGATGCGCGACCATGGCATGAACTTCATCAGCTTCATGCTCGTCAGCTACCGGTTCTTCGATCCCGAGCACGACGGATTCGACTGGCCCGTCCGTCGCGGGGGGCTTCTGAGCTACCGCGACGAACATTCCCTGAACGCCCGCGAGGAAACCGAGTTCCTGGGCGACATCATCCAGGAGGCCAAGGAAGCCGGTTTTCACGTCCAGCTCATGACCAACGGCGGCATCTGGAACCCCGAGCGGATCGCCAACGGTTACCCGCACGCGCGGCCGCAGCTCGACTGGGACGGCCGTCAAACGAGTTGGGTACACTGCCCGGATATCGCCGACGGCTATCGCTGCGTGCGGGACACCCTGCTCGATGCCCTGGAACGCTACGCCGCTCGGGGCGTGTCGAGCTATGCCATCGAATACCCGGGTTACATCGGCAACGGTTGCCTCTGCGAGGCGACGCGAGCAGCCTTTGCCGCCGAGACGGGTCAGGAGTTGACGCCTGATTGGGCCCGTGCCAGCCGCCAGCAGTTCAATCGCTGGAAAGAGCAGCACATCGGCGCGATTCTCAAGCGGCTGGTCGACGAAGTCCACACGCAAACGCCCCAAGTGGAAATCTGGCAGCACACGGCATGCACGGCCAGCGGCGGGCGGGGCCACGCACCGGATCCGCTCCGCAAGGCCGGCATCGCGGCAACCATGCCCTACCTGATGCACAGCTCCTCGCCCGATTTCTCAGGTCTCTCGAAAAACGTCGACGCCTGCTCACCCCTCCCTGCCGTGGCCCACGTCTGCGTTCGTGCCAAGCCGTTCAAAAACTACGCGATTCCGCCCAAGAACCCCGCGATGATCGGCAGGTTCTTCGACGCCGTCGAGAAGACCCAGATGGAGAACCTCGTCGGTCTCGTCTTCTTCAACGAAAGCAACGTGCCGCCGGAGAATCGCCAGGCCGTGTACGACGGAATCAAACGGTTCGTCTAGTCCTCGTTGGAGTCCAGCCTTTGGGCTGTCTGAGGGATGACTGCAAAGCCACGTAACGGTGCAGCGCTCCTCTTCAGCGAAGCACTCCAGTTCCTGGATTCCTTGGCGCAACTTATGTTTCGGACGCGACTCCTGGAGATACCTCCATCCTCCCAGTCCCAGAGCAACCAGGACGGACAGCCCCAGCAGCGCCCGAAGTCGGGACTGATACCACTGAAGTTGTCTTTTGCAGGTCTGGCTCATGCTCCTCAGGCTGAAGCCTGGACTCCAGCTTTCCGCCGCAGAATCAGCAGTGAACGTGGCGGGATGTCCCAGCGGCTCTGGGGTTGCAGCGCGAGGGCCTCGGTCGGCACGTACTTGTCGGCGGTCGTCACTACGGCGGCGGCCTCCGTGTAATTGGCCAGCACTACGTAGAACTCTTGATTGGCAAACACCGAGGCCACCACACCTTTTGGGAGCGGCTGCGTGAATAGGTCTGAGTCGCCGATCTCGAGCCAGGCCCAGGTCCCTTCCTCAACCATCGGCAGGTACTGCGCCAGCCAACGGGCGTGAGTTGGCCGGGCTTGAGGACGCCCCGGCTGAGAATCCCACCAGCCGTAGCTGTATGGGCCCTCGGGATGGGCCTGGTAGTACTTCCAGATCGCCCGGCAATGCCGCGTCCAGAAGCACTTCTCCTCCGGCGGGTAGTCGATGCCCGGAATTACGGCGCGCTCGCCCGTGAACGGACGCCCGGCCAGGAGCACCGGAAACTGCATGTAGGGGATCGCATGGAGGTACAGCTCGTCCTCATTGGCGATCGTGGCGCGACTCATGTCCAGACACGGAACGACGTACGGCGGATGGTTCTTCACCTCCTCCCGCAGCTTGTCCCCTTGCCGGCCACCTTCGCCGACCCAGAGGTAATCGTACACCTTCAAGTCGGTGCTGGGACATCGCGCGCCGCCGCGATGCACCTTGACCACACCGCCGCGACGATGCACCTCGGCGTAAATCATCGCCAACAGATCAGCCAAAGCTCCGTCGTTTTCAGCCGTTTCCTGGAACGCCAGCACCTGGTCGCCCGTGGCCTCGCCGGACAGGTCCGGCGGCTGGCGATAGCCAAGGTCATTGTAGATGCCGTCGACACCGTACTGGTCCAGAATCCGAACAACGTGCTTCAAGTAGTAGGCTCGCCATCCGGGGCTGGCCGGCGAACAGTGGGCATAGCGGAAGTAGATCTCCACCAAGGGGCGGTCGTCCGCATCGGTCCACTCTTCACGGAAATCGGGGTCGGTCTTCTCGAAGTAGCCGCTCGAAGCGTACACGATCAGCTTCATACCGCGACGGTGAACCATCTCGACAAACCGGTGGAAACCGGCCGGGTTCAGCGCGTCGAGCTTGTGGGAGCCGAAGAGCCGTTGCGAATCGTTCCACTCTTCGTGGACATGAATCAAACGGATGCCGTGGTCCCGGAGCGAATCGAGTTCCCGCTCGTCCCAGTCGTCGGGATCCCAGGGCTTGCGGCAGGGATACTCGCCCAAATTGTAACAGCACTGTCCGGGCAAGTAGCTGGCAATCAGGTGCTTCCTCATGCACGTGCGGATGCCGCGTTCGGCCAGCCGGATGTTCTCAAGCCGGTTTCGGTGTTCGGTACCCGTGTACTCAGCCAGCACGGCAGGAACCGCAGATCGAACCTGGGGGGCTCGAGCCCCTGCAGTGGCCGCTGCCGAGACTCGGTCGACGACCGTTCCGGCCGTGGCGGCAGCGGCACTCGCTTTCAAGAAGTCGCGTCTCTGCATCATGTCCCTCCTGCCTGTCAGGCCATCAAACCCGATACCCCCTCACCCGTTCCATCAGCCCATTCGCCTCGTCCACGTCGGGTACTCCGCTGACTTGATAAAGCACTCCCCCCGGCAATTCGTGCCGGTCAAGCCTCGCCGCGAACGCTTCGTGCGGCACTTGGACCACCAGCGGCATGTCCCCTGTCCGCTGTTGAATCTCGCCGAGCACGTCGAACGCCTTGGGAAACCCGCGATCGTCCCCCAGGAAGATCGCCTTGAGACCCGCAAAGCTGGACACGGCTTCCAGGAGGTGACGGCCGTTGCCATGGATGTGGACCACACCGCCGTCGAACTGGCGGAAGATACGTTCGACGGGCCCTCGGCCCCATTCCTCCAGCGTATCGACCGACGTCATGTGGAACGGATCGACGCTCTCCGAAATGATCCGCCCCGGGATCCACTGGACCATGTTGCTGCACGTTCCCTCTTCTGGCCCCGTCGTGTTCTCAAAGAACGCCGACTGGACCGCCACGTTGATTTCGAAGGCCAGCTTGATCGCCCGGCGCACCTCGTCCGCATGCTCGTACAGGCTCAGGTAAGTCTCCGTGGCCCCGACCAGTTCGAAAACGAAGTTCAGCCCGTCGATCAGGATGAAGTGGCTTATGCCAAACTTGCCCGCCGCCCCTTCGGTGAAAATGCGGAGCTGGTTCAGATATCGAGTGAACCACGGATGGGAGCGGTCCATCCGCAACCGGTCCAGCTCCGACCAGCTCTTCAGGATCGGTGCGACCATCGAGGAAATCCAGCCCGTCTCCGGATGGGCCATGAACTGCACCTCGCCTCCCAGCAGGCCGCCGTAAAGTCCCTGGTCCATTTCGCTCAGGTAGGCACCGGGCACGGAATCGTCTTCGACGCCGGCCCTCTCCGCGAAATAGCGGTTCCAGAAGGCGATCCGCCCGGACGGGTCCGGCGCCTCGCAGTAACCTTCCGCATATCGGGCCTGGAACTCGGCAATCGCCCGGCTGGGCGTTTCCGTCACGGCAAAGATCCGGTCCTGTGCCCGCCGCTCGTAAAGCCGGCGGAGCCCGGGCAGCACGTCATTCAGGATTGGCTTGTAGGCAAACATCTTCGTCCCGTTCAGAATCCAGCAGGCCCGTTGCCGCGAATCACTCTGTCGCCACCGCTTCAATCATCACCATCTCCAGCGGCTTCAGCTTGAACTCGTATTTCTGTCCGGCATCCAGCCGCTCGGGAATACCTCGAACACCTTCCGACCAGGGAGCGGCAATTCGAAAACTGCCCGATGGGCTGGGAAGCTCCAGGGCTTCTGCCAGGCTGAGCGAAATCGACTGCGGTTTATCGGCCGGATTCCGCAGGGTGAGAATCCCTTTCCGGGGCGACCAGGCCCCGTAGCCGTAGACCTCCGCCTTGCCGGGGTCGCCTCCGACCCAGTGGACGTCGACGAGCACGTCGGCGTTCTCCCGCGACCAGCGGGCGCACTCGGCCAGCACGTCCCAGGCCTCGTCGGTCATTCGCGCGGGGGTCACGTAGAGTTCCAGAAGCTGCGTGCCTCCGGCAAAGGCCATGCGGATTTCGTCGGGAAGGTCCTTCACGTCGCCCACCATCTTGCCCGCCGCACCCAGTTCGGCCTGGCAGAGGCTCACGATCATCAGTGAATTCAAGGGATAGAGCGGCGCCCGATCGACGATCATTTGCCGCACGAACATGTCGCGGTAGGTAATCGATTTCTCCCGCATGGAGCCGACCCCGTGAAAACCCAGGTCGTCGCCGTTTCGCCACACCGAGTCGCCATACCAGAGCCAGTAGGGAGAGGGCCAGGTGCCGGTCGTGATGCTCAGGTAGACGTCGGGACGCAACTGGCGCAGCTCCCCGGTGAGCTTGAGCAGAGCCTCCACGTCGGCGCCGAACTCGTTGTCCGCCCCCGGCGAGCCAAGCCCCTGCCCGATCCCGTCGAACTTGAAGTAGTTGGCACCGTACTTGGAGATCATTTCCTTGCAGGAGTCGGCGTAACGGGCGTAGTAGGTCGGACCGGCCAGCGAGAAGCCGCGCAAGTTCGTCTCAAAGCCCTGGGTCTTGCCGTACTCGAGCCGGTCAGCCTTCGCCTGCCCATAGCCCCCCCAGGGTGAAAGCCAGACGCCGATCGACGAGTCCTGCTCCTGCGCCGCCTTCTGGTGTGGCCCGAACCCATTGGGAAAACCGTCGTGGAACTTCCATAGCGTCTTGGGGTCGTCCCAGCCGTCGTCGAAGACAAAACTGTCCAGCGGCACGCCCCGCTTCTGGTACATCTCACGGCCAAAATGCTCGATGACCGCCAGGCACTTTGCCTCGTCCATTCGCCGGTCCGGCCAGGCGATGTCCCACCAGGAATTGTAGTGGAGAAACAGCCGATAAGGGCGCGCCCGCTGACGCTCGAGGTCGAAGAGAAACGCCCGTCGCAACTGGCCCGGCGGAGCAACTCCCACCACGGCCCTCCGCGTCCACCCGTCGGCCGATTCCACCCCGCCGCGATACCGCGCCCTGCATTGAAGGCGGCTATCGGCCACCCGGTTGTCGGCCAGCGGATGCTCACAGGCGAAGTACACGTTGCCGGCGACCACGGGCGAGCCGCTCACCGTGCCGGCAACATGCGCCTCCACGTGGTCGGCCTCCAGGACGATCGCGCCCTCGAGGTTGGCGGGAGTCTGTCTCGGCGCGATCGCCAGCTCGGTGCGGACCGCGTTGGAGTGGTCGCGGAGTTCGGCACTCCAGAGAATATCGAGTTGATCGTCGGCCGATGCCAGCCGCATGCTCGCCCGCCAGCCGGGCTGGTGCAACGCGGCCCGGACTGCCTTCTCGTCCGGTTCCAGCCGGGCCAGCTTCAACTCCTCCGCCACCTGCAGCGCGGAGGCTGCCAGTTGCCGTCCTCCCGCCAACTCGATGCGGAACGCCTCGGCCGCCTGGGGCCGAAGAACCTGCCGGGCGATCCGGTCCTCGATCCGAAGCAGGCGAAACTCCCCCTGTGCCACCCGCCACGTCACGGAGAGCACGGCATTCTCCAGAACGAGCTGCCCGTCGGCCAACCTGGCCGCGGCTGTTCCGGGCTCGGGGCCCGGGAACTCCACCGCCGCTGCCGACTCGGGCAGCGACCAGACACACACCACGGCAGCCGCCATGGCCACGGTGACGACAACTCCCCTGCGCTGTCTTGCCGGCATACAATCCCCTTTCCGAGACTTCAGCCACCTGAAGCAACGGTCCCGATTGTATGCGGCCGCACCCGTCTCTGGCTACACCCCTACCGCCAGGCAAGTTCCAGCGGCCGGCCGTGGGCTTCGTGGGAAGTGTCCAGGCACTGGAGCGTCAGGCGGAGGCCGTCGGGCCGTAGCTGGGCATCGGCCCAGCCTCGGGGCTGCTTCGCATCGAACAGCCACGCCAAAGCCGCAAGATTCACCAGGTGCAGCCCGTCGACCCGGGCGTGCTCCCAGCGATGGCTGTGGCCGAAGATGAAGGCTTTCACCCGTTTGCGCGGCAGGATCACCTTGTAGAATTCTTCGGTATCGAGCAGTGCGCTCTTGAGCATGTCTTCATTGCCTTCGACGAGCGGATAATGGTGTGCCACCAGGAGCGCCGGCTTTTCCGGACGCCGATCGAGCTGGTCGGCCAGCCACTGGAGCTGCAGCGCACCCATTCTTCCCGGAGTCGAGTTCGTCTTGTCGAGCGAGTCGAGTATGAACCAGTCGGCATGGGGGGCCTCGATAAGCCTCACATGCCGGCCCGGAACTGGAGCCGGAACGACCTGCTGATCGGGAAATACTTCCCAAAAACTCTCCCGGTTGTCGTGATTACCCATTGCCAGCACGATCGGCATCGCAATGGGGGCCGCCAGCTTCCTCAATTGCTGGTAATCGCCCGTCTCCCCACTGTTGAATGCGCAATCCCCCGCCACAATCACCCCCGCGGGGCGCCAGTCGACACCCAGATACTCGCCTCGTGCCTGTTCGAAAGTCTGGGTGGGATAGATCTGGCGAGCCACCTTCTCGGAATCCTCGGAGATATGAATGTCGGCCAGGAGCACGAAACGGTTGGGATCGACCGGCGCGTCGGCAGACCAGAGCCGTCCTTGAAGCAGCAAAGAGGCGACTCCAGCCCCCAGGGAACCGGCAAGCATCTCACGACGGGTAATCTTCCGGGCCAACACCATGGTCAGTATCTCCAACGAGTTCGGGTGCACGATGGCTGCGGTAGGTCTAACGGGGCAGCCGCGGGACCCCTTGGCTCCGCGACGCCGGACGAAACAATAGACTATTATTGACGGTCGGCCCTCGCGATTCCATACTGAGAACCAGTCCCAAATCCGCGAGCAGGGACTCCCCGCCGGGAACCGTTGCCGCGGTATCCGTGCTTCTGGGATCGACACCGGAATTCCCGCCTCAACGGACCCGCCGATTCCCCACCGCGTTTCCGGGCTGCTGACAAGACCAACGATCGTGCATACCCAAGCCCTTGAGAGGCTTCCGCTGTTTGCCGGGGCTCTCTGCGCTGTTCGGAACTGAAGTATCCCACAAATGTCGTACGAGTTCCGCCGCAAGGGTGATCCGCCGCTCGCCCCGTCTGCCACAACCGCGCATCGGAGCGGCACAGGATCCGGCCAGTCTGTCCAACCAAGAATCTGTGAGAACATCCAACACAAGGATTATTCCATGCTTCGCAAAGCCCTGGTGCTGCTGTGGCTCGGTCTGCTGATTGCGGTCTCTACTGTGGCTGCGGCCGACGACAAGGCCCCCAAGCGTTACGTGTTCGTAATGATCTGCGACGGGGCCGGATTCAACACGTTCAACGCCACGAGCATGTACGAGGGCAAATGGGACTCGGCCACGGGGCGGGGCATGCAGGTCTACAATGGCCCGGCCTGGAAGAGTCTGGCCGCCACGACCTATCCGCTCAACACGTCGGAGAAACCGCTGGGCACCGGCCGGCAGGATCCAGCCCTGGTCTACGATCCGGCTAAGGCCTGGGACCCCAAGACCGGCTACGAGTGGGCGACAGCCGGATATACCGACTCGGCCGCAGCCGGCACAGCCCTCTCCACCGGCCAGAAGACCTTCAACAATGCCATCAACTGGAGCGATCTCAACCAGCCGATCGCGCCCACCATACCGGAACTGGCCGGATCGCTGGGCCTTGCGGCGGGCGTAGTCACGTCGGTCGAATGGTCGCACGCCACGCCCGCGGCGTTCAGCAACGCCCACGCGGCCGAACGCGACGAGTATCAGACCATCGCCCAGCAGATGATTCGCGGCGGCGTGCTCGATGTGATCATGGGAACGGGCAATCCCGATTTCGACAACAACGGTCAGCCCTGGAAGCCCACCAAGGTCCAGAAAACCGCGGCCGAGAAGGCCGCCGAGGCCGCCAAGGGAATCACCGGCGAGATCGCCCAGGAACGTGAATACAAGTATGTAGGGGGCAAGGAGGTCTGGTTGGCAATCGAGGCCGCGCGCAAGACCCCCGACGGACTCTACTATGGCTTCCGTCCCGTGTCGACCAAGGCCGAGTTCGAAGCCCTTTGCCAGGGGCAGCCACCGGCCAAGGTGCTGGGGACCGCCGAGGCCGCCACCACGCTGCAGCAGGCCCGCACGAAGACCGGCAACAAGCATCCCGATGACGACACGCCTCTGAACGCGAATGTCCCCACCCTCAACACGATGGTTCGCGGCGCGCTCAACGTGCTCGGCCGCAGGCCCAACGGATTCTTCCTCATGATCGAAGGGGGGGCCATCGACTGGGCCAATCACAACGGCCTCCCCGGCCGCGTGATCCAGGAACAGATGGATTTCAACCGGGCGGTGGAAACGGTCGTCCAGTGGATCGAAACCCACAGCAACTGGGAAGAAAGCCTGGTCATCGTCACCTCCGACCACGAGACGGGCCTCGTCCGCGGCCCCGATTCCGACCAGGATCCCCTGCGGCCGCTGGTCGACAACGGCCCCGGCAAGATCCCCGGGCTGGCTTACCATTCCAAGAAGCACAGCAACAGCCTGGTGCCGGTCTTTGCCCGCGGCATCGGCACCGATCAGTTGGACTCGCTCATCGTGGGCAACGATCCGGTGCTCGGACCCTACATCGACAACACGGGGATCACCCGGATCCTCCGGACGGCCGTTGAATCGGCCGCCGCCAGGCCGACCCTCACCGAAGGCAAGGCTCCCGCGGTGCCCGTGTCCGCTCAGTGATCACATCGTGCCCCTTTCCAGTTGGAGAACACCATGCTTCGCTCCCTGACCATCTCGGTTCTGCTCCTGTGTGCCTCGAGCGTTCTGGCGGCCGAACCTCAATCGGCCCCCCCCGAGCCCGACGGCATGAAGCCCTT
Organism: uncultured Planctomycetaceae bacterium; assembly: GCA_964563135.1. GTDB lineage: Bacteria > Planctomycetota > Planctomycetia > Pirellulales > Thermoguttaceae > JAAYAY01. The sequence continues at coordinate 53,941 of CAZLWV010000020.1, forward strand.
GTTCAACGGAAAGGATCTGACCGGCTGGGACGGCGATCCAAGGCTCTGGTCGGTCAGGGACGGCGCGATCCGCGGCGAGACGACTGCGGACAACAAGGCCAACGGCAACACATTCCTGATCTGGAAAGACGGCGTGGTCAGGGATTTCGAACTGCGGCTCTCTTTCCGCTGCACGGCGACCAACAACTCAGGCATCCAGTACCGTTCGAAACACATCACCGACAATCCCAAGAATCCTTGGGTGGTCCGCGGCTATCAGCACGAAATCCGCAATGAGGTCAAGCTCCCGAGCGTCTCCGGGTTCATCTACGACGAAGGCGGCAAACGCGGCCGCATGTGTCTGGTGGGCGAGAAGGCCGTCTGGGGTGAGGACGGCAAGAAGGAGGTGACCGGCAGCCTGATCGACGCCGACCAGTACGCCCGGCTGCTGAAGCTCGACGACTGGAACGACGTGGTGATCCTCGCCAAGGGTCCCCACATCCAGCACTACCTCAATGGTCGTTTGATCCTCGACTGCACCGACAACCATCCGCAGGGGGCGCTTCGCGAAGGCGTCCTCGCTTTTCAGCTTCATGCCGGCAACCCGATGTGGGCCGAGTTCAAGAACATCCGCCTCAAAGACATCGAGTGATCCTCTTCCTGTTCTGGCTTCGTAAGGGGGGACGATTCCATGCAACACCGACTCCTTTCCGCGGTTTGTGTCCTGGGTCTGGCGGTCGCGCAGGTCTGTGCCGCGCCGGCCGACGAAACTGGATCGCTGCGGCTGGTTCCTTTTCCAAAACAGGTGAAACTGACCGGCGGCACGCTGCGTCTGCAGCAGCCGCTCGCGGCTTCGCTCCCCAAGACGGTCGAGCTTGCGGCCCAGGCTTTCCTCCTGGACGAGCTCGTCCGGGCCGGCCTGCCGGCACCTGAGCTTGAGGCGACCGATGGTTCCGGGCTTGTCGTTCGGCTCACGGCCAAGGCCAGGCCGGAGGTCGTTCTGCCGGACCTGCGGGTAGAAGCCGGTGATGAAGACTATGCGCTGGTCGTCACCCCCGACGGCGCCGCGATCGTCGCCCCGGCCGTACCCGGTCTCTTCCACGGCTTGGCGACACTCGGACAACTCGTTCGCGCCAATCGTCGGGACGGGGCAATCCCGTGCCTGACCATCCAAGACTGGCCGAGTGTGCGCTGGCGCGCGTTTCAGGACGACATCACCCGCGGTCCGAGCACGAACCTGTCGGAGTTGAAACGCGACGTCGCCCGCGGCGCGATGCTGAAAATGAACCTCTTCACCTACTACATGCAGCATCAGTTCGCCTTCGCCAGGCATCCGCTTGTGGGACCGAAAGATGGTTCGCTGACGGCCGAAGAACTGGACGGCCTGGTGAAGCATGGCCGGCCGCTGGGCGTCGAGATCCTCGGAAACCAGCAGTCCTTTGCCCACATGCAACACACGCTGGCCCATCCCGAGTACGCCCACCTGAAGCAGGACGACCGCACCCTGTCGCCCGTTCACGAAGGAACCTACAAGCTGCTCGACGACTTCTACCGCGAAGTCCTGCCGATTCTCCCCTTCGAGATGTTCAACGTCTGCTGCGACGAAACCTGGGGACTGGGCCTGCAGGGGCCCACGAAGGCCCTCGGCGACGAGATTGGCCCCGGCGGCGTCTACGTGCGGCACATCGGCCGGGTCTATGAACTCGTCCATGGCAAGTACGGCAAACGGATGATGATGTGGGGCGACGTGATCCTCAGTCATCCCGACAAGCTCGAGTCGATTCCCAAGGACGTGGTCATGCTCACCTGGGGCTATGCACCCAAGGACAGTTTCGAGGATCAGATTGCCCCCTTTGCCCGGTCGGGCTACGAGTTCTTCGTCTGCCCCGGCGTGAACAACTGGAGCCGCGTGCTCCCCGACTTTCGCGCCGCGGCCGTCAATATCCAGAACTTCGTCCGCGACGGAGTCAAGCACGGGGCCATCGGAGTGCTCAACACGTCGTGGGACGACGACGGCGAGAACCTGAATGCCCCCAACTGGTACGGATTCGCCTGGGGTGCGGAGTGTGCCTGGAACGCTTCGAGGACTCCTCAGGCGGATTTCGACCGGCGGATCGGCGCGGTGCTCCAGGGCGAAACGGGCGAGGATTACGGCAAGGCAATCCAACTGCTGTCGTCGCCGGGCCTTGGCGGCATGATGAACAGCCGCTTCTGGGACATGACCGCGGGCTTGGTGCGGCCCGAGACCCCGGAGTCGGCGGAGAACCTCAAGATCGTCCGGGAGGCCATCGAGCGGCTGCAGTCCTGCCGGCAGACGGCAACGGCGGATGCCGACCTGATCGATTCGCTCCTGTTCGGTTCGCGGCGTCTGGAGCATTACTACCAAAGCCAGGTCGACCGGGCCACGGCCGCCGTGGAGTATGACGCGGCAACCCGGGCCGAGGCCGGCACGGCCGCTGCCCATCTCGACCGGGCCATTGCGGCCGTCAGCCGTACTGCCGAGAGGTACCGCAGACTGCGGCAGGAGTGGGAGGTGCTGTGGCATCGCGAAAACAAGCCCTACGCCCTCGACTGGTCGCTGGCCCGCTACGACGAGGCGATTGCCCGCTGCGAGGGCACGGTGAACCGGCTTGCGCAGGCCCGCAAGGAGGCGGAAGCAGGCAAACCCCTCCCCTCCGCGGCGGATCTGGGCTTGGAACTCTGGCAGAGACCGCAGAAACTCACCTGCCCGGGGCGAATCGAGTCCACCCTGGGAAACCACGAGGATTACTTTCCCGAGTTCGCCTTCGACGGGAATTTCGAGACGTTCTACTGGTCAGATCGCGGCCTGGCTGCGGGCGACCACTTCACCCTGATGCTCGACGAACCTGCCGAGTGGAAGAGGGTGACGATCCTGCTCGGCACCCAGCGCTACCGCGAGGAATACGTGCACGCCGGTCTGCTGCAGATCCAGGCCCCCGACGGAAGCTGGAAAGATCTGAAGGAGCTCAGTTCGGCCAAGGTCGTGGCCGAACTGCCTGGCGGCCCGCTGAAAGGGATTCGGCTTCGCGTCCAGGAGCCGCAGAGGTTCTGGCTGATCGTGCGGGAGATCCAGCTGGAGTAGTCTCCCGGAACCGACGGCCCCCGATTGCGTCTATTCCTGCCCGTGGTAAGCCCGCCAGTCACGTCAGGCCGACTTCAGCCCCGGATGGGCCCACTTGGAGAACGCCCTGTCCCAGGTCTTGATGGTCTCGCGAGCCGTTGCCAGCACGTCGGGCTGGGCGAGATTCCAGATTCTCGCACCCTCGTGGCCGCTCTGGCCGATGTTGTGAAGAAGCTCCGACCAGGCGGCCAGATCTCCGCCCCTCCTGGGGACCGGAAAAGAGGCAACCACCTGGTACATCGAGGCAACCGGAATATTGGTCACGGCATTCAGCGCGGCCTCCACCGAGTTGCCCGCGCCGGGGCGAGGATAGATCGCCAACTGGATTCCACCAGGGGAATTCGATGAAGGATGGGGCGGCTGCGGAAACCCCAGGGCCACTCCTTCCCTGGTTTCCGGCGACAGGTGGATCCAGAGCTGCGGGGCCTTGGGCCAGAGCTGGACCGGACTGTTGGGCATTGCCACCACGTCCCTCCAGTGTTCATCCACGCGCATGCGGCATGCCGCAAGCGCGTAGGCGACCACCTGCCCCCCGAGACCCTCGTGCGGCAGCTCGTAGTGGTGCCCAACGAGCGTTTCGTGCCCTCCGTGGACGAAAATCTGTCGCAGGCATTTGACGAGCTGCGGGTGGTCGGGAGCCAGTCCGCTTCGCTGGGCGAACTCGGCCGCCAGGTCGTCCATCCAATTGGCCAGCTTGAACGGCATCTTCAGCGGGGCCAGATCGAGATTCAACTCGTCGGCAATCGCATCGTAAATCCGTCCGGAAAGCCGCTCCAGATGCCTGGGCGTCGGCGACCACTTGCGCCAGCCTGGACCGATCGACCACTGCGCGGAACAAGCCACTTGCGTCGATCCTCCCGTCGTGACGAAGAATACCCCCCGCCGTATCTTGCCCGACGGATCATACTCGGCGTTGTAAATGAGCGTCCGATTCTGCCGTTTCCCCTGAAACAGCGGAAATGCATGTGTCCGGCCGAGTTTGTGTCCAAAAGCGGCATGTGCCCGCTGATGCACGCCGATCAACTCGTCCAGCAAGGGCCCGGTTGCCTGAGCCCACAATCGCCGCTGCTGATTCATCGCGCGACGCTCCCCAGAGACAGATTCCGGCCCCCCTGCACTCGTCCACGGCCAAGACCTGCACTTGGGTGGTGAGCGAGCCATGAGATCTCTTGCGCTCGAACGAGCACCAGTCACAACCTCGACTCTACCATGCCCGGCCGCTGACGGCAATCCGCGCCCCTTGCGGCGTCTGCCCGCCCAGCCGACCCCGGATCCGCATGATCTCGAGACTATGACTGCATAACTATTCACTCAGGCCGGCAGTCCCCGATATGCCGACGAGCTGCCTGCGGATGTCCCGGTCGACTGGTGAAGTGAAAACAGGAGAATCGTTCTCTGCTTCCGGTCAAAACCGCTTCGCGGCGCTCTCCCCTTCCGGCAAGCACCCTGCCCCCTTCGGCCAGGTGCCTCACGGGTGCGCCGTTCATTTCGCCTTCCGCTGCTGCGAGGGCAAAGGCGGCATACTGCCGAACTACGTCGCAAACTTGTTCCTGATGCATCCCGACCCTGGTCCTGCGCCGCAGACTTCAGCGATCGTGGAGTCTTTCATCACAATCAGCAACCGGCAGGAGCGGGCCAAGGGTGACCGGGCGGCAGTTCACAACCTGTTCTTCGGCCGCTGCCCGTTGGCGGCCCTGCTGCCCTGGAAACCCGACCGAACCGTGCTGGCAGTGCTAGCACTCTAGCGGGTGTTTTCCTTCAAACTTCGCGACAATGGGGTTGTCGATCTGCAAGCCATCGACTACGTTATTCGACACGGGAGAATACCTCCCGTGCCAAGCGTGTCATGGAAGACCGCCCATGAGTTCAAGGAACAGAACTCCGATGAAGTACCACCGTACTCAACCTTGCCCGTCTACGGATGGACGGGCGAGGTGTTTTTTCCCCGCCTCGACCCCTCTTCCCGCCGGCAATCGTCTGGCCAAGGACGTCCGCCGTTCGGTCTTCCGAACGCGGCGCTGGCTCCTGGGGGAGCAGAAGAACGACGGCCATTGGGTCGCCGAACTCGAAGGCGATTCCATCCTCCAGAGCGAAACCATCCTGCTCCTGGCCTATTTTGGCCGCGAGCAGTCCGATCTGGCCAGGCAAGCTGCACGCCGGCTTGTCGAGACGCAGATGCCGGAAGGCGGCTGGGCGATGTATCCCGGCGGCGGCGTCGAGATCAGCGGCAGCGTGAAGGCCTACTTCGCGCTGAAGCTCACTGGCCACGACCCGAGCGCCGAATACATGCAGCGGGCCCGAAAGGCCATCCTCGCCCACGGCGGGGCCGACGCCGTCAACAGCTTCACCCGGTTCTACCTGGCAATCCTCGGTCAGATCCCCTACAGCCAGTGCCCCGAGGTTCCGCCCGAGGTCATGTTCCTGCCCAAGTGGTTCCCCGTGAACCTCTGCGCCGTGAGCGCCTGGTCGCGAACGATCATCGTTTCTCTGTCGATCGTTTCGGCCATGCGTCCCACACGGGCAATCGACCCTCGCTGCGGAATCCGCGAACTGTTCATCCGGGCCCCGGAGGACTGGCCGGAATTGCGCTGCCCCGGCAAGAAGGCCGGCCGGGGGCTCTTCAGTTGGGACCGATTCTTCCGCACCATCGATGGCACCTTCAAGTTCCTCCGCCGCTGGAACCTGCTGCCCTTGCGCAGGCGGGCTGTCCGGGCTGCAACCCGCTGGATGCTCAAACGGTTCGACAGCAGCGACGGCCTGGGGGCCATCTATCCGCCCATCGTCTGGAGCCTCATCGCACTAGACGTCCTGGGCTATAGCGAAGACAGCCCCGAAATGCAGGAATGCTGGAAACAACTCCGCGACCTGGTCGTCGCCAGCGACTCCGGTGACACCTGCCGCGTCCAGCCCTGCAAATCGCCCGTCTGGGATACCGCTATCACTCTGCGGGCTCTCCTGGCCGGCGGACTTGTCGGCAGCGATCCGGCCATCGCCCGCGGCGTCGACTGGCTTCTCGACCGCCAGGTTCTCGTCCCTGGCGACTGGTCCGACACGGTCGCGGCCGAACCGGGCGGCTGGTGCTTCGAATACAACAACGCCTTCTATCCCGACAACGACGACACGGCCATGGTCCTGATGGTCCTCAAAAGCCAGTTCGCCGACACGTCCCACGACCGCCTCCCGCCGAATCTTGACCTCGTCGGCACGGCCCACGCGGAACCGGCGGCCGGCGAAGACCATGAGAAGCGGATGGAACGGACGGCCCAGGCCATCGACCGCGGTGTTCGTTGGCTCCTCGCCATGCAGAACCGCGACGGCGGCTGGGGCGCCTTCGATCGCAACAACGACAGCGAATTCCTTTGCCATGTTCCTTTTGCCGACCACAACGCCATGATCGATCCCAGCACGCCGGACCTCAGCGGTCGCGTGCTGGAAGCCCTGGGCCAGCTTGGCTGCACCGAGGAGCACCCGGCCGTCGCCAGGGCTGTCCGCTACATTCGCAGCACCCAGGAGCCCGACGGAAGCTGGTTCGGCCGTTGGGGGGTCAACTACATCTACGGCACCTGGCAGGTCATCACCGGCCTGGTGGCCATCGGCGTTTCTCGCGATGATCCGGCCATCCGCGCTGGCGTCAACTGGCTCCTCACCCACCAGCAGCCCTGCGGCGGCTGGGGTGAGACCCCCGAAACCTACGCCGACCCCACCCTTCGCGGGCAGGGCACGGTCACCGCATCGCAAACCGCCTGGGCGGTTCTCGGACTCATGGCCGCCGGACTGGAAGATCACCCGGCCGTTCGCCGCGGCATCCAGTTCCTCGTCGATCGCCAGCAGGACGACGGCACCTGGGACGAGCCTGAGTTCACCGGCACGGGCTTCCCGCAGGTCTTCTACCTCCGCTATCACTACTACCCCATGTACTTCCCTCTGATGGCCCTTTCCCGTTGGGCCGTGTCGTCGGCTGCCAGCCAGGCGGATGCGGTCGCCCCGGCCCCCACTCTCCGGGTCGTCTGGGATCAAGAAGATGCCAGTGAAATGGCCTGTTCCGCCGAGGCAATGTAAGATGCGCTTTCCGCTTTCTCTGACTCAGTCCATGACGGTCTACTTGATGCGGCAGAAGCTGGCCGGCCGGAAACGGTTCCCCATGGTCCTCATGCTCGAGCCGCTTCATGCCTGCAACCTCAAGTGCGCCGGTTGCGGACGCATCCGCGAGTACGCGGAAACCATCCGCGAGCATCTGTCGGTCGAGCAGTGTCTGGCCGCCGCCGAGGAATGCGGGGCACCCATCGTCAGCATCTGCGGCGGGGAGCCCCTGATCCATCCCGAAATCGACGAACTGGTCGAACGGCTCGTCGAGCGGAAGAAGCATGTCTACCTGTGCACGAACGGCACGCTGCTGGCCAAGAAGATCGAACTCCTGAGACCGAGCAGCCGAATCTTCATCAATGTTCACCTCGACGGCATGGAGGCAAGCCACGATGCCATCGCCTGCCGCAAGGGAGTCTTCGCCAGGGCGGTCGAAGGCATCCAGGCGGCCAAACGGGCGGGTTTCCTCGTCTACACGAATACCACCGTCTACCGCCAGACAGATGTCCATGAACTGGCCGTCCTCTTCCAGTACCTCACCGAACTCAAGGTCGACGGATTCATGATCTCCCCGGCCTACGGCTACCAGGCCGTCGCCGCCGAAGATCCCGACGGAGCCGCCAGGATCTTCATGCACCGCCGCGAAATTCACGCCAGGTTCTGCGAGGCCCGCCGCCTCCTCCGGACCTTCAAGCTCGTCACCTCGCCCCTCTACCTCGATTTCCTCTGCGGCGGGCGCGACCTCGCCTGCGCTGCCTGGGCCAACCCCACCTACAACATTCGCGGCTGGAAGGGCCCCTGCTACCTCGTCACCGACCGCCACTGGGCCACGTTCGCCGAATTGCTTCAGGAGACCGACTGGGATACACTTGGTCCTGGCGGTGATCCGCGCTGCGAGCATTGCCTCGTCCACTGCGGCTTCGAGCCCGCGGCAGTGCTCTCGTCGGAAAAGTCCTTCCGCGACGTGGTGAAAATGGCCCTCTGGCAGATGACGTAGCTTTCCCTCATGGTCCTGCGGTACTTCCTGCGGCAATGGCTCGGCACTCTCGCACAGCGCAAAGTGCGTGAGACGGTGGTCCACGCTGCGCGTCAATCGCTCCACGAAACGGCCGAAGCCGCCCAGCGTCAGGCCGAGGACCCGGAATTGCGCCGCTGCGATGTCGGCCTGGTGTTCGCCCTGGGTATCGAGGCCGGCGGCCTGGAGGACCTGCTCGCCGATGTGGTCACGATACGCAGCCCAGGCATTGCGGTTCGGCTGGGCCGCTTGGGAGCCCGCCGCGTGGCCCTGGTTCAGTCCGGCCCGGGCGGCGAGGCGGCGGCCCGTGCCGCGGCCGCCCTCATTTTGGCCCATCAGCCCGCATGGCTCTTCTCGGCCGGTTTTGCCGGCGGCCTGGATGCGCGGCTCCGCAAACACGATATCCTCATGGCCGACAAGGTCTGCTGCCCCGATGGTCGCCACTTCCTGCTCGATCTCAAGGTCGATCCGGCCGGTCTGGCCGCCTCGCCCGGCGTCCACCTCGGCTCTCTCCTGACGACCGACCACATCGTTCGCCTTGCCGGGGAGAAACGCGAACTGGGGGAAAAATATCATGCCCTCGGCGTCGACATGGAAACCTTCGCGGTTGCCGAGATCTGCCGTCGGGAGAAGGTCCCGCTTCTGGCCGTCCGCATTATCAGCGACGCGGTCGGCGACGAACTCCCCAAAGATCTCGATCGCCTCATGCGCCAGCCCACAGCCGTTCGCAAGGCCGGCGCGGTGATGGGGGCCGTCATGAACCGCCCCGGCAGCGTCAAGGACATGTACAAACTCAAGGAAGACGCTCTCCTCGCCTCCGACAAGCTGGCCCGTTTTCTCCAGTCCATGATCCGCCAACTGGCCCCGGCACTCCCCCGGCAGTGATTGCCTTTCGGCACAAGCCCCGGCCACTTGCCTATTCTGTCTCCCGGACAAACCCGTGATACAGGCCCAGATAGTAGGGCAGCAGAAACACGGTACCGCTCGCCAGTTCCCGCCCGTTGCCCTCGTAATCCAAGCGCCAGGGATTGGTATTCCAGTGGTTGAAGTGGCGGTTCTCGACGGGAAGCACCTTGCCGCCGACCAGGTAGCCGGCCGTTTCGCCTCCCGGCCCCAGGATTTCCCCGCTCTGCTGCCGCGGCAGCAGCACCAGGTCCAGCCGGTGGCTGTTCCGGCACCCCCAATTGACCCGATCGAGCGGAGAACCGCGGAGTGTTGCCATCGAGTCCTCCAGCCAGCCGTCCCAGGGTGCCAGGGAAAAGGTCCCCCACGGGCTCCTGCACTGCGATTCCAGCCCGAAGGCCGCATACGCGAAATGGAAGAACGGGTTCATCTCCGGCTGCTCAATCACCCACGCGCTGAAGAACGAAAACAGCATCCGTTCCCGCAACGGCTTGTTCTTGGTGTACTTGACCAGGTTGTAGAACGACATGAACGCCATCTCGTCGTCCGACTGGTTCCCCGAACCGATGCCGCGATGGATCTTGTAGATCATGGCGTTCGTGTCGTAAGCGTGCTGCCGGATGAGCCTCTCCGAATGGGCCCCATAGACACGATCGCCGGTGATGTGCTCCGCCACGGCCAGGTACGAAAGGATGCTCAGCGACTTCAGTCCCCGCTCCTCGGCCCAGTTCGGATCGTGGTTCAGCGACTCCGGACTGTACACACCCCAGCGGGTCGGCCTGCCGTCGTGATCCACCAGGTTGTAGTCGTGCTCGATCAGGTGGTTCGTCAGGTCCCGCACGACCTCTCGCACCCGCTCCTTCTCTTCGTCCGTGTCCGCCACCAGGTCGTAGTAGGCCGGGTAGAAGAAGTAGTGCCCGTCGAGCTCGTCGGAACTCGTGTCGCTCTTCCAGTACCATTTGCCGTCGGCGCTTCTGGGCCAGCGCGGCTCGTAGACCTTCCAGAGCGAATCCTCTTCCGCCTGCTTCTTGCGGTCCTGTTCCACCCGCCCCAGGTTCGGATCTGGCAGCTCGGTCGAGATCACCGTCCTGGCCACGTAGCCCTTGGGCGGACTATGCTCGCCCCCCTGGGTCACCTTCTGCAGAAAGCGCAGTGCCTCCAGCGCCCGCCGCGCCCGGTCCTTGGCTTTCGCACTGCCTGTGGCAGCATACGCAAAACACTCCCCGGCCCCGTACATGCTTGTCCACAGCCCGTCGTTGTCGCTGTCGTGGTACAAGATCTGCGTCTTGTCGCCCGGCCTGGCCAGTCCCACTTCCGAGACGTACCCCAGTGGAGTGCGACGAATACAGCGCTCGATCTCCTCTTCGTAGAACTCCGCCTTCTCGGCCAGCGTCATCATCCGCCGCCCGATCCGCCCCACGCCTCCCGCCGTGGCGAACCAGGCATTTCCCTGCTCGTCAATGGCGATCCGCCGCACGTCGTCGTGCGGCAGCCAGCGCCGCCCCTGCCGGTAAGCCCATCCCGCGGCGTCGAAACGAACAGCTCCCAGGTGCGTACCAAACCAGACCACACGGTCCGGCCCAGCCTCGATCGTCGTGAAATCGTTGTAGGGTAGCCCCTCGCGGCCGGTGTAAAATTTCCAGCCGTCGGCCGTCCGGCAGGCAGCCCCCGCCAGCGTCGCCAGCCAGAGCTGGCCGCAAGAATCGACGGCCACACCGCGCACGTCCGACGTACCCCACCGCCGGCCCAAGCCGTCTTCCACCACCAGCGGCTCAAATCCCTCCGTCCCCTCCACGAGCAGGCCGTCCTCTGTAGCCGCCACGATCCTGCCGTCCTTCAGCCGGGCCACCTGGTTCACCTTGCAGCCAATCGCCGCGTACTCCTGAGGAGCTATGTAGCCCTGGAGACTCTCTCCCTCAGGGGCATCCGATGCCAGCCATTTTCCCGCCTCCAGAACTGCCCATCCCCGCTCGGTGTCGGCCCATGCCGTACCGCGTTTGTCCAGCCAGACTCCCTTCACGTCGTTTGATGGCAGCCCATCCTTAACGCTGTAGACCGCAGCGACTTCCTGGGGGAACCGGCCGAGCGCCGCCCGTGCGACCTCGGCGGCGAAGCCGGCGGCCGGCGCGATCGAGACAACCGCAACCCACGCCAGGCCGACAATGTGACTTCGAGTTCTCACCGGCTTCACCTCTCTCCCGCGTCGCGTCTCTCAGTTTCCCGTGCGCCACAGACATCATTGGGGCATGGCCGTCGACTCTCAAACCAGCTGCGTCTCTTCATTCGTCGCCATCGTACCCAAACAACGGGGGGTTCGCAATCGCCGGCTTGGCCAACGTTCCATTCACCCCCGCGGCCATTTGTGGTATGGTGGCAACCCTGACTTTCTCCCTCCATCTCACCAATTCGCCGCATGTTGAAGAACGGGTTGCCCAATTCCAGTGACGTGCCCCCCGGCGAGCCGGACCTCGCTGGCCAGCTCCGCGATCTCCGCGCCACCATCGCCATGCTCCGCGCCGGCCAGATGCGCTGGCGGCAGGTCTTCGACTTGGTTCCCCACATGATCTTCGCCAAGAACCGGGAGGGCCGCTTCCTCCTGGCCAATCGGGCCCTGGCCGAGGCGTACGGCAAGACCGTCGAGGAACTCATCGGGTTGAGGCAGTGCGATATCCACCCTGTGCGTGCTGAAGCCCGCCAGATGCTCGACTACGACCGCCAGGTCATCGACAACGGCGTCTCCATGACCGCCCCGCAACTCGTCTTCACCGATATCCATGGCCGCCGCCGCATCCTCCAGGTCACCAAGATCCCCTACACGGCGGCCGAAAACGAGGAACCGGCAGTCCTCGGCATGGCCGTCGATGTCACCGACGTCAAGGCGGCTGAAGCTGTCCTGCGGGAATCCGAATCCCGTTACCGCGCCCTTTTCGAATCGACCGGCGATGCGATCATGCTGTTCGGCGACGGGCATTTCCTCGAGTGCAACCAGGCAACCCTCGACCTGTTCGGCTGCACCTCTGCCCGAGAGTTCGTCGCCCGGCATCCCGCCGACCTGTCCCCCCCCTCTCAGCCTGACGGCTCCGACTCCCGCACCGCCGCCAACCAGCGGATCGCCACGGCCTTCCAGACCGGCATGAGCCGGTTCGAATGGGTTCATCGTCGCGTCGACGGCTGTGACTTCTTCGCCGATGTGCTCCTGGTGCGGGTCGACCTGGAGGACCGAAGCATCCTCCAGGCCGTCGTCCGCGATATCAGCCAGCGCAAGGCCGACGAGGCGGCCCTTCAGCAAGCCCACGAGAAACTGGAAGAGCGCGTCCGCCAGCGGACGGCCCAGCTTGCCGAGGCCAAGGAAGCCGCCGAAACGGCCAACCGGGCCAAGAGCGATTTTCTCGCCAACATGAGCCACGAGATCCGCACCCCCATGAACGCCATCATTGGCATGACGGAACTTGTGCTCGACACGCAGCTCGACGAGACCCAGAAGGATTACCTCCGCATCGTCCGTGACTCGGGCGACGCCCTCCTGGCCGTGATCAACGACATCCTCGATTTCTCCAAGATCGAAGCCGGAAAGCTGGATCTTGTCGAGGCGCCCTTCCAGTTGCGAGCATCCCTCGCCGACACGATGAAGGCCCTCGCCGTCCGTGCCCATGGCAAGGGACTCGAACTCGCCTCGCAGATCAACCCCGACGTGCCCGATCGACTCGTCGGCGACATGGGACGCCTCCGCCAGGTGATCGTCAACCTGGTTGGCAACGCCGTCAAATTCACCGACCAGGGCGAGGTGGTCCTCCGCGTGGAGCGGGCCGAACCTCCGGACGGCACAGAGACCGGCAACGCCGTCTTGCTCCATTTCTGCGTGATCGATACCGGAATCGGTATCTCGCCCGAACACCAGGTCCGCATCTTCGACGCCTTCGAGCAGGCCGATGCGTCCACGACCCGCCGCTATGCCGGCACGGGCCTCGGCCTGGCGATTTCGTCCCGGCTCGTCGACCTCATGGGAGGCCGCATCTGGGTCGAAAGCCAGCTCGGATCCGGCAGCAGATTCCACTTCACCGCCTCTTTCCAGGGCCTCGCTGAGCGGCCCACCTCCCTGGCGGCCGGAGCCGAGACCTCCGCCTCCCTGCCTGCCGACATCCCGCCGGCCCCACTGCCGCCCCTGCACATCCTCCTGGTCGACGACAGCCTCGTGAACCAGAAGCTGGCTGCCCGGCTCCTGGAAAAGCGAGGCCATGACGTGACTGTCGTCGCTGACGGACGCAAGGCGATTGCTGCCCTGAAGACCAACCGCTTCGACCTGGTCTTCATGGACGTGCAGATGCCCGAAATGGACGGCTATGAGACGACCGCCGCCATCCGTGCCGACGAGGCAAAAACCGGCGGGCACGTGCCCATCGTCGCCATGACGGCCCGGGCCATGAAAGACGACCAGCAGCGTTGCTTCCAAGTGGGTATGGACGGCTACGTGTCCAAACCGATTCGCGCACTACAACTCGATGAGGCCATGGCCGCCGTACTCGGAGTCCGTTTACAGAGAGATTCAGGGGGAAACCAGCAGATGAACTCGCCACACCCTTCCGTCGATTGGAGCCAAGCCCTGCATTCCGTGGAGGGAGATCGCAACCTGTTGATCGAGTTGATCGATGCTTATCTGACGGAATCCCCTGCACTCCTCGACGACCTCCGCCGTGCGGTCCAGTCCGCAGTGCCCAGGCAAGTCGAGGCGACCGCCCACGCCCTCAAAGGCTCCAGCCGCAGCCTCGGGGCCACTCGCGTCTTCGAGATCTGCTGGCAACTCGAGCAAATGGGCCGCCAGCGGGACTTGGCCAACGCGCCCGCCGTGTTCCAATCCCTCGAGCCTGAGATGAAGAGTCTCACCGACGCGTTCCGCCAATTTGCCGCGACGAGAAAACTCCCCGGCGAAGGCGGTTGAGGGACTGGCAAAAGACCAGAGCACCGCAGCGATGCAAATTGAGTGGCCTGGGATCTGCTCATGGCACTGGTCGGGCCCGGCGTTCCTCCTCCTCTTGGTCGGGTCTTGCCGAACGAGCCTGATCGGACTCTCTTTCTCGATACCCATCAGGGGTGGGAGGCCGTTCACGCGCAAGCGATGGGTCCAGCCAGGCCAAGGCCGCCCGCCAGCGGGCGGGAGCCGCTTGAGATTCGTTCATCGTCGGTACCCCATGTCCATAGCGCAATCCCGGCGCCCTTGCGTGCCCGTGGCGTCAGGATCACAACCGCCGAGCCCGTACCGCGCCAGATTGCGCGCCACCGGCACCCTCTAGCCTCTTCCTTCTGACCCGTTCCCACGCCCCGTGGGTCGGACGAAAACCGTCGGCATACCGCAGCACTCCACCTTCGAACCCTCTGGACCACCTCAGAGGGATCAGGCAGACTCGACTCGATCAATCCGACGTTTCTCCCACACCTTCAACGAACAACTCGACCGAGCGCTTCACAGAATACACGACGCACCCAACACAACAAATGTTCGAGTCTTCTTGGACGAAACCTCCCCGGCCAGACGCGACCCGCTTCTCACCCGCCTTCCCGCGACCTTCCTGGCAGCCTGTTCCTCGGGGGGGACCTTCCCGGCCCTCGCCAATCGCCCCAGGTGCCCGGTGGAGGGAGAGACACGTTGTTCTTATCGAACCCCGCGTCCTACGCTCGTGAATCGGAGTCGCACACACCACCTCGCTGGACCTTACCTGTCCATTTACCCCTGCGACTGCAATTCACTCCACGGTTCCCTCCCCGGAGCACTGGGGAGACCCACTTCTCTGTTGCGGTAAGTACGGTACGTCCACGCCTTCTGCACGTCCCAATAGGACCTTAACGACTTCTTCGTTCCGAGCGCACGGATATTTTCCCAGAGTATTCCCTTGGGACAGAACTTGACCCCAGCTAACCCGCTTGAGGGATCATCTGCTGTCACCTGGGTTGAGGGATGGCAAACACACACCCGGCCGCCCAAGCCCATTCGGGTAGCGCATCCCTCCGCCGCTCCGTGAATTGGGCGGAGCCCCTCTGCATTGACGGACCAAGCCGACCGTCATTTGGAGTACTGCCTGCACTCCAGAGAAACGGTTTGCCGGCCGCGAGAACAAGAGTCGTGTCGCCCACCGCCTGGTTGTGTCGTTCGATCGGCTCGGGGAAACCCTGGGGAAAGTAGAAAAACATCTCGCCGCTGTAGGGATCGAGGGGAACGTCGCTGAGATACTCTCCTCTCAATTCCTCCAGGCTTGCCGCAAGGGATTCGTGCTCGATCTGCCACGCCGCCAGGGCCATCTGGATGCGCGTCGATCGGCGGAGCAATTCGATCGTTATGAGTTGGTCCGCCGCCCAACGAAGATCGCGAGAATACAGCCACAAATCGGGCGACATGCGTAACGGTTGCGGCACATTGCCTCGCTTCGCTACGAATCGGATTCGCTGGAGGACATCCTGCGGAACCTGCCGGCCAAGGGCAAGTGCCGTTTGCACCTGTTGATACGTCTGCAATTCGGTCGAGGTCAGGAGTCGCAGGGCCCGCCGCGCTCGCTGGCGTTCCCACGGCATCCAGTAGATGATCGGTCCGGTTCCCGCTTCCGTCCCCAGGCGCTGGTACATCTCGTCGACGTTGCCGTCAATGACTTCGGTCATCTCCACATAGTACGACTTGATGGCGTCGTCGAACGGAACGCGACGCTCGCTCAGTTCCTCCAACTTGCGCGTTGCAGCCAGTATTCGGTCTTTGGTCTGGCCGGGTTGGGTGGTCCAATTCACCAAATCGGCAAGTACCCGTTGTTCGACATACGCGCCCATGAGCATGATCGCCGGATCGAGATACACCTGGTTGGCCATCCGCAGCGTCGCCAGATAGCACTCCGCGGCACCGTCCAGATCGCCCTGCTCCTGAAGACGACTGCCCTGTCGCCGAACCGCTTCGGCAAGTTTCTCGGTCGCCTCTGCGGATCTTGCGGGCAAGTATTTGCTGAGTGCGTCACATTCGGCGCGCCGGCTCGCCTTCACGATCAGATCGATGGCCTCTTGGTTTTCGGCGCCGCTTGCCTGTCCGGCGGTCAAGTCGTAGGCCCGGCGATACATCTCCGCCGTTTCCTTTGCCTCCGGCGACGGTGCGGCGGTGAACGCCGCCACGTCAAATCCCGGGTCGACCAGCGGGACCGAGTAGGCGCGATAGAGGCAGACCCCCGCAAGAATCGCCGCTGCCGGGAGGACCGTGACCGTCGCCGCGGGCAGCCAACTCTTCAGCGAGTTGCTCTCCAGCAGCCAGCCGCGAGTACGCACGCGAGTGGCAATGAGCAAGATCATGGGGATTGGCAGGACCGACCAGAACAGCGGCACGTGGAGAATCAGCATGGCGAACGTCCACAGCCCCAGCAGAACAGAGCCCACGATGGCTAACGTACCGCAGAGGATGCCGGACCGGATCAGCATCGAACAGAACTGCCCGAAGCAGTAGGCGATCGGAATACCAAGTACGGTTGTCAGGCCGGGAATCCACAGAGCATAGTAGGTATCCGACGGGTTGTGGCCCCAGTGAAACGCGGCAAGGGCAATGGGAACGCTTGCGAAGGCCGTCCAGACCAAGACGGCGGCAATCCAAACCGGCTGCCGGCTCCACCAGACCGACCGCGGCGATATCCCGCGATCGGCGAGGAAGCGGAACTGCATCTGCATCTGGTCGCCGGCGAATACATTGGCGCCGGCAAGCGGAATGATCGTCATCCCCACCCAGATCGCCAATGCGGAGCAACCTGATACAAGATCGTAGAACCAACGCAGGCGGGGAAGCGATCGACGAAACGGATCTGCAAATCCGCCGTGCCAGATCAGTCCAAGCAGAGCCGCCGCAAAGATTATGCTGAGGGTGAAGAGCATCCCCTTCGACTGCCGCCACTGGAGCCACACGAGATGGCTGAACCGGCTGATTCGTGCGGGCGTTGTCTCCATGACTCGAGCGTCCGTTTCAGCCAATTCCTCACGACGTTCCTTGCGGCCTGCAGCAATTCGCCCCGTGGACGGTTCGCGATACCAGCGGGCGGCGAGCCCTACGTCAACGGCAGCCACCACCCCAATCACGACCGCCAAGAAAGCGGACCCTATCCAGCCCGAGGCGTTGGCTTGTACACCGAGGACCGTGTCGAGGAGCCACATGAGAAAGAACATACTCAAGCCCGCGGCGCAGCCGCCAAGCACCGCCGCCTGCACCGCATGACGCATCAGCAGCGAGAAGAACGCCGCCCAGACGAAGAGGAGCGTTGAGCCGACGGCCCAGGACAGACACGCTCCGCCGACAGCCTCAGCCAATTCCGTCGCCGCCGGCATAGAGGCCCACGAATCCATGCGCAGCGCAAGGATTGCCGCCGATGCGCTCAAGGCAATCACCAGCAGCGGCGCGCTGACGACCGTGAACGCGATCTTGCTGACAGACGTCTGAAGGCCCTTGGTCGGCAGTGCTCGCAGAAAGTCATAGGTCCCGTTCTCGTGCTCCAAGGCAAATGCCGTTGCTC
>CAZLWV010000021.1:0-54364 GCA_964563135.1 uncultured Planctomycetaceae bacterium
GCTCCGCCCCGCCTTCCACGCCGACTCCTGACTCCTGACTCCTGACCCCTGATTCTATGAAAGAGCGGCCCTCCTGGTGGTATACCTGAAGTAGCGTTTGTTCTACTCACACACACCTGATCCGGGAGGACCAACCATGTTGTATCTTGGCATCGACCAGCACCGCAAGCAGTTGACCGTAGAAGACCGAAACGAGAATGGGGACGTGACCGTGAGGCGTCAGGTGAGCACGAAATGGGACTTGGTGCGGGCGTTCCTGGAGTACTACGCCCGCCAAGCCGAAGCGGAAGGCGGATTCGTGGTTATCCTCGAAGTTTGCGGTTTCAACTATTGGCTGGTGGAGATGCTCGGCGAATACGGATGCCGGGAAGTGATCCTCATCCAGCCCGAGAAGCGTTCCAAGCGGAAGACGGACCGACGTGATGCGAGTGGCTTGGCGACCTTGTTGTGGGTCAATCGTGATCGGTTGCTGGCGGGCAAGCCCGTGCGTGGGCTTCGGCGCGTCGAGTGGCCGACGGAACAAGACGCGGCGGACCGGCAACTGACCATATTGCGTCAACGACTTGGGCAGCTACGCACTCGGACGCTCAATCGCGTGAAACACCTACTAAGGAAGCACAACCTCGAGCAAGAGTGCCCGACGAAGGGCCTGGATACGATCAAAGGCAGGAACTGGCTGACGACGGTGGCTTTGGGTCTGATGGATCGTTCGGAGATGGATCTGATGTTGAATCAGTGGAATCTGTGGGACGAGCAGATCAAGACACTGGACCAGCAGATCCGCAAGCGTCAGGCGGAGAACGAAATAGCACTCATCATCGCAACCATCCCCGGTTGTGGAGCTTACAGCAGCCTGGCGTTGGCTTCACGAATCGGCTCGATCGATCGTTTCCCACGGCCGGGCAGTTTGGCCAACTACTGGGGTCTGACGCCAACGTGTCGCAACTCCGGGGAGGTGACGGATCGGTTGGGCTCAATCACCAAACAAGGCAGTGCCGCGGCCCGATTCATTTTGGGGCAACTGGTATTGCATGTCCTGCGGCGTGATCCGGTGATGCGGGCCTGGTACGGGAGAATCAAGCGACGGCGAGGATCGAAGATCGCACGAGTGGCCGTCATGCGTCGGTTGACAACGATCATCTGGCACATGGTAAAGAACCACGAAGCCTATGTGATCGGCGGTCCTAAACAGATGAAGGCTCTTGCGAAGTAGTCGGACAAGACCTCCGCTCGGGCTCGACAGAAGGGGTCCGCCCCTTCCACCTTCACCATCGCCTCGACCCCAGGGCACGGGGTGAGGGCCGAGGCGACGGCGAAGGCGGAAGGGGCTACCGGGAACCCCTGGAAAACGAATCAAGAGGAAATGGAATCAAGCGTGACGGTTGCATCGGCCCTTCCTGACCAGGAAGAGGCCCTCGCCAGTGCAAAGGTCAGTCTGAAGGAGTCAATGGACTCGGCCTCGCTTGCCGAGCGTACCCCTGATTGAGACGGCCAAGCGCTGACGAGACGGTCGCAGCAGAATAATCCGGTGTCAGGTTCATAACCGGACCTGAGCGACTGCCGCGGAAGGCAGGCGTATCCACGAAGGGATGGATTGGGGTGCTGCCGCAAGGAAAAGAACGGCACGACAACCTCGATAAACATGACCGTATCAATCAATCAAGCCCATGAGCCAAATCCTCAAACCAAGCAAAAAAAAGCCCAAAACGGCTTTCGCGCAGATGGTGCGCAAAGAACCCGCCAGGCGGCCCTTGACAGGAAAAGCTCTTTCAGGGATGACTCCTGTCATGGCCGAGATGTCCGCATTTCCCCCCTCTCCTGCGGTGACTGCGATGGCTGTAATCGGGTGGTGGGGGAGAAGCAATTCTGCGGAGGCGATCCAGACAGATTGCCCAGAAAGCCGCTGGCGTAAGGCACATCGCGGTCGGTATCTGCCTTCCACGCTTTTTCCGGCGCGGCGGCGGAGTGTTTCCGGTCGACGGGCTGCTGCATTGTGCCTTGCTTGTGCCGCGTCAGCGCAGTTATAATGACGAGCTTGATTTGCGAGAAGTCGACATTCCAGGGTTTGCGGTTCAGCCGTCTGCCGCAATCGGTGAAGGAGGATAGTTCCGTGGCGAAGGGCAAGTACCTGTTTACGAGTGAAGCGGTCAGCATGGGGCATCCGGATAAGCTGGCGGATCAGATTTCCGACGGCATTCTGGACGCTCTTTTTGCGCAGGACCCGCGCAGCCGCGTTGCCTGCGAAACCATGGTGACCACGGGAGTAGCCATTGTGGCTGGTGAAATCACCACGAAAGCCACGGTCAACTACCAGGATGTTGTTCGCAAGGTCATTGAGCAGGTCGGATATACCGACGACGAAATGGGCATCAACTGCAGCACGTGTGCGGTGATGGTGTCGCTCGATCGCCAGAGTCCCGATATCGCCCAGGGGGTGGATGAGAATTCGTCTGCCGGCAAAGACGTTGGCGCCGGCGATCAGGGGCTCATGTTTGGCTATGCCTGCAACCACACGCCCGAGTTGATGCCCCTGCCGATTGCCCTGGCACACCGGATCACCAACCGGCTTACCGAAGCTCGCCAGAAGGGTGAAGTGGACTGGCTTCGTCCCGACAGCAAGAGCCAGGTCACGGTCGAGTTTCGCGACCACAGGCCGGTTCGTATCGACACCGTCGTGCTCTCGACCCAACACAGCCCGCAAGTTGACCAGGCTGAGATCCGCCGGTGGGTGGTTCCCAACGTGATTCAGCCCTGTCTGCCCTCCGAACTGGTCAACGGTGAAGTCGTGTACCACGTCAATCCGACGGGCAAGTTCGTTGTCGGTGGTCCCCACGGCGACTGCGGTCTCACGGGGCGCAAGATCATCGTCGACACCTACGGCGGATGGGCTCGCCATGGCGGCGGTGCTTTCAGCGGGAAAGACCCAACGAAAGTCGATCGCAGCGCCGCCTATATGGCCCGCCACGTGGCCAAGAACCTGGTTGCCGCCGGACTGGCCGACCGCTGTGAGATCCAGTTGGCATACGCAATTGGCGTGTCGGAGCCGGTCAGTGTCCTGGTCGATACGGACGGCTCGGGCAAGCTCGCCGAGGAGAAGCTCTGCGCCATCGTGCGCGACTTGTTCCCGCTCACACCGAGCGGAATCATTGAGTACCTGGAGCTTCGCCGGCCGATCTACCAGGCAACGGCTGCCGGCGGACACTTCGGCCGCAGCGAGCCGTCGTTTACCTGGGAGAAGACCCATCGCGTGGACGAATTGAAAAAGGCAGCCCGGTAAAGGCGGGCCGAGCAAGACGGCTGTGGTTCAGGACTGTGACGTGCTCGGCAAGGGATGCAGGCCTGTCCTTCAAGCCAGTCCATCGATGCGATGGCAGTGCCGGACGTGTTTCTCCGCGCTGGTTGTGCACACATTCCGACGAAGCCCAGGCCGCCTTTTTGGATGCCATGAAGAGTGCTGCCTCATTGGCCGACTTCCACCTCACGGCAGCCCGCTTTACCCAGGCGGAGCCTGGCCGGCCGATCGTCCGTGTGGTCGTGGGCGTCTATGCCGGAGTCATGCTCGTAGCCGCTGCCTGTATCTGGCTTCGGCGAGGGATGGGGGCCGTTTCCACGCCTCTTCCGTCGGCCGCATTGATCGGCGTTGGCGGTGCGGTGGCGGTTGCGGCCCTGGCCTCGCGATACGCGTGGCGGAGTACCGGCGTTTCCCGGTCGGCAAGGGTTGCCCTCTCGTGTCTGATCACGATTTCCGCACTTGGGTTTGCCGCTGCCACAAGCCTGCCCGGATCTGCGTCACTGGGACTGGTGGGGCTTTGGGTCATTGTGGTCAGCGAAGAACTGTGCGGCTGGTGGCTGTGTTGGCCGGCTAGTCCGAATCGCGAACCGGTTCCTCGCGAGGCTCCCCGGAGCGTGGCTGTTGCCCAGGGGTTCGAGCAGGCCCTTCTTGCCGACTCCAGCCCGGGATTGGCCGTGCCGCAGGAGCGTGTCACCCAGCAGGTGACTCGGCTTCTGGAACCCGACGGAACGGAGCGGGTTGTCGGCTGGATGCGAGTCTGTTTCGAACAGGGACAGCGGCTGGCGAGCGTTCACCTGGCGTTCTGCCCGCCTTTTACCCGGACCCCCGAGGCAGCCCTGGAGCGGTTTGAGGGGCCCCAGGTACGGATCAAGCGGATCCAGGTGTTTCCCTTCGGAGCGCGTTTCGATTTGAAACTCGACTCCCCCGCGGAGCGGCGTTTGGACCTTTTGCTCCGCGTTGCGGCTGAGGCACAGGGCGAGCCGAACTCGCCGCCTGCAGCGGCAACCTCGTCGGGGCACGACATCGCTTCCGGCGACGATTGAGCTTCCCATGTCGCCGATCCGCATTCAGGATCGACCCGGCAGTCATCTACCCGCACGAATCCAGAACCACGAGAGCGAAGGCAGTCTTTTCCGGGATTCCTCCAACCTGCCGATGCCGGCGAACAGGTTCTGGCGAGACACTACCGAACCCCTGGCCGATTGACGGCACAACGACCGCGAAAGCCAATGAGATCTTCCATCACGATCCTCCAGGCCGATCTCGATGACACTGCCCACCAAGAGGCCGTTCGCATTCTGGTCGACGCATACGCGGCCGACCCAATGGGACAGGGCCAAGGACTCTCCGAGGCCGTCAAGCGGGACTTGATTCCAGGACTTGCGGCCCATCCGACAACGTTCATTCTGCTGGCCTTCCTCAACACTCGCCCGGTCGGGATGGCAGTGTGTTTTCGTGGTTTCTCGACGTTTGCCGCCCGGCCGCTGTTGAACGTTCATGATCTGGCCGTTCTTCCCGAATTCCGGGGACAGGGCATCGGCCGTCGCCTTCTAGAGGAAACGCACCGTAGGGCGGCCGAATTGGGATGCTGCAAGGTGACCCTGGAAGTCCGCCGCGACAACCATCGAGCTCAGCTTCTCTATCGAAGCATGGGATACGGCGCCGCCACCTGCGACGGCGACTCGTCGGGTATGCTGTTCTGGACCAGAGACCTCCCGTGACCGCCAGCCGGTGGCGGCAGGACCGCCGACCAACGCGAGCGACCACCCGGCTGCCAGTGGCCTGTGCCGGCTGCGCGAGCCTGTGTGGGTGATCGGGTATCGGTCGATGAATAACTCAGCGATCTTCCGATCGGTGAAGCTGAAGCGAGCAAGCTGCTTTTTCAGCCGCCCCTGAGATGCGACTGCCGGATTTCCGGCGAGCAAGTTGCGGCTGCCGAGCCTCCGCACTAGACTGGACGGCAAACATCGCCCTTCCACATTGAGGAGATCGATCATGAGAACTGGAGCCGCCTGTTTCTTAGCTGCCCTGGTAGTGACGAGCACGTTGCCGGCCGCCGAGTTGTGGATCGGCGGGGCCACCACCAGCATCACGCCCGAGAAATCGGTCGCCCTCGACGGTCATCGAAACCTGCGGATGTCCAACAAGGTCCAGTCGCCCGTCACGGCCACTGCCCTGGCCCTCGAGTCGCGGGATGGCCAGAAGGTACTCGACCAGGCGATCCTTGTTTCCTGCGACCTGGTGGCTGTGCGCGACGGCATCATGCAGAAGGTCCGCGACAAGGTGGGACCCCGCTTGCCCGACTTCGACATCAACAAGTTGCTTGTCAGCGCCACTCACACGCACAATGCGCCGGTGACACTCGAAGGCCGCTATGCGATCCCCGATGGCGACGGCATCATGAAACCGGCCGAGTACACCGAGCTGATGACCACCAGAGTCGCGGATGCGATCGTCGAAAGCTGGCAGAAACGCAAGATTGGCAAGGTTGCCTGGGGGCAGGGCCAGGCGGTTATCGCAAAGAATCGCCGCGCCGTCTACGCAGACGGTACCGCCAAGATGTACGGTGCCACCGACACGGAAGACTTTCGCAGCATCGAGGGTTACGAGGATCATGACCTCGACGCGCTCTTCTTCCTGGACGCCGAAGACCGCTTGATTGCCACGGCGATCAACGTTCCGTGTCCTGCGCAGGAGGCGGAAGGGGGCTTGGCGATCCACGCCGACTACTGGCATCCTGTCCGCGAGATGCTGCGCGAGCGACATGGCAAGGATTTGCTGGTGCTCGGCTGGATCGGCGCTGCAGGCGATCAGAGCCCCCGGCCTCTCTACGGCAAGCCGGCCGACGAGCGGATGCGCACGCTGCGTGGCCTCACACGGCTGGAGGAACTGGGCCGGCGCATTGTCAATGGCTGGGAAAACGCGTATGAAGGTGCCCGCAAGGATGTTCGCAGCGATGTCGTGTTGCGGCATCAGGTCGACGAGGTTGCCCTGCCTTTCCGCAAAGTAAGCGAGGCCGAGGTCGCAGAAGCCCGCCAGGAGGCGGCCAGGTACGCCGACGATCCGGCCCAGCTCTGGAATTACCGCTGGCACCAGGGGGTCGTCGAGCGTTACGAAGCCCAGCAGGCCGGCACGGAGGGCGACCAGAAGATGGAGCTGCACGTTCTGCGAATCGGTGATGTGGCGATTGCCACCAACCATTTCGAACTCTACACCGACTATGGCATTCGCATCAAGGCTCGCAGCCCTGCCGTACAGACCTTCATCGTCCAGCTTACGGCCGGTTCGGGCGGTTACCTGCCCAGCGAGCGAGCTGTGGCGAACGGCGGCTACGGCGCCGTGATCCAGAGCAGTCGCATCGGTCCCGAGGGCGGCCAGATCCTTGTGGACCGATCCGTTAAAACCATCACCGACCTCTGGGCTGAGTAGGGCGGCAGGGCCGCCGGCCAGTACGAGCTACCGCTCGGTTGCCGGTGGGCTGCTCCCGCTGGTCGCGGGTTGTATGGGTATATTCGCACTAGCGGCGTACTCACTCCCACTCAGACTCTTGGCGATCGCTCCGAGTCATCTCCCGTTTGCCATCGACTTCTTCCGGCAGTTCGGCTGCATAAAGACGGGCGTCGCCAATTTCGAAAATCTTCCGCGCATCCTTGCCGTCGAGATCAGCCAGAGTGTAGGAGCCTGCTTTGACCACGAAAAACCGCCGGCGCCGGGTGCCGTGTTCAGGCTCTGTGAGCCGCCGCGGGACTCCTTGCTGCCAGAGATAGTACCGCAATGGCGCATTGGCTGGACAAAGCGCCGCCAGCTCGTCTCCCGCAGCCATCTCTCGGGAAAGCACATCCACGAGAACCGGAGCCTCAGGGAAATACCCCGTGTCGGGATACGAGGTAATCTGTCCATGAGTAACCAGCAGCACCGCCGAGCAGCCGGCCAGGCCGAGCAGGGCCCTTCGCAGCATCCGGCTGTTGGCGTTCAGAACGCCTGCAAAACCGACATCGACGACGACCAGCAGGAACGGGATGGCGTAGATCCAGGTTCTTGGAAAGGGGATCGCGTGCTTGGCCAGCAGGATCGCCCCTCCTGCCAGCGCAAGGCAGGGGAGAAGGAGCACTGCGCCGCGGGCCTTCTGGCGGGCAAGAATGCAGAAACCGACAGCGAGAAACGTAACTGCGGCGACCACGAGAAGAGACGGAATGTCGCGCGTGAAGTCCGTTGCCGTCTCAAAGACGTGCGCCGGAAGACCGTTCAGGAATTCCGGCCAGGACAACGCCTTCACGAAACGGTTTCCCAGGACGGCTTGTGCCCCGTTACTGGCAATGAACGTGGGCGTGTACATCAATCCCACGAGTCCTGCCGTCATGATTCCGCACGGTACGAATAGGTGCGCTGCAGCCCAGAACACCGTGCGACCGCGTTGCAGGACGTTCAGCAGCACCCAAAGAAAGACTCCCGCGGCCGGGAAGAGAAACGTCGGAACATCCCACAAGGCGGCTGCGACGACGAAGGAGACCAGACAGCACAGTCGTCTCGAAGGATGCTCGACAAGACGCAGGCTGAGACCGGCCAGGCAGAGGCTCAGGAGGACCAGCAATGAGTACCCTCTTGCCATCGTGTCGAAGAACACGAGGTAAGGGAACAGGGCCACGCATGTGCAGCCGAGGAATCCACTGCGCGAACTGCGGGTGAGCAGTCTCGAAAGACAGAATGTCGCAGGAATCGTGGCGATTCCCGCCAGAACCGCCGGCAAGCGGATTGCGGCAGGGTGACCTCCGAAGACACCGACGGACAGCCGCACGAGAAGCGTATGCAGGACATGGTTGTTGGGAGCCGGGTAGTAGAACAGGTAAAGCGGACCTCGGTTCACAAACGCCACAAAGGTGACCGCCTCGTCGTAGCGCATCGGCTGGGCCAGGTAGTAGCAGCGAACCGCTGCTCCCAGGGCCGTCATCAGGGTCAGCCACACTGCCGCATCGCCGATCTTGACTGCCTTGCGCATCCAGATCCACGATGCGGCGAGTTCAGCGCCGATCAGGAAGGCCCAACGGATAGCCGTTCCGAAAAGGGTGGCATTGTGCCTGCGAATTGTGCAGAGGCTGACGGCGGCGGCCGCGATGGCAACGGCACCATACACTGCTGTGATCTGGTGCAAGACGGCAGCCCGCGCGACCCACGCGGGAGACGGCATGATCGCGTCCAGGAGCACAAGATGGATCGGCAGGAAGCTGGAGGCCATGAGCAGACAACCGGTCAGCGCAAGCCCAAACGGCTCTACGTATCCGATCCGCCTCTTCATGGTCATGTACCGGCCAGTCGTTTCAGGCCGCCCAGCGTTGTCGTTCTTTGCACTGCCCCGAGGGAGTGTATTCGGCAACAAGCTGCCGCAGCCGCTCCAGGACTGCCGTCTGCGGGCCGTTTGCCAGCCGCTCCAACTGGTCCACACCGGCAGAAATCTGATCGGGATCGCGTCGCTCGCGGTCGGCGATCATGATCTTGGAGTGGCGGGTGGGCAGGTTCTTCTCTCCTTCGGAATGGAGTTCCTCAAACAGCTTCTCGCCGGGGCGCAGCCCGGTGAATTCGATTTCGATGTCGTCGCCCACCCGCAACCCGGAGAGGCGGATCATGTCGCTTGCCAGGTCGACGATACGGATCGGTTCGCCCATGTCGAGCAGGAGGATCTCGCCGTCGTTGCCGATAGCCCCGGCCTGGATCACTAGCTGCGCGGCTTCGGGAATCGTCATGAAGAACCGCTGCATGCGCGGGTCGGTGACCGTGACCGGCCCCCCCGCCGCGATCTGTTGTCGGAACACGGGAACCACACTCCCGGCCGAGTCGAGCACGTTGCCGAACCGCACCGTGATGAAACGGCACTCCGATTTGCCGGCACGGGACTGCACGTACATTTCGGCCGCGCGTTTGCAGGCTCCCATGACGCTTGTCGGATTGACGGCCTTGTCGGTCGAGATCATCACGAAGGTGTCGACCCCGTACCCCTGGGCCAGGTCCGCCAGGCAACGAGTGGCACCGAGGATGTTCTTGACCGCCTCGCCGGCGTGCGATTCCATCAACGGCACATGCTTGTACGCCGCCGCATGGAACACCACCTGAGGGCGATACTGCTCCAGAAGACCGGCCATCCTTTCCCGATCGAGAACGTCGGCCATGCAGACCTCGATCTCCGTGTCCGGCATCTCCGCCCGCAGTTCCCGCTCCAGGAAGAATTGCCCCGTCTCGCTGCGATCGACGAGTACCAGCCGCCTGGGAGAGAAAGGCAGCAGTTGCCGACAGATCTCCGACCCGATGCTCCCCGCACTCCCCGTGATCATCAACGTGCAGCCCTCGAGCCACTCTCGCAGGTTCGACGTTTCCAGTTCAACGGGCTCTCTCCGCAACAGGTCTTCAATGGCCACCGGCCGAGGATGGATGTCGACTTTGCCGCAGATCAACTCCTGGTAGCTCGGCAGCACCTTGACGTGCATGCCCTGGCGACGAGCCTGCTCGACAAGGCGGCGGACCTGCTTTCCCGTCAATGCGTCGCGAACGATCAGCACCTCGTCCACGCCATGCCGCAGGGCCAGGTGGCAGGTCTCGTCGAGATGGCCCATAATGCGAACCCCGCCGATCCGGGCACCGAGACGGCCGCGCTCCGTATCGATCACACCCAGCACGTGGTAGCCGAGCCGGATGTTGCCATGGATCGCCCGAACAAGGACCTCGGCCGAGTTATTGGCCCCAACGATGATCGTTGCCTTCTTGTCGCCCAGGAAGAGGAGCGAACAACTCCGCTCCTGGAGGATGCGGAGCAGGCCCCGAAGTCCCGCCACCACGGCAATCGTGGTGCCCCAGTCGATGGCAAACACGGTGCGGGGAACCGGTTGATAGGCCAGGAACACGCGTTCCACAAGAACGGTCATGACCACACTCACCGTGACCGCTTCGATCAACGTGAGCACGTCGTCGAAGGTCACATAACGTCCCCATCCGCGCAGCAGTCCGAACCACGTGAACACGATGAGTTTGATTCCGACCACGATCTCCACGGCCGCCCAGAATCGCCACATCTCGCGGGGACCGAGCTGGCCCTCATATCGCAGCCAAAGACTCAGGTAGTACGTCCCAACAAAAACCACGGATAGCACCGCGACCGCCGCGGTCCGCCGCGCAATCCACGGTATTCTGCGGCCGAGATGGACCAGCCATCCGGTCGGTGTTTCGTTGGCATTGCATTCGATCCGTTCGGGACTCATATTTCACTCGGGGGCTCAGGGCAGCTCGTTCCTGGTTGTCGTGAAGTTCAGAAGAGGCAATCCTCAGCGGCGATAGACGGGCAGCGGCGATCCCGGCGCGGCAGCGGGGATTGTCGGGTTGATCTGGGAGGGAAGCGGAGAACCGTCGGGCTGGAAGTAGCCCGGTTCCTGCCGTTCTACTGGCGATTCGGGCGGCGGTGCCCCCATGGCCTGTGATCCTGATGCCGGCTGGCCCGGTCCATACTCCACCCCGCCAACGGGTACCTGAAGGCGTGCTTCCAGATAATCAGTCCCTGGCGGATAGAATCCGCTCAGGTGTCGCGAGCGCGATCCTTCGGGATCGAGAAGCATGCGTTTGACATCGGTCAAGCGGCGTTTCAACTTGCTGTTCCCCGGCTTGGCGCGGCTGCACCATGCCAGATGCTCGTCTGCTTCCGCGTATCGACCGGTTTCAGACAGCAGGAACCCAAGCCGGTAACGGGCGTCAAAGCTGTGAGAATCGCACTCGACGGCGTGACGGCCGCAGGCGACAGCGTCCTCGGGGCGCAACATGTCCTGGTAGGCCGACATCGCACTCAGCCAGCATTCGGCCGCCGCCTCGGGCCTGCCGCCGGCCTTTTCCGCTTCTGCCTGGGTCGCCGCCGCGCGGGCGATGGCCTCCAGAAGCGGCGTCAGCTCGGCCGGTTCGGCAATCGGCAGGTAACGGCACTGCATGTACTTGAGAGTCTCCAGATCGGGCTGGAAATACGACAGGATGAACTGCAATGGAATACGCCCTGCCGTCCAGTCGATCAACTGCCGCCGATAAATCGGTCCGGCGTTGTACGATTTCAGCCAGAAGTCGAGCGCATCATCCCCCCGGCCGGCCAGCCATGCCTCGCGGCCGGCGTGAAAGAGGACAGTGCCGTTATGTGGGCGGACCCGCAGCGCCTGGTCGACAAAATCCCAGGCCGGAGTCTTGAGTTCCACGTCGAGGAAGCAGAGTTCTCCGAGATACAGATAGCCTTCTCCCTGCATCGGACAGAGGGCCACAGCCGCCCTGGCATGGTCCAGCGAGAGCTTCAGGTACCGATAGTGTTCGCCGAAAGCCATCAACAACCAGTTTTCCAGTTCCGCCGTTGACGAGTATCCGGCACTCACGGCCGCATCGCGTATCATGCTCAGCGGCATCCGGTTAATCGCTCTCTCCTGGGCAAACTGGAACAGCCGCAGATAGGCCCCCGCCAGTGCAAGCTGCGCCTGGGCGTTGGTGGGGTCGTGGCGAACCGTTTCCAGCAGTTCCGCCACCATGGCACGTTCGTTTTCCAGCTCCTGGGCCAAAACCTGCTGCCGAGCAGCCTCCTGGCGCACGGCAGCCGCCCTGAGATCCTCGGGAAAGAACTTCGTTTCTTCGGGCAGTTCCGCGGTCGGCGGGTTGAGAAACGCCGCTCGTTGGAGAATCTGGTAGCGTGTCCAGTGGGGCCCGGCCTGCAACGGCCCCAGTTGCGACATCACCATGGCTGCCTCTGCCGCCACAGCGACGAGGGCCGCCAGCCAGGCCATCGGACGCGCCAGCACGAAGCGATCTCGCTCGCGGCGCTGTTCACCGTGCGTGAACTGGCTCATCCGGCAGGTGCATGCGGCGAGCACCAATACCGGGATCAGGCAGCCGGGGGTGTACCAGACGAAATCGACGCAACTGTGCACCGTGCTGGCCAGAAGCGAGGCAGCCGCGGCGCCCACCGCCACGAAGGCGCGCGATGAAGCGGCGCGAAGCAGGCCACGACCTGTCCAGAAGCTGCCCAGCAAGATGGCGAGCATCACCAGGACCAGCCCGGGGATGCCGGCCTCCATCGCAACCTGCAGATACCCGTTCTCGGCATGGGTGTAGAACCTGTATCCCGGCCGCGTTTCCAGGTAGAGCGGATAGACTTCGCGAAAGCTTCCCGCGCCCGACCCGAGCCAGGCAAAGTCGGGAATCGCCTTGAGGGTTGTCTGCCAGATAACCCGACGGCCTTCGGCGTTGTCGACCTCTTCGATCGATCCGGAAGCGAGTTCCTCAAGCCGACCCCCCATCGTTTCCTCGCTTCCCACCAGCAGCAATCCGCCGAAGAGGATCGCGACTGCAGTCAGACCGAAAGCGAATTTTCCTCGGACGGCTCCCGCCCGGTAGCAAACGGCGATGACCAGCAGGACAGCCAGTCCGGCCGCCAGCGCGCCGCCTCGGGAAAGGCTCATGAGCAGGGCCAGAAAGACCACCACCAGCCCGGCAAATCGCAGGCCCATGTTGAGTGTCTCGCCCCGATGATGCACTTTCCTCGTGCGAAAACCGGTATCGCAGCGTGCTCCGAACCGCCGCATCCCGTCTTGTACCCACCAGATCACCGGCCCGAGTCCCAAGGCCAGGAACTGGGCAAAGTGGTTCCGGTTGGTGAACGCCCCTTTTGCGGCATCGTCGGTCATGGCGAACGGGTCCTGGTAGACCCAGAAGAACTTCCCGTTGCTGGTCACGTACTGGAGCAATCCAAAGAGTGCCATCCCCACGGCAGCGTATGCAACCCAGCACAGAAGCCGCTCAACGTCTTCCAGGGACCGGATTCGCTGCATCGTTACCCAGAAGACCAGGGCGTATGCAGCCAGCAGCACGAGCCCATTGCGTGTTTCTCCGGGCGCCAATGAGATCTGGGTCCAGGAAGGCAGACCCGCCGAGGCCTTCTCGGCCCAGAGCGGCAGCAACTGTGCCACCTTCGGCGACAGCCGGGCAATCCAGTCGCCTGGCAGAGGACAGAGCTGCAGTGCCACCAGACCGACCGCGGCGGCCAATAGCAGGTGGGCTCCGGAACGTCGCCAGTACTGGCGCGGCAAGAGACATTGACGCAACCACCACACTGAGGCGGCCGTGGTAGCACACAACGTCAGGCCAAAGTAGCCGGCCGTACTGCGCCCTCCCAGAAGGAGCGGCACGACGAAAATGCATGCCGCCAGGGCACCGTCCACGACATTCAGCAGCCATCGCGCCCAGGTTTCCACACCGGTCTCGTCCGGCCTGCCGGATGCACCGACTGAGAATCGTGCTTCCTTCGCCATGGTTCTATCCGCCTCGGGATTGTCTCATCTGTCGGAATCTGGGGGCCATTGGTTCCGCTCTTGATGGTGGAACACTGGTACGCTGCTGCCCCAGGAACCGGGGTCCCGCTGGTCACCCTCGTTTCACAATCAATGCAGGGCTCCAAAATGACTCTGACTGGACGGTCCGTGTCTCGGGACAGGAGACGCTGCCGTCCCTCCGACTGACTGCGAACGTGGGATTCAATGGTCTACGCGGCCCCGCGGCGTCTTGGGTCCCTCAATTGGCTCAGGTCTATGCCACCTTCTCTGCCGGAACCGCTGCCACCGATACCGCGGCTTACGGGCTCGGGCGGGCAATCCACCTCGTCCTGGTAGTTGGGGCATTCTGCCTGGTCTTCACGGTCGGCCGTGTAGTCGACGGCGTAGCCGTAGTAGCTTGAACCGGCATGGTCGCCCACGCGATTGGCCACCATGCCGATCACCGGGATCTTGAGCATGCCGAAGCTTTCAACGGCCCGCAGCACCATCCGCCGCTGGTTCTTGAGCGGCTGGATCACCATCAGCACACCGTCCACCAGTTGGCCGATGATTGCCGTATCGCTGGCCACCAAGGCGGGGGGGCTGTCGATGAGGATTCGATCGTAACGGGCGTCAGCCCATGCCAGCAGATCCGCAAAACACTGACCGCCGAGCAATTCCGCCGGATTCATCGGCCGGGGTCCGGAGGGGAGAATGTCCAGCCCCGGAATGCCAGTGTTTCGGACAAGCTGTTGGGCAACATTGCCAACAGGCCCCTGGGCCCGAATGACGTTGGACAGGCCCTCCGCCCCGCGGAAACCCAGCATGGACGACAGGCCCGGACGGCGCAGATCCGCGTCGATCAGCAGGGTCCGTTTTCCGCTGCTGGCGCAGGCAATCGCGAGGTTGGCAAGCACGGTCGTCTTTCCGTCTCCGGGCTCCGCGCTGGTCACCACCAGGCGGCGCGAATGGTCGCGGGCCATGCCGAGCGATGTCCGTAGCGTGCGGAAGGCTTCGCTCTCCGGCGCATCCGGCTCGGCCACCAGTTGCAGGGTGCCGACGCCATGCCCTTCCCGGCGAGGAAGATCCTGAACAACGGCCATGACGGGCACGCCCACCTGAGCCTGAAGTTCCTCCACCGAGCGGAACCGGTCGTCGAGCGTATCGAGTACATAGACGGCTGCCAGCCCTGTTGCCAGCCCGGCCAGCAGCGCCAGCAGGGCCACGCGTCGCAGATTGGGGGAAACCGGGGCCGTGGCTTGAACCGGGTCGCTGACGACTTCCGCCCGAAGGATCGGACCGTTTTCGGCACCGTTCAGGGTGGCGAGTTGATTGAGTAGGCGTTCGCGCATCTGTTCGCACCACTCGATCTCACCTTCAATGACCTCGATGCGGATGAGCTGCCCGCTGATGCCGATGACTTTCTGACGCGCTGCTTCCTCGGCCCGGGCCATTTGTTCTCCGTACCGTTTCAGCGAATCGACCTTCTGCCTCAAGAGTCCGACCAGCGTGTGTGCCAGTTGCTCCCTCTCCATTCCGTTGACTGCCCCCTGGCCGGGGCCCAACACCCTGTCGGCCGCCTGAATCCTGGAGCGAAGGTTTTCAACTTCAGGGTGCCTGTCTCCATAGTGGGCGATCATGCCTTCCAGGTCGCCGATATCCTTGATGCGCTGCCGCTGGATCTCCCACCGCTGAGAATCCAGTCCGAGTACGGTCATCAACATCTCCCGCCCGACGGTTTCCTCAACTGCCATGATGTGGGGCTGCAGATCGTCGCCGTTTGCGATCGCCGCCTGGAGACTGGCCAGTTTTCCTTCGATCTCAAAGCGTTCGTATTCCTTGAGCCAGCGCTCCTTCTTATGACTGATATACTCCTCGACCGCGGGGTGCTGGGCTTTCGAATCGGCCTCGGTCCCCACGAAATCTCCGCACTCTGCCCGCTTCTGTTCGAGCAGAAGACGCCACGTTTCCAACTGGCGGCTGATTTCCACCTGCTGCTCCTGCATACCGGCAATCAGTTCCTCAGCCGTGCGCTTGTGGAGAACGTTCATGAACTCGAGATAGGATTCTACGATCTGGTTGACCACGGCCACCGCGGCTGCCGGGTCACGAGAGAGATATTCGATCTCAATGTTGTTGGTGCCGTATATGCTTTTGGCCGAAAGGTTTCTCTGAATTGCCGCCACCCACTTCGAACGGGGGACTTCTGCCAGATCGACACGCCCCTCGGCTGGCAGTTTCTCGACTGCGTCGGCCACGACGTTGGAACTACTGATCAGTCGCTCAAAGGTCGGCATGAGATTCTTGCCATTGCTCCCCTGGCCGGAGATTCCCGTACTCTTGGTTTCATCTCCCGAAGCGAGAATCAGAAGTTCTGCGCGTGCGGAATAGAGTCTTGTAGCCGTGGAGTAATAGAGGGCGCCAAGAGCCAGGCTTACGAAAACACAGAGTATCACCACGCTCTTGCGGTGCTTCACGGCCATCGCAAACTGGAGCAGCGCGTGGACGATGTGCGACGACGGCTCGCTTTTTCCCCGCGTCTGCGGTGCAAGGGGCTCTTCCATCATGTTCGTATCGATCCTGAGTCTCGGATTCTGCCCTGCGGCCAGATCGCGATATCGCAACTGCCCGTCTAGAAGAGAGCCATGGAACCGCCCACGCTCACCCGGAAGAAGGATTTCAACGCTTCGAAGGTCATGGTGATCGGTGTCTCCTCAACGATCACGACGTCGTTTTCCTGGATACGGATATTGCCGCGGTTCATGAGTGCCTCGCGGAAACTTGCCTTGATCGTGATCGGCGTGTCCGAGTCGGCGACGCGTCGAAGGACGATCACGCTGTCGGCAAAAGGCGTGCTCATGCCGCCGGCTAGTCCGATTGCGTTGACCAGGTAGACATCCTCGTTGGGCGGCATCTCGAAATCGCCAGGGCTCTTCACCAGTCCCGACACCTGGATCTTCCGCTCGGGCTGCTTCTGCACGTGTACCACGTCGCCATCGTCGAGATAGTAGACCCCTTTCCCCTCCCGGGCCGCCGTAACCAGATTGATCTCGATCGTCTCGGGTTCTTCGCCCGGAGCTTCATCATAGCTGGCCAGCACGACCGAGTTGCTGGTCCCCGCCACACGCAGCGGGTTGCCTCGCAGCGCGTCGGGTGCGTTGGTGCTCATCGCCGGTCGCCGGATCGTCACCCTGGCACTGGCGTCTTCCGTGGGACCACCCGCAGCCAGGATCGCATTCAGGAGCGTACAGTTGCCCCGCGGAACCTCGACCACTCCCTGTGTGGTGACCGCCCCGCTCACAGCGATCTTGTTCATCCGCTGTTCCTCGATCTTCACGGACACGTGAGGTGTCCGGAAGATCTGGCGTTCCATGCCGGCAATCTCGATCGCGCGCGAAGCCTCGTCCG
Organism: uncultured Planctomycetaceae bacterium; assembly: GCA_964563135.1. Taxonomy (GTDB): domain Bacteria; phylum Planctomycetota; class Planctomycetia; order Pirellulales; family Thermoguttaceae; genus JAAYAY01. The sequence continues at coordinate 17,011 of CAZLWV010000021.1, forward strand.
GCGTCAGGCCGTTGACGACGACCGATCCGATCAGTGGCACGTTGGCTGTACCGTCCGGCCCGACGTTGACCTTGACGGGTTCGAGCTTGTTGATGCCATACCCGGAAAACACTTCAATCAGCAAGAGGTCGCCGATGCCGATCTGATTGCTGCGTACCGAACAGGATGTCAGCCGGGAAAGGTCGGCCCTATTGAGCCGATCGATCGGCCTGGCGATGTATTCCGACGGAAGTTCCGTAGCGCGATAGGTCGCTGTTACGCACCCACCGGCAGAGAATACTGCCAGGAAGGTCGCAATCAGTCCGCCGATGCACCACCAGACGGGCGGCGCTCGATGCGATTTCGTCGTCATGCAACGAACCTGTACATTTCGGAGAAGAGAAGGCACGTGCGACCATGCACACAGAGGCTCACTTCAACACGCGTTGTCTGGCGGCCGCAACCCGCCAAACGCCTCCAGGGCACGTCCTCGCGCGATATGGATCCCGCAACACCGTTCTGGAGACGGTCTAATAGCAGGAAAACCCCCTGAAAGTCAACCGCAGTTCCCAGTTCGGGCTCGGAAATGCAGCGCAGTGCTCAGGGGCTGGCCGGGATGCGGTTCGAAGTCTGCGCGTTGTGATAGATGACCGGCGCTGCCACGGCTCCAACTGCTACGCCCCCCATCAGGGCGGCTTCCGACGACGAGATGGCCGGGAACGTCCCTTGCCCCCGTACGATCGCCGGTTCCAGAAAGACCCTTGCGAGTGAACTTGCCCTGGGAGGGGCCCCGGAAGGTGTCCAGACTCGATGCAGGCTCCTGCTCGTGCCTTCCTTTCCGGTTGCTGCGATCAGATAACTGCCGCCGCGCAAGTACGAAACCGTGAACCGGCCCGCCTGGTCGGAAACGGTTTCCGCCACGATGGTTCCTTCCGCGAGAATGGAAACCCGCACGCCGGGAACCGGAACTTCCCTTGCCGGGCCGGGCAGGATCCGCAGGATCACGCCGCGAAGAGTCCCGTTCTGCAGCACGACATCGCGTCCAAGCACCGGAGGCACGGAGAAATCGGCGGCAAGTACGCCATCAGAAACGACCGAGCGGCGCAGGGACGTCGCGGTTTCGGCACACAGAGCAGAAGACCCCATAGAGGCCAGGATTGCCAGGAAGGCAGCCATCCAAGTCCGGCCGAGGCCTCGACAGGGTGGCACGGGACTGCACCAGATCGAAGAGTGATCTCCCATGCTATCCTCCTATCCGAGTTACACTGCGGGGCGATGCCAACCCAACCGCACACGTACGAAGCAGCGATTCTCTCTGCCTGTCGCACGGGTCGGGCACCGGGGTTCGAACCCGGTGGACGCTCACCGCACTCGGCGGTACCTACGGGCTTGCCGGCGTGCTGCTTCCTTGATTGCTGACGATGATGGGAATGGCAATCAGTGCGGCTACCAGACCGGCGATTACCACCGCATCGGAGGCGAAGAACTGCTCAAGCGGCATCTGTCCTCGAACCACACCGTCTCCTGTGATTATCAGGGCTGTCGACTTCGCGTTCGGGGGGGCCGTCCTTGGAGTCCAGGCGCGTACGAAACGTACCTGTCCGCCAGACTGGAGCGAGTACACTCCGCCGCGAAGGGCCGGCAGCCGGAAACGCCCCAACTGGTCCGCCTGAACCTGTCCGATTTCCCGTTTCTGTTGGAGGAGCACCACTCTTGCCGCCGGCTGAGGTGCGCCGTGCACGTCGACCACGACTCCCTGCAAACCACCGCCGGCATCGAGGGCAACGTCGGTCACTTCGAGCGGCGATCGGCCCGCCGCTCTGTGGACATCGGCACCCCAAGCTTCGGGCATTGGAAGCACCAGCCCCAGACAAACCACAAGAACCACGGGAGTCTTCAAGACACGCAAGCTTTTCATCCGTCCACCTCGTGCCCACAAGGAAAAGGAACCCAACGGCCCGGGAATCACGGACTGGCTGGATCATCGTCGTTGCTGTTGTGAATGGCAACGGGAATCGCCACTGCCGCTGCAACAACGCCGGCGATCACCCAGGGATTTGTAGCCACTTTCTTGAAGCCTCTCCACGACTGGCCAAGCGTCTGCGATTGTCCGGCAACGAGGAGCACATTGCTTCGCGCGGCTGGGGGTGCGGCTGTCGCCGTCCAGGCCCGAAGGGTCATCCGCGTTGTTTCTGCCGTGAGCGTCAATACGCCCCCTTTCAGGCCGCGAATCTCAAAACGGCCATCCGCGGCCGTCACCGTCGAACCCAAGTCACGAGTTCCTGACGATACGGTTACGTGCACTCCGGGCAGTCCATGACCTTGGGGTGACATGACCTGCCCGCGAAGGGTACCCTCCGGCGACAGCGCTACATCGCTTGCCGTGGCGGCAACCGGAAGCGGACGCTCTGCCGCAGACAGCAACCCGGTAGGGGCAAGCATTGCCAGCACCGCCAACCAGGCCAAGCCTGATCCCCAGCTTCTTTTGCGATTCATCGCTTCCGTAGCCTCCATCGCATGTCCAAAGAAAGATCGTTCGGCCGCAGGCCGTGCACACGACCGTTTCCACCGACCGTTGTGATGCAGAACTCCATCTGCGAGGCGGGATGCTACAGAAAATCTCTACCCAGTGAAACCCCAATTCCAGACGCCGGCATGACTGCATGACTGGCATGACCTCCTCCTGCCGGCAGTCCAAGAAATAGCACGGGCCCCGCAGATCGAGCCTTTGCGAGACCTGGATGGTCTGGCCGACTCGAATTGCGGGGCCCTTGAGTACCCCTTCTCCCGAATTGACTCACGGGCTGGCAGGCGTGCCTCCACTGTCGGCATTGTGAATGCCAACCGGTACCGCAACGGCCGTTGCCACGATTCCCGATACCACCCAGGGATTTGAAAGCATGAACTTCGCCCGCCCGAGAGCGGTGTGGGAGTACTGATATTGGTAGCAGTATCCATTCGGGCAAGCCTGGCCTCGCACGACCGGTTTGCCGGTGACTATCAGGGCCTTCTCAGGTGTGCCTTTCGGGGCCGTCCCCGGCGCCCACAGCCGACACGCACTCGTCCCGTTCGCTGCCGTGAGCTGATAGACACCGCCGCGAACATTGCGATAGGCGAAAGTTCCGTTGGCGTCGGTTGTGGCCATGCCCAGCGACCGCTGCTCCAGCAGGAGCGCTACTCCCACCCCGCTCTGCGGAACGCCTTGTGCGTCAACGAGTTGCCCCAAGAGATCGCCGGTACCAGTCAAGGCGACATCGTACACGACGGGTTTCGCAGCGGGCGGAGCCGCAGATGCAGCACCCGACAGGCATACCCCCAATGCCGCCAGTCCCATCACCATCCCTCTGAGAATCCCGGAAGACTTCATTGCAGTTCCGTCCTAAATGAGTCAACAGCGTTGTTCTGTTTCGGTGACCTTTCATGATTGTCCATCGCCGAGGAAGCACGCGCTTGCCAGCGGTGAAGCGTTGTAAATATCGTCTCCATCCGTACGACCACTACAGGAAACACAAGCGTTTTCTGCGGATTTTTCGCCCAATCCGTCACAAGTCCCCCAGGTTGTCCAGGTTCTGCTGCCGAGTCAGCTGCAGCGAAGTCGTTCAGTCCTGCCGCGACACGATCCGCCAGACGTGGGAGAAGCGACGTTTCCCCACGGCTGGCTGCCATTTTCTGGCCAGCCGCTCAGCGAGGTGTCGCCCATCCGCGAAAGTGGGAGAGATACGCCTGGTTCAGTTCCGGGATCTGGCCATCCAGTCGCTCACCCAGGCTGCCAGGGGGTACACCCTCGGCGATGTCGCGAAGATAGCGGACCAGTTCGCCGTGGCCGTCGCGCGACCCGTAGAGCATGAAATGTACCCATGCCCAGGAGTCGCGGTAGTCGGTGGCAGTCATTTCCGCCACATCGCCTTTGCTCTCCAGTCGGGCGACCGCCGCTTTCACGCCGAACCGGGCGTTCCAGCGAATCTTGGCCAGATGAGTGCTGCCAAATGCCCGCTCGGAAGGGGAAACCTCAAAGAACTCCGCCAAACCTTCATCAAGCCAGAGCGGCACCATGGGCAATACAGCGTGGAGCAGGGCATGCGTGCATTCGTGTCGCAGGTCGGTGGCGAGTTCCTTGCTGCGGAAAGCCAGCACGACTCCGGGTCCGCCCCGCTTGATATAGAGGGCCCGCCGGTACGGAACTTCAGGAAAATAGGACTTCAGGTATCGACGGTAGGCGGCCTCGTTCTGAAACAGGTAGAGTTCGATGTATTCCTGGGCGGGTGGAATGCCGAGGACTCTCGTGAGATCTTCCTGGAGTTGGGCCAATTCCTCGATCAGGACCTCGGAGTCTTGGAGGGAGAAATCTGCGCGACAGACAAAGGGACCGGTTGCCCGGACATCAGCCCACTGGGCGGCGACCGGGTGGCTGCCCGCCATAGGCCCAAGGGCCAGCACCAGCGCAGCGATGGTATGCCAGATACACCGGTGTGGCACCCTGCGTAGCGCCCTCATCAGCAGGCCCTGCGCCGTCGAAACCAGCCTCGGGTGGTCGCCGTTGCACGGCTGCGCCCGCCGGCAACATTTCGGCCTGCCACCACTGCAGCCGGATTGATACAGCACAATTCATCCGCTTGTCGCTGCCCGACGAGTTCCGCTGCTCGGAGGTACGCCCGTGACAACAGGGGGCGTCGGCTGGCAGTTCCATGAGCATCCGTCGCCAGAAAATGAACCAGACCCTCTGTCAACAGCCGTTCGGAGAATTCCTGGATTTCTGCCCCGAAGGCCCCCATCAGGCTTCCCGCTGTCACCTGCATCAGACAACCGGCGTCCACCAGAACGGCGACAACTCCCGGGTCGCTGAGGATGCCCTGATTCCGCTCCGGATGTGAAAGGATGCCCACCATGCCGGCCGAACGCAGAGTCCTCAAGAGTCCTTCGAGCGGCATGTACAGTTCGTGAGGAAGCTCCAGCAGAACATGGCGGCGACGATCCGCAAGACTTGCCACATCCCCCGTCGTCAAGCCCTGAAACATGTCGGGCTCGATGCGCACGTCGGCGCCCGGCAGGATCCGCAATGGGACACCCCGTTGACTCAGCTCTCGTTGAAACCGCTTTGCGTACGCGCGGATTGTCTCGCCTCGATTCCGGGAGTAGTTTCCGAGTTGGTGAGGCGTCACGATGGCGGTGCCAATTCCGTCGGCCACGGCCATTTCGGCCATGGCCAGGGAGACACCGAGATTCACGGCTCCGTCGTCCAGTCCGGGGAGCATGTGACAATGGATGTCGACAAACGCCAGCCTGTCAGCCACCAGAACCTCGCTTCACCGTCTCATCCCCCTCGAACGCTGGCAGAAAGACCTCACGGAAGGCCTCGCCGCAACAACTCACGCGGCTGTCTTGCGGGATGGACGCTCCTTCTTGTGCTTGCCGGTTTCCTCTACTCGGTAAGGGGTGACTCGCAAAACTGGAGGAACAACCCGCTTTCCGATGGTGAATACCCAATGGACCATGAAATGATGATAGCAGTGATTGCATTTCATGGGACGAAAAGCCAGGCACCCAAGCAAGATGTCCTGCCAGCCGCGGTACGTACCCAAGTATGCCTTGTCTGCCCAGCAACGGGGGCACTTCATCCGAATCCTCCTGCTGAATCTGGCTCCCTCGCGTTCTCCAGAGACATCGCAGAGCGGTTACCCGGCCGTCCGTGTGTTTTCTCGTTCAGCCTTGGATCCGCAAGACGCGACGGCGCAGCCGTGTCCCTCTTTTCCCGCTACCCAAAGTGCCTGCCTCCACTGGATTGTTTCTATGAGACCCATGGCCCCTGCCGGTCAATCCGAGTGCTGTGACGGGAGCGGATGGTAGGATCCGTCCCACCCGCGGTCAACCCCACTTCAGTGTTCCTTGCGTTCTACCTCCATCGGGTGTCGTCAACTGCGATTGACTTCCCGACGACCTTCCTGGTAGTTTTCTGCCGATCTGGGAACGATATCCTGGCACTCGTTTCCTGATTCCCGCAGCGGCCAGCCAACCAGTGGAACGAGACGACTCATGAAATACGGCGCCATCGGCCCCATCGCGTCGTTTGTCCCGGATTCCATCGAATCCAATGACGATCTGGCCGCCCAGAACCCCGGTTGGGATATGAACGTCATTTTCGAGAAGACCGGAATCCACACACGGCATATTGCCGGTCCAGAACAGTGTGTCTCCGATCTTGGGGTGAAAGCTGCCGAACGACTCTTTGCCGAACACGACGTCGACCGCCAGTCTATCGACTATCTTCTGTTCTGTACCCAGACACCGGACTATCCGCTTCCGACCACCGCTTGTCTTGTCCAGCAGCGGTTGGGGCTCCGGACCTCGATTGGCGCCCTGGACTACAACCTCGGATGCTCGGGCTTCGTCTACGGGCTCTCACTGGCCGACGGGCTGATCCGAGCCGAGGCTGCCGAGAGAATCCTCCTGATCACGTCGGAGACGTACTCGAAATACATCCATCCGACCGATCGATCGCTTCGCACGATCTTCGGAGACGGGGCGACGGCGACTTTGATCGAAGCAGTCGACCAGCCTTGCTTCGGCCATTTCGTGTTCGGAACGGACGGCAGCGGTGCCGACACGCTCATGGTGACCGACGGAGGCGCTCGCAGTGCCAAGTCTGCCATGAGGCCGCGGAAACGCCAGCGGTGGCCAAGTCGCCTCTACATGGATGGCCCCGAACTGCTCCAGTTTGCCCTCGGTGTCGTCCCCAAAGCCGTAGCTCAAGTTCTTACAAAAGCAGGTCTGGCGCGCAACGATGTGGATTTCTATCTCATGCACCAGGCCACTCGCCATCTGCTTGAGCACATCCGCCACCGCATGGACCTGCAGGCCGAGGAGTGTCCGATCGATCTGGCCGATAACGGCAACACGGTCTCCTCCACGCTGCCGATCCTGATCGAATCGATGCGTGAGCGCGAGCAGTTGCGGCCTGGATGCCAGAGCGTAATGGTTGGCTTCGGGGTGGGGCTCTCGTGGGCAGCCTGTCTCTGGAAAGAAACATTCAGCGCGGCTGCGACTCAGCCGTTGCCGGCCGTCTACCGCCGCGCTGCGTGAATCAGGTGAACCGTGACACCCGGCTGAAACGTCCTTGCCGGTAGGCAAGATCGTAGCGACAATTGCGTGGGAACGCCGCTGCCGGCTCGGTCAGGTCCAAGCTGCCAGGCGTTTCCGGCGTTGTACGTGGTGATTGCCCGGGAGTGGATCGCGGTCAGATCTGCCGCACCACGCCGATGAGAACTCCCAGAATCTTGGCGTTCTTCACATAGATGGGCTTCATCGAGCTGTTGGCCGGCTGAAGACGGATCCGATTCTTCTCCGGAAACCAGCGTTTCAGCGTCGCCTCGCCATCATCGGTTTGCGCCACAACGATCTGCCCCTTTCGGGCTGTTCGCTGCCTGCGGACCACGATATAGTCGCCGTCGGCGATGTGCTCGTCGATCATCGACTCGCCCTGGACTTCCAGGACGAAGAGATCCTTGTCGGCCACGTCGAACATATCGCCGAAGTCAACACGCTCATCCTGTTCGATGGCCTCGTGCAGGACCCCGGCCGCAACCTTTCCAGCCAACGGAAGGCCGCGATCGCTTGCCGGCTCCGTAGAAAGCTGGATTGCCCGCGACATGTTGGGCTCCCGGGTGATCAACTCCTTCTTTTCGAGCGCCTTGAGGTGGCACATCACCCCGTTGGGGGAGCGGATCTTGAAGTGCTGGCCAATCTCGCGAACTGTCGGGCCATAGCCACGCGTTCGGATCTTGTCCCGAACGAACTCATAGACGGCCCGTTGACGCTGCGTCAACCGTATTTCCATATCCATCGAGTAGTCTCCTGGAACCGTGTGTGGACGGGCAAACATTACCATTTCTGGACAATCGTACATTATACGGCTGTACACAGTCAAGTGGATTGCCGGTATTTTTTCAAAAAAAAGCGGCCCTGAGCCAATTCGGACGCCCGTGGCGCGGTGTTGACCGGCCGAGTGGGCTTGCTTTGTCCCCTCGTTGCGGGGGGGCGGCGGGCCGGAAGACACGGCACCACGGCCCCTGCCCTGTCTGGTGGACGCTCACAAGCCCTGGCGGAGCATGTAAAGGGTCCAGAGGGAGCGTATGGCCACTGCCGTGCCCCATGCAAGGAAGAATGTCATAATCCCGAAGTAAACGGTTCGAAAGCCCTGCAGCCGAAACTGAAGCGATTCGGAGGTCTGTCGGCACAGTCGATCAAGTGATTCCTCGATCCGGCCTGCGTCCTCCCCCGAGGAAATCATACCCTTCTGATCATACGTCAACGAGGTGCAGTTCGCCAAGCTCTCGCTCAAAGTGCTTCCTTGGTCCAGGTGCGGGATCGATGCCAGGAATTCCTTGCGAACGACCGTGTTGTCCACGGCCAGGCTGGCCGTTCGAACCATATGCGCTACCGCCGCCCCGCCCGTCCGGTACATCAGGTTGAAGGCAAGGAAGAAGCGGCTGACGGCCAGTTCTCGGACGGACGGTCCGATCAGCGGTAACGCCAGGAGCAGGTGTTCCCAGAGTTGTCGCAACGGAGGCACGTTGAGCACCAGCAAAACGGCAGCGCCCAGGGTGGCAAGCTCCATTACGGTCTGGACCAGGAGTTGCACGGCGGTGAGGAACGGAGCGAACAGCAAATGGCCGGCGATGACGACCGCGCTGGCCACGCAATACAGGACCAGAGGAACCAGCCACAGGCTCCTGATGGCCTGATACGGCCGTTCCAGCATCGCGCAGTGATCCTGGAGATAACGAAGTGCCTCATCGGTGCGACCGCTCTGCTCGCCGCATCGCAGCACTGGCAGATAGAACGGAGGCAGATCCGTCGCGGCGCCAGCCAATGCGTCTGAGAGTGGAGCCCCCCCTCTGGCTGCCTCTGCCATACGATTTCCCAGGGAACGAAACAACAGGCTGGGCGACGAACGCGTGCAGGTTTCAATACTGTCGGGCAGGCTCAGGCCTGCCCGGAGGCATGTGCCAAGGTTGCCCGAAAAGGCGGCGACGTCCTTGAGCCGCAGCCTCGGCAGCAGCCAGCGGAATTCCCGCGCCAGGTCTTTGGTAATCCCCATCGCTGCCGACACTCCCTCAACTCGTCGCGGCTCAGCCCACTTCCACCGGGCCTTTCTGCCGGGCCTCTACCCGATCTTCGCGGCAGTGACCAGAAGATTGTCGCGATGGACGACCTCTTCGTAAGGACACTGGCCCAACACGGCTGGAATCTCCGTTGTCTTGAGTCCACGGATCCGCCGGATGTCGTCGGAGCTGTAGTTGCTCAGTCCCCGTGCAAACTCCTGGCTTTCCGCATCGCACAGCGCAATGACATCCCCCTTTCCGAAATGGCCATTCACTTTGACGACGCCAATCGCCAGCAGGCTTCCGCCGTGGTGTTCCACGGCCCGCCTGGCTCCGGCATCGACCAGTACACGGCCCCGGGGCTGCACGGTGTAGCCGATCCAACGCTTGCGTGCTGCGAGGGCCTGCCCGCGGGCAAGAAAGGCGGTCCCGACCTGCTGTCCTTCGAGGATTTCGCGGAGGATACCAGGTCTGCGTCCGCTGGCGATGATCACGTTCTCTCCGGAAGCGGTTGCCTGGCGGGCCGCCTCCAGCTTGCTCGCCATTCCCCCCTTGCTGAGGCCTGTCTTGGCATCGCGTACCAGCGCAAGGATCTCCGGTCCAAGGCTCTCGACGGTCGGCAGGACTTCCGCCCCAGGGGAACCGGGTATGCCATTGTACAGCCCTTCCACATCGGAAAGTAACACCAGCAAGGGGGCTTGGATCAAGTTCGTCACGATCGCCGCCAGCCGGTCGTTGTCGCCAAACGACGTCTGCAGTTCATATACGCTGACCGTATCGTTTTCGTTGATGATCGGCAGGACGCCAAATTCCAGCAGGGCCAGGATTGTGTTTCGGGCGTTCAGATAACGTTGGCGATGATCCAGGTCCTCGGCCGTCAGCAGTACCTGGCCCACGTGCCGCCCGTACTTCTGCAGGCTTCGTTCGTAGGCCTCCACGAGCAAGCTCTGGCCAGCCGCCGCCACTGCCTGGAGCTGAGCGAGGTTTGTCGGGCGGCCTTTGAGTCCCAATCGCCCAATTCCTGCCCCGACGGCGCCGGAACTGACAAGAACCAGCTTTCTGCCGTTGGCCATTGCCTCGTGAAGGTCACGGGCAAGCAGGTCGATCCGTTCCAGGTCGAGCACTCCATTGGGCTTGGTGAGCACCCGAGTACCAACCTTGACGACCACCGTTGTGGCCGTCGTGGCAATCTCCTGGCGAACAATGTCGGTCATAGCTGGCAGAGGGATTCGGGGTTGAGAGAGCAGTGTAATCCTTTAAGAATACTCGGCTGTCTTGATAATCAAAAGCCACCGGCGCCGGCCTGTTTTCGAGGATTCTGGCGAGGGCGGGTCCCGATTCGCCGCCCGGTTCCGTCAAGTTGCCCGTTGTTCGTACGCATGGTTGACCTTAGAATGAAGAGACAATCTTACGCACCGTGGGAACGGTCGCGGTGCGACTCCTGCAAGGGGGTGGCCCCTTCTTTCCCGCTACATCCCCACACAACCTCGCATGGAGTCGGCAGTTAGGATAACGGCCGATCGGCAAACACGATGAGCGAGTTGCGAGAAGAGTGCGGCGTTGCCGCCATCTACCATCTCCCCGGCCGAGGAGTCAGCGCCCTGTGTCCCGACCAGGGACCGGAAGAAGTCTCCCGGTTGATGCCGCGGATGCTGTTGGATATTCAGAATCGCGGGCAGCTCGCAGCCGGGATCACAAGCTACAACCCCCGTCGGAGGCAGCTCATTGACACCTATAAGGATGTGGGGACGGTCTCCGAGGTGTTCCGCTTGAGCCATCGAGCCAAGTACGAAAGTCTGATGCGCGAGTACGTTGGACGGGCCGCGATCGGCCACGTTCGCTATGCCACCTGTGGCGCCGAGGATCGCAGCTACGCTCAGCCTTTCGAACGCCATCATATCAAGAAACACAAGTGGTTCAGTTTCGCCTTCAATGGGCAGTTGGCCAACTACGACGATCTGCGAGACCAGCTTCTGGGTGACGAAGACAACTATCTTGCGCGTGAGACGGATACCGAGATCTTCATGCATGTGATCAGCACGGCCCTTTCGCAAGAGAAGCGGCCGCCGTTGATCGAGGTCTGCAGCCACATTGCGCAGCGTTTCGACGGTGCCTACAGTTTTGTCTTTCTGGACGCACTGGGCGATATGGTGGTTGCGCGGGATCCGCTGGGGATCAAGCCGCTCAGCTACGCCCTGGAAGGTCCCCTGTTTGCCGCGGCCAGCGAGAGCGTCGCCCTGGTGAACCTGGGATTTCCGCCCGAGCAGATCAAATCGCTGCTGCCCGGCCAGGCCATCATGATCGCCGATGGAGAACTGGAAATACGCCAGTTCGCTCCTAGCCCCCGGCGGGCTCACTGCTTCTTCGAGTGGATCTACTTCTCCAATGTGGCCAGCACGCTGGACAACCGCGGTGTCTACATGACCCGCAAGTCGCTTGGCGAGGAATTGGCCCGCATGGAGGACATCGGGATCGACGAAGACACGATTGTTGTCCCCGTTCCCGACACGAGCAAGGCGGCGGCCGATGCGATGGCGTACAAGCTTGGCGTGCCGTGCCTCGAAGGGTTGATTCGCAACCGCTACAGCGGCCGCACTTTCATCGAAGGAGGCGCCAAGCGCGAGCAGAAGGCCCAGACGAAGTACACGCCGCTGCGCGAGGTGCTGGAAGGGAAACGGGTCCTGCTGGTCGAGGACTCGATTGTTCGTTCCACCACGATGCGCGTGCTCCTGAAACGTATTCGCCAGCAAGGGCTTGCCCGCGAGGTCCACGTTCGCGTGGCGTGTCCTCCGATCGTTTCTCCCTGCTTCTACGGCATTGACATGTCGACGATCAGCGAGCTGTTTGCGCCCGCTTTTCTGCGGGGCGGCCCGCTCACCGACGAAGCCCATCGCGAGATGGCTCGCACGCTCGGTGCCGATTCGCTCCGGTATCTTCCGGTCGATGCGATTGCGAGGGCCATCGGTCTGGATGCCGATCAGCTCTGCCGTGCGTGCATTACCGGCGACTATCCCACTGAGGCCGGCCGCCGTCTGGCGGGGATTGCTCACTACAACCACCACAACGGAATTGCCCGCCGCGCCTACGAGACGGCAGAGACGCGGTGAGAGTTGTTTCGGGCTGGACGCAGTCTTCGGGAAGCCCGCCACCGGCCGGATTGAAGGAGCGTCAGGACGGCTGTGTTGCCGGCTTGGGAGCGTTCGGATTTTGGGCCGAGGAGGGGATGCCGGTTCACTGGCCGGTGCGGCGGGCGCATCCTTTGCATGGCTCCGCGCCGTCCCAGCAGTAGGTACAGAGTTTCTCTTTCGGTAGTCCAATCGCCTCGACCAGATCCGGCAGTTTCTGGTACTTGAGAGTTGTCACCCCCAGTTGTCGGCGGATCCTCTCAATCATCATCGCATGTCGCTCCGTACTGGAGTCGGCGTATTCGTCGAGATGTGAATTGGCGTCGCCTTCCAGTTCCTGGATCACGGTGCGAGTTGCCAGGTCCATCTCCGATTTGGAGCGGGAGAAGTTCAGATACTTGCAGCCGAACACCAGCGGCGGACATGCCGGCCACATGTGTACCTCCTTGGCGCCGTCGGCGTAAAGCCGCTGGATCGTGTCCCTCAGTTGGGTGCCGCGAACGATCGAATCCTCGCAGAACAAGAGTCGTTTGCCGCGGATCAAGTCGCTTATGGGAATCAGTTTCATGCGGGCCACCAGGTCGCGAATCCGCTGTTCCTGGGGCATGAAACTCCGCGGCCAGGTGGGCGTGTATTTGACGAACGGACGCTGGTATGGCAGCCCGGACTGGTTGGCATAGCCGATGGCGTGCCCGGTTCCCGAGTCCGGAATTCCCGCAACGACATCGACATCGACGCGGTCGGCCCGCGCCAACGCCGCACCGCATCGATTGCGCACGGCTTCGCAGTTGATTCCTTCGTAAGTCGAGGCGGGGTAACCGTAGTAGACCCAGAGGAATGAGCAGATCTGCATCTCGTCTCCGGGAGGGCGCAAGGTCTCCACTCCGTCGGGACAGAGACGTACGATCTCCGCCGGCCCCAGGAATCGGTCGATTTCGTAATCCAGGTTGACCAGCGAACAGGTTTCGAGGGTCACGCAACGGGCATCCTGCTTACAGCCCAGCGCCAGCGGCGTGCGACCGAGGCGGTCGCGAGCGGCGTAGATACAGCCGTCGGTCATCAGCAGAATCGTGCATGAACCCTCGACCGATTCCTGGGCCAAGCGAATTCCTTCCTCGAAGGTGCTTCCCTGGTTGATCAGTGTTGCTACAAGCTCGGTCGGGTTGATTTCATCACCACTCATCTCGGAGAAATGAGTTGCCTGTTTCTTGAAGGCCTCCTTGGCGAGAGCGTCCAGATTCTCGATCCGTCCGACGGTCACGAGGGCATAGGTGCCCAAATGCGAGCCGATAATCAACGGCTGGTCTTCGTAGTCGCTGATGACTCCGATTCCTGTGGAACCGTGCAGCTTGGGCAGATCGTCTTCGAACTTGCTGCGGAACTGGGTGTTGGTGATATCTTTGATGAAGCGGTTGAATCCTTTCCCGTTCCTAACGGCCAGCCCGCCTCGAACGGTACCCAGATGGGAATGGTAGTCTGTGCCATAGAACAGATCCGAAACGCAGTCGTTTTTCGAAACGACGCCGTAGACCCCTCCCATGTGGTACTTCCTCTCCGACGCGGATTGTGTGGTTGGTAACCGACGGCCCCCTGAGCCGCTCGCTCTGCCAAGCCTGCAAGCTAGCAGAGACAGCACTGCCTGCAAAGCCTTCCCGGCTCTCAAGGGGGGCCGCCGAATGACGTAAGTCATTGTTTTGATGGTTGTTCGGCGCAATGCACCGCAGGTGGTCACAAACCGGTGTACGGCAGCGGATTGGCTGTCCCAAACCCCTTGCCCGCGAAAAACTCTGATCCGAAAACGACTGCCTCGGCCCGCCCCACCTTCGTGCACCGACCTGCAAGCGTCTGCCGGTGTCCTCGGGAAGAACCCTCCCACCAGAGTCGGTTGCGGGGCATTGAAGGTGAGGTTGCCTGCCATCGTCTCGTCCCCGTGAAGGGCCTGTCGGAGCCAGGTTCGGGGCGCGGGACACGGGCCGGAATTCCCCCAATTGCCATTCAGTTGACAAGGACCCCTGCTACCTCTACACTTGTAGTGGAGCCTCGAACCCTGGGAGATTACCGTGACCAGTCCATCGACCGAGTTGGGACGGGCCGAGTGGGCCGTGATGGAAGCGCTGTGGAAGCGGCAGCGGGGGACCGCGACGGAACTGCAGCGCGACCTGGAGGAGTCACACCATTGGGCCTACAGCACCGTCAAGACGATGCTGGATCGGCTCGTGGCCAAGGGCTTCGTCAAGGCTTGCCGCGTCAGCAATGTCTACGAATACACCCCTAAGGTTCATCGCGGTTCGGTCGTCGCCCGGGCGGTCGACGATCTTTTCGATCGCATCCTCGCGGGCTCTCTGGCGCCCATGCTCGATCGCCTGATCGAGAGTCGCCGGCTCGGCGCCGGCGAGATCGACGAACTGCGACAGATGCTCGATCACTATTCGGAAGAACCGGAGAACGATCGATGAACCAGGGCGCATCGGTATGGCTAGGGGACGTGGCTTCTGCGTGGTCGTCATGGATGCTCGGCATGGCCTGGATCGTGGCGGTGCTGGTTGCGATCCTCTGGCTGGTGACGACGATTCTCAGGGCCCGTTCCGCCTCGCTCCTGTACGCGCTCTGGCTTCTGGTCCTGGTTCGGCTGATGCTGCCTCCGGAATTCGCGTTTCCCACCGGCTGGGGCTGGTGGGTCCGAACCACCAGATCCGACATGGTCTCCGATCCCGAACCGGTTTCGCCCCGAGCCGAGATTCCTGCTGAAACGCCGAATGACCGGATTGGCCTTGCGGAAGATACGCCTTCACCGGGTCCCGATGCGGACTCGATGCCGATTGCGATGATTGCGATGATTGCCTGGCTGGGCATCGTGGCGGCGCGATGCGGAATGCTTTTTACTGCGGCCCTCCAGGTCCATGTCTGGGTGGCACGTGCTCACCTTGTTTTCGACCCCGCGCTTCTCGAACTGTTGGAGGATTGCCGCAATCGTGTGGGTGTGCGCCGAAAGGTCGAGCTGAGGAACTCCGAGGCTTGTTCCACGCCGTTGGTGGTCGGCATCTGGCGGCCTGTGCTCCTGCTGCCGTCTCCTGTCCTGGATCGCCTCGACAGAGAGCAATTACGGGCCGTGCTCATTCATGAGCTGCATCATGTGCGGCGGTGGGACGGATTGGTGAATCTGCTGCAGGGGCTGCTGGGAGCCGCTTACTTTTTCCATCCGGCCGTGTGGTGGGCGAACTGGCGGATTCGGCAACTTCGCGAGGACGCCTGCGACGAGCGAACGGTAGCGGTTCTCAAGGGGAACCGAAAGCCCTACGGCGAGGCGATTTTCCGCGTGGCTGAGATCCTCGGCTACTCAGCCCCCCCGTTGACGCTGGGCGTGCTCGATTCGACTTCTCCGCTTACCCAGCGGCTGCGGCGGATTCTCGATCCCCGTCTGCCCATCGAGGGCGGTCTGCGCTGGCACTCCGCTCTCATCCTCATTCTCGCCACGGCGATCCTTCTTCCAGCCGGTGCCAAACCTGCCCTGTCGGTCGCCGAATCGCCCACCGACCGATGGATCGTCGCCGAAGCCTTTTCCGATGGGCCTTTGGGATGCGTCAAGAAGGACCGTTCGTGGCGCCCCAGGGAGATCATTCCCTTCCCCGATGAGCGCACCTTGCCGGACTCGATACGCGGAGAATCGCCGCCGGCCACCGCGGATGGGACGGCGAGCGAGGCCGCCCTCGAGGAACTGATCGGCGAACTGGCGGTTGCCGAACGGCGGCAAACGACCATTGACGCTCTGATCGCCGTCGGCCCCGTTGCCGAGCCTCAATTGCTGGGCAAACTCGCCGGCGCGGGACCGTCTGTTCGCGGGGCGATCTACGATGTCCTCATGCGAATCGGAACCGAACGGAGCCTTCTCCCTCTGCACCAGGCCCTGCTCATGCGGGGTGCATCGGAGGAGGATCATATCCGAAAGACGCTGGACGCGATCTACGATCGCATGGAGATACCGCTCTCCACGCTGGAGCCGTCCATGAAGTCTTCTCGGGTTTACGAAGTGGAAGAGGAGGAAGATGAGTGGGGCGAGCCATTCTAAGGTTCGCTCAAGGAGCAGCAGCCGCATCTTGAAGGGGACGATCGTGCCGTCTTCAGGGAATGAAACGGTGCGGCTCAACGACTTGTGGGTCCGATTGTTCCGGCAGATCAGCATCGTACCTGCAGGATCCGCCTGGGTCGAAGCGGTGGGATTTGCGGTGGAGAATAATCATGGCACGTTCACATTGGCTGTCGGCTGGTACCCTCGTCGTGGGATTTGTTCTGGTGGTGACGCCGTCGGTGTTGTCTCTGGCTCCGGCGGCCGAATCGCCCGGCAGGCTACGATACGGTTTCAAACCGGACCAGACGGTCGCCTATCGAATCGAGATCACTGCGGACCGGGACGACGCCACTGAAACGTTCCAGGGCGTGATCTGCTTCAAGTGCAGATCGGCCGAGAAGGATTTGCTCGAGCTGACCTACTCCGGTGGCCTGAACAGAACCTCGAACGCCAAACCCTCCCAGAGCTTTTCCCGTTTCGGCCCGCCCCGTTTCGGCCCGCGGATGTTCGGACCCTCAAGGGCATTTGGGCCTTTCTCCGAGACGCCCTTCAAGGGTCTGATCGTTACCACGAACGACTTGACGGTGACCTGTCTGGGTGAGGTCCAGAGCATGCGAGGTAATTCGCAGCTGCCCTATTTGCTCGGAAATGCGTCGCTTCTGATCTTCGAGCCGCTTCCCGCAGAGGCCAAGGAATCGTGGTCGATGACGACGGGGATTTCGATCACCGAGGAAGGAGGGCGACAGGGGTTCCCGTACCGCTTGCCGTTTGACCGTGAAAGCTCGAAGCAGACAACAAGCGGCTCGGAAGTCCTGACGTTCCGCGTCCAGTCGGTCGACGGGCCTCGCGTCTTTATCGACAAGACCTATCGCCTCGATTCTCCGGCCGTCAACAAAGAGGTCTCCGGTTTCCAGGTCAACGGTACAGGCACCTGGGTTTTCAACCGCGAGCAAGGCATTCCGGAGTCGCTTGAACTCGAGCAAAGACTTGTTTTCCAGAAAGGCAACACGACGACCACCGTGCCTATGAGTGTGAGGTATTTCCACATGTCGGAGGCAGAGTTTGAGGCGCACCAGGAGAAGCAGAAGCAGCTCGAGGAGGAGGGAAGGAAACGCATAGCCGAGAGGCAGGAGAAGGAGGCCAATACACCGCTGACGGAAGAGGAGATCCGGAAGGCCCTTGAGAACCTCCATTCGGACAACATGGGAAACATCATTCTCGCTCTGCAGAACCTTCAGAAGAAGAACCCCAAGATGAGCGATCCTCGGCTGGCAATGGCCATCGACACACTCAAAGGGCACGAGAACGCTCTTATCAGACAGAATGCTGAGAAGGCTGCCCAGAAATGGCCCCTGCCGCCGGTTGCGCTGCCGGTCAGTGCCCGGAAGCGAACCTGGAGTGACAGCAGCGGGACGTTCACGGTCGAGGCCGAGTTCGTTGCCCTGACGGGCGACAAGGTTTGCCTGAGACGCAGCGACGGAAAGGAAATCGAGGTTGCCCTGGACCACCTCAGCGTGGCGGACCAGGAGGTGGCCCAGGAACTGGCCAAGGCTCCCTCCGTGCCGAACATCGACAACCCTTTTGACTAGCTGCGGCGAATGGTCGGGAGTTGCGGTTCACTTCACGAGCTGTTGCGGCCCCGCGGGACGAGAAGCGACGATCGACAACCGATCCCTGCCGGACTATCAGCAAAGGACGTTCATTCCCGCTGCCTCGGGTGACTCCTGCAGGATGGCCACCTTCTCGAGCCACTCCTTGCGCCGCTGCATCGCATCCAGCAGTGGCGACTCCCCGGCCCCGTTTCCCTGCTGGGCTCGGTCGATGGCCTTCCGGTAGAACTCGAGGAGATCCAACGACTCGTCCGGATCGAGACCCTCGGCATCCATATCGAGGCGTATCTGAGCCAAATCCCCATATTCTGCATCGGTAATGGCTCCCGCGTCGCGCAGCTCAACGAGCATCTGCGAGAAATCGCGGGGGGTGATATCGGTCAGGTCATATTGGGAAACGACTCCTGCGACAAGACTCATCGTCCCGTTGGCGCTGGCTGCACTCTGGGGCGCCTGCTCGTGAGCCTTTCCGCCGAGTGATGCCATCAGCTCGCTCCGCCGCGCGACGGCCCCGGAATCAGCGTAACCGGCCGATAATCCTGAAATCTGCATCCATCGACTCCTTCTTTGCCTGCGGCCCCCCAAGTGACCGAACGACAGGCACAAGCCCGTAGCAAATCGCGGGCCAAATCAGACACGGCCTGTCCTGTGCTTGTAAGTCATATACTGCCAATGACTTGCGACGGTCTTCGGGGCCGACGCAACATGGTCCCGGCAGATGTCTTTCGGCAATTCTCGCCGTGTTACGCGCAGGAACGGCCCGATGAGGGAGCTGGGTGCTATGGAGCCCCAGGGACAGATGGACTCTGGAACCGGGCGACTTGCTGCTGCAGACACCCCCACCCGGTGCGTACGCATGAAGAGGTACTTGCCGGCTGGGACGCTCGGTTCTCACTGCTTCCGAAACTCGGCCCGAAACACAGGCTCGCCATTGCGGCGAGTGCGACGTTCAAAATGGGTTCGGTAGTCCATATCGTGTTCGGGGAGAGATTCGGGGACGACTACAGGCCCCTTGAGCAGTGCCAGATTGGCCAGCAGATCCAGGGTTGAGGAGAAATACTCCTCCACGTCAGTCCAGAAATGGAGTGCGCCCCCCGGTTGGAGCGTGCGATGGACGTCGCGCAGGAAAGGCTCGGTCAGTACGCGGCGCTTCTTGTGCCTGGTCTTCCACCACGGATCGGGAAAGTAGACGTGGACCGCCTGGAGCGAATCGGCCGGCATCAGCTCGGCAAAGACTCTCAGCCCGTCAGCCGCCGCTACCTTGCCGTTGGTGAGTCCACGCTTCGCAAGGCCCGCCGCAGCGTAGGCGGCGTACTTCCTCGCCACCTCGATCCCCAGAAAATCGACGTCCGGTCGAGCCGCCGCTGCCGTCCGCAGGAACAACCCTTTGCCGCTCCCAACCTCAATCTCCAGCGCCGCCTCCCGTCCGAAGAGCCTTGCCGTGTCCCACGGATTCGGAAGATCTTCGAAACCGAGCAGGTACCTCGACAGATCGAGTTTTGGGTCGATTTTGCGGAGGGCGCGGCGTCCCATGGCTGATATGGATCCGTGGGTATCGGTTCTTCTGGAGCTGGAAAAGACACCGATTATCGCACTTCGCGGTGGGACAAGCCAAGAGGGGGATTGAACATGCTCCAATGCTTGCCACATCGAGAGCGGATCCATCGGATCCCTTGTCCCCCGAAATGGGTATTCTCGAAGCCAGGCTGCTGCGAACGCAAGCACTTCTACACTGGGAGATCCGGCTGGTTTCTCTGAAGTACTTGGAAGACTTCATCGATTCTCAAGCGGGCTGATCGGTGACCGACCCGCAGTCCTTGATCATTTTCAAACGCCGCCTTCCACTTTGCGTGGATGGAAGCGACGATGGGCGGTCTGCCATTCGGTAACAGCCGTGGATCTCGGTTTCCATTGAAACGAGCCTCGTGGCGGCCTTCTGCTGGAATCGTAGAAGTTCATTCAGCCGACTTCCCAACCCTTTCGGCACGGTTCCTTCACAATCGCCTCCGCCTCGGGAGTGCCGGTCGCTTCCATCTTGCCGGCGTCCCAATAGATCTTCTTTCCGGTCCGAAGCGAGAGGATTCCGAGGAGGGCAATCTCGGTCAGACGCGCGCCGTACTCGAAGTTGGCGCTGGCGGCGGGGCCCCCCTTGCAGGCGTCGATCCAGTCGCGGTGGTGCCCCTTGGAGCGTGGTATTGTGGGGGCCGGCTTCTTGTAGTCGCGAGTCTTTTCGTATGGCAACAAACGCGGAGCATCCCCTGCCCCGCCACAGACCATTTTGCCTTGGTCGCCGACGAACAGAATACCGCGGCTCGGCAGCGGCACCCCGGGCGGCAACTCCGCCGGAGCGGCCGGCCGCAGTCCGCCATCGTACCAGGTCAGATCCACCGCCGGCTTGTCGCCCCGAGGGGCGAACTGGTAGTAACAGATCTCGCCGTGGGGGGCGATCTCGGCATTCATGTTGCCCGCCGGGAGGGCCTCAACCGTGGTCGGGGCTCCAAGCTCCAGGGCCCAGCAGGCGGCATCCATGTCGTGGCAGCCGAAATCCCCAAGTCCGCCTCCGCCGAACGCCCAGAAGTCACGCCACGAGACCGGGGTGTACGCTGGATGGTAGGGACGCATTTCCCGCGGGCCGATCCAGAGATCCCAGTTCACGCCCTCGGGCACGGGCGGGGTCTCTGTGGGAACGCCGGTCAGATCCTTGTTCCAGCGGCTGGCTCCGACCCAGGCATGAACCTCGCGGACCGTGCCGATCGCGCCCGCCCAGATCCATTCGCAGGTTTCGCGAATGCCATCTTTGGAGTGGCCGATGTTGCCCATCTGCGTGGCCACGCCGGTTTCCTTGGCAACCTTGGCCACCTCGCGAGCCTCCCAGATGTTGTGCGTCAGCGGCTTCTCGCAGAACGTGTGCTTGCCAGCCTTCATCGCCAGGATCGAGACATAGGCGTGCAGATGGTCGGGGGTGGCGCAGAGCACCGCGTCGATGGCCTTTTCCTTCTCCAACATGACGCGGAAATCCTCAAACGCGGCACAGCGGAAATTCGGCGTCTTCTCGGCATAGTGCTTTGCGATCTCCCCGCAAACCGGCTCGCGCCCCGCCATCCCCTTGTAGTAGAAGGGGCTCATGTCTTCCTGGGCGATGGGGTCGGCCACAGCGATCACCTGGACATCGTCCTCCCGCAGCAAGCTACGGATATTGTGCCGCCCTTGCCCCCCGGCTCCCACCAGGGCCACATTCACTTTCTCGCTCGGTGGGACGAACTGCGGCCCCCCCAGAACATGGCGCGGAACAAGCGTGGCAACGGTGACAGCGGCGGTCGAGGCCAGGAAAGTTCGTCGGTCGGTTCGCATGGCGGTGTCTCGTGTTCTCGTGATGGAAAGATAACCTCAGGACGTCGAATCAGTGTAAGCCAGCAGGCAGGCTGGCGAAAGCGCCGAGAGACAAGAAACGAAAAAAGGGCGTTCTCCGCCTTCGGAGAGCGCCCCTGGACGTTCTCACGGCAATCCGTTCTGGCCCTACTTCGCAGCTTCGGCCTTCTTCTTGCCTCCCTTGGCTCCGGCGCCGCGGGCCTTCTTCATCTTCTCCTCCACCGCCTTCCGTTGCTCGGGGGTGAGGACCTCCATTACCTTGTCGCGGATCTGCTTCTGGATCTCGGCCATCTTCTCCTTCGCCTTGGCCATCTTCTCCTGCTGCTCCGGGGTCAACTTGAGGGCCTCTTCCACCGCCTTCTGGGCCTCCTGCGGCTTCTTTCCCTCTTCCTTCGCCTTCGCCTGGGCGGCCTTACGGGCTTCCTTCTGTTCGGGGGTCAAGAGAGACTCGATCGCCTTGCGGGCCTCCAGCATGGGGGCCTTCATCTCTTTGGAGATCTCCTCCAGCTTGGCCTTCTGTTCGTCCGAGAGTTCCAGCCCTTCGAGCAGGTTCTTCGGCAAAACCTGGAACTGTAACTTGGCCTTCTCTCCAGCCTGCTTCTGCCCCCCTCGTTTCGCCTTCGCTTTTTCCTGGGCCATCACCGGAATGGCGATCGCCAACACCAAGACCGGTACCAAACCTACGAAATACTTTCTGAACATGGATGCTCCTCCTCAAGGGTACCCAGAAACCTGTCCTCGCACGGCCTCGCTTTGCTCGACGAAGCGGCACGTGGGCGAGAATATCGTACCACAACGGCTCGTGGTATTCACCAAGCCCGGTAGTACCTGTTCCGGCATTGAACCCCGGACCCAGGGCGGGGTTCCGCAAACGATCTTGGGTGGCGTCCGGGGTGCTGCCATCCGACGTCCGCAGACTATTTGACAACCCCCGTCAAGCTCCCTAATCTGGTGGGGAGAATGGTCGGCACCAAAACCTCCTTCCTCCAGATCTTCCTGGTCGCAGCCGCTGCCACGGTGTTGTCGCGGTACGCCCTTTTCGAGCTGTCTAACGGGGCTCTTGTCGATGACCCAATTGGGAGACGGTTCATGGCGGTCTGGACACTCTTGGCAATGCCTTTTGCCTTCTGGATGCCACGGGCACCGGTCCGCTTCTTCGCGCCCCTCGCACGTGTTCCGCTGCAGACATACGTTCTCCCGCAGCGGCTGGTCCGTTTCCTCGTGCCGGTTCTGTGGGGGCAGTCTCTCGCCACGATCCTCTTGGCACTCACGGATTGTCCGGCTATCCTCTGGATGTCGGCCGCGTCGGTCCTCGTCACGATGGCTTTCTGCGCTGGCGCGTGGAGTCGGTTCCGGCGACCGGCGGAGTTCGAGATGCCCTGGTGGCCAACGGTCGCCACGATGCGGAGGTGCCACCGCTCGTTTGGCTGGCGAGTCCGCCGTTAGATGGTCTTGTGTTACGTACCAGCCTTATGTCGAAGAAGAAACAGAAGAAGCTGGATCGTAGAGCTCGGAGGCTCTTGGAGCAAGAAGACGAAACGACGGAGCGGTAAAACGACATCGCCCTGCCGGAGTGAAGACGCATGGCAACCGAGAATCCCTACCAGTCGCCCGTGTCCTATCCCACTCAGTTTTCTGCAGGTCAGACGGCTTCGGACGGCCTCTGGCGCGACGGAAAGCTGCTGGTCATGCGGAACCAGAACCCGCGTTTCCCTCCGCGATGCGTCAAGACCAACCAGCCCTGCACGGGTCCCCCTACCCGCATCAAACTCACGTGGCTTGAGAACGATACCATGTGGGTGCTGCTGCTTGGTGTTCTTGGTCGTGCCTTCGTCATGGTAACCCAGGGGAAGAAGATCTGGGTGGAGCTTCCGCTCTCCCAGGGCTGGTTGGCCGGGCGGCGTCGAGCGGGCTTCATCGGCTGGGGGCTCGTTGGTGGCGGTGTCGCCGCGCTGATCGCCGGTATCATCGCCTGCGCTTCCTCGGCAAACGGAAATGCTGAACCTCCGATCGGCTGTCTCATACTCCTTTTCGGCGGGCTTCTCGCGGCCCTCGTGGGCCTCTTCTGGTTGGTGATCTTTCAGCAGCCCCCGATTACCGCCAAAGAGATCACCAACGGTCTGGCATGGATCAAGGGGGTGCACCCCGACTTTCTCCAGTCACTTCCCGAGTGGCCCTGGCGAGAAGGGGCGAGGAAGTCGTAGGCGGTGCAAACGCTTGCGGGGTACCGGATTTTCACGTATGGTGGGCAGTTGGCTTGGCGGGAGTTGTTGCCCGGGAGCGTGGCCCGCCGGCCCGGCCTGCCGCCGCTGGATGCCCAAGATACGCCTGCCATGAAAGGTCCCCCAAATGAAAACGCAGCTTGTCGCCTTGGCGATTTCCGTACTCCTCCTGGCTTCTTCCCTGCCCGCCCAGGACTTTCCGAAAATCCCGGAAGGGCAGCGGATCAAGATGCTCGTTCCCCCCACCAGCAAGCCGGTGCGGATGGTCCTCGACACCGACACCTTCAACGAGATCGACGACCAGTTTGCCGTCGTCTATGCGCTCATCTCTCCTGAGCTCGACGTGCAGGCCCTCTACGCCGCCCCCTTCCATAACAACCGCTCCTCGGGGCCCGGCGACGGGATGGAGAAGAGTTACGAGGAGATTCTCCGCCTCCTCAGTCGCCTCGGCAAATCCCCCGACGGCTTTGCGTTCAAGGGGAGCAGCAACTACCTCGTCGACCTGAAAAACCCCGAACGCAGCCCCGCGGTGCTTGATCTGGTTGAACGGGCCAAGAAGAGCACCCCCGAAGATCCTCTCTATGTGGTCGCGGTGGGCGCCATCACCAATGTGAGCAGTGCCATTCTGCTGGAACCATCGATCATTCAGAACATCGTCGTCGTGTGGCTCGGCGGCAACGGGCTCAATTGGCCTCACCAGCACGAGTTCAACTACCACCAGGACCTGAACGCCTCGCGCACGCTGCTCGACTGCGGGGTTGCCGTCGTGCAGCTTCCCTGCACTCCAGTCGTCACCCATTTCACAACGACGGTTCCCGAGATGGAAGCCTACGTGGCCGGTCGCGGTGCCATTGGCGACTACCTCCTCCAGATCTTCAAGGAGTACCACAAGGACCATTTTGCCTGGTCCAAGGTGCTGTGGGACATGACCGCCGTGGCGTGGGTGATCAACGCCAAGTGGCTCCCCTCGGACCTCGTCCACAGCCCGATTGCCACGGACAACTTCACCTTCAGCTTCGACAACTCCCGCCACTTCATCCGCTCTGTCAACTTCGTCCAGCGAGATCCGATCTTTCGCGACTTTTTCACCAAGCTGGAGAAGCAGAAGTAAGATGCCCTAACAAAACGCGGGAACCTCCCACCGCCATGGATGTCCACTGGCGGTGGTTCTGTTGGCGGTTGCCAAGAGGGAATCCAGGCATGGCACACACAAGACGGGCTTTCCTTTGCGCGGCGTCCGCCGCGATTCTTTCCTCCACCTGCCGGGCGGCCGGGCCGAACACGGCCATCCGCACCGCAATTCTCGGCGCTGGCTGGCGGGGTGGCCAATTGATCCCTCAGTTCGCTGCTATTCCGGATGTGCGGATTGTCTCCGTCTGCGATCCCGATTCCAAGCGTGCAGCCGAAGGGGCCAAACAGGTGGAGACCCTCACCGGCGTGGCCTCCGCCAAGGTCGAGAGCGATCTTCGCCGCGTGATCGAAAGCGATGGGGTCGACGTGGTCGTTAGCGCCACCCCCAACCACTGGCATGCCCTGGCCGCCATCCGGGCTTGTGAGGCCGGCAAGCACGTTTACGCCGAAAAACCCCTCGCCCACAGTCTCTGGGAATCGCAGCAGATGGTTAGGGCGGCGGAGAAGTACAACCGTATCGCCCAGTGCGGCACCCAGCGGCGGTCCTTCCCAGTTATCCGCTCGATCATGGAGCGGATTCGGGGGGGCGAGTTTGGCCGCATCGTTCGTGCCCGCGTCACTACCCGCAGATTTCGCGAGTCGATCGGAAATCGCTCCGAGCCGATGCCGATTCCTCCCGAGATCGACTACAACCTTTGGGCCGGGCCGGCGCCCATGAGCCCGATCTACCGCAACGAGTTTCATTACGACTGGCACTGGATGTGGGAGACGGGCAACGGCGAACTGGCCAACAATGGATGCCATATGCTCGACCTTGCCCGTTGGGCCCTGGGGCAGGAGAAGCTGGCGCCGTCCGTGACGGCAATTGGGGGCCGCCTGTACTGGAACGACGCCGGCGAAACACCGAACACGATGGTGGCCTATTTTGACTATCAGCCGGCTCCCCTGATCGCCGAGGTCCACAATCTGGCTGCGAAGCCCGGCGCACGTACGGCAGGAGAGTATCAGGGCCTTCAGCACGGGTTCATTGTCGAGTGCGAAAATGCCACGATCCTCGGCGGCAACCATGTGGAGGTGCGCGATCGCGACGGCAAGACGGTCGAGCGGGAGGTGGAGAAAGAAGGCAAGCTGCACCCGGTCAACTTCATCGATGCCGTCCGTAGCGGATCCCCCGAGAAGCTGACCTGCCCTCTCTCGACCGGCCACACCACCTGCGGACTTGCCTTGCAGGCCAACATCTCCTATCTCCTCGGCTCTCCCGGCCAGAACCGGCTGGACCGGGCCCTCAGCGAGTCGGAGCCAGCACTCAAGGGGACGATCAACCGCATGCTCGGCCATCTCGATGACTTGGGCATCGAGTCCTGCCGTTCCCTGCTCACCGTCAGCCCCACGCTCACCTTTGATCCTGATTCCGAACGATTCACCGGCCCGGAGGCGGACGAGGCCAACCGCTTTCTGCGCCGCGCGGGCTACCGCGAGCCTTTCGTTGTCCAGGAAGTAACCTGACCCGTGGTGCGGAGAACGAGGGCTGTAGTCAGAAAGACGGACATCTTGCCTCGCCGGTGCTCACCCGCCGAGTTCGCGGAAGAGGGGCATGTGGCGGTAATAGACTTCCAGCATAAGGAGGTTCATGGCGGTGACGTAGAGGCGGCCGCCGGCATGGCCCCAGCGGTCGCGAGTGGGCTCGATAGGACTCCAGCTTCCGATCAGTTGGCCCTTCTGGACCTGCGTCGATTCTAGCCTGGGGCGAAGCTTTTCATTCCAGGTCGGCCAGTAGTCGCCCTGCATCTGAAACATGACCTGGGTGGCGTAGTAGAGGTAATAGACATCGCCGGGGGTGCCCGATTGGCCAGGGAAATTCTCCCTGAGGTAGTTGGCCCCCGAGATCATCTCAGGATGGCCGCGGTCGCGGCCGAGGTACATGCGCATGAGGAGGCCTTCGGCTGTCATGGCCAGGCTGGGCACGCGTCCCTGACGTTGCGAGGGGTTGTCGAGCGCATAAGGATTGTAGCGGTAACGGGAACCGTCCTGCCCCTGGGCAAGGTCGAGCCAAGCGGATACGCGGGCAAGCGATTCGGTGGGGATTTCAAGGCCTGCCATCTGGGCGCTCTTCAGGGCCATCAGGTGCCAGCCGGAAACCGAGGTGTCGGTTTCCTGCTGCGGCCGATAACGCCAACCACCCCGCTGGGGATGCTGGGCGCTCAAGGTGAAGCCGATCGCCCGTTGGAGCGGGGCCAGAAGGTCTTCGTCCCAGGTCATGCCGTAGGCTTCACCGAGGGCGATCGAGGCGATTCCGTGGGCATAGAACTGGGCGTAGAGGGTCTGGTCGGACTGGTTGTTGAACAGGCTGCCGTCTTCCTGCTGGTTGGAGACCAGCCAGCGCAGGGCCGCTCCGACCTGGTTGCGATACTTATCGTCGACATGGGTGTAGCCCTTGCCCAGAAAAGCGAGGAGGGCAAGCCCGGTGGCGGCAGTGTCGGAGTTCATCTCGCCGAGGCCGGCATTGAGGGAAGGCTCGACGACGCCGGGGGGCAGCCGGTCGAGGGCCCAGCGCCCGTCGGGAAACTGGCAACGGGCGAGGAAATAGAGTCCCTGCTCGACGGCGCGATCAGAACTCTCGGTGGCACCGTGTTTCTGGGCAGTCTCATTGCGTTGGCCAGGAAAACGCTGTTTGAAAGCCGCAGCGGGAGGCTTCATGAGGGAGGCGTCGAGCGGTGGCCGGCCAGCCGCGCGGTCGAGGAGAAACCGGCCCGGCGAAGAATGGGCGACAACGCTTTCGGGGCGGGCGTGCCGGCCGGGAATGCCCAGTTCAGGTGACGGAATGTCGCTCAGGCCGCCTGAGCCGGGAGCCTCGCGGATGGGCACGGCGGGCCCGGCCTGGATTCGCTCGGTCTGACTGCCGGCGGGCCCGGCACTGGGGTGCTCAACTGGATCACGGCTCGGCCCGGCGCCAGGGGTTTCCACCTGAGGAGGCATGTCGATCGACAGGCCGCCGAAGGGTCCCAGGCTTCGCCTGGGCATGGTCGGGGAAGCTCCGCCGGCGAGTACATTCTCCGAGGGCTGGCTCTCGCCGCCTTTGCGGGGCGCGACGGCAGCGCCGGCATCCGGTGCCAGGCCGGCCATGGCCGCCGGCGAACCGCCCCCCGGTTCGCCTTGGGCTAGTTGCCCCTGGCCGGCACCGAGCGATTCCATGCGAACTGGGACCGTTGACGCATCGGCCACTACCATGCCAGACGGTGCCACACCAGCCGCGGAGGCGGTATCCAGAAGCTCCGAGCCGCCGGCTGGTAAGCCGCCGGCCAGTGAGCCGGAGCCGGCACTGGCTGCCGAGGAGTCGTTGCCGGGCGCTGCGGGCATCAGGTCGCCGGGGCTTGCGCTGGCCGCATCGGCTACGAAGGCTGATCGGGCCAGCGGTTCGCGACCTCCGCCGCCGTTGGTGGCGGAGGGGGAGGTTGAATTGGCCGGCGCCGAGCGGCGCAGCGGGACCGGCGGGGCAGGTTCGCCCCACATGGTTCCCGACGATGGATCAAGCGAGACCCGCCCAATCGCCAGATCGGTGGTGGTTCCCGTGATGCGGCGGGTGGGTCCGGCCACCGAGGCGTCGAGTTTCATGTCGGGAGTGGCCGCCGCACCGGTTCCCGTCGAGGCCGTCTGGTCGGCGGGCGGCAGGTCGGCGGGAGTGACCGGCAGGGCGCGAGTTGACCGGGAAAGAGGATTGCCGGCTCCACCAGGCTCAAGGCCGGGGCGAGGGCCGGTGTCGATCTTTGGCGGACCGATCCGGGCGCTCGCCTGGCTGTGGGCGAGCGCCGCTACCTGGCCAGCCGCCCCACCGGATCCGCTGCCGGTTGCTGCCGGTCTATCGGCTCGCCGGGCGGCGCGGCTGGCCGCACTGGCCTGGATGGTGCCAGCCGGCTGGTCCGAAGTGGTGGGGCTCGGTTCGACGGCCGGCACCGGCGTCGAGACTGCCGGTTCTGTAAGTGCCGACCTGGTCAAGGGATGGCCGGGCAGGGCAAGATCGGCGGGACGGGGTAGAGCATCCGAACGCCGGCTCTGGGGGACCAGCGCGCCGGGCGTCGCCAGAGTCGTGGCCGAGGAAGCGGCGACGGGCGCCGGCGCGCCCGTCGGCGGGGCGCTGCGTGAAACCGACGACGCCATCTGATCGGCCCGCCGATCAGGAAGGGCAGCCGTTTCTGTGGTCGGCACCGAGGGCATGGCCGCCGGATCCATCTCGGACAGGGGGGCTTGAGCCTGCCGGGGACCGGGCTGGGGGGCGGAGAACGAGAGCTGAGGCACCATCTCCTGCGACTGGCGATCAAGCTGGGACCGGAGCAGGCTGGTGGGCACATCGACGGCCCGACGGGTAGGTTCAGGCGCCGGTGCCTGCTCGACCCGTCTCTGGGTGCGGGCCGACTCGGCGGCCAGTGCCGGCACGGGAGCGTCGGCCGTTTTGGGGGCCGCCGGCTGCGGGATCGGTTCGTTCGGCTCCGGGCGATCGGGCGTCGTCTGGCGGCTGAGTTTGATGCCGGCCACGCGATCTGCCAGGAGGGGAACGGAGCTTTCCGCCCGATCCATCTGGAGGGGAACGGGAGGGCTGTTGGGGAGTGTCTGCGGAACGGGGTTTGGTTGCTCGGCGACGACCTCGTGCTCCGCGGCCTTCTTCTCCACCTCAAGCGGCTGGCTTTCCCGGGGCGGCTCCGGCTCGACAGGTTTTTCGAAACTCTGCGGCTCGCTCGTGGGTGCGATGTGCCACTGATCATAGTCCGGGACAGTGGTCAGTTCGACGTCTTCTGCCAGGAGAGCACGCTGCTCCTGGGGCGACAGGCTCACGACCTCCAGGTACTGTTCGTGAAGGTACAGTCCGAGCCACAGATGCGTGATCAGCCCCACCAGGAGGCAGAAGAGGACTCGTCTGGCGACCCAACGCTGAAGGCCGAACACGGCCAGCACGGCGGCCAGGGCCGTAAGGATCACGGCCACCAAGCGGCCCCAGCCCGTCTGGACGACGGCCGGATCGCCAAGATCCAGCTGGTTCGGATCGGGAAACGTGCTGGTAACGCCCACGAAACCGGCAGCGGCAGCGGCGATGACCAGGATCCCGAGATTGATCGGCCAAAGCGGCTCGTCGAAGTCGGGCGAGCTGTCGATTCGGATTCTGCTCTTGGCGGTGCTCAAGGCAAGTAGGACTCGAGGGTACGGGCTATGGGGGCAGGAAGTGGCGGCGCGGAATCAACCGCTTTCGTCGCGGGTGGTTATCTTGTAGTCGTGGATCTTGGCCTTGTTACAGGCGTTCATGGCGGCAACGAGGTACTCGACGCGGCAGCGGCGGTCGGCACGGAGGATCACGGAGGCGCGGCCGGGATTGTTGACGCGGACTATCTTCAGGGCCTTTTCGAGTTCCGCCAAGGCAAGTTCGCGACCGGAGACGAAGTAGCGTCCCTCCTGGTCGATATTGACGGTCGTTTCGCGGGGTTTGCTTGTGCGGGGCTGAGCCTCGCTGGCGTCGGGCAGAAGGATATCCATCTCGCGTTCTTCCTCGGCGAGCTTCGTTCCCACCAGGAAGAAGATCAGCAGCAGGAACACGACGTCGATCAACGGCGTCATGGTCAAGGTCGACAGGGCTTCGCCCTTCTTCATGTTGACAGCCATGGCATCTACTTCTGCTCGGACGGTCTGACTCGGGTGGCCTGTTCGGCAACACGGCGGGCCTCGCTCGTATCGCGGGGGATGGGGTTGCGAGGAAACTCGGAGAGATCGAGGTTCTCGTGGTTCGCCCGCAGACGACCTTCGAAGCGTTCCAGGTGGGGGAGCAATTTGGCCAGGTATTCGTCCAGGTCACGAAACAGCCGCTGGATCCGGCCTTCAAACATGTGAGCCAGGACGGCGGCCGGAATGGCGACCGACAGGCCGGCAAAGGTGGTGACCAGGGCCACGTAAATCCCTTCGGCCAAGTAGTCGGCGCGGTTAGCGCCGGGCGGAAGGTTGGCGGTGACGAAGAAGGCCTGGATCATTCCCTGCACTGTTCCCAGGAGTCCGAGGAGCGGCGCGACACCGGCCGCCAGCGACAACCAGCGAACGTTGGCGTAGAGGCGTCCGGCCTCTCGGTCACAGGCGTCACGAAGCGCTTTCTCGACCTCGCCGTGAGGGCGTCCGAGGCGCAGGAGCATGTCGAGGATCACCCGCGAGGAAGCGCAAGGGTGTTTTCGGCAGAGGGCATAGGCCCTGCGAGGGTCGAGTCCGCCTTTCTGGGCGGCAAGACGATCCAGCCCGTCGAAGAACACCGGCGGGAGGACCCTGCGGCGGCGCAGCGCGATCATCCGCTCCAATCCAAAGGTGACGACGATGAGCGAGAAGCCGGCGATGGGAATCATGAGCACGCCGCCGCGGATCGTCAATTCCCAGAGGTCCATTCGCGGCGCAGCCGCCGCAGCGGCAAGGGCCTCATCGGAGAGAGGCTCCTCACCAGGTTCCGGGCTGGCAAGTGCGGCCTCTGCCAGGGCATCGGCATCGCCCGAGAGGGGACCCGGCTCGACGCCGTCCTGCCCTGGCTGCGCTTTGGCCGCCGGCTCGGCGGCGCTCGGGCCACTGTCGGGAGGTTGTTCCTGGGCCCGAATGGCCGAAATAGACGCCAGGCAAGCGACCAGCAGTGCGTAGCACGCCAGTCGGACCGCTTGCAGAAAGGTTCGGTTCATTGTTTTTTGGCCGCAAATCGGGGGACATCAGGAATCGGGGATCGGAACGGCCGCCGGGCGGCCGCAATGGGGGCGCCTGCTATCCTGGTTCTCTGCCAGGCGTCGTGTGGCGGATCGGACGCCGCTGCCGGCTTGCCCAGCCGTGCGAGAAGTTCGGCAAGCCAACTGTGGCACCCTCGATGCACGGTTACTTCTTGAGTTCGGCCAGGCGCTGCCTGGCGGTAGTGGTAGTTTCAGCGTCGGGGAATTTGGCGATCAGTTCCTCATACATCTTGATGGCCTGGGCGGGCTTTCCCAGCACCTCGAAGCAGCGTGCCGCTTCGTAGCTTGCCTCCGACTGCCAGCGGGGCACGCTGTAGCCATAGATGACCTTGAAGAAGCTCTTAACGGCCTCGGGATGCTGCTTGGCGGCGAACTGGATCTCGCCGATCATGAACTGGGCCTTGGCGGCGGTTTCCGTGCCCGTCTTGGCAATGACCTGCTCATAGAGCTTCAGGGCCTCGTCGGTCCGGCCGAGGTTCTGCAGGGCCCATCCCTGTTCGCACAGGATCTGGGGAAGGTACTTCGAGTCTGCCAGTTGTTCGGAGCCCTTGGCGAGCCATTTGAGACTTTCTTCCCATTGTTTGAGCTGTCCGGCCGCCTCTCCGGCATGGAGAAAGACCAGGGTCTGAAAGTCGTGGTTGGCCAGACCAGCCACGTCGCCATAGGCCTTGAGGGCTTCGGCGTACTTCTCCTGTTCGAAGAGCGCCTCGGCCATCATGAACAGGGCGTCGGCCTTGAGGGGGCCTTCGGGAAACGTCTTGATCTGGTAGTCGAATGTCTGGATCGCGTCCGGGAAGTCTTGTTTGTCGTAGTAGGACCAGGCGAGCTTGTGGGCGGCCTTCTCGCCCAGCGGCGTCTGGCCGGCCGCTTCCATGGCATCGTAGTAGGCAACGGCCGCCTTGTCGTAATCACGCTGGTCGTAGAAGAACTCGCCGATGTGGTGCTGGGCTTCGGCCGCCAGAGGGCTCTTGGGCGAGTCCTTGGCCAGCCGTGCAAACTCTGTCACCGCCTGCTGCCGCCGGTTGTCGAGCAACAAGGCCCAGGCGAGCTGGTAGCGAGCGCTGTCCGCCCCCGCATAGGCGGGCGCCGTCTCGAGCAGCTTGGAGAGGGTAGTGGCGGCAGCGGCGTTCTGTTGCAGGCCGAGCTGGCAGAGGCCGAGCACATAGCTGGCGTCGGCCTGCAGATCCGCCAGCGGCTTGCCGGCCAGCACCGCCTGGAGGTCCTCGATGGCCGGTGCGTAGTTCTTCATCTGCTGGCGGGCCAGCCCGCGGGCATAACGGGCGCGGATTGCCACCTCGTGCTGCGGGTATTTGTCGAGCATCGCCGTCAACGTCTTTTCCGCGGCTGCCAGATCGTTGCGCCCTAGCTGGGCGCAACTGAGTTCATGTAACGCATGGGGCGCCAACGGGCTTGCCGGCCAGCGCTGAACGAGATCCGAATAGGCCTTCTCCGCCGCCACAAAGTCGTTTCGGGTCGACTGGTACTGGCCAAGGCTGTAGTGAGCCCTGTCGAGCAGCGAGCTCTGGGGAAAGTCGCGGATGAGACGGCCGAGGGTCTCAACGGCCTTGTCGAACTGCTTGTCAGCGCAATAGCTTTCGGCCAGGGCGAGGCACGTTTCATCCGCCCGGCGCCACGGTGTAGGGAGGGACAGGGCGGATTCGAGATAGGGCGTTGCCTTTTGGGACTGTCCCGATTCGAGGAGGCTGCGGCCGACCACGTGGTTGGCTTCGGCCAGAACCTGAGGATCACGGATTTCGGTCAAGGCCGGGGTGATCAGGCCGATGGCATCGGCATGTTTCTGCTGAAGTTGCAGGCTCACGGCGCAGCGAACCCGCCAGAGCTGTGCGTCGGGATGATCCGGATATTCCGCCAGAAGGCGGCGATAGAGCTTCTCGGCTTCGGCGAGTTCCTTGCGTTGGAGTTGGGCCTCGGCGGCGACCTGAAGGACGTCGGGGGTCCGCTCGTGTTTGGCATAGGCGGCCAGAAACGCCGAGGCATACTTCCAGGCGTCGTCGTTTCGGCCCAGTTCGAGGGCGGCAAAGGCCGCCATGTACAGGGCCTGCGGTACCAATTCGTCCTTGGGGAAGGTCTCCGCCACGGCGGCGTAGCGGGCCACGGCTTCGGCCTTGCGGTCGGGGATCTCGTAGAGGGCGTCGGCCTGATCGAGGAGGAGTGCGGCGGTGAACGAAGAGCCCTGCGAGGCTTTCGCGGCCCCTTCGGCCATCTGCAGGGCCTCGGCCGGACGGTGGAGACGAAGAAGACTTCTGCTCGTCCAGTGAGCCGCCTCGGCAGCCACCTCGCCGCCAAGGCCGAGCAGGTCGGCGAGGACGACGAGGGCCTGGTCAAAACGGTCGGCCAGGTAGTAGCACTTGCCCGCGGCCAAGGTGGCGCCGGTTGCGTGCTCCGACTTGGGAAAGCGACTGCGAACGGTGGCGTACAGGTCGGCCGCACGAACGTGCTGGCCGGTCTTGGCAAAGGCCTCTGCCTGCCGGAAGGTGGCCAGGTCGGCCATGGCAAACCCTTCGATTGCCGCCGCTTCGGCGAAGTAGCCGATTGCGTCCTTCGCCTGATCGAGGGCCATCAGCGTACCGCCGCGTCGCAAAAAGACCTCGCCGGTCAGGGCGTGGCTGCGGTATTTGGCCAGAAACTGATCGTAGGTTTTGCCGGCCTCGGCCTGCTTGCCGAGTTCCTCCTGGGTGACTCCCAGCGCGTAGAGAACATCGGGGGCCAGCTTATGGTCGGGGTAGGTCTGGGCAGATTTCTGGTAGAGCTGTTCGGCCCGTTCTTTTTCCCCCAGCATGTAGGCACACTCGGCCTGATAGAACAAGGCGTCGGGATGATGCTTGCCCTGGGGAAATTTTTCAGCGAGGATCTTGAAGGTGGCCTCCGCCTGCCGATACGCGTCGGGTTTGCCCGACGCCATGCCAAATTGGCTCACTCCCAGGAACAGGTAGGCCGAGTCGAGGAGCTCGAACTGGCCGCTCTGCTGGGCGGAAATCACACCGCCGAGGGCCTCTGCAGCCTCGGCCTGTTTGCCTTGCTGATACCGGCAAACCCCCAGATAGTAGCGGGCGTGGAGCGCCCGTGCGTCTTGCGGGAAATCCCGGAGGAAGGTCGTCCAGGCATCGGCGGCCTCCTCGAACGACTCGATTCTCTGCAGCCCGACTGCCGCCGCATACTGGCGGGTCGCAGCCTGGTCCGCCTGCTGCCCCAAGGAGTACCCCGCCAGAACCGCAATCAGGATCCACGCTGGCAAGAACCAGCAGAGACTGCGGCGCCATTGACTGATCCGAGAACCTCTTGAGTGCGTCCCACCAGAAATCATGTGGCCGACTCCTTGGCGTAGAACTTGATGTGGGCGCTGTCGCAGCCCAAAGGTGCCAACCCGCGATCCTGCAGGAAGTCTCGCACTGTCCCTTATCCGAGGGGTTTGCGGGAAGAACCTACGGAGGCTGCGGGGGGCCGGCTGGCGACCGCCGTCCCTCCATGATAGCGGAATCAGTGTGCGGGGTGGAGCGATTGGCTTGCGGTTTGGCCTCCATTCAGGCATCGGAAGAAACGGGGCTCTGGGTCGGAATGTGGGCAATGTGGGCCGAACTGGAAAGTTGATCCCAGACGTTCTGTCGCTCCTGGGAGGGGGCGGTTGTTACTGTGCCTGCCGACCTTTCCCGTCATTTCACGCGGTTTGGTGTTGCGTGCCTTACTGGATGTTGAATCGA
Organism: uncultured Planctomycetaceae bacterium; assembly: GCA_964563135.1. Lineage (GTDB taxonomy): Bacteria > Planctomycetota > Planctomycetia > Pirellulales > Thermoguttaceae > JAAYAY01. Next base: position 52,061 of record CAZLWV010000021.1, read on the forward strand.
GCGTTATCCCATTGGAAATTCGCCGGAGGGGAACAATAATGGAGTTTGACTTCTACCCCTGTTGAGGGAATTCATCGCGTCCTCATCCTGGAGTCCCTCTGTGAAACACTGTGTTGTCACCGGCGGTGCCGGTTTTATTGGCAGCCTCCTGGTCGAGTACCTGCTGAGCCAGGGACACCGAGTGTCGGTGATTGATGACGAATCGACCGGCACGGTCAAGAACCTCTCGGCGGTCATCAAGCACCCCAATCTGAAGTATACGAAGGGAACCGCGGCGGACCGGGAGTTGGTTCGGCGGCGGCTGCTGGATGCGGACGAGGTGTATCACCTGGCGGCGGCGGTTGGAGTTCAGCTCATCGCCAGTTCGCCCATCCACACGATCGAGGCCAATGTGTATCCGACCGAGATCGTGCTCGACGAACTGGGACGCCTCCACGAGGATGGCCACGAGGTGAAGCTGTTCCTTTCGAGCACGAGCGAGGTTTACGGGAAGAATCCGAAGGACCTTTACGAAGAAAACGACGATTTGGTTTTCGGGCCGACCATTCGGCCGAGGTGGTCCTACGGGGTTTCGAAAGCGATCGACGAATTCCTGGCCCTGGCCTACTGGAGCGAGAGAGGACTTCCGGTGGTGGTGGGACGATTCTTCAACGTGGTGGGACCTCGTCAGTCGGGCGCCTACGGGATGGTACTGCCCCGGTTCGTCGAAGCGGCCCTTGCAGGAAAGCCGCTGACCGTGCACGACGACGGCGGGCAGGTGCGGTGTTTCGCCCATGTGAGCGACGTGATCTACGCCACCACGACGCTCATGCAGACGCCGGCGGCCGTGGGGAATGTGTTCAACATCGGCAGCGACGTCCCGATATCAATCCTTGACCTGGCCTACCGGGTGATAGCGGCTGTGGATCGATCGCTCACGGTTCAGTTCCAGAGCTACGAGGAGGCCTATTCGGCGAATTTCGAGGACTGCCGAAGCCGGATTCCATGTCTGGACAAGCTGCGTGCAACGATCGACTACCAGGCAAAACACACGTTGGACGATGTGATCCAGGAGGTCATCGCCTGGAATCGTCAGGCCCTCGGCCAATGAGGCGTGCGGTCGATGGGGATCCACACAATCCGGCTGCGAGCCCCGTGGCGACTGGAGCGTCAGGAGCATTGGCTCCTATGGCGCAGGGCCTTCGGACGCCCCACGAATCTCTCGAACCAGCAGTTCGTCCGGCTTGTTGTGCAATCGGAGACGGCCGAGGCGATCGTGATGCTGAACGATCGGACGCTGGGTCCGGCGCCGGCGGCCTACGATGTGACGAGCGCCCTGGAGGCGAGGAATCTGCTGGTGCTGAGCATCGCCAGCGGAGAGGCGAGCGACGAAGCAGGCGGGGCACCGCCGTTTGACGTCCGGCTGGAGATCGGCTCACGTCTTTCGCAGGACGATCCAGTCGCCGAGTGAAGGGCACAACTGGGCGATGGCAAAGAGGATGCGAGCCTGGGCGGGCATGACAATTTCGGGCCGTCGTTTCTCGCAGGCCCGAAGAATTGCCCGCGTGAGCCGCTGCGGAGGAATCCGTCCCACTTTGACGCCGGCGCCTGGGGCACGTGCCCGATCGGGAACGCCTTCCAGGCCTTCGAGCGGATAGAGGCGCGGGTCGTCTCTGGCGATCGGTCCCGGGCACACCAGGAGCACATGCAGGCCTTCGGGCCCGAGTTCCAGGCGAAGTTGCTGGGAGTAGGCCGCCACGGCGTGCTTGCTGGCCGGGTAGGCGCCAACCCAACGCGAGGCCGACTTGGCGGCCAGGGAGCCAATGTTGACGACGTGCCCGCGATGGGGCAGCAAGTGGGGCACCGCCGCCCGGGTGCAGCGCACGGTGGCAATGAGATTGAGCTCGATCAGGTCGCGGAACTGCTCCGGCGTGGTATCGAGCACCTTGCCCCGCATGGAACGGCCAGCGTTGTTGACGAGCACGTCGAGACGGCCGTAGTGTGCAGTGGCCTTCTCGAACAGCGAGTCGACATCCGGCTGGCGGGTGACATTTGCGGCCAAGCCCAGCACGTCGTGGCCGGCCGACCTCATTTCGCCGGTCACACGGTCGACGTCGGCCGGTTCGAGCCCCACGATGACGACCTTGGCGCCGGCGTCGGCAAACTCCTGGGCAATGACGCGCCCCAGGCCGCTGGAACTACCGGTGACCAGGACGACTTTGTCCTGAAAATAACTCATGGCAACCTACTCGGCACCCCGGCTGAGCATGAAGCCTTTGAGGAACCACCCATTCTCCTCGCTGACGCCGAAACCACCGGCCGTGC